>SHZW01000001.1 GCA_009692155.1 Nitrospiraceae bacterium
GACAATTGCTACGGGCGGAGCATAGACTGCCCTGCGAATGTCGTCAAGCCTGCCCGCTTGCGGGAATGCTCGAAATGTGTGAATATTTTGCCGGGCTGGCGTAGCTCAATGGCAGAGCAGCGGTTTTGTAAACCGCAGGTTGGAGGTTCAATTCCTCTCGCCAGCTCCATACCAACCTTCGGTTGAACCGCCCGCTTCGATCAAATGCGGGCGGATAGTTACTTTGCCTCAAGTAGGCTTAGATTCCCCTCCGCACTTCGTGAGTACGCCGGTTATTCCGATTGACTTCCCCTCCAGGATGCTTATTCCTCATCCCAAGTACTCACAAAGCTTAGTTACAAGAAATACCAGCGAGCATGGACCTTAATCGAATGACCCTCAAGCTTCAGGATGCCCTGCAAGCCGCGTCTGCCCAGGCGATGCGGCGCAGCCATCAGGGTATTGACGCGGAGCACCTGCTGCTCGCGCTGCTGGAGCAGTCCGACGGAGTGACTGCCCCCCTGCTCGAGCGGGCGGGCGTGACGGCCACGGCTGTTCAGAATGCTGCGGAACAAGCCCTGGCCAAGCTGCCGCAGGTCCAGGGGTCCGGCGCTGCTCCAGGTCAAATTCATGTCGCCAACCGCCTATCCCGCATTCTCACCCAGGCCGAGCAGGAGATGCAGACCCTCAAAGACGAGTACCTCAGCGTCGAGCATGTCCTCCTGGCCATGATTGAAGAAGGCGGCATCTTTCGAAAGCTGGGCCTTACGCGGAACAAGCTGCTTCCCGCGCTGCAGCAGGTTCGCGGGAATCAACGCGTCACCAGCCAGGACCCGGAAGGCACCTACCAGTCCCTTGAAAAATACGGCCGTGACCTGACGAAACTTGCCTCCCAGGGCAAGCTGGACCCGGTCATCGGGCGCGACGACGAAATCCGTCGAACGATCCAAATTCTGTCCCGCCGCACCAAGAACAATCCGGTCCTGATCGGCGAACCAGGTGTCGGGAAAACGGCCATCGTCGAGGGACTGGCGCAGCGCATCGTGAAGGGAGACGTGCCGGAAGGATTGAAACAGAAACGGGTCGTCGTGCTCGACATGGGCGCGCTGGTGGCCGGCGCGAAGTTTCGCGGCGAGTTCGAGGAACGGCTCAAGGCCGTCCTCAAGGAGATTCAAGCCGCGCAAGGCCAGGTGCTGCTCTTCATCGACGAGCTGCATACGGTCGTGGGAGCGGGCGCAGCCGAGGGCGCCATGGATGCGGCCAATCTCCTGAAGCCGATGCTGGCCCGGGGCGAACTGCACATGATCGGCGCCACAACCCTGAATGAATACCGGAAGCATATCGAGAAGGACGCCGCGCTGGAGCGTCGCTTTCAGCCCATCGTGGTGGACCAGCCGTCCGTGGAGAACACCGTCTCGATCCTCCGCGGACTCAAGGAGCGTTACGAGGGGCACCATGGCGTCCGTATCAAAGACGCAGCGCTGGTCGCAGCCGCTAAGCTCTCGCACCGCTATATCGGCGACCGGTTTCTGCCGGACAAGGCGATCGATTTGATGGATGAAGCCGCCGCCCGCCTGCGCACCGAGATTGACAGTCTGCCGGCCGAGCTCGATGAGGTGTCCCGCAAAGTGATGCAGTTGGAGATCGAGCGCGAAGCGCTGCGAAAGGAAACCGACCCAGCCAGCCGCGCGAGGCTGAAAACGCTGGAGACGGAACTGGCTGAAAAAATCAGCGCGCGTGACGCACTCAAGACACGCTGGGAGACTGAAAAAGCTTCTGTCGGTCGCCTCCGAAAGATTCGCCAGCAGATCGAGCAGGCCAAGCAGCAGATCGAGCAGGCGGAGCGGGCGTACGATCTTACCCGCATCGCCGAGCTTCGTTACGGGGAACTGCCCCGCCTGGAGCGGGAACTGGCCGCTGAGGAGCAGCACCTAGTCAAAAAACAGGGCGAAAGCCGGCTCCTGAAAGAGGAAGTGGACGAAGAGGACATCGCCCTGGTGGTGAGCCAGTGGACGGGCATCCCGGTCACGCGCTTATTGGAAGGCGAACTGGAAAAGCTGCTGCGCCTGGAGGAACTGCTCCATCGCCGTGTCGTGGGACAGGACGAGGCTGTGAAAGCCGTCGCAGACGCAGTCCTTCGCGCACGCTCCGGCATCAAAGATCCCAATCGCCCGATCGGCTCGTTTCTCTTCCTGGGCCCCACCGGCGTCGGCAAAACCGAGCTGGCGCGGGCACTGGCCGCCACGCTCTTCGACGACGAGAGCAATCTCATCCGGATCGACATGTCGGAATACATGGAAAAGCACACGGTCGCCCGGCTGATCGGCGCCCCGCCCGGCTATATCGGCTACGAAGAAGGCGGGCAGTTGACGGAAGCCGTGCGCCGGCGTCCGTTCGCAGTCATCCTGTTCGATGAGATTGAAAAAGCACACCACGACGTCTTCAACGTTCTGCTGCAAGTGCTCGATGACGGCCGCCTGACCGATTCGCAGGGGCGGACGGTGGATTTCAAGAATACGGCGCTGATTATGACGTCAAACATCGGCAGCCAGGAGATTCTGGAAGCGCAAACTCGGCAGGCGTCTTACGATGAGATGAAGACCCTCGTCATCGATGAACTGCGGCGGCACTTCCGGCCGGAGTTTTTGAATCGAATCGACGAAACCATCGTGTTCCATCCGCTGACGACCGGGAACCTGAGCAAAATCGTGGATATTCAGTTGGTGCGGCTGCGGGAACGTCTGCTGGAACGCCGCATTCCGTTGACGCTGACATCGGCCGCAGTTGCCAATCTGGCCACGCGGGGACATGACGCCGTCTACGGCGCGCGGCCGCTCAAACGGCTGATTCAGCAGGAAGTGGAAACCCCGATTGCGCGGTTGTTGGTAAAAGGCGAGCTGCGGGATGGGGACACGGTCACAGTGGATACGAAAAACGAGCAGCTAGTGGTGGTTCCGACTGCCGAAGCCGGCCGCACCTGAGCGGCGACTACCCGATCGCGACCGCCCCTCCCTTGACGTCGGTATTTCCCCCGCTCATCCGTCGCTTGTCGACCTTCCACTCGATCAGGGAAATATCCATGGTATGTCCCTTGGTGGTGATGAAGCTGGCCTGCTTGACCACGACATGGTTGGGCGCCTGCATTTCGACGTGAAGCACCACCCTGCCGGACTCCGTGTGCGTCAGCTTCAAGCCTGTCGGTGTTCTGGCTAGGTCCAGCGACCGCCGTTCATTGAACTGCAAGGTGCTCTCCACCATCTTCGACGTCACCCGTCCCACCTCATCGAACGTAATGAAGTTGACCATGGGCGGGCCTTCCGGTTTTCGGAGCGTCACGGTCAATTGAGGAACGCCCTCGACCTCGACCGTTCCGTCGGTATTGCGGTAGACGTTCGAACCGATTTCCATGTCCATAAATCGTGCTAACCTCCAGAGCGTCCGACTACGGTTTCTTGATGCGGTTAAAAATCAGCGCGATGCATCCGGCCAGCAATCCCCCGCCGGCGATGGCCATGAGCAATTCCGCCAGTTTGACTTCCCACAGCGGTCCCTGCGCCTGCAGCACCTCGCGGATACCCCCCTGGAGCATGATGACCGATAACGCCATTGTCGATCCGACGATGAACCACCAGGCAAAGATTCTAAACGATCCCATGTGTCTGCTCTTTCACGGCAGGCCGCCCTGCCGGTCGAGACTGCGGTATTGAATGGCTTCCGCGACGTGCGTGGACTCTATGGAGCCAGAGTCTGCCAGATCAGCGATGGTGCGTGCAACCCGCAGGATACGCCCGTAGGCCCGGGCCGATAATTCCAGGCGGGTCATGGCCTGTTCCAGCAGATCTTTCGCAGACGCGCCGACGGCACAATACTTCTTGATGTGGCGCGGTTTCAATTGGGCATTGCAGAAGAGCCGTTCATGCCGGTAGCGGGCGGTTTGGCGCTCTCGCGCAGCGATCACTCTGGCCCGGATGGCGGCGGATGACTCCTGCCTGCCCTCCCCTCCCAGCTCGTGCACGGGTACCGGAGGCACGTCGAGGTGGATGTCCAGCCGGTCCAGCAGCGGCCCGGACAGACGCGCGCGATAGCGGCGCACCTGCTGTGGCGTGCATCGGCATTCCCACGTGCGGTCTCCATAATAGCCGCAGGGACATGGGTTCGTTGCCGCGACGAGCATGAACCGGGCTGGATAACGGATCGACGCGCTGGCACGGGTGACTATCACGGTACCGTCTTCCAACGGCTGGCGCAGACCTTCCAGGACATGGCGCTTGAACTCCAGGATTTCATCCAGAAACAGGACCCCGTGATGCGCCAGCGACACTTCGCCCGGACGTGGGAACGCTCCGCCACCCACCAGGCCGGCATCAGAAATTCCATGGTGGGGCGCGCGAAAGGGACGAGTCGTGAGCACGGGAGTGCCGCTCACCAGTAACCCGGCAACACTGTGCACGCGGGTAGCATCAATTGCCTCTTCAGGTTCCATCGGGGGAAGAATGCCGGGCAGACGCCGCGCCAGCATGGTTTTCCCTGCTCCCGGTGGACCGATCATCAGCACATTGTGCCCTCCCGCTGCTGCAACCTCAATGGCGCGCTTGGCGTGCTCCTGCCCTTTGACATCGTTGAAATCTTCGTCATCCATCACGGACGCCGTAAATGCGCGCTGCCGATCCACCGTGAAAGCCTGAATGGGACAGGCCACGCGCAAAAACTCGACCGCTTCCGTCAAGGTGCGTACTGGATAGGCTTGGACGCCTTCAACAATCGCTGCTTCCGCCACGTTCTCAGCCGGCACAAGCAACGGATGAGCCTTCTGGCAGGCGACCCCGATCGACAAGGCTCCGGTGATTGGTTTGACTCTGCCATCCAGCGATAACTCTCCCACCATCACATAATCCTTCACCGATTCGGCCGGCAGCACATCCTGGGCAACCAGGATGCCGATGGCAATGGCCAAATCCAGTCCGGAGCCTTCCTTCTTGAGATCGGCAGGCGCGAGATTCACGGTAATTTTTTTGACCGGGAAGCCGAAGCCGGTATTCTTCAGTGCGGCACGGACCCGGTCCCGGCTTTCTCGCACCGTCGCATCGGGCAGACCAACGATGGAGAACTGCGGCAGGCCACCGCTGATATCCACTTCCACCTCGACCCGGTGGGCGTCAAGACCGACGACTGCTGCACTCAGCACTTTGGCTAACACAAAGGACTCCTTATTATTGGTGGAACGGATTATAGTGGGACGACCGAAGACTTTCAAGACGGCAGGACAAACAAAAAAGGTCTCCTGATTCATTCTTGAATCAGGAGACCTATCTTACCTACGCAAACGTTAACGCTTCTTCGTGCCGAATCTCTCTTCGTCCACGAATTGGCGGTCTCTCAGATTATTCCTTCTGTTGGCATACTCGCGTTCGTGGTCATGCCGCTCAGCCAACCGGTGCCTTCTGTTGATATTCTCGTGCTCGTTCTGGAATCGCCCAAATCGTCGCTGGTACTCGTGCTCATCGCCAATCCTGGCGATCCTGCGCACGATATCATCCTCCACGGCAGCCTGCTGTGCCAGCTTCACCCTCGATTCAGCTTCAGCGATCTTCTCGTTAATCTGCCTTCGCGCCTCTTCCAATTCAGCCTGAGTGGCATTGTCATTTCGCAGTTTGGTGAGGTATTGATCGCCAGTCCTTGAAACCCGTTGCACATACTTATCCCCGGACCGGTCCACCTTAGTAGACTCCCGGACCTGTGCACGGATGATTCGAGCTTCCTGGATCAGCCCAGCCTTGGCAATTTTCGCCTGTTCAATTGAATTCGCTCGTTTCACTTCTGCTTCCCGGATTGCAGCGGCACGCGCAAGGGCGGCTTCGAGCTTGGCCTTGGCTTTGGCCAGATCATCGGTGTCCCCTTCATCTATCTTCCTCAGCTCCTTCTCATAGTCCCTCTGCGCTTTCGCAATGCGCTCGGTTTCCTCTTTCAAGGCAGCCTGAATTTTCTTCTGCTCCTCGGCGTCAGCACTAGGTTACGCGGCAGACGCTCCCATTCATTGGGGAAGATTTCTTAAGCTTACTAGCCTGTTGTGCTAGAATCTGCCCGCAATAAGACATACTCACGAGTCCGCGCGACATCAGCTGCGCGGCGAACGGAAAAGGACACTTATGGAGATCGGGTTCATTGGATTGGGCAAGATGGGAATGAACATGGTCACGCGCCTCCAGCGTGACAAGCATCGGGTCATCGCCTATGACCGCACGGCTGACTTGGTAAAACAGGCCGAAAGCCAGGGCTGCGTGGGCGCCTCCTCTCTCGCCGATGTGGTGTCAAAACTCAAAGCTCCGCGTGCCGTCTGGATCATGGTCCCCTCCGGCGCCCCGACGGAAGAAACGGTCACCGCTGTCGCCACGCTGCTCCAGAAAGGCGATACGATCATTGACGGTGGGAACACCCGATTTATCGACGATGTGCGCCGGGCCGCCGAGCTCAAAAAGAAAGGGATCGAATATGTGGATGCCGGCACAAGCGGCGGCATCTGGGGGCTGAAGCTCGGCTATTGCCTGATGGTCGGCGGCGAAAAAGAGCCGGTCAAACGCTTGGAGTCCATTTTCAAAACGTTGGCCCCGGAGGACGGCTGGGCGCACATGGGTGGCCATGGGGCCGGGCACTACGTCAAAATGGTGCACAACGGCATCGAGTACAGCATGATGCAGGGCTACGCGGAAGGATTCGAGTTGATGGCAAAGAGCGAGTACAAACTCGACCTGGCAAAAATCGCCGACCTATGGATGCATGGCAGCGTGGTGCGCTCCTGGCTCCTCGAACTGGCCGCCGACGCGCTGACTCAGGACCCGCGTCTCGACAAGCTCAAGGGCTACGTGCAAGACTCCGGCGAAGGCCGCTGGATGATTGCGGATGCCATTGATAAGGACGTGCCGGTACCCACTCTGACCACAGCCCTGTTCACGCGATTCCGTTCGCGCCAGGAAGAATCGTTCGCGGAAAAAATGCTTGCGGCATTGAGAAACGCCTTCGGCGGACATTCCGTCCGAAAACGCTGATGCCATCGGGCATGGAGACCATTCGATGAGCCAAGCCGGACCTGGATCGTCCGCCGAGCCCTGCACACTGGTGATCTTCGGGGGATCTGGCGACCTGGCCAAGCGCAAGCTTGTCCCTGCAGTCTACAATCTGCTCCTCGACGGAGTGCTCCCTCCCAACTATGCCATCCTCGGACTCGGGCGAAAGCCGCTTAGCGACGAGGAGTTCCGCGCCAGTTCGCGCGACGGCATCACCAAGTACTCGCGGCAAAAACTGTCGAATGAGAAGTGGACGGATTTCGAGCGGCGCCTCTTCTACCTGTCCAGCAGCATTGATGAACCGCAGAGCTATCACGACATCAAAACCCGCTGCGAGAAGATCGAAGCCGAACTGAAGCTGCCTGGCAACCGCATCTTTTACCTGGCCATTCCGCCCACCTCCTTTGCGCCGGCCTGCGAAGGCCTGAAACAGGCCGGACTGATCCAGCCAATAGGCAATAAGGCTCCTTTCTCGCGAGTCATCGTGGAGAAGCCGATCGGCCACGATCTGGCTTCTGCCTGCGAAATCAACAGCACCGTCGGGCGGGTCTTTCACGAATCCCAAGTCTTCCGCATCGACCATTACCTCGGGAAGGAAACCGTCCAGAACCTCCTGGTGATTCGTTTCGCCAACAGCATCTTTGAACCGATTTGGAACCACAAGTACATCGACCACGTGCAAATCACGGTCAGCGAGGCCGAAGGGGTCGGAACCCGTGCCACCTACTATGAAGAAGCCGGTGCTTTGCGGGACATGGTCCAGAACCACATCCTCCAGCTCATGTGCCTGATTGCCATGGAGCCCCCCTACTCGCTCGACCCCGACGTCGTGCGAAATGCACGCATCGACGTCCTGCGCTGCTTGCAGCCGATCGCCGGGAAAGACATCGAAAAATTCGTCGTGCGGGCGCAATACTCAAACGGGAAAATTCACGGCACAGAAGTGCCTGGCTATCGACACGAAGCGGGCGTCCGCCCGGACTCGACGGTCGAAACCTACGTGGCACTCAAGCTGTTCGTCGAAAACTGGCGGTGGGCGGGCGTACCGTTCTATCTGAGAACCGGCAAGGCCATGACAAAGCGGGCCAGTGAGATCGCGGTTCAGTTCAAGGACATTCCGCAGATCCTGTTCAACGTCAACCCGACCGCGCCTCAAGCCCCGAACGTGCTCACGCTGCGCATCCAGCCGGAAGAGGGACTTTCGCTTCGAATCATGTCCAAGCAACCGGGGTCGCGCACGCAGACGCATCCGGTCGAGATGCACTTCAAATACGGCGACGTGTTCGGCGCTCCCTCTCCAGAAGCCTATGAGCGACTGTTGCTGGACGTCATGGCCGGCGACGCCTCATTGTTCATGCGACGCGATGCCGTCGAAGCGTCCTGGGCATGGGTCACGGGCATTCTCGATGGGTGGAACGCGCATGGCACCAAATGGCTGCCCGAATATCCGGCAGGAAGCGCGGGACCAGTCGAGGCGGACCGCTTGATTCAGAATGACGGGCGCGCCTGGCGTGTTCTCTAGCTCGTTTCGGGCAGCGCGAGTTGCTTCAAAATCGCATCTTTCTTCCCAAGCCCGCCGACAAACCGCTCGAACCGACCGTTCCGATACAACGCTAACGCCGGCAGCGCTGAGACTTCAAGCTCGGCCGGAATTTGGAAGTTCTCCTGGACGTTCATCGCAAGAATCAGCAGCCGGCCGTTTGTTTCGGCTTGTAGCAGCTCAAGCTCGTTCAACAGCGTCCGACACCCTCCGCACCCCGGCTGCCAGAATTCCACCAGCACCGGCATCCCAACCCGTTCGATCACCTGATCGAACTCCCGGTCGGTCACTGCGCGAATCATCGTGCAGCGCCCCTGCTCCATTCATTGCGACTGAACACCTCCGCATAGAGCAGTTCCGCAAGACGGCGATACCCTTCCGTCGTCAGATGCAGCCCATCATTTGAATAGGGCTCGGCCAAGAGCCCGCTACCCTGTTCCTGTGTTGCAGTAAAGAAGTCGACGCAGGAAAGTTTTTTTTCCAGACAGATCTGCCGAATCATCTCGTTCAGCTCCCGGCGACGCTGAATGTGTCCCTCCAGCCACAACCGGCCCTCCCCTTCTCCGACATCCCCCGCAATACGGATCGAGGGTACCGTCACGGCGACCGGACGCACCTGTTCAGCCAGAGCCATGTCGTACATCGCAATCAGATTGCGCAGGATCTCAGCCGGCGCAGCCTGCCAGCCCAGATCGTTCGTGCCTCCCAAAATGACGACGCTCGCCGGCTTCAGCGCAATGACGTCGCGGGAAAACCTTGCAACCATTTCCCTGGTTAATTCTCCGCATAGGCCGCTCACGGCAACGGTGGCGCAGGCGCCAAGACGCTCCTGCAGAAACGCACCGTAGGGTGTTTCGCGAAGTTGCGGCCAGTCCGGTGTGGGAGATTGGTAGCCTGCGGTGAGGCTATCGCCGAAACAGACGATCAGTGGAACTGCTGAAGGCCGAGACGCATGAGGACTCATGCCACTGCGCGATCGACTCGTTACCGCCGCGCTTCAGCCGGCGGCCAGTCCATCTCGATCTGGCGCCCGCAATAGAAGCAGGAGAGCCGATATTTGGCCCGGCGGCGAGGATTTGGGAGCGAGGTAAACACGACCGGCGTGCCGTCAAACGGACAGCTCGGTTGCTGGTGCATGAGATGTTCGTCGGCCATTACGAGAAGCGCGGCGTCGTCCCACGGAGGAATCAACTGCTCCCGCCCGGTCAACCGGGTCTGCCACCCGCATTGCTGGCACCGCGCTTCAAAGACTTTAACCCGGTCACGAACCTGCGACAGATCGTGCACCTCCACGGAGCCGGCACACCCTGCCGTTGCGCAATGAATCGGCTCATGTTGCAACGCATGGACGAACTGCTGATGCATCAGGGACTGGTCCGACGTCATCGGTCACCTCACGAATCGAACGATAAAATCAACGAGAGCAGGAACAATTGCTGACCAGCCGTGAGACCCGGCACGCCAGGACTCACGTCACCGCCATTAAAAAATCCGCCGCCTGCGCCGGTGGATTCATCGAACCGGTGTTCCAGACGGAACAACGTCGTCGTCTTTGCCAGGGCCAGCTTATACTCCACCGTTGATGTGATGGCCTTGACGAACTGCTCGTTGCCGGTCCAGCGTCCGTTCCGGTCCCAGTAAAACTCCGGCCTCACAGCCAGACTCCACGGCCCCGACACATTCCACCGGGTAAACAGCGCGCCACCCATCACGAACGCGCGTGGATCGCCTAGGCGGCCGGCAATGTTTTCGGTACCAATATCATACGAGAGCGCAACCGACACCTCCTCGCCTTTCCATTCGGCGGTGCTGCTCAGATACGTCCGCCAGAATTTCAGGTCGGCATCGGTCTGGTCAGGACCGGCATAAAAGGTTTCCGTCAGTGTGAACCGCGATGTCGGCTTCCATGCGCCCTGGACACCGTAGCTGGGCTGGTTGTTCGGATGGGCTAGATGATAGTAGCTATTGATTGCAAACAGCGTCGCCGTAAACTCATCGCTGACCGGATAACTGGCCTTGGCGCCGAACATCATATACGGCGTATTGTCGGCGATCCATGAGCGGGTGTAATTGCTGTTATCCCTGGCATAGAGAGATTCATAGCCGATGAGGCTGTTAAACAGCCCCGCTGTCACCGTCAATCCCTTGCCCAACGGCGCCAGATACGACACGTTGGCGCGATGCACGTGACGGAGCGTATCGGCGCCCGCTACCTCTTTTTCTCCCTTCAGAAACGCGAAGTCCTTGGAGTCGTAGCCACCCTGCAGACCCAGCTCCATGCCCCAGTGCGATTCCGCCGAGAGATCCTTGCGGACATAGACCACAGCCATGTTTGGTGCCAGCTCGTTGTGACGGCGGACCGTCGTCCGGCTTCGCCATAGGTGATTTTCAGGAAAATTGAAGTTGATCGTATAGCTGAGATCAACAAAGCCGCCGTAGTGCCAGTCGCTCACACCTTTCGCCTCAGCGGCGACGGGTGGGACCTCCCCGGCATAGGCCGGCATGATGCTCGCCAAGAGCATCATGCACCACCCGATCAGGTGTACGCGGACGATATAAAACCGGTGCACGCGTCCTCCGATTTTCAATCACCACCAGTTGGCGGGATATAGCGGCGCTGGTCGCAGAATGTCAAGGCAAAGCCGCATCTCAATAACCTTGACACACGCTATCACAACCGCTATCCTCGCGCGTTTGCTCGTGCCCATGTGACAGTAGTAGCCGACCCAAGAAGCAGAAAGGAGACTCACTCATGACACGTTCGTATGCGCGGCTGATCCTCTCCGCGGTGCTCGCGGCAGGAGGATTGACCCTCGGAGCGGTTTCAGCCGGCCACGCCGCCGACGCCTTCAAAATGGGTGTCGTGGATCCGCAAGCGGTGCTGGAAAAATCGAAGGCCGGCCGCCGTGCCCTCGACGGCCTCAAAGACTATGCCGCGTCCAGGCAAAAACTCCTCGTTAAGGACGAAGACGAACTGAAGACGCTGGAAAAGCAGGTCAAGGAACAAGAGAGCGGACTCTCCGAGGCCAAAAAGCGCGACCTGCAGGGGCAGTTCAGGACGAAAATTCAAGACTACCAAAAACGCGTCCAGGACTTTAATCAGGAGCTGGCCGTCAAGCAAAAAGAGCTCGTGGACGAGTACATGAAGAAAATTCATGTCGCCACCAAAGCCGTCGCCGAAAAGAACGGCGTCGCACTTGTGGTGGACAAGGGCAGCGACGCAACCATCAAAATCGTGATCTACAACAAAGACACCATCGATCTGACGGAACAGGTCCTCAAGGAATTCGACAAACTCAACAAATGATATCCACTGCTCGAGGAGGATGCATGAGACCGATAGTGACCCCTCCCTTTGCACACACATGCGCGTTCATGGTTTGCCTGGCCCTGCTGGGAGCAGGAACTGCCCAGGCCGAAGACTATACACCGATTCCCGGGCTGTCCGGGAAAGACCGGGCCATTCTTGCCGCCAACATGGCCAACCAGGGTCAGTGTCACAACGCCATGGTTGAAGTGGCGGAAGCGATGAAGGCTCTGCCTGATGATGAAATGCTGATCCGGGTCAAAGGAATCTGCGAAACGGAAATGGGACGCCCCGGAAGCAAGGAAACCATCATGAAGTGGCTCAAGCTGGCGCCCCAGTCGCACCCTGAGCGTGGCAAGATGCTGGCGCTCCTCGCCAAAACGCAGGCCGCAAGCGAGATCCCGATGGAATGGGTGGCGGTTCCTGCCGGCAAATTTGAAATGGGCGCTGAA
The DNA here is from genome assembly GCA_009692155.1 of Nitrospiraceae bacterium. Taxonomy (GTDB): domain Bacteria; phylum Nitrospirota; class Nitrospiria; order Nitrospirales; family Nitrospiraceae; genus 2-02-FULL-62-14. Next base: position 12,340 of record SHZW01000001.1, read on the forward strand.
GGCAGTCCTGCGGAGGCCGATGAAGGGCCGAAGCACAAAGTCTCTGTGCACGCCTTCCTGATCGGCAAGCATGAGGTGACCAACGCCCAGTACCATGCCTTCGTCAAAGCGACCGGCCACCGCTTACCGGAAAACGACGGCGATCCAACAAAATTCAGCATCTGGAAAGGCGATACCCCTTTGGAGAGCGCGGCGGAATTACCGGCTATCAACGTGAGCTGGGACGATGCCGCTGCCTTTTGCAAATGGGAAAATTCCCGGCTGCCGACCGAGGCGGAATGGGAAAAAGCGGCTCGTGGTACGGATGGCCGAATCTATCCATGGGGCAACGAACCTCCTTCTGGAAACCGGGCGAACTATAGTTTCGACCCTGTGTCCCTGTGGGACGGCCCTGCCTCGCTGGCCAAGAAAGACCAATATGAGTTTGGACGGAGCCCCTATGGTGCTTTCGAGATGGCCGGGAATGTCTGGGAATGGACTCAGGATTGGTACGATGAAAATTATTACAAGAGCAGCCCGGCGGAAAACCCGACTGGACCGACAAATGGCGAAGCCCGCGTCATCCGGGGCGGATCGTGGCGGGAGATAGCCGATGTGCTGAGAGCAGCCAACCGCAACAAGCATACCCCAGCGGCACGCCGGGTCTATATCGGCATTCGTTGCGCGAAGGATGCAAAATAAGCTGCGCCTGAGTTAATTTCAACGGGCTGGAGCCGGATCGGCTTCAGCCCGTTGCAGTGTGAGACCCTCACACGCGGCTGGATGGCGCCGTCAGTCCTTCCGTTCTCTTCCCTGCTCAAGCGGATACCCGGCTTCCCGCCAGGCCCGAATACCTCCATCCATTGACCAGACGTTCGCGTAGCCCATCTGACCCAAACTTTCAGCAGCAAGCGCAGACCGATACCCGCCGCCGCAATACAGGACGATTTCGGCCTGTTTGTCGGGGACGAGATTCTCGATATCCCGTTCGATCACACCGCGTCCGATGTGCCGGGCACCTTGTGCGCGGTCTTTGGCAAATTCCTCGTCTTCCCGCACATCAATGAAATGGAATGGTTCCCGGCGATCCAGCCTGCCCTTCACCTCCGCGCTCGTGCATTCTTTGACCGCACGTTTCGCCCGTTCGACCAACGTGAGAAATCCTGGATTATGTTTCATGGCATCTCCTGAAATGACGGCGTCTGCGCGTCCCCCATCGTTTCTTCCCGCACCGTGGTTTGTCAAGCACAGGCGCGCATGCGCCTTGATTGACTCCCCACAGGTCAGATGCTAGATTGCCAGCCGCTTACGCACACCATGTACGATCTACGTGTTCTCCGCGACAATTTAGACGCCATCAGAAGCCATCTCGGTCCTCGTGGCAGCGACGTGGCTTGGGACGATCTGCGCGCCCGCCTCGAAGAGCGCCGCACGTTGACGATCTCCGTCGACGGGCTCCGCCACGAACTGAAGAAGGGATCGGAAGACGTCGCGAGGCTCAAGCGCGAGAAACAGCCTGCCGATGCCGTCATGGCCCAAATGAAAGCACTGGGCGATCGCATACAAACCGCTGAAGACAGCCTCCGAACTGCCGAAGAACGGGCGATGGACATGGCGCTCCGCATCCCCAACCTGCCACACAGTTCCGTGCCGGCCGGAAAGGATCCGACCGACAATCAGGAAATGCGAAAATGGGGCACCGTGCCTGCATTCGCCTTTGCACCCAAAACGCACTGGGACCTTGGGGAAGCGCTCGGCATTCTCGACTTCGAGCGGGCCGCAAAGATCGCCGGCGCCAGATTTGCCGTATTGACCGGCCCCGGCGCCAGGCTGGAACGGGCACTGATCAACTTTATGCTCGACCTGCACACGACCCGGCATGGCTATCAGGAAGTACTGCCTCCCTTCATGGTCAACCGCGCTGCCATGACGGGAACCGGCCAACTGCCGAAATTCGAAGAGGATCTCTTCAAGCTTCGCGATGACGATTATTTTCTGATTCCGACCGCCGAAGTCCCGGTCACCAACCTGTTACGGGAAGAAATTGTTCCGGACGACCGCTTGCCGATCCGGTATGCCGCCCATACGCCCTGCTTCAGACGTGAAGCCGGTTCGTACGGCAAGGATACGCGTGGGCTGATCAGACAGCACCAGTTCAACAAGGTGGAACTGGTGGCCTTTTCCAGACCGGAGGATTCCTATCAGGAACTCGAGCGCCTCACCGGCCATGCCGAAGCCATACTGCGGGAACTCGCACTTCCCTATCGAGTCGTCACGCTATGTGCCGGAGATATGGGCTTCTCCGCTGCCAAGACATACGACATTGAAGTCTGGCTTCCATCTCATAACGGATTCAGGGAAATTTCATCCTGCAGTAACTTTGAGGCGTTTCAGGCGCGCCGGGCCGGCATCCGGTATCGACGGAAAGACGGCAAAACTGACTTTGTACATACCCTCAATGGGTCAGGGCTGGCGGTCGGCCGAACGCTGGTCGCCATTCTCGAAAATTACCAGCAGGCCGATGGGTCTGTTACAATCCCTCATGCGCTCAGTCCCTACATGGGTGGAGCAGAGCGGATCACGAAAAGCTGAGCACAAACTGAAGGGGTTTTATCGGGCTGCGTCAATTGGGATGGTCTACGCCCGATGAGCCGCCGGCTCAACGAAGTGTGTATCCAAGCCTACTGGAGGCAAACTACCTATCCGCTCGCATGTGATCGAAGCGAGCGGATCAAGCGAAGCTTGATTTCAACGGATCAAATTCACTGGAGGTGTTTATCCGTCCGCCCGAGCTATCCTATGGGCGGCCGGCACACGCCAAGCGAGGGATGGAGGGGTGGCTGAGCGGCCGAAAGCGCCGGTCTTGAAAACCGGAGTCCGGGTAACCGGACCGTGGGTTCAAATCCTACCCCCTCCGCCAAATAGCCACATGGCCGTTCGACTCTCCGTGGAGCGATTGAGACACCAACAGCCACTCGATCAAGGGTGGGATTTGAACGAGGGGGACCGCGGGGGAGGAACTCCCCTGCGTGGGGAGACACGAGGGGGCTGGCCCTCTCAGTGAGAGCACTCGCTCCGAGTGCGACTTCAAATGCCTACCCCCTCCGCCACAATTTGTCATGCAAATTGTGGCGAGATCTCGTCATTTCGCGTTGCGAAATGACGGATCCGCCATCCCGCGCTTGGCGTGTACCGGTGCCTAAGTTGAGCGTTATCGAAATTATTGGCGCCGGATAAACCCCTCAAGTGTTTTGGGTGCTTCAAGCTGAGGCAACGGATAAAATCCTTCAGTAATCCTCCTATGGTTCGGGTATAATCCCTCAGTTTATTACGTGGCATGCAAATGCATTGGGAGTAGAAAAAATAAAAAACTGAGGATTTCGCGGACGCACTATGTAAACGATGCGTCCGCCCAACATGTTCGGTGGAGAGGTGGCCGAGCGGCCGAAGGCACCGGTTTGCTAAACCGGCACAGGTCAAAAGCTTGTCGCGGGTTCAAATCCCGCCCTCTCCGCCACAATTTTCGATGGCAAATTGTGGCGGGATCTCGCCATCTTGCAATGCAAAGTGGCGGATACGCCAAAGCCGTATACCACAAGTGGTTCATGCGCCCGTAGCTCAATGGATAGAGCACCAGACTACGGATCTGGGGGCTACAGGTTCAAGTCCTGTCGGGCGCACCATTCAAAGATCTGGGCGTGCCCGATTCAGTCCAACCGAGCGCGCCAGACTCAAACCATCCCTTAATCGTATTTGATTGGACGCCTTTTCTTTCGTGGGCGTATGATCATTGCACGTGAGAGAAAACCAGCCCGATGGATCGCAGAGAATTTCGAGCGTGTCCACTTTCTGGATTAAGGTCGTCAATTTAAAAGGCATCGGCGAAGAGCCGGACGCCTATCCGGTTCCTCCTGAAATCGTCGCTCAGTTGACGATGGTCCACTCCGGCTCTTCCAAATAACGCCCGAAGAACCAGCCGCACTGCGCATCACGAATAGGGCTTCTCCAAGCGCTTCAGCGCGCGCATCATGGCTGGATCGCTCAACCCCACTTCACTGAGTGCATCGATGATATGGCTGCCTTTGCGGACGGCCAGCTCTTTCGCCTTGGCATACTGTCCTTGATTGAACCGGGCAACCGACGGTTGTCCGTTGACAATCTGACACGCCAGCACCTCTCCGCCCACCTCCAGAATCCCGCCGCGATCGATCAGTTCACGAGCCTGCGCAACCGTGATCTTATGAAGTTGTGAAAATTCATCGATGCCGCTGGTTTCCACCAATTTCCCGTCAGGCATGATGCACAGGCGTTTAAAGTGTGGCGACCAGTCCTTCCTGAAATCGATGTACTTGATGTCTCCACTTCTGGCGATGCCACGATCCAGCTTGGCATAATCGAGTCCAAGGTTCTTTTGTTGAAGCTTGGCTTGAAGCTCCGGAGCGAGCGTACGCTGAAAAACACGCCACGCCGCATCATCCAGCGAAAATCCATACGCCCGCCTTAATTGCTCCACTTCTGCATATTGCTCGACATCGAGCACCCAGGTCAGCTTCGGCATCCCGCCCATGTGATCGAGCCGGCATGCAAATGCGCCACGCGTGACCAGCAGCCCTTCGTGCGGGTACACATAGACCCCGCCCTGGAGCAGAAGCCGTCGCATGTCATCGGCTGGAAGCGAGCAGCTTTCAGAAAGAACCCGTGCATGCGTGTCCACATCTTCCGCTTCGGTCATCGCACATGCCCAGACATTCCCGGGTGGATCGAATTCGCTGTAATCCTCAATGATGTTATACAGCGCAGGAGGTTTCGCCGCGGCAGGAGCGCGTCTCTTAATTTTGTGCATGCCCCACCCGTGTACCTCCTGGCTGGTTGAACCACGCCTTCATGCAACAGACAGTCATATCTGTGCTATCGCCGTATTGCGCCGGACGTCACGGCAGGCGGAGTTACCGGAGGTAACGCGACCGGAGGCGCTGCACGCGGACAGATTCCTCCGGGAGGGCTCCCCGGCGGGCACGCACGAAGCTCCTCTTCGATTTCCTGGTCAGCCAACTCATTCATGGACGTGCCGATATCATCCTTCATAGGGAGGCGCAGGCTGATGCGTTTCATGCAGATGGATCATATCGGAAATACTCTTGGCCTGAAACGGCCGGACACCCGTCAGGAGTTCGTAAAAACCACTCCGAGCGAAAAGATATCCGAGCGCCCATCCACTTTCACCCCGGCCAACTGCTCGGGTGACATGTAATTCGGCGTACCCAGCACCGTGCCCGTCTGCGTGAGGAGGTGTCCATCAACCTGGCCACTCCGAAGTCGGTCACCTTGATGTCACCGGTCGATAAAATCATGATATTTCAGGTTTGATGTCCCGATGCACCACGTTTTTCGCGTGCGCATAGGCCATCGCCTCGGCTACGAAGGCGGTAATCTCTGCCGCGCGCTTCACGGCGACAGTGCCACGCTTGGCGCAAAAATCCCTGAGCGTGACGCCGTCCAGCAGCTCCATGGCAAAATAGGCTGTGCCCCGCTCCTCGCCTGCATCGTAGACCTTCACGATGGTCGGATGGGCCAGCTGCTTGGCCGATTCGGCCTCACGGGAAAATCGTTTTTTATCGTCGGAGAGTTCTTCGGAATCACCCATCGAGAGCCGGAGGGTTTTGACCGCGACGTTCCGATGCCCAACGGTATCCCTTCCGAGATAGACGGTCCCCATTGCGCCACTGCCCAGCTCCTTGACCAATGCATAGCGGCCCAATCGGGGTGCGCTGTCTCCCTCCGGGGCAGGCGCCAGTGACGCGGCAACGGCGGCATCGTCCTGAAATACCACGAGATGCTTGCCGATCATGATCTGATCGCCATACTTCAACGCATGCTGCGCGACCTTCTCACCATTGAGAAAGATACCGTTGGTGCTCCCCGTGTCCTGGATCACAAAGGCATCATCCAGCCTGGCAATCCTCGCATGGTGGCTGGATACGGCAAGATTGTCGATGACCAGATCGTTATCTTCTTTCCGGCCGATGGTCACGACCACGTCGGTCAATGTGATCTCCTTGACGACTTTGTCATTATACTTCAGCAAGATCTTGGGCATAGTGGCCGGTCCCGCCTGCACAATGGATGCTATGAGGTGACGTGCTTCATGAGTTGCTGCCAGACCCCGATGCCCACTTTTTTAACCATGATGACGATCACGGTCGTGTTATCCTCTCCTCCAGCCGCATTCGCCATTTTGATGAGTCGATCGCAGGCGGTCTGGGGCTCTTTCGCCTCGCTAAGAACTTTCAGGATCTCCGCCGGCGTAACCCCCTTGGTCAGGCCGTCCGAGCACAGCAGAATGGCATCCCCTTTGGCCAGCTCAATCTCGTCCAGATCGACCTGAAGCGTATCCTCGACGCCCAGTGCGCGCGTGACGATATTCTTCTGCACCGACTTCTCCGCCTGCTCCTCCGTGAGAATTCCATGCCGAACCTGCTCGGCGACAAGCGAGTGATCGGCCGTCAACGCATGGATGTTCCCGCCACGCACCAGATACATCCGGCTGTCACCCGCATGCGCCACCGAAAGCATCGGGCCATTGAGAAGCGCGCAGACCACCGTGGTCCCCATCCCGGATTGCCCCGGCTTGCTTTGACTCGCTCCGTTGACAACCTGGTTGGCCAGATGCACGGCGCTCGCCAGCCGGTTGGTTTGAGGAGACAGCTTGGCGTTGACGGCGCCGATCAGCGGAAGCGCGTCGGCCTTGTGCGCATCGGTCATGTGCTTCTGAATAATCTCGACCGCCAGACCGCTGGCGATCTCGCCGGCGTTCCGCCCGCCCATGCCGTCGCATACGACGAACAGCCCGAGATGCGGATCGGCACAGAGGCTATCCTCGTTGTGCTCCCGCTTCAGACCGACGTCGGTTTTTGCGCCAAAAACAATGTCCATGAATGATCGCTAGCTGGTGAGGCTCTGCATCACAGCACGAAGATCCTGGGCCATTTCCAATCCACGCTGATACCGTTTCGCAGCATCTTTTTGCAACGCGCGATCGATCACCGCGCCCACCGTCTTGGGCAGGTCCGGGCGCAATTCATATGGAGAGGGATGGGGCTGATTGGCGATCACATACATCAGCGTGGCGACACTCTCGCCCTGGAAGGGCCGCTCCCCCGTCAACATCTCGAAGAGAACGACGCCGAGCGAAAACAGATCGGATCGCCCGTCGACCTTGGTCCCCGATAACTGCTCCGGCGACATATAGCTGGGCGTGCCGAGCACGATGCCGGTTTGCGTCTTGGCTGAGGTGGTGATCTTGGCACTCCCGAAATCCGTCACCTTCACGGTGCCGTCCGGCATCACCATGATATTGGCCGGCTTGATGTCGCGATGGACCACGTTCTGGCTGTGCGCATAATCCAACGCCTCGGATATCTTCGTGACGATTTCCATCGTCCGCTTGACCGGCAGGAGATTTTTCTTTTTACAGAGGTCCTTGAGATCGACCCCGTCCAGCACTTCCATGGCAATATACGCCAGGTCCTGTTCCTCGCCGGCATCGAAAATCGTCACGATGTTCGGATGCGAGAGCTTGCCAGCCGACTCCGCCTCGCGGAAGAACCGCATTTTCACGTCCGGCAGTTCATCGGCATCCACCTCGTCCAGCCGCATGGTCTTAATGGCCACCGACCTGTGAATCTTGGGGTCTTTCCCGAGATAGACGATACCCATGGCGCCGCGTCCCAACTCTTTCACAATTTCATAGCGCCCCAGCGTCGGCTTGACGTCGGTGCTTGACGACAGCAACGAGCCGCTGGAAGACTGCTTCCCTCCGGTCTCTGAAGCCGCGGCCGCGCTCATGCGTTTCATGCGTTGTTCGATGTCCTTGTAACTCTTGTCCTTGGTTGCGATGTGCTGATACACGGACAGCGCCTTGGTCGGCATGCGCTTGCGCTCGAAATCCTGACCGAGGCTGTACAGGAGATCCTTCATGCCGTCATCAACCGGACAGGCTTTGAACTTATCGAATGCCAATTCGAGCATGCCCTGCCCCTGGAACGTCAGCCCCAGCATTCGGTTCGTTTCAGAAGCGCCGCTATCGACCCCTGCGACCCGTTCAGCCAGCAAGGCCCGCTTGGCGGCAATAAACGTAAATCCAAGCACCAGCATCAGCGTCGGGTGCACCACCGTCAGCACATAGCCTTTGGACGCGTACGCAATGACCACGAAGCCGAGATAGCTCGCGAGGATGGTTCCCGCCGCAATCCCCGACCACTTCGTCCCCAACCACGGAAGCGCCAGCACGACAAAAACGCCGACCAGAAGAATGACGCTCAATTCGACGGCGGGAGCCCATCGGGGTACGGTCAGAAAACTTTGACTGAGCATGTTCTGGATGACATTGACGGTGATTTCCATCCTGGTCATCGCCGGATCAACCGGCGTTTCATTCGTCACGGCGCCGGCAATAGCGATGGTCGGGCCCACCAGCACCAGCTTGCCGCGGAACGTGCTGGGCGGAATTTTTCCTCCCAACACATGGTGCGCGGAAAAGGCCTTAAAGGAACCGGCAGGCCCGCTAAAACTGATCCTGGTGCGCATGTGACGGTCCGTCGGCACCCACTGTTCTCCGATTTTCACGCCCTTCCCCAGCACCACGTGGACATCACCGGGGGCGACATCCAGATAGGCACTGAGCGCGCGGAGCGCGAAGGAAGGATAGAAGCGGTCGAGGTATTCCACCAGCACAGTCTCGCGCCGGGCGACGTTGTCTTGATCGGAAGCAAGGATGCGATGGCCGAAGCCGACCTGCGGCAGTTGAAACGCAGGGAGCGGGGGGGGGTCATTTTCCGCACCTTGGTGGATGGGTAGGACGCCATCTCGCGAGGATTATCGACCAGGCTGAAGGAACTGGCGACAATTGGCGCGCTGGGCTCCACGCTCTCTCCCTCTTCCGGACGTCCCAACTCGAAGGAGACCGGCAGGATGACTTCCGTGCCGCGACCGAGAACCGTGGCAAACTTCGCATCCTGATCCAGACGGGCCTCGGATTCGTTCAGCGACTGCAACTCGCGGATATAGAATTCACGCTGCCGGGGTTCGGTTTGCGGCGAGGCGATCTGAGCCGTGTAGCGCTGGCGCAGCGCGCGCATTTCCTCCAGACCCTGACTGCCGGATCGGATTCGCTCAGAGAAAAATCGAAGGCGATCACTTTCGCGCCGCCCGCACGGAGATTCTCGATCAGGCGGGCCTGGGTGGCACGGGGCCATGGCCACCGGCCGACCTTGTTCAGGCTTTCCTGATCCACCGCGACAAGCTCGATTTGCTCAGACTGCTGCCCGTGCGCCCGCTAAGGATGCGCGCAAGTCATAGGTGGCATTTTCCATCAGTCTGAGATTGGACCAATCGGCCACATAGCCAACCAGGAAATACAGGGTAAGGATCCCTCCGATCATCCAGTCGGCAAGCAGCACCTTGAACACATTGGCGCCCATGCGACTCCTAATTTGCAGATGTTGCGAAGACCGGAACTCGCTCAGCCGGGAGCCGGCTGAGCGAGTACGTGTACCACGTCCGCCCTTTCATTGCAACGGGTTACGAGGAAATTACGAGCTTGGCCAACTCCCTCCACTTGTGTTATCCCCTCACCTGCCGGCAACACACAGAGACCGGCTCAACTAGTCGGATCGGAAGCACGATCATGCTGATCTGGTGCGCGATTTCAAGCCATGGCCTGGGGCATGCCGCCCAAGTCGTACCTGTGTTAAACGAATTGGGACGGATCGTTCCCGATCTCCATGCCGTCCTGCGCACGCAGGTGCCCGCGTGGTTCTTCGAAGACCGCCTGACGATCCGCTGGACGCGTTCACCGGAGCAACAAGACATCGGCTGCATCCAGCATGGCCCGCTCACCATCGACGTCGCAGCCACCTGGGGCGCGCATGCCCGGTTTCACGCAGGGTGGGAGCAGAAAGTTCATGACGAAACCCTTGCCATGCGGGCCGCCCTGCCGGCGCTTGTCTTTTCCGACATTTCCTATCTCGCCATCGAAGCCGGCGCCACAGCCGGCATTCCGACGGTAGGGCTCTGCAACCTGTCGTGGGATCGGATTCTCGAGCCATTAGCCGAACCGGGCCGGACCGATCAGCGGGAAGCCATACAGCATATCCAACGCGCCTATGCCCATGCCGGGCTGATGCTTAGGCCGGCGCCAGGCGTACCGTTGACCGCGTTCCCCAAAGTTTCCGATATCGGTCCGATTGCCGAGCCAGCATCCAACGCCGCATCAGAACTTCGACGAGCCCTGGCGGCCGCACCGGGCGAACGCATCGTCCTCATCGGATTTGGCGGGATCGCGCTCGACACTCTTCCCTTCGAATGTCTGGAACAGATGGGGCCTTATCGCTTCATCGTCAGTGGGCCGGTGCCGGACCGGTACACACGAATCCACGCAGCCTCGGCTCTCCCCTTCTCGTTTAGAACCCTCCTGGCCTCGGCCGATCTCATCGTTACCAAGCCCGGCTACAGCACGGTTGTCGAAGCCGTCGCGCTGGGGAAACCGGTCGTCTATGTCAGACGATATAACTTTGCCGACGAACAGGCGTTGGTGGACTATCTCCATCGCCACGGCCGCGCCGTGGAATTGTCGGAGCAGGACTTCACCGTCGGCCGCTGGCAGACAGCGCTCCAGGCCGCCGCATCGGCGCCGCTCCCTTGTGAAACATCCCCCGCGCTGACCGGCGCCGCTGATGCAGCTCAGGCGCTCTCTCAGTACCTAAAATAAACAACACTCATGACACCTCCCTTGACCATTATCGACCTCGTATGGCTAGGATACCCCCGATCATGAGCGCGATTGGCTGGTTCATACGGATGCTTGCCAGAGGCTTGAGTCTTCTCGGCCTGACATTTACCGGACAGAGGCGTGGGCCATTCATCAGCGCGGGGCTGCTACTCCTCTGGCTCCTGGCGTGCCCTCTCTCCGGCTACGCGCTTGAAAAATACGGCCGCCCGATGCCGGCCATGGGCGAGACGTCAAAAGAAAAAAAAGAACCTCACGAGCAGAAAGAGCGGCATTGGCTCAAGGGCTATCTCCTGACCAGCGCCTTCGTCGATAATCCGACCTTCGCTGCACGACCCGACAACACGGGGCTCGTCGGCCTCCGGCACATGATTCATCTCGAGACCGACCTCTATAAGGAATATCTCCAGTTTTATACCGATCAGAACTTTTTTTCGGATCGTAAAAACGGCTGGATCGAACTGTCCGAGTGGGACACCACTTTTGCCTTTACCGGATCGCTGAATCAATGGGGCTGGCGGTTGCAATACGAACGGGATGCGCCGCTCGACAAAACCGGCATAAAGCAAATTTATGCCGATACTCTGATTAACTATAACTTCGCACAAGCCAATCAGTACGCATGGTGGCAGGACCGCTTCCCCAACCAGAATCTGACCTTCTATATGGGCGGCGGGTGGCTCTTTCACAACGAAAGCTACTTCGCCCGCCCCGACAACACCGGTCGCGCGCTACTCCGTTACGTCGCCCATGCCGATCTTGATCTCTATAAGAATCGCGTCGTGTTATTCGCAGACACCAATTGGTTCTCCGACCGGCTAAAAAGCGACAAGGTCACACCGACCGAGCTGGACTGGATCGTCGGCCTGGCCCTGCGATGGAAGGATTACGAGCTGGCCGTGCTCCACGAGCGGGACATGCCGCTGGACCGCGGGGGATTGATCCAACGCTACACAGCCATCCAGCTTCGCTACGAATTCGAGTGGCAGAAGTAGCACTCCTACGCTATAGTGACGAGTGCTCAGTAACGAGTAATGAGTGAAAAATCTGAACTCATTACCCCTCACGCATAACTCATGACGTTAGGACGACCATGAGTCTCGCGACCGACAAAGACAGAGAGTACATGCGGCTGGCGCTGGAGCAGGCCCGGACGGCATCTGTGCAGGGGGAAGTTCCCATCGGGGCCGTGCTCGTGCGGGATGGGCGGGTTCTGGCGCAGGCGCATAACTTCCGGGAGATCTGGCAGGACCCTACTGCGCATGCGGAAATAGTCGCTATCCGGGAAGCGGCGACGCAGTCCGGCTCCTGGCGCCTGACCGACACGACACTCTATGTGACGCTCGAGCCCTGTGCGATGTGCATCGGCGCCATCATTCTGGCAAGAATTCCCCGGCTGGTGTTTGGAGCAATGGACCCCAAGGCCGGTGCCTGTGGATCTATCTTCGATCTGCCAGCGGAACGGAAACTGAATCATCGTGTCGAAGTGATCGGCAGGGTCCTTGAACAGGAAAGCCAGGCACTGTTACAGACGTTCTTCCGTAACTTGCGCAACGACGTGACCGAGCAGGCAGGAAGATTTGGAAGTGAAAAGTGAAAGGTAAAAGGTGAAAAGGGAGAGCGCGTTCGGACCGTCTTCCTGCTTCTCAACCTTTCACTTTTAACTTTTTACTTTTCACACACTTGAGCGGAGAGGTGACTGAGTGGCCTAAAGTGCCGGTCTCGAAAACCGGTGTCGGGGTAACTCGACCGTGGGTTCGACTCCCACCCTCTCCGCCAGTAACAAGCCGGTAGCGAACAGCAAACAGCGAGCAGCAAGATTTTCTGGCTCGTCGCTACTAGCTATTAGCTATGCGCTATTCGCTCCTGCCTGAGGGTGGGAGTCGAACGAGGGGGATCTAAGGTTTACCCTTGTTGAGGCCGACGGATACGTACCGCAAGAGTTTTCAGGACTTTTAAAGATCAGTCCTTGAATGGAGAATATGCATCGGATCCCACCCCACCCACCATTACGTGAGTATTACGAATCGAGTGCGCTTCGGCAACGCTTTCTCAATGGACTGTTCAACCAGACTGCTGCTCATTACAAGACGGTCAATCACGCTGTGAGCTTCGGATCTGGGATGTGGCATCGCAGGAAAGCGCTCCGTGAAGCCGGTCTCTCAGAAGGAATGCGGGTCCTGGATGTCGCCTGTGGCCCGGGCCTTGTGACACAGTGTGCCGCTGAGATAGTGGGGCCTTCCGGCTATGTGATCGGGTTGGATCCTAGCACGGGCATGCTCCGCGAAGCTCAGAAAGGTTTCTGTCCAAGTCTCGTTCAAGGTGTGGCAGAGGCCCTTCCTTTTCTAGATGCCTCATTTGACTTTATCAGCATGGGTTATGCGCTCCGCCATGTGTCCGATCTCAGCGTTACATTTCGCCAATATCTGCGCGTCCTGAGACCGGAAGGAGTAGTGTTGGTTATGGAAATCTCTCGACCTCGGTCGAAGATGCTCCGGCGTCTGTCGCGCTTTTACGTGAAATCGGTGTTGGGTTTGGCGTTAACCATAGCAACCCGCAACCCGTCCATGCATACTCTTATGAATTACTGGTGGGATACCACCGAGCGCTGTGTGCCGCCCGAGATGATCACGAAGACGTTCAAGGATGTCGGCTTTGCCTGCACGAGTACGAAAGAAGTGTTTAGCGGGCTTCTCCGCGATTACACGGCAGTCAAAGCCTGATATCAGCGTCACACATTGCCATGCCTGTCTGATGATCCTTCCTTGACAGGGCACAGAAAGAATCGTAAAACTACGCAAGGATTTCTTGAACGTACTGCTCGCGCTGGAGGTTACATCCGTGTCCGGCGTCTCACCACTAGAAGAGGAAGTTGCGAAACTCATCGTGCAGACGCTCAATCTGAAGATCGATCCCGTACAGATTCAGCCAGAACAGCTTCTCTTCGGCAAAGGTCTCGGCCTTGATTCGATTGACGCACTCGAACTGTCTCTCGCGATCTCCCAATCCTACGGGTATCACATACGCTCCGATGATCCGGAGATCACTGCCACCCTCGCTTCACTTCGGTCGCTGTGCACGTCAATCCAGAAAAATCGGACGAAGTAGTCCAATGTGGCCTTATGAATACGGCTGCTCTACTCGGCCCCTACCAGCCTGAAAGCGCCTTCGCCTGGATCGGTGGCTCCCCGATCACGTGTCATCGTTTCCTTTCTGAGGTGGCCACCCTGGCCGATCAACTGCCGGAAAATGCCACGGTAATCAATCTGGTCGAAGATCGGTTTCGTTTTTTCGTCGGATTCGCAGCAGCGTTGGTTCGAGGGCAGACAACACTCCTGCCTCCTGGTCGCGCACCGAAAGTCTTGGCCCAGATTACCAACGATCATGCCAACAGCTATTGCTTGATAGATGGCCAGGGAAAAGTTGAAGGATTACCTTCATTCCATATTCTTTCTACCTATAGGAACAGTAAAGAACATCAGTTCGTTGTTCCCCAGATTCCCACCAAACAAATCGCCGTGGTCGCCTTTACGTCTGGCAGCACCGGCACTCCTCGTCCAAATCCGAAAACGTGGGGCTCATTGGTGGCTGTAGCACAACACACGGGTGCTCGACTGGGTCTCTCACCAACAGACAACGTGACAGTAGTCGCGACTGTGCCGCACCAACATATGTTCGGGTTGGAGGCTTCTCTCCTGCTGCCCACGCAATTTGGGCTTCCATTTCACACCGGGCGGCCCCTCTATCCTGAGGATATCCGATCGGCACTTGGATCAGCGCCGCCGCGCCGCATCCTGGTCACGACACCGTTACATATCAAAGCCTGCGTGACTGAAAAAACCCAATTTCCTAAAATAGACTTTATTCTGTCAGCGACCGCGCCACTGCCGATAGCGCTCGCACAGCAGGCGGAGACTCTGTTTGACACCAAAGTGTTCGAAGTCTATGGATTTGTCGAAGCAGGAAGTGTGGCGACACGCCGAACAGTCGCCGGTGATAGCTGGCAGCTCCTGGATGGGATCAGCTTTGCGAAGCACTCGGATCACTACTCTCTTCGAGCTGACTATTTGCGAGAGCCAGTTCCGTTTCCTGACCACATCAGTCTGCAGGGACCTCGGACATTCTTTCTTCAGAGCCGCCATGCCGACCTTGTCAACATCGCAGGACATCGCGGTTCTCTCGGCGATCTGAACCGAAAACTGAACGAGATCGAAGGAGTGCAGGATGGAGTCTTTCTTTTTCCTGGGCAAGACGAACGTTCAATCACCCGCTTGACGGCCTTTGTTGTCGCACCGGGGAAATCCGCCGACCAGATTCTGAGTGATCTTCGGACTGTGATCAATCCCGTGTTTCTCCCGAGACCTCTGTATCTTGTGCCCATCCTTCCCCGGAACGAGACTGGAAAGCTCACCAGGGAATCACTGCTCGAACTCGCGAGACAGCTTCAGTGTGAGGATCACCGTGGGCTATGAACGGATCGCCACCATCGGCATGGATCATCCGTCATTGGCTGGACATTTTCCTGGGCGACCTGTCGTACCTGGTGTCGTGATGCTGGGTGAAATTATGGAAGCCGTTCGCCAGAGCGTGAAGCGAAATATTGTTTTCATTGGTATGCCAACCGCCAAGTTCCTCTCGCCCTTAGCTCCGGGAGAAAGACTGGTGATCCTTCTCGAGCAGAACAATGGATACGGCATCGATTTTATCTGCCAGGTTGGCTCACGTTTGGTCGCAACAGGATGCCTGCACTATCGCCAGATGCCTCATGGTGCGAAGGATCCTCGATGAGCTTGCAATGGCTGCGACAGCGTGAGCGCGGGAGTGTGGCAGCCCTTCACTTTATGGTCTGGGTTGCCCTGCGACTCGGCCGTCCCGCTGCTCGTGCGCTCCTGTACCCCATATGTGCCTACTACGTTGTGTTCTCTGGCCGAGCTCGACGGGCCATCCGTCAGTTTCTCTTCAGGGTCTTGGGCCGACGAATCAGTTGGCGCCATCTGTTTCATCATTACCATTGTTTTGCCTCTACAATTCTGGACCGCGTCTATTCTTTGGTTGGCCAGCATCATCGATTCCAGATCGACGTGCAGGGCGCCGACCTGCTTACAGATTATTTGAATCGTGGCCAGGGATGCATACTGCTGGGCTCCCATTTGGGAAGCTTTGAAATCGTGCGTGCGCTCGGTATGTCTCGACGTAACCTTGAGATCAAAGTACTGCTGCATGAAGATAATGCGCCGATGATCAGAGAAGTGGTGCGAAGTCTGAATCCTCAGATAGCCGATACCGTGATTACGGTCGGCGCGCCGGACACGATGCTGCAGGTGAAGGATTGCCTGGACCGTGGAGGGCTGGTTGGCTTTATGGGTGACCGCCTGGTGCAGCATCATCAGGCGACGCTCTGTAAATTTTTCGGCACCCTCGCACGATTTCCCACTGGGACCATGCGGCTCACGAGCGTGCTGAAGGCACCGGTAATCCTGTTCTTCGGACTCTATCGTGGAGGAAATCGCTGGGAAGTTCACTTCGAGCTGTTTGCCGAACACGTAATTCTCGACAAAGAGCATCACGATCAGCAGATCCAGCAATGGACACAACGCTATGCTGATCGACTGGAACACTACTGCCGTTTGGCGCCTGACAACTGGTTCAACTTTTATGATTTTTGGAGTGAACGCTAATCGTACAACGCTCCTGCTCGTCCTGTTCACCCTGACGCGGTTCATGGTTGTGCCGCTTCCCAGCCAGGTCTGGGCAGATCCAACGACTCAAGCTGAGGGGAACAGCGCGACTGGTGAGTGGAACGTTGACCAACTGATCATCCGGTTAGCCAAGCAGAGGAAAGAAACCGTGTCCTTTGAGGAGACGACCTTCTCCGCCATGCTGACTGAACCATTAAAGACACGAGGGACGCTGAAATTCACACCTCCCGCCAGACTCGAAAAACACGTGACGGACCCATACGATGAACGCTATGTCATCGATGGCGACAACGTCCTTTACGAGAAAAATAGCACGCGCGTTAGCAAAAACTTTTCGCTGGAGGACTATCCGGTTTTGCGGGTATTCGTGGAAGTCTTCCGGTCAAGTTTCGCCGGCGACCCTGTTACCTTGAAGCGTTTCTACAAGGCGACCTTGGAAGGCAAGCCTCGCCAGTGGTCCCTCATCCTTCATCCGCAGGACGTGACTATCCAATCGATCGTACAGAGCGTTCGCTTGTCGGGTGAAGGAGGGCACATAACGAGGATCGAGACTCGATCCCCCGATGGTGATCGGTCAGTGCTCGTCATACAGGCCCCCGGTGAATAAACGAGCGGCGACAGTCCTTCTGGCCTGGAGTCTGCTGATGTGTCTCGGCACCTGGTTTGCAGCCGCACGCGTGCCGGTCCATACCGAGCTCTTCGACCTGTTGCCCGAGGGATCCACCACCACGCAACGTCTCCTTCTGAAACAGCTCAGGACCGGTGTCTCGGGGCGACTGATCCTGATGGGGCTCGAGGGTGCGGATGCTGATCGATTGGCAGAGAACAGCAAACGGCTGGTGGAGTGGATGCACAAGAGTGAGCTGTTTCATTATGTTGGGAATGGTATCGAAACCCTGACACAAGAGGAGCGCGATCATCTCTTCCGCTCGCGCTACTTGCTCTCTCCTGGCATACAGAAGGACACCTTTGCACCGGACCATCTCCGGGATGCGCTCGAACAGCGCCTCGATGACTTGCGGTCTCCCCTGGCTCCCATGATCAAGGAATTTGTTCCAGCCGACCCGACGACTGAATTTCTGAAGATACTCACTACCTGGACACCATGGAACACGCCTACCAAACATCGTGGCGTGTGGTTCTCGGCTGACCATCAGCGTGCCCTGCTGGTTGCGGAAACGAAGGCGGCCGGCTTTGATGTTGACAGCCAAGCGGACGTGCAGCAGCAGATCAGAGAGGCGTTTCAGAGCATGGTCGGGTCGAACACGGGCATGCGTCTGGTCATGACCGGTCCGGGGGTGTTTGCGGTTGAGGCACAGCAGACCATTCAGAATGAAATCTGGTGGTTATCGCTGATGGCAGTCATGCTGGTATTCACGTTCTTGTACTTCAGCTACCGATCCGTCACCCTGCTGGTTCTCAGCTTGGTTCCTCTTGCCAGCGGTATTGTGACGGGAATCCTCGCAGTGGATTTTGCATTTGGTTTCATCCATGGCATTACTCTGGGATTCGGCGTGACGCTCCTGGGTGTCGTCGACGATTACCCCATTCATCTGTTCAGTCATCTGACGAGGGAGAGTTCGGCGGTGAACGTCATACAAGAGATTTGGTCCACGATGCGCCTCGGAGTCATCACCACGGCTCTTGGGTTCTCCGCGCTCTTGCTGGCTGGGTTTCCGGGCCTGTCTCAACTTGGTCTGTTCGCGATTGTAGGCTTGTTGACTGCGGCAGCGACGACTCGCTGGGTGCTTCCCTTCCTGGTTCCTGTCGGGTTCCACCCACGTCGATCCGTGATGGGCCTGGCGGGCTTGGCGGATCGATTCACGCAAGCGCGTCTGCTGGTTCCGCTCTCCGTGCTCCTTGCCAGCGCCGTGCTGATATGGTCGAATACCCCCCTGTGGGAACAGGACATTGCCAACGTGAGTCCGATCTCATCCGATAAGAAAATACTCGATCACACCTTGCGGACGGAACTCGGGGCGCCCGATGTTCGCGATCTCATCGTAATTGAGGGCGCGACTGAGGAGGACGTCTTGCAGCGGAGTGAAGATACCATGCCTGCCCTCGATCGCCTGGTGAAGCAAGAAGTTCTCACCGGATTCGACATCGTTACGCGCTACCTGCCAAGCCGCCGCACGCAGGCCATGCGCCAAGCAGCCTTGCCGGACCAGCAGACCGTGCAACGCAATCTCAGAGTGGCCCTGAAGGGATTGCCATTTCGACCGACTGTCTTCCGGCCTTTTGTCGAGGCGATCGGGGAAGCCAAGACGCAACCATTTCTTCAAAGCCAGACGTTCCGTGCGACGACGTTGGGAATTAAGATCGACTCATTGCTCCTCGAACATAGCGGACGGTGGATCGCCGTGGTACCGTTACGAGGCATCACGGCTCGAGAGCGATTATACGAAATCGTGCTGTCATGGGAGAAGCCGTCGATTTCCTATCTTGATCTCAAAGGGGAATCCAATCGCTTGATCATGGCCTACCGGAATGAAACCCTGACCCTCGTGGGTTGGGGAACACTCGCCATCGGGTTCGTCCTATTCATGGGGTTGCGATCGCTCTCGGCTGTGTTGCGAGTCCTGATTCCGATCGGCAGTGCGATCGTGGTAGTGGGAGCGCTCCTTCACAGCCTCGGAGAACGATTGTCGCTCTTTCACGTGGCCTCCTTCCTCCTCGTAGTGGGACTTGGCTTAGACTACGCGTTGTTCTTCAATCGAAGACATGGCACTGAGTCCGAACGAGATCGGACCGTGTATGGTCTCCTTGTGTGTAGCACCACAACCATCTTGGTCTTTGGCGTGTTAGCCTGTTCACAGCTTCCGGTACTGAAGGCCATCGGGATGACTGCCGCGTTGGGCTCGTTCACCTGTTTACTGTTCGCCGCACTGCTGGCAGACCAAGGAACCCATGAAGTGTGAGAAGTCAGTC
Organism: Nitrospiraceae bacterium; assembly: GCA_009692155.1. Taxonomy (GTDB): domain Bacteria; phylum Nitrospirota; class Nitrospiria; order Nitrospirales; family Nitrospiraceae; genus 2-02-FULL-62-14. The sequence goes on from SHZW01000001.1 coordinate 31,735, forward strand.
ATGGCGCCGCTGGTACTGAGCGCGTATACACTCGTGAGTGCGCTCGGAAAAGGACTCGAACCGACCTACAGGGCCTTGCGCGATCGGCGTTCTGGTTTACGGCCTTGCGACTTCGAGGATGTGGGAATAAAAACCTATATTGGCCGGGTCGATGGTTTGGAAGACTCATCGGCCGGCTGCGGCTCAACTGCACAAGAGTTGGAACAGTTTGACTGCCGGAATAATCGGTTAGCGCTTCTCGGGCTGCAACAAGATAGGTTCATGCAAGCCGCCAGTGAGGCGCGGGATCGCTACGGCGCACACCGCGTGGCGGTCATCCTGGGTACCAGCACCTCCGGCATTCTCGAAACGGAGCATGCCTATCACGAACGTGATCCCCAGACCGGTGTCTTGCCGGCATCGTTCACCTCTCGGTACCGATACACCCATAACATGTTCTCCCTTGCCCATTTTGTCCGGACTTGCCTCAATCTCCGAGGGCCGGCCATGGTCATTTCAACTGCATGCTCATCCAGCGCCAAGGCGTTTGCCACCGCCTCACGATTCATCGAAACAGGATTCTGCGATGCCGCCATCGTGGGCGGAGTCGATAGCCTGTGCCTCACGACTCTGTATGGATTCTCTTCGTTGGAACTGATGTCGAGCGATCCCTGCCGTCCCTGCGATGAGGATCGCGACGGGCTAACATTAGGCGAGGCAGCCGGATTTGCGTTGCTGGAAAAAGCCGATCGTGCGGAGCACTCCGGGGCGGTGGCGTTACTGGGCTACGGGGAGAGTTGCGACGGATATCATATGTCGCATCCCCATCCGGAAGGAGCGGGGGCGATCAGAGCGATGCACGACGCGTTGCGACGGAGCGGGCTCACACCCGGGGACATTGACTACATCAATCTGCACGGGACGGCGACGAGGGCGAACGACAGCATTGAAGATAAAGCGGTCAGCTCAGTGTTTGATCTCTCGACCCCTTGTAGCTCGACCAAAGGATGGACGGGGCACACCCTAGGGGCGGCGGGAATCACGGAAGCGGTCATTGCCGCGATGTGTCTCACTCACAGTTTTGTGCCGGGAACGCTGAATACGACTCGAGTCGATCCCAACTTAAGAAGCTACGTGCTACTGGAGAACCGGGAGCAGCCGGTGCGGCGGGTGTTGAGCAATATCTTTGGGTTTGGCGGCAATAATTGCAGCATGATTCTAGGGACTCTCTGATGCGACTGTATGTGAACGGTATCGGAATGATCGGGCCGGGTCTCGTTGGATGGAGGGACCATCAAGCCGTCTTGACCGGTACCTCTCCGTACCGAGAAACAATGCGACCGGAACCTGTGGCGAGCATCCTTCCCCCGAACGAGCGCAGGCGAAGCAGCGACATTGTGCGCTGGGCAGTACATGTTGCGCAGGAAGCCATCGAACAGGCTCAGGTGAACCCTCGTGAAGTGGCGACGGTTTTTGCCTCTTCCTGTGGAGAAACCGATGTCCTAAATCGACTCTGTACGGCCCTTGCAACACCGCAACGGGTGATTTCACCTACACTGTTCCACCATTCCGTCCATAATGCCGCTGCCGGTTACTGGGGCATCGCTACGGGCTCGCAGCAATCGTCCACAGCGCTGTCTTGTTATGATTCTTCTTTGTGTGCTGCCTTATTAGACGCGGCCGCCTATGTCCACATCGAAGGGGGGCTTGTGCTTCTCGTGGCCTATGATCTTCCCCCTCCCCTTCCTCTCTATGCCACGAGACCCCTCCGCGAAGGGTTCGCGGCCGCGTTCGTCTTGGCAGAAACTCCTGGACAACACAGCCTAGTCCAGCTTGATCTGAGTCTTTCTGATGATCTCTCGTTGAACGTCACGAGCATGGAAGAAGCGGGACTGGAAACGCTTCGGAGTACAAATCCGGCTGCACGGTCCTTGCCGCTACTGGCCGCCATTGCGGGACACCGAGCCACGCCCGTGTGCCTCGAATATTTAGAATATCAGCGACTTTCAATCCGAGTCACACCATGCCGGTCATGAGCAAAGCCGACCTCTGTCGATTGATTCCGCATGAAGGAGCTATGTGTCTCTTGGATGCCGTGGAGCAATGGGACGAGACTCGCATTACCTGCCGTGCAGAATCACATCGTCACACCGGCAACCCTCTTCGGCGCGGGAATCGGTTGGAGGCCATCTGTGGATTGGAATATGCCGCGCAAGCCATGGCGGTTCATGTCGGCATTCTGAATAAGAAGACTGCGAATCAAACGGTCGTGGGATATTTGGGGGCGGTGCGAGAGCTGTCGCTACACGTGAGTTTCCTCGATGATGTAAAGACCGATTTGATCATTGACGCCGCACGTCTGATCGGAGATGCGGCCACCTTTGTCTACACCTTTCGCGTGTCGGCTAAGAGCCGAGAATTGCTGAGCGGGCGCGCGTCCATCTTTTTGAAATATCCCGATCAACGCATATGAAGCGAGCCTTGGTCACAGGTGGGAGCGGATCGATCGGCTCGGCGATCTGCCGTGAGTTGGCTAAACAGGGGCTGCACGTAATCGTCCATACCCACCGTCACCGCGCCACGGCAGAAGCGCTGACCGGAGAGATCAAGCAGGCGGGAGGCTCGGCGAACATCGTGAGTTTTGACGTGACCGATGGTGAGGCGGCACAGCGCGCGCTCGCTGAAACATTGGAAGCGGGACCAATCCAAGTGCTGGTGAACAATGCTGGCATCCATGATGATGCTCCGATGGCCGGAATGAAGGCGGAGCAGTGGACCCATGTTCTGGCTGTATCACTTCACGGGTTTTTCAATGTGACTCAGCCGCTGCTGCTGCCTATGATGGGTACACGGTGGGGACGGATTATCACCATCTCCTCAATCTCCGCAATACTTGGCAATCGCGGCCAGACGAATTATGCGGCGGCCAAGGCGGGGATTCACGGCGCCTCCAAGTCGCTTGCGCTGGAGGTGGCCTCCCGCGGAGTCACCGTCAATGTGGTTGCGCCGGGCATTATCGAATCGCGCATGGTCGAACAGATTTTTAAACCAGAGATGATTGAGACTCTCGTGCCGATGAAACGGGCTGGCACGCCTGAAGAAGTCGCACATCTGGTTGGATTCCTGGCTTCTGAGAAAGCGGGGTACATTTCCGGTCAGGTGATCGGTGTCAGCGGGGGTCTGGCATGAACGCTGAGCGAAATTCAGTGACCAACTCCCCGTCTGGATACTGGGTTGTCATCCCGGCCTATAACGAAGCCGCGACAATCAGAGATGTGGCCTCCGGAGCGCTTCGACAGATGTCGAATGTGATCGTGGTCAATGATGGGTCAACTGATGGCACGGAACAAGCCCTGGCTGGGTTAGCTGTCATTGTGCTCAAGAATCCTACGAACGGCGGAAAGGCCGCCAGCCTGTGGCTCGGGTTTCAATATGGACTTGAGCGTGGTGCGATGGGAGTGATCACATTAGATGGCGATGGACAACATGCGCCGGAAGATATCTCCAAACTGGTGGCCGAAGCGAGACGGTTCCCCGACCATCTGATCATCGGTGCCCGCCGACGTGACCAGCGCCGCGCGGCTTTTTGGCGCTATGGAGCCAATTGCATCGCAGATTTCTGGATTTCCTGGGCAGCCGGCGCTCCATTTGAAGACAGCCAGTCAGGCTTTCGGGTCTATCCCGAGTCGCTCTTGCGACGAGTAAAGAGCCAGCATGGAAAAGCAAGGAGCTTTGTCTTCGAAAGCGAAGTCCTGATCGAGGCCACGCACTTAGGCTATCGGAGCACAGCAATCTCTATTGATGCATGGCATCGTCCCGGAGCGCGCCCGAGCTATTTTCGGCCAACACTCGATATCGTACGCATCACGCTGATGATAGCCTGGAAACTGCTTTCTCGAGGCATGCACCCGGCGGGTCTTTACAGGACACTCACTGATCGAAGCCCGCGTTTGGACATGAGGAATGAATGTGAGCAGTCGCCTTCCAGAGTCCGGTTAAAACCGCCCCTACTCTGATCGCAATTGAAAAGCGAAACGTAAATCAGTGCTCGGTCGACTGGACATCGGACAAAGAATGACCTATTACCCCGCAGCTAGAAACTGACCAGGAATTGCGTTATTGAGGTTTTGGATCCAGCCATTGTAGTTCTAATAAATTGTTTGTGCCTCTTCGTCATAACGACAACCCATAACCATAACCGCGCCTGCAAGTGATGCTGAATGTCATCGTGTTGTAGGTGCTGTCGACTCCCGCCAGATGGATACGCAGGTTCAGCTTGCCGACGATGTGGCCAGGCTCAGCCTCATCCATGCGCCACGCCAGTCCCGCCCCCACAAGAATTATAGCTTTTGTTACTTGATCAGAGTTAATTCTTTATCCGCTAGAGTTTTGTTGGGGGCATCTTTTACATTCAATATTGGAGAGGTCCGACAATCTACGATCGAAACCAGCGCGAAATAAACAGGAACAGTCTTGCCCGTTTCAGTCATGAAATGGCTCCCGTTATGGCGGAATCACTCAGCGAAGTACGGGCACTGAGACCAAGATTTTTTCCCGGGTCTCAGTGATCTCAGCTTTATCCTCCAACCTCTTCATGAACTAGCCGTAGATAGCCACGCCTGATCGCGGCATCAAGGTTCTTGATCCAACTAAGATAGTTGCTATGAATAGTCTTTGCCTCCGCATCATAGTTCAGATTCATGCTGCTTTTATAGGTGATGCTGTACTTTTTTGTGTTGTATTTGATATCCACAACCGCCTGGTGACTGCGGAGATTGAGAGTTCCGACAAGATGTCCCGGCTGAACGTCAGTCATGTCCCACTTAAGGGATCCGCCAGCCTCGACAATCGCCTTCCTCACTTGCTCCAGTGAAGGCTCCTTGCCGGATACGGTCGTAACCGAGCTGTCGACCAGGTCATAAATGCTGTCTGTTCTGCAACCCGTAAAAACTGCCAATGCTATGCAGGCGTAAATAAAGCTCATCAATATTCGATTCATTGCATTTCCTCCTCGATGGTTAGTGTGATGCTTATTGTTTATGACTCAATGGCAGCCAGACGGGCCTGAATTGCATGATCGAGGATCTCGATCGCTTCGTCATAGTTACCGTGAATGGTCGGATCGGCAGCATGATATTTGAAACCGCTGGCTGCAATTATTGTACTTGATACTGGAGGATGCCTTCAATCTCCAGGAGCAACTCACTTCGGCAGATCTCTCCCTCCAGATACACAATCTGCGTCTGAGATGGCAGGTGCTGCTTCAGGATGGAGCGAACCGTCGAAACGGCATCTGGATGCCGAAGATACACCTTGAAAAGACCCTGCCAATCACCCCGTCCGTTGTCGGCTGCGTGCAACTGATGAGCGTGATCGATGAGCGCCTGCAGATTGTGGATGGTCTCCACGGTCTGCTTCTCCAGGTCTCCGACATGCCGACTCATATGCCCCTCGATGCTCGCAGTACCCGCGATGAAGAGATGCTCGCGATACTCCGATTGCCTGAGCGTCGCACGCGCGAACGAAGGGCTTCGAGGTCCATAGATACTCGGATAGTCATAGGCATTGACTTGCCGAGGGTTCTCAATATGCGTCACTGGTGTCGTACCTGCCAAGAAGTAAATCTGAAGCGGTCCTGATCTTGTACCGACCGCGGTCCCCGCTGGCAGAAGTTTTTTAAAATCCGGTTGACCGTCGGCAAACGCCTCATGCCGGCCGATACAGAATTGCTGGTACCGCGAAAGACCGGCAGGACAAGCGTTAATGTCCGGAAAGTAGTTCCAGATACGCAGTAAGTGAGAGTAGCCCATAGTCCGCGTGAGAGCGAGCAACCGGCGATAGGCACTAAAGGCCAGAGTCTCAAGAGATAACTCATGAGACTCGCCTATTTCTAATAAACCGAAAAGAATCTGTTCAGTCATGGCGAAAGAAATGCCGTCAATATTGCGATAGGTGCTAGGCGGTGCGCATGTCCAGACTTCGGCTACGGGGGGACCGCCCAATTGCGGTAGATTGAGTGACACGACAGGACAGGGAGATTCTTGAGCTAGAAACGACGTGTCCTGGTCAAAACAGATAATCGCGAAAGGATGACATCGGGATGCTTCAAAAAATGACACCACATCCGATGCCGGCACATAATGAACTTGAATGTGCGGAGGGATGACCGCGCGAACGGGTTCAAGAGAGGCGGGGTTTTCTGATGAAGGCTTGGGCCGCATGATGACCAACTTTGGTTTCACAGGACTTACACTATTGCATTGCTGGTATCGCCAAGCGTCGAAGGAATTCCCTGAGTTCTTCTCCGATGAGCCAACCAGTTTTCCTTCAGATTGAAGAGGTAGACGAGGTAGTACGCGATTTTGAAAAGAAAGATCGGGATCTGTATCGGAGACTTGCCGAACGCATCGCCGGCCAATACGGAAAGCACGGCTTCCTCTATCTTAAACTTGCTGCGTCTTGACATAAAGAGGGCCCGAAAGGCCGGTTGCGTGAAGTGATAAATGAACCAGGAATAGGTGTTGATCCCTCTTCGCACTGTGCGCTGAAACTGCCGAAGGAGCTGAGCATATTCAGGCGCGCATCGCAAGTGGGCGTCCACAACCTCCGCACCCAGCATTGCGCTGTTCAACGCCAAATGCACCCCGCTGGAGAAGACAGGATCGATAAAGGCAAACGCATCGCCGATCATGATGTAGCCGTCGCCTGACATCGTCCTTCGACGATACGAGTAGTTAGCAGCGGCATAGGCCTGTGAGATCAGCTTCGCGTTCTTCATGCGCTCGGCGACCGGGGGGCACAGCGCAATCGTTTCCCACAAAAACTGGTCAAGTGGAACCTTCCTCGAGCTGATGTAGTAGGGCCAGCAGACGGCTCCCACGCTGGTGGTCCCGTCCTTGAAGGGGATAATCCACCACCAGCCGTGATCGAACCAGACGATACTGATATTGCCCTCGTCCATGCCGGCCAAGCGCTTCACGCCCTCGAAATGACCGAAGATGGCGGCGCTGCTATGGTGAGGATTGCGGTGTTTGCCCCCCACCTGTCCGGAAAGAAACGTGTCACGGCCACTGGCGTCTACGACGAAGCGGGCCTCCCATGTTAGTATTTGCCCTTGCGAATCCTCTGCATGCACCAGGGTGGATTGCCCTGGACGAAGCTTGACCTGCTTGGCCCTAACTCCTTCTCGCACATGAGCGCCCTTGGCAATGCAGTTACGGAGCAGAATCTCATCAAACTCGGCTCTCTTGACTTCAAAGGCAAACGGTTGCGAACCATCGAGTGCACGAGAAAAGTACAGCATGCGCGACCTCCCGTGATAATGGGAGACCACCTCCGCGCCATACTTCGTAATGCCGATCTTTTCGACCTCGGACAGAACGCCCAGCCGTTTGAGCATGGGCAAGGAATGAGGCAACAAGGACTCGCCGATGTGGAACCGTGGGTGGCGATCCTTTTCAAGCACCTCTACATGCCACCCTTGCTCAGCTAAGATCGCAGCCATTGTCGAACCGGCAGGACCACCTCCAATTACAAGCACATCGCATGAGCAGACTGACTTCTTCTCTGTTGCATCCATTATGTGAACCCTCATCAGCGGTCTGGCGGGGATGAGAAAGTATACCCAACATGAATGAGCATGGCTAGAGACTTCTCGCGATGCATTCTTAATCTTGCATGACCGGGTTTTAATATTCGCTCTCATGACTTGGCAATATCATCTTAGAAATAGATACTTTCCCCAAGCCACATACGGATGAGGAGATTTGGTTATGAGCCTTGGTGAATATCAGATTGCTCTCGGAAGGAAAGAAATAATGAAACATCTTAAAGTTGTGTCACTTGGCATTTTTCTTCTCCTGGCTCTGGCATGCACATCTACGCCCTTGCACCTACAGACCGCTCCGGTCGGTCCGGATGAGCAAGTGCTTGGACCCGTTGAAGGCTCCAGTACCGGAATCATGCTGTTCCAGTTTATTCCGATCAATCAGAACGACCGTTTCGTGAGGGCGTATCAACGAGCGGTCGCGACTAGAGGGGGAACTACACGGTTGGTCGATGTGACCATGCAAGAACGGTGGTTCTGGGCATGGGTCCTAAATGGCTCTATTTTCCATGTCTCAGGGACGGCGGTTGGACCTAAACAGGAAAAGTAATTGAATTCCACACTGACGACAATACCATAGTGTTTTAACCCTTCTTCCCCAACTCTCGCCTTAGCTCCACCATCGCCAGCGTATCGCGCGCGCAATATTTAAGCAGCGCTTCCCGAATCCTGGCCTTCTCCACCCAATCCATCTCATCGAACAGCATCCGGTGATAGGCCCGCGCGGCGATCTCGCCGTCCCGAATTTCCAGATCGCCGTAGCCGAGCGCCGGGACGACTGCCGGCAGCACGGACTTGATCGAGTAGGATCCTTTGAACGCCGGATGGTAGTAGTGGTCTCTGACCACGTCGAACAGGTCCCACAGCCGGCTCAGCAGCCGCTGGAGTTCCTGCCGCAACGACGGGAGGGCTTCGGCCAGACGACCGATCACCGACCGTTCGTAGTCCGAGTAGACGCAGATGCTTCCTTCCCGCCCCAGCGATTCCAGCAGCCGAACGGCCAGCTCCTCGCGCGGATCCTTCTGATCCAGGCAGAGGTAGTGGTCATGTTCGATCCTGCCATCGTCGTATTCCACATGATTGGACCATTGGGTGGGAATCACCTGATAGGGCCGCGTCTGCGGAAATCGCGGGATGGCAGGCATGAACGTTTCAAAATCCAGATGGTGAACGGGATAGCGAACAGTCTTCAGCATGATGGGCAGCTTGGGGCTCACCCATTCGACGTTGTCTTTCACTCGGCGCTGCCCGGTCGTCAAATTAAAGCCGGCAGGAATCTCGTCGATTGTCTGGATGCCCAATCGTGCAAGCTGCCGGTAAGTCCTGTCCCCTCCCGGCAGATAGTAGACCCAGCGCTCGGGCTTGCCCTTCGTGCAATGGTCCCAGAACTGGCATTCGTAGGGAGAGAAACAATGTCCGTCCGGCTCAATGACCGGCGGCGCCGTCTCGGCCAGCATGGCTTTCATTTCGTTCAGCTTGTCCGGCACGTCGGCCAGCCGCGCCTGCACCGGCTCGGTGCAATCCTGAATTCCGAAGAACTCATGCAGGTTAAGCTCGCCGCCTGGATATACGTACTGCGTGCTGATGTGCATGAGGCAGGATTTCGCCAGGATCACGCCGGCGCCGTTGATGACATAGGTCTGGATGGCAAGATCGGCGAGATGCACGTCCTTGACGCGCGTGGAGGATTTGACTTCGATCAGCCGCCAGATCGATTCGCCGCTCTCCCCCGTCGAAAGCCGTTCAAGAATGTCCACGCGAATGAAGACGTTCTCGAACATGAAGGCCGCCTCAAAGATGGCGGGAACGCTGGGATCGGCCAGCAGCGCCTTCGTATGGGCAATCGCCTCTGCCGCGTGCTTCCGATCGGCCTCGACCAGCACACCGCCGGGATACCGCTTCCGGGCTAATTCCCCGATCTCGGTGCCCATGTCGAGGATCGCCTGCGTGATCTCATCCGGCTTGGTGGCCAGCGCCGGCTGATAAATTTCCAGGAAGAGCCGCTTGTGGCACTGAAGGCCTGAGAGAAACTTTGATTTGGACAGACGGTACGAGACGGTTTCGGATTGAGACAGGCGTTCCGGCGAGATCAGCATCTTGCCGAAGCAGAATACACAAGGCCCGCGCAAATAGCTAGACGCGCTGGTGCGGCGCAAGCAACCGGCGCGCTCATTGCGATGTCAGGCGGATTGGATCGGTCGAGAACACGTACCCGCAGGCACCATCGGGCAAGCGAAGCTTGTAGGCGATAAACCCGTTGCCGGCGTGATGCGTAATCACCTCGCTCGTATCGCCCAGCTTCTTCACCGCCAGTACGCTGTTGACCACAAGACCAGCGGACGATGGGTTGATAGGCACCGGTTTGGCCAGCACGCGAGTCGTATCCGTGAAGGTCAGGGCCGTGCGAATATCCTTGAGCCGGTTGATGGCCTGCTCCGTGATTTCCTGTTGAGTCAAATCTCTCAGGTCCCGGCCCGGCTCTTTCGTATTGCAGACCGGCCCCGTCACTGCCAGGCCTCCGATGCCCAACACGATCCCGAGCAACGTCACGACATAGATCGGGCGAACAACCGGTCCTGTTCTGGGCGGAGGCGCGCTGGGTTCCTCTTCAACTTCTTCCTGGTTCTGCTCGTCCGACTGGCTCATGTGGCCTTTCTCGAGGGCCGCGTGTCTTTCCCTGGACCCTTCGTCAGTTCAATACGGACAACCCCTTTCACGTTGGCGCACAAATCGCCGAGCCCTGGCGCGACCAGCCTGAACGGTCCTCCCTTGGATTCAGGCATCGGCTGCCCATCCAGTTCATAAACAAGGACACCGTACTCCGCTGCCTGCTTGACCGTCAGGCTGGCGGCGAATTGACCATCCTGCGAATGAAAGGTGACATGGTCGGCGCCAACCGCCAGTGCCGGGACCTCAAGAACTCCTTTCACTCTAATGGCTTTCCCTTTCATATTAGGCATGATTGTACCAAGATCTGACACCTGATGTTCAGCCGGAAGTTTGGTCAGCGACTCCCGATCCAACGTGACCGGCTGCACGACCGCTCCTTCGATGCGCAGGATTCCTGGACCGCTCTTTTCCTTTTCCATCACCGCCTTGACCATTGCCGTGAGAGCCTCATTCACCGGCGTTGGAATTCCCAGCTCCCGCCCCTTCTGAACGATGTAGCCGTTGAGCGAGTCGATCTCGGTCGGCCGGCCGGCCTTCCAATCGTCGTACATGGATGTATGGATGTCCCGGATGGCCTGGGTCGCTTGAATGGTTTTTTCGGCTATATCCGGCGCGAGAGGGACCTTGAGCGTGGCGGACACCGCCGCCACCTCGCCGACAATCTGACGGATCACGCCCATCATCTCCGGATTGTCCAGCGCCTTGGCCACCCGGTCGTTGATCAGGACCGTGATCGGATTGAAGACGCAGTTCCAGCACATCTTCTCCCATTTGCTGCGACGGATGTCATCCGATATCCGGCACTGAATGCCAGCCTGTTTGAACAGATCGGCGATCATCCCAAGCCGTTCACTCTTGTGCCCCATCATTTCACCGATCGCCACCGATCCACCCTTGTAGTGTTCGATCACGCCCGGTTCGACGATCTTCGAATAGATAAAGGCCACGCCGCCCACAACGCAATCACGGTGCAGGCGCGCGTGGATGCGGTCCTCCACATCCACCCCGTTCTGCAAGGTCAGAATGATCGTCTTCGCGGTCAGGACCGGCTCAAGCTGATCCATGACTTCGTCAAGATCGTAAGCTTTGACCGCCAGGATGATGAGATCGGGGCACACCAATTCGCGTGGATCGGACGCAGCCGGCGGCCGAACAGTCAAGATTCCGCTTGCGCTGCGGAGAATGAGTCCTCGCTCCGTGACGGCCTGCAAGGTCCGAGGCCGAAGCAGGAAGGATACGTTCGGATTGCCCTTGGCCAGATGGGCGCCGAAGAACCCGCCGACCGACCCGGCGCCGACGATCATGATCTGCTGCATAACCACCTTGGTCGCAAAGTCGAAAGTCCGAAAGTCATAAGGTCACGACGTGAAGACTTGCTGACATTACGACTTCGTGACTTTATGCCCCCTCAGTTGTGCGCTACTATACCACGCCATCTTGGAAAGCGAGGTCCTCATGGCCGGCATTCTTGAAGTCAAAACACGCCTGGCTGCTGCGCGTTCGGTGACGGTGCTAACCGGCGCCGGCATCTCGGCCGACAGCGGCGTGCCGACATTTCGTGGCGCAGACGGCCTCTGGCGGAACTTTCGTGCCGAAGACCTGGCCACTCCCGAAGCGTTCGCGCGCGACCCCCGCCTGGTTTGGGAGTGGTATAACTGGCGGCGCGAACTGATCGCGACCAGGAAGCCGAATCCGGCACACGATACGGTTGCCGTAATGGAGCGGCGGTTCTCCCGCTTCTGGCTTATTACACAGAACGTGGACGGCCTGCATCGCGATGCCGGCTCCACCAAGCTGTCCGAGATTCACGGCAACATCTGGACGGTCCGTTGCACCGCTTGCGGCCGGACGGAAGTTAACCGCCAGGTGCCGATTCCCATCCTGCCGACCTGCACCATCTGCCACAAGCTGGTGCGGCCGCATATCGTGTGGTTCGGAGAATCGCTGGCCACTGAAGACCTGGCAAAGAGCTACGAGGCACTCGAATCCTGCGACGTGTTGCTGATCATCGGCACCTCCGGCATCGTCTATCCCGCCGCATCGTTTGCACCGGTCGCCAAGTCGGCCGGCGCCTTCGTCGTCGAGATCAATCTGGACACCACACCGGGTTCCGACGCCGTGGACGTATCCTTACAAGGCCACGCGAAGGATGTGGTGCCGGAGCTACTCTGCGACAGGCCTGTCTAAATGGTGCCGGCCGTGCGTTCCCGATAGCGATGCGGTCGATCGGTGAGAAAACGGGCAAATTCCGTGGCCCCGCGCATGCGCTGGGTGATCGTATTCTGGGTCATCTGCTCGTTTCTGAGATGTTGCTCAAATTTCCTGAGAGTCTGGCTGATGAACTCCTCAAAAATCGATTTATCAAATGGCAGTTTCATAGCTCCCCCTTGCATCCACCCTCAGAGACCGGCAATCAATTTTGGCAATCCATCCAGCGTGCGGATCGCGGGCACTGACGCTGCAGACCGGATATCCGACTCGCGACTGACCAGTACCGCCGCGAGACCCGCCCTCCTTGCTCCCTCGACATCGTCCCGCAGGCTGTCTCCCACGTGCGCGGCGTCGTCCGGATCCATCGCATGTTTGTCGAGCGCAAGCTGAAAAATCTTGAGCGCCGGCTTGGCGGCATGGGCCAGGCTCGAAATCGTAATCGTATCGAAGAGAGCGGCAAGGCCCAGTCCGCGCAGCACGTTGAACAGCCGCGAGTCGAAGTTTGAAATAATTCCAAGCTCGTATCCCTGCTCCTTCAGCCCCTTCAGCACCCCTATGGTTTCCGGGTAGAGTGTCCAGCAGGACGGCCCGCCGAATGCGTCGAAGACGTCGTCGAAATAGTCGTCGAATCGCTCGAACATCCCGACGCGATACCAGACGTTATGGACGACATCAAACCACCAGAGCCGCTCGCACCGCTTGATCTCTTTCGGGTCGCTCACGGCAAACACCGGCGGCGGCGCATCGGCAAAAGCGCGCACAAACGCCGCCTTGACCGAACTCAACAGTTTCGGCGTTTTCTTGACGCCATACTTCTCCGCATGGGTCAGGTAGATGTCCGCGACAGACCCCTTCACATGAAAGAGCGTCCCGGCCGCGTCGAAAAAGATGACCTTGATCCTGCTCATGACCGCAACCGATCGATCCCTTCCTTGCAATACCCGAGCGGCAGCCAGCGGCACTGCCCGCAGATAGCCGGCAAGTCGCTCCCCTTGATCGAGGCACGAATGCGATCCAGCACGTCACGCCAGCGCACCACGCTGCCTGCTGCGAGTCCCAACCGCTTCAAAACGTGCCGATCCTGCATCTGCATCCCCGCTTCCGACCCCTTGCCGTTCAGCGTGCAGCCGGCAGGCGCCCGATGCGGGCAAGCCCCGCAGACCGCATCGGGTTCTTCCACCAGTTCGACGGAATGATCGGGATTCTCAGCCAGGCTTCGATGAATGGCGGTCAGGTTGTCGGTAAAACCAGGGCTGTAGCCTTCCCCGCGAAAGCCCTGCAGGCATAGCAGCGTATGCCCGCGCAATCGAATAGCTGATGGTGGACGGGTGCCGTTCATAGGCACACCCCGCATTGAAAGGAGGATGGATGATCGATCTCCCGTCTGAACGGGAGCGACTACTTCCGTTTCGCTTTTGCCGCAGCGGCCTTCGCTTCCGTTCGCCGTTTTTGGACCAGCGCTTTCATGCGCCGGACGTTCTTGCGGTGTTTCAACTTCAACTTGCGTCGTTTCATGTGACTCCGCGGCATATCTCAGTCCTTTCTATATGCGAGTTGAGTACGGACCGCACGATGTATAGCACACTAGCCAGGCTATGGGCGATAGGGAAGTCGCCTAATTTTCTCTCCAACCCATAGCCTATCACCTATTGCCTCTCGCCTGCGCAATGCGCCGCCTTGCGAGGCGAAAGTTCGCGTGTTACGATGCGCGCCAACTTTCACCTCAGGCGAACATGTCCGGCAAACAACTGGAAAAAATCTACGAGCCGAAACAGGTCGAAGACCGGTGGTACCGGCACTGGGTCGAGAAGGGCTATTTTCACGCTCCGCTCGCCCATCCCGGCGAGCCCTATACGATTGTCATCCCGCCGCCGAACGTGACCGGCTCGCTCCACATCGGCCACGCGCTGAACAACACCCTGCAAGACATCCTGATCCGATGGCGCCGGATGCAGGGCCGCAATGCCCTCTGGGTCCCCGGCATGGATCATGCCGGCATCGCGACGCAGAACGTCGTCGAACGCCAACTCTCGACCGAGGGTTCTTCGCGCGAACAACTTGGACGCGAGAAATTCATCGAGCGGGTCTGGGCGTGGAAAGGACAATCCGGCGGCACGATCATTCAGCAGCTCAAGCGGCTCGGCGCGTCATGTGATTGGAGCCGCGAACGCTTCACAATGGACGAGGGACTCTCGAAAGCCGTCCGCGAGGTGTTCGTCCGGCTCCACGAAGACGGACTCATCTATCGCGGCGAGCGGCTGATTAACTGGTGCCCGCGCTGCCTGACTGCCCTGTCAGACATCGAGGTCGAGCATGAAGACACGAAGGGCAAGATGTACCACATCAGCTATCCACTGGCGGATGATCCGAATACGGCTCTGACCGTCGCCACGACGCGGCCCGAGACAATGCTGGGCGACACGGCCGTCGCCGTCCATCCGGAGGATCCCCGCTATCGGCATCTAATAGGCAAAAAGGTCCGCCTGCCGCTGACCACGCGCGAAATTCCCATCGTGGGGGATTCGATCCTGGTGGACCTGGAATTCGGCACCGGCGCAGTCAAGATCACCCCGGCGCACGACTTCAACGACTTCGAAGCCGGCGAGCGGCACAAGCTGCCACGCCTGACGATCTTCAATCATCTCGCGCAACTCGACCCGAAGGGCCTCAAGGCCGCCGAGGTTGAAGAAACCGTCACAAGCGAGATTCAAAACCTGCCCGTCAGCAAGGCCAGGTCGAAAGTCGAGCAGGCCCTCAAAGCGCGCGACCTGCTGGTCAAAACTGAAGATCACAAGATGGCGCTCGGCAAATGTTACCGCTGCAAGACAGTCGTGGAGCCGTACCTCTCCCCGCAATGGTTCGTCAAAATCAAACCGTTGGCCGAGCCGGCCATCAAAGCCGTCGAAGACGGGCGAATCCGGATCGTCCCCGAGAGCTGGACGAACAATTATCTTGGGTGGATGCGGGATATTAAGGATTGGTGCATCTCCCGCCAGATCTGGTGGGGCCACCGGATTCCGGCCTGGTATTGCACGTCGTGCAACCGCGCGGCGATGGTGGAAGCCGCCTCCTCGACTTCGTCGCAGCGCGCCTACACCTTTCTGGCCACGGCTCAACCGATGGTCGGACGCACGGCGCCGGCACAATGCCCGGCTTGCCAGCAGAAGGATTTTATCCAGGACCCGGACGTGCTCGACACCTGGTTCTCGTCCGCCCTCTGGCCCTTCTCCACGCTCGGCTGGCCGGAGCAGACACCGGACCTGAAAAAATTCTACCCGACTTCAACGCTGGTCACCGGCCTCGACATTCTGTTCTTCTGGGTTGCCCGCATGATCATGATGGGGCTCAAATTCATGGGCGACGTCCCGTTCCGAGACGTCTACATCCATGCCCTGGTCCGCGACGCAGAAGGCCAGAAGATGAGCAAGTCCAAGGGCAACGTCGTCGATCCCCTCCACGTCATGGAGCAATACGGGACCGATGCGCTGCGCTTTACCCTGGCTGCCATGGCCTCGCCGGGCCGCGACATCAAACTGGCCGAGGAACGGATCGAAGGCTACCGCAACTTCGCCAATAAAATCTGGAACGCGGCGAGATTCATCCTCATGAACCTCGATGGCCCGCGTGAAGCGGTTTCTCCGAAGGATCGCCCCTTTGCCGACCGCTGGATTCTCAGCCGTCTGAATCGAACGATCCGGGAAGTCACCGCTTCGCTCGAGCAATACCGGTTTGATCAGGCTTCAAGCCATCTCTATCAATTCATCTGGCACGAGTACTGCGACTGGTATCTGGAGCTGATCAAGCCCGCGTTACAGAACAAGGATTCTGTCGAGGCCACACGAACCAGGCAGACGCTTGTGGAAACATTCGAAACCGTACAACGGCTGCTGCACCCCTTCATGCCGTTTATCAGCGAGGAAATCTGGCAGACGCTGCCCCACGAAGGAGAGAGTATCGTCACGCAGCGATACCCCGCGCCCACACCAGACTGGGATTCCAAGGAAACGGAGACAGAATTCGCCACAGTGGAGCGGTTCGTCAGCACGGCGCGAACCGGGCGGTCCCTGCTGAATGTCCTGCCTGGAAAGGCTCTCACCCTCTTTGGCACGGCAAGAGATCCCGAGCAATGGACCACGTTGGTGAACCGCCAGTCCTATGCGGCCCACCTGAGTAAGGGGACCATCACGGCCGACAAGGCACCGGACAAGTGGGGTGCGCGCGTCCTGCGTTTGCCCGCCGAAGGCCTGATCGTGGGCATTCAAGTCGAGCAGGACGTGGACCTTCGGGACGCGCTGGTGCGGATTTCAAAACAGAAGCAGGAACTGTCGAAGGAATGCGAACGGATGGAAGCCAAACTCTCCAACAGGGAATTCATGGCCAAGGCGCCGGAGGATGTCGTCGCGGAATGGCGACAACGCATCGTCACGCTCAAGCGGGAGTCGGACCTGCTCGCCGATAGCGAACGGCAGCTGCAAGAGATGACGGCATGACACCTGTCCCTACCCGGCAGATTCGCACGGCCGTCACAATCGCTCTCGCCGAAGATATCGACCACGGTGACGTGACGACCTCGGCCCTCTTTCCCAAACCGATCCGTGCCCGCGGGACCATCGTCGCCCATCAGACAATCACGGTCGCCGGCATCGCTGCCGCCAAACAAACGTTTCATGCCGTGGATGCCTCGCTCACGATCGTCCGTGCCGTCAAAGACGGCACGCGAGTGAAACGTGACCGTCCAGTCATAATCGTCGAAGGCGACGCACGGTCATTGCTGACGGCCGAACGAATCGCGCTCAACTTTCTTCAGCGCCTCTCCGGCATCGCGACCCTCACCGCCAGGTTTTGCAAAGCGGTGCGAGGCCGCCGCGTCAAGATCCTCGATACGCGGAAGACCACGCCCGGCCTGCGCGCATTGGAAAAATGGGCCGTCACACTCGGAGGTGGGCACAATCACCGTCACTCGCTGGGCGATGGCGTGCTGATCAAGGACAACCACCTTGAACTGATCGGCCACGATGTGGCGTCCGCCTGCCGTCTCGCAAGAAAGCGGGTCCCGCGCGGGCTGAAGATCGAAGTGGAAGCCAGGACTCTCGGCGAAGTCCGTGCCGCGCTCGACGGCAAGGCTGACATCATTCTGTTGGACAACATGACCGTGCCGGATATCAGACGGGCCATCAGACTGATCAAACAGCGCGCGACAATCGAGGTGTCCGGCGGTGTGACGCTGGCGAATGTTCGGAAGCTCGCCACGGCAGGGCCCGATAGAATTTCGATCGGCGCCCTGACCCATTCTGCGCCGGCCGCCGATTTGAGCATGGATATCGTGCCGATCCGGCGGCGCACTGGTCGTAAACAATAATGGCAACGCCCGCAGCTTTCCAGCCTCTCAACGCGCAGAGCATCCAGCGTGCCCTCTCCACCAAAACATTCGGGCGCATGCTCCACGTTCTGGAGGAAGTCGCCTCAACCAATACCCACGCTGCCGCGCTGGCCCAGGACGGCGCCCCACACGGCACCGTCGTCGTCGCAGAAACCCAGACAGCGGGACGCGGACGACTGGGTCGCCACTGGCACTCCCCTTCCGGCAAGAATCTCCACTGCTCGATCCTTTTGCGTGCGATGCCGGCTCGCGAGCAGCAACCGCTCTGGCTATCCTGGATTCCCCTCACCGCCGCCCTCGCCATCGGCCGGGCGGTGCAGGTCGTGGCAAATCTGAAGCCATCCGTCAAATGGCCGAACGATATCCTGATCGAAGACCGGAAGCTCGGCGGCGTCCTGTGCGAAAGCAGCGGAGTCGGGACCGCGCATGCGACCGTCATCGTCGGAATCGGCTTGAACGTGAACATCCGCCGCGATGAATTCCCCGAGGAGCTGCGTGAGATTGCCACCTCGCTGGCGATTGAAGCTCAGCGGCCATGCGACCGGACCGCTCTTCTTGCCGCCCTGCTCGTGGAATTGGAAACCCGGTGCGAGTCGTTGCTCGCCGGGCACCACGGAGACATTCTCAAAGAATATATGCTACGCTGCTCGACAATCGGCCGGCGGGTGCGGATTGAACTGGCCCATGGGGAACAGATGGACGGCACAGCCAAATCCGTCGAGGTGGACGGTTCGCTTCGAATCATCCGTGATGATCGCACCACCGTTGACATTCGGGCCGGCGACGTCATCCACTTGCGCTGAAAACCGTGATGCGTGATCGGTCATGAGTAAGGGGTACCGATTCAACTTTATTACTCATTACGCGTAACGCATCACGCATAACGAGGCTTGATGCTGCTCGCTATTGATATCGGCAACACGAACGTCGTCTGGGGCATCTACGAGGGACGGACCCTCAAAGGCCATTGGCGGCTGGCGACCGAAGCATCCAAAACCGCCGACGAGTACGGCATCCTCTTTGTAAACATTCTCCAGCAGGCCGGCATCGATACAAACAAGATTACCGACGCCATCCTCTCCAGCGTCGTGCCGTCGCTCACCGCCGTCTTCGATGAAATGGTGGAGACCTATTTCAAGTGCACCCCGCTGATCGTATCGTCCGACCTCGACATGGGCATCCAGATCGCCTACCCATACCCTCTCGAGATTGGAAGCGATCGGTTGGTGAACGCCGCCGCCGCCTATGCCCGTTACAAAACCTGCCTTATCATCGTGGATTTCGGCACCGCGACAACGTTCTGCGCCATCAGCTCACGAGGCGAATACCTGGGCGGTGCCATTGCGCCGGGCCTGGGCATTGCGAGCGAAGCCCTGTTCACCCGGACGGCGAAACTTCCCAAGGTGGACCTGACCCGTCCGAAAACCGTGATCGGCAAGGATACGGCCGGCAGCATGCAGTCCGGGTTGATCTTCGGCTATGCCGGCCTGGTAGACGAACTTGTCACCCGCATACAAGTCGAACTCGGCCAGAAAGCGACCGTGCTCGCCACTGGCGGGCTGGCGTCCCTGATTGCCCCGGAATCCCGCACCATTCAGGAAGTCCGGCCGTATTTAACTCTCGAGGGTCTGGAACTGATCTATCGAAAGACCCGCGGAGAGGAATAAACGTCCTCTCAGACTGTTTTCGCCTCTTTTCTCTACCTTCCCACGCAACATAAAAGAAAACCATCGTAACTAGTTGACTTTATATGCCTCATGGCTATCTGACCCCAAGTAGAGGTACCCAGGTGAGCAAAAGACAAGAAAACTTAAATACATTCAGTGACTTGGAAGATTCTGAGCCTGGGAAATCCAGTGTTGATCAGCCTGTTGAGGAAACAGATCTGGAGCAGACCCTGGCAGCCAGGACTGAAGAAGCGAAGACGTCCCAGGACAAATACCTCAGGTTGGCGGCTGAGTTCGAAAATTTCAAGCGGCTGGCGCAGAAACAGAAGCAGGACTATTCGCAGTTCGCCAATGAAAGCATCCTGAAAGAATCGCTCCCCATCGTGGATAATTTGGAACGCGCCCTGAAATGCGTGCAGGAGGGCCGCACGACCGATGGGCTGGTCCAGGGAGTCGAGTTGACGTTGAAACAATTTACGGAAACCCTGGCGAGGTTCGGCGTCAAGCCGATTGCCAGCCTGGGCGTTCCCTTCGATCCGACCTGTCATCAGGCGGTGGCACGGCAGGAATCGAATACGGTAGCGGAGAACATCGTCATCGAGGAATATCAAAAGGGATACCAACTGCATGACCGCATCCTGCGGGCTGCCATGGTGGTAGTCGCAACGGCGCAGGCATCGGACACACACGACGAATAAAATAACCGGAGACCTCGCGCCCATCTGAGGGGCGAGGGAAGGAGCAGACACATGGGCAAAGTCATCGGCATTGATCTCGGAACGACCAACTCGTGCGTCGCCATTATGAGCGGCGGCGATCCCGTCGTCATCGCCAACGCGGAAGGCAGCCGCACGACGCCGTCCGTGGTCGGCATCACCGACAAGAACGAACGGCTGGTGGGACAGATCGCCAAGCGCCAGGCGATTACCAATCCTGAAAATACGATCTTTTCCGTCAAGCGGCTGATGGGCCGGAAGTTCGACAGCCGCCAGGTGCAGGATGCCATGAAGCGCCTCCCCTACAAAGTCACGAAAGGCAGCAACGGGGACGCCCACGTGGAAATCCGCGGCAAGCAGTACAGCCCTCCGGAGGTTTCCGCGATGATCCTCCAGAAGATGCGACAGACCGCGGAAGACTTTCTCGGCGAAAAAGTCACCGAGGCGGTCATCACCGTCCCGGCCTACTTCGACGACAGCCAGCGGCAGGCCACCAAGGATGCCGGCCAGATCGCCGGACTGAACGTGCTGCGCATCATCAACGAGCCGACGGCGGCTGCGCTGGCCTACGGACTCGACAAGAAAAAAGACGAGCGGGTCGCGGTATACGACCTGGGCGGCGGCACCTTCGACATCTCAGTCCTGGAAATCGGCGAAGGCGTCTTCGAGGTCAAGTCCACCAACGGCGACACGTTCCTGGGCGGCGACGACTTCGACGAGCGCGTCATGGACTGGCTCGTGGACGAATTCAAAAAAGACCAGGGCATCGATCTTCGCAAGGACCGGATGGCACTGCAACGGCTCAAGGAAGCCGCCGAGCGGGCGAAGATCGAGTTGTCATCCTCGCAGGACAGCGAGATCAACCTGCCCTTCATCACGGCCGACCAGAGCGGGCCGAAACACCTGGTCATCAAGCTGACCCGTGCCAAGTTCGAACAGTTGGTGGATGACCTGGTCCAGCGTACCGTCGAGCCGTGCAAAAAGGCGCTGGCGGATGCCGGCGTCACGGCCAAGGACATCCATGAAGTGGTGCTCGTCGGCGGCATGACCCGTATGCCGAAAGTCATACAGGTCGTGCGCGACTTTTTCGGCAAGGAACCGCACAAGGGCGTGAACCCGGACGAAGTGGTGGCCATCGGCGCCGGCGTCCAGGGCGGCGTGCTCAAGGGCGAGGTCAAGGACGTGCTCCTGCTGGACGTGACGCCCCTGACCCTCGGCATCGAGACGCTGGGCGGCATCTTCACGCATCTGATCGAACGGAACACGACCATCCCGACGAAAAAGAGCCAGGTCTTCTCGACCGCCTCGGACAATCAAAGCGCGGTCACGATCCGGGTCTTTCAGGGCGAACGCGAGATGGCCAACGACAACAAGTTGCTCGGCCAGTTCGACCTGGTCGGCATTCCTCCGGCTCCGCGCGGCATGCCGCAGGTTGAAGTCGCGTTCGATATCGATGCCAACGGCATCGTGCACGTCAACGCGAAGGATCTGGGCACCGGCAAGGAACAGTCCATCAAGATCACGGCCTCCAGCGGATTGAGCAAGGACGAAATCGAGAAGATGGTGAAAGAGGCCCAGTCCCACACGGAAGACGACAAGCAAAGGAAAAAGCTGGCCGAGGCGCGCAATCAGGCCGACAGCCTCATCTACGGCACGGAAAAAAATCTGACTGAGCACGGCGACAAGATCGGCGAGGACGATAAAAATAAAATCAAGGAAGCGGTCGCCGCCGCGCGCAAGGCCATGGAAGGCGACAATCCGGACGCGATCGACGAGGCCGTGCGAACCCTGACGGTGGCGTCGCACAAGCTGGCCGAAGAAATGTACAAAAAAACATCGAGCGGAGCGGAAACGGGCGGCGCAGGAACCGGGCCGAACGGCCAAGGCAGCGGCTCAACCGACTCGGCCAAGAGCGACGAAAAAGTCGTGGACGCCGAATTCGAAGAAGTGGATAAAGAGAAGAAGTAGCAGGTAGCGAACAGCGGGCAGCCGATAGCTTTGAACTCTTCGTTGAAAGCCGTTAGCTACCCGCTATTTGCTATTCGCTAGTGGTACTGACACAGGTGGCTAAGCGCGACTATTACGATACCCTCGGCGTCGATCGGAACGCGTCCGATGACGAGTTGAAAAAAGCCTACCGCAAGCTCGCCCGCCAGCATCATCCCGATCTCCAGACCGGCGACCAGCAAAAAAAGACGTCCGAAGAGAAATTCAAGGAAGTCAACGAAGCCTACGAAGTGCTGAGCGATCAAGGCAAACGCCAACGCTACGACACGTTCGGCCATGCCGGAGGGCAACAGGGCTCCGGCGGCGGCTTCGAGGGGTTCGATTTTGGACGAGGCGGAGGCGGTGCCGATATCTTCGGCGACATCTTCGAGGATTTCTTCGGCGGCAGGCGGTCGCGCACGGAACGCGGCGCCGACCTCCAGTACAATCTCGAGATCTCGTTCGAGGAGGCGATCTACGGCAAGGACGTCAAACTCAAAATCCCCCGATGGGAAAAGTGCCAGGAGTGCAACGGCTCGGGCGCGCGGTCGAGCACCGGCGTCAAGACCTGCCCCGGATGCCGGGGCACGGGACAACTGCGCTTCCAGCAGGGATTCTTCAGCGTGAGCCGCCCGTGCAGCCAATGCGAAGGCAGCGGCCACATTATCACGGAGCCGTGCAACACCTGCCGCGGGGAAAAACGCGTCCACCGCGAGCGGACGCTGTCCGTGACCATCCCGGCCGGCATCGAAACCGGCATGCGCCTGCGACTGTCGCACGAAGGTGAAGGTGGGAACAATGGCGGACCGGCCGGAGATCTCTACGTCGCCGTCACAGTCAAACCGCATCCGATTTTTACCCGGCAGGACACCGACATTATCTGCGACGTGCCGGTCAGCTTCGTGACTGCGGCACTTGGCGGCAAGGTGGCCATCCCCACGCTGACCGGCGAGACGATCATCAAGGTTCCATCCGGCACGCAGCACGACAAACTGCTGCGCTTGAAGGGCCTGGGCGTACCGAGTCTCAAACACAGCCGGCGCGCCGGCGATCAGATCATCAGGGTCAAGGTCGAAATTCCCACCAAACTGACGGCCAAGCAAAAGGACATTCTGGCCGAATTCGCCAAGGAAAGCGGGATGTCGCTGGATAAGGATGGCGACGGGTTTTTTGAAAAGATGCGAGATTACTTCGAGTGAGCGACCAAGCGTGAAAGGTGAAACGTGAAAGGTAAAAAGTTCTTGCGGCACCTTCTGTCAAACCCCGTGACGCGCACCTCTCCTTACTTTTCACTTTTCACTTTTCACTTTTAACTTCTCAGAAGATGCCCGTCTTCTTCATCACGGCCGATCAGATCCAAAACGGAACTGTGACGATTGCAGGCGATCTCCTGAACCATCTTCGCGCCAGCCTGCGCGTTCACGCCGGCGAGCGGATCTGGGCCGGCGACGAGCACCGGCGGCGCTACCTCATCGAGATCGTGCACATGGACCGCCGGACCCTGCGCGGAAATGTCGTCGAACAGCGTACCGGAGCAGCACCGTCAACCTCACCTATTCTGATCGGGCAAGCCATCCTGAAGGGAGAGCGGATGGACTGGGCCATCCAAAAAACCACGGAACTCGGCGCCGCAGCCATTATCCCTCTGGTAACCGAGCAAACGGTTGTCCGGCCGAAGCAGGCGCGCATCAACGCACAGCAGGAGCGCTGGCAACGGATTGCTCTCGAGGCGGCGCAGCAGTCTGAGCGGTGGGATGTGCCGACATTCGGCACTCCCTGCACCGCCATGGAGTTCTTTTCAACCCCTCATCTGGCGGCGCTTAAATTGATTTTGAGCGAACGGGAAACCGGGCAGAGTCTTCGTTCCGTTCCTCTTCCCTCCTCACCTGAGAACGCAATCGCACTGGCGATCGGCCCTGAAGGCGGGTGGCGGGATGAGGAATTGGCCCAGGCCTGCGCAAGCAATTTTCTTTCTGTCACGCTGGGCACAAGAATTTTGCGTGGCGAGACCGCCGCACTGGCTGCCTTAAGCGTGCTACAAAGCCGGCTGGGAGAGCTTGGGTGAAAGTACGATTTGGTGATCTGGTGATTGGGCGAATTTCAGGAACTTCGCCAAATCAACACATCACGAAATCACCAAATTCCTATTGTGCGGTGATTTGCAGAATCGTGCCCTGCTCGCCGGCCGCCCACCCCTGCGCGGGATTGGAAAACGAGAGTCCAAAGAGCGTCGTTTTTGTCGCCTGGGTGGTCACTTCATTCCAACTGAATCCCGCATCCACCGTTCTGAAAATCGTTCCCCGCTCACCGACGATCCACCCCGCTTGAGGACTGGAAAACCGGACTCGCAGCAGATCCGCGGGCCGCGTACAGGTCCTGACGCAGACCATCGCGCGATCGATCCATTGCTGCCCGCCATCCGTCGTCTGATACAGCGCGCCAGCGTTGCCAACCGCCCATCCCGCATTGACATCGGTGAAAAAGACGTCGAAAAACGTTGCGGCATTGTCGGTCTCGTGCGACCGCCAGGTCGTTCCCCCGTCGGCCGTCACCAGGATCGTGCCTAATGCGCCGACCGCGCCGCCATAAGCCGAATCCACGAAATGCACGGCATACAGGATGGCATTGCTGCCGCTGACTTGATCATCCCAATGTGCGCCGCCGTCGGTCGTGTGCAGGATCGTCCCGCTCGCGCCCACGGTCCATCCGACGGACGCCGTCAGAAAAAAGACGCCGTACAGAGCCGACTGCGTGCCGCTTTGTTGCGCAGTCCATTTCTCTCCACCGTCGGACGAATGGAGAATGACCCCGTTTGCCCCGACGGCCCACCCCTGCTGCCGGTCGGTAAACGACACGCCAGTGAGCAGCGCGGTCGTCCCGCTCGGAACGGCTTTCCACCGTTTTCCCCCGTCGCTGGTTTTGAGAATCGTCCCGCCGGTTCCCACCGCCCACCCGAGCGCGGCGTCACGAACATGGACGCCCATCAGATTGGCGGAGGTCCCGCTCTTTTGGATGGTGGTCGCCACGCGAGGCGCCGGCGCATCAGCCGCCAGGACGACGCCGGTCGCCATGCAGCAGGACACAATCGCCGCCACGATGCATTGCAAGCCTGCGCGCGTGAGGATGGAAGAGATTGGTGTCACGGAACGGTGTTGGCTTCCGGCCTGGTGTCCGTAAACATGCTCTGGTTCGGCAAGCCGCGCGCCAGAATCGTGAACGTCCCCGCTTCGGCTGTCACCCACTGTTTGGTGGTGCAACAGGAGCCGTCAGGTTTGACGTCCCACGACCCGCGCCGGACAAGCAGCGGCCCGGTAGCGAGGTCCGTATTGAACTCGTTCTTTTTCCCGATGCCGAAGAGATGCCGTCTCGGCACCCGCACTTGAATTTCCGTATCCGACCACGCCACGATGACACCGGCCTGGTTATTGAACAGCACTTCGGTGCGGGCGATATTTTCGCCGAATTCATACGGCACCGAGTCATGTCCAGCTTCGTTCAGGCCCGGCTGAGTCTGCTCCGCCGTTTTTAGAAATGTCCCGAACCCGGACCCTTTAATCGTCACAATTTCATCCAAACCGGCGGAGGTCGGCGCATAGGAAGCCACGGTGGGCGCGCTCACCGTGAAGCGGCCGGCTTCCGTCGTGATCAAGCCGCGTTCGGCGCAGCAGGAACCGTCCGCTTTGGGCTTCGTGCCGCCCCGCTTGACCACCACCGGCCCGCTTTTCGCGCTGAACGTCACCCAGACGTCGATTTTATCATCATGCCAACGATAGACGACCGCCGGCACGCCGCCGATTTCGACGACGTTTTCCCCTCTGTTGAAGTCCGTGAAGGAGAACGGCGTCGATCCGCTCTCGGAGTAAAACCCAAAATTCTCACCGGCAATCCGCAGCAACGTTCCGATCGGCCCGCTCGACACCGACAAGCCGGTGGCTTTCGGCGTCGCCACCGAGAACGTGCCCACTATCCGCCGCGT
Source organism: Nitrospiraceae bacterium (assembly GCA_009692155.1). Taxonomy (GTDB): domain Bacteria; phylum Nitrospirota; class Nitrospiria; order Nitrospirales; family Nitrospiraceae; genus 2-02-FULL-62-14. The sequence continues at coordinate 57,926 of SHZW01000001.1, forward strand.
GTCCCCCTTCTTGAGCACCAGCGGACCGCTGGTTGCGTCCAGGGGCACGTGCGCGACCACGAGCACGTCCGTCCACTGGGCAATGGCGCCAGGATGGCCGTTAAACAGCAGTTGATCGCCGGGCGCCTTGACGCCGAATCCCTGGCCGAAGATCACAACTTTCGTGCCGATCGGCCCACTGAGCGGATCGGCACGAATCGCCGGAATGACCGTGAGCGGAGCCGGATTGCTCAGGCTGTACTCCACCTGCGCGCAGCAGGACCCGTCTGGCAGAGGATCGGAAGACGCCAGCCGCACGACCACGTGACCGGAGACGGCGGTGCCTGGCACTTCGACTTCGATCTTGTCGTCACGCCAGCGTCTGATTTTGGTTGTGGCGCCGCCGATCACGACGTCATTGACGCCGAACATGGTATTGGGATCACGCGATCCGGCCGTGGTGCCAAAGTGCTCCCCTACGACCTGCAGCACGCCCCCAGGTTCGACCTCGGCCGGAGAAACCGAGCGAATGGTCGGCTGCTGCGCGGTAAACGCGCCGGCCGTGATCGTCTTTTTGCCGCTGACGACCGTGACCGGTCCGCTGGTCGCTCGCAACGGAACTTTGACCGCGATGAGTTCGGAGTCCCACTGCTGCACCAGCGCCGGCAGCCCATTGAAGAACACGCGGTTGTCGCGGGTCGATTTAAAAGATCCGAATCCCTTTCCTGAAATAACGACGGTGGCGCCGGGTGGTGCGGCCTGTGGCGACAGACCGTTCTCAGCCAATGCCGGCGACGCCAGGCCGACCAGCAAACACCCCATCCACGCGAATACCGTCAAACGCATGCGCACTGCTCCCGGTTTAACCTGTTCGAACATGTCCGGCATGGCGATTTTTCTGGCGCGACAGGTGGCACAACGAGGCAACTGCAGGCGTGTCGCGAAACGCACAACTCGTGGTCTGACTATAACAAGCGCCTCTTTCCGCTGTCAATTTGCCACGGGAAAGAGGCGCGTCTAGGGTTGGGCGGGTGAGATAGTGGGTGCGACAACGCCTAGGGTGGGCGGGTGTAATTGTGCCTAGAGCTTGACCTGCACGATCAACTCAATTTCAATCGGCGCATTGAGCGGTAACTCGGCAGCCCCAAGCGCCACGCGCGCGTGCTGGCCGGCCTCGCCGAATATCTTCACCAGCAGATCGGAGGCTCCGTTAATGACCGCCGGATGCTGGACAAATCCATCAGCGGACGCCACATGGCCGGTCATGCGCACGATTTTTTTGACCCGATCGAGCGTGCCCAATTCATGGCGGACGATCGCCAGCGCATTCAGCAGCGTCACTCGAGCGGCCTCATATCCCTGCTCCACCGTCAACTCCCGTCCGAGTTTCCCCTCGAAGGCCAGCTTGCCGTCACGAAACGGAATCACCCCGCTCAGAAACAGCAATTCGCCGGCAAGCACCGCCGGAATGTAGGTCGCCACCGGTTTGGGGGGAGCCGGCAGCGTGAGGCCCAGTTCGATCAACGTGCGCTCAAAGGACATCACCGCTCCTCGTGATCCGTAATCCGTGATGCGTTAATGGGTATTCGGTCAGGTGATTCGTGCTCACTCGCGTCACGGATCACGCATAACGCGTTACGTTCCCTTTACCCCTGCATCACCACATGAAGAAAACTTTCACCCCACGCGAGACGCTTGACCCCCAGGCCCTCCGCGATCGTCTGGCCAAGATCGGCAAAGCTTTTTCGCGTTCCCAGATTCACACCGTTCGCCACACGGGCGCCATACACCAGAAGCGGCACATACTCACGCGTATGGTCGGTCCCCGGCATGGTCGGATCGTTGCCGTGATCGGCTGTAATGCAGAGTAGATCGTCCTGCTGCATCCCGCCGATGATATCCGGCAGCCGCGCATCGAACGCCTGCAACGCCCGTGCGAATCCTGCCGCATCGTTCCGATGCCCATAGAGCATGTCGAACTCGATCAGATTCGAAAAAATCAGCCCGCGCGGGATGGACCTCAGGGCCCTCAGAGTTTCTTCCAGCGTCGCCGTATCGTTTTTGGCCGGCACGGCGCGCGTGAGCCCGCGTCCCTTGAAAAGATCCTCGATCTTCCCGATCCCGATCACCGGGTAGCCGCCGGCCTTGAGCGAGTCGAGCAACGTCCGGGCCGGCGGTTCGACGGAAAAATCCCGCCGCCCATCCGTCCGTGTGAACGCGCCGGGCTCGCCGATAAACGGCCGCGCAATGACTCGCGCAACCTGGTGAGGCGGAGCCAGCAGTTTCCTTGCCGTCCGGCACATACAGTACAACTCCTCGACCGGAATCACCCGCTCGTGCGCGGCAATCTGGAAGACGCTATCGGCGCTGGTATAGACGATCGGCGACCCGGTTTGGAGATGTTGCACGCCCATCTCCCCGATGATGGTCGTCCCTGAGGCGGCGTAGTTGCCGAGAGTTTTTCGTCCGACCGCCTGCTGAAACGACTCGATGACGTCCGGAGGGAAGCCATTCGGATACGTCGGAAAGGGTTTCTCCAGCACGACGCCCATCATTTCCCAATGGCCGGTCGTCGAATCTTTCCCCTTGGACAACGCGGCCATCCTCCCAAAACAGCCGTCTGGCTGCGACGTGCGGCGGACTCCGGCGAGCGCACCCAAATGGCCGAGCCCCAGGGCCTCCAGGTTCGGAAGGCGAAGCCCGCCGGCCGCTTCCGCCACGTGCGCGAGCGTATGCGCCCCCTCGTCGCCGTAGGCCGCCGCATCGGGTTGCGCCCCGACGCCGACTCCGTCAAGAACGATAAGAATGACCCGGTTGACCATGCCCGTCCGTTTACGGCCGCGGGGCTTGTGAAGGCTTAAAACCGAAGACAGGCATGCTCATGGCGGTGCTTTCCATCTTCAGGCGCTCGCTGGCGGCAGTGATCAACTGCTCGTTGGCTACGATTTCGTAAAACACCTGTCCGTTCTCCTTCCCGCCACTATCTGATTGCCGGTCGAAGAAACGAATCCGTCCCTCGCGCACGACCAGCCGGTGCATCGTGCCTTTCGTGTCGGGAAACCGGCCGGCATAAAAGGTGACGGGGTCCGGGGCGCCGACCACCGGCATCTCGAAACTTTGCAGCGAGATTTCCAGCTTCAATTTCTCAAAGCCGGCGGCATCGAGTTCGATCCCGTTCACGTTGTACCGCAACTCGACCTCGCCCTTTTCCCCGCGCAAGGGATCGCCTTCGGGAATTTCATAGACCTCGACATTGAGCTGCGTCGCCGCGCGCGCCCCCGGCTGGCTGCGCTGCTTGCGCAACATCCAGGAACAGGAGGATGTTCTGTCGGCCTTGCCGATGGCGGACGAAATCATGATCGGCGTTTCACCGTCGAACAGATAGGCCGGCGCTTCCGTGCTGTAGACCAAGCCAATACCCAGCTCCAACTCAGGTAGGCCGGCTTTCCGGCAGGCGACGTTTTGCAACTGCACGACGTCCAGCAGCTGCCTGGCCAGGCCGCAGGCGCGCGCAACGCTCATGTGCTGCTCCGACGCCTCCGCATATTCCATGATGGACAGGATGACGGCGTCCCCCTCGATGAACACCTTGCCCGCCCCGTAGGTCTCCAGCAACGCATTGATCGGCGTGAAGAAATTCAGGCTGAAATGCGACGCTGGATTAAGCCCCTGCTTGCGCAGCGCCGCTGTGATGGTCGTAGACCCCCGCACGTCGGCCTTGAGAATCATATGGCCGATGACTGTCCTGGAAACCGCGCCTTCCTCCTTCGCCGCCAGAAATTCGTTCAGCGTATTGTTGGCCTTCGACAGCTTCAGATGGTTCGGATCCTCCAGTAACTGAATCTGCGACATGGCCTTCTGCATGAGGTGGTAGCTGCGAAGATCCCGTCGCAACGTCAGAAAGTCCCGCAGGAACCGCACCAGGCACGCGCGGCTTTCCTTGCCGCCGACCCGGCCCACGCGCGTCGCCGACTCATCCAGCAACTCATACGTCTCGGCGCAGTCGGCGGACGAAAACTTCTCCTTGATCCTCTGCTTGATCTCGCTCCGGCTAGCGGGGGTGGACAGATACTGATGAAATTGCTGCGCCGTCACGACGCCGACCAGATTTTTGAACGTGGCGGCCGCTTCATAGGACGCCACGATCGATGGCGTCAACCCGCTGTCATCCGCCTGCGACTCCACCACCCTCAGAAGCCGGCGCTGGAATTTATGCTGGGCTTCCCAGGCAGACGCGGCCTGCTGGTCGTTGGCCTTCTGCGCGGCCGCAAGCTTCTGCTGCGACTGCCCGACGTCGAACAGGATATCCGAGTTGGCCGGCATGTCCGCCCACAAGTAGCTTTCCTGCGCATAGGCCATTTGCGCCTGCCCCAACACGGCCGTCGCGTCCCTGATCTTCTCTTCCAACGCCGCACCTGGGAGTCGAACTGCCCTGTCTTGGTGGCACTCTGAGTCCACCCGCGTTTCTTCTTGATCCGGTTTTGCTCGGCACTCAGGACATCGCGATCCTGTGTCGCACGGGCGAGTGTCTGCTCCACCGCCGTCACCGGTGTGCGCCGCCAGAACAGGTACAACAGAAAACGATCCAGTTGGGCAAATGAGTACAACTGGTCGGGTCCCTGCGTCACCAGGACGTAATGTTTCATGAGCAGCTCGTCGTCCATGGGACTTTCGCCAAAGAGCAGCGGATTGATCAGCACGTGCTCGGACAACGTCCACCGATCGCCATGCAGCGACTGGCGCAAATCGCCCAGCGGGCCGGCCTCGGCCTTGCGGATCTGCTCCAACACCTGGCTGCTGACCGTGTAGTGCAACTTGGCCCGGTTTCGCGTGAACCAGACCGTTTGGTCGGCCACGGCCTGCCGATCGGCGGCCGTGGTCGTGGTCGCCGCTTTGCGCAGCCGTTGTTTGGCCTGCTCCAATGCGACTTGCACATGACTAAGCACGAGCTTCAATGCCGCGGCTTGCGCCATCTCGACCAGCGGCATTGCGCTCTGCTGCTTGGCGCGATGAATCACCGCCTGGATCATCTGGCCATAGGCGCTCTTGAACTCCTCCACATCCGGAGATTTCGCGCCGCCCTGCCCGCGCCAGAGCTGATACTCCAGAAGGCCGTAGACGAGACGCACCGCCGCGTTCGTAAACGTGGGGCTCAACCGCACGTCCACGTGTACGTTGTCGATGCCCCGCGTGAATTTCTCGAGATCGAGATTGACGGGAGTTCCCGCCTGGAGAGGAATGCCCGTATCGGCAGGCGAGATGCGTCCCCTCAGAAGAACGAGGAGTCGCCGAAAGATTTTTGCCAGCAGTCTGATCATGCCGATCGTCGAACGGCCTTTACCACCCGGTGCCGCTGGTATTTATCCACAGCTCGGTTATGCTCTGCAAGCGTTGATGAAAATTGGTGCGTGCCGTCATTCCGGGAGACAAAGTAGAGGTGCTTGGTGGGAGCCGGGTACAGGGCGGCCCTGATGGCCCCCAGACCGGGGTTGGCGATCGGTCCGGGCGGGAGGACCCGGACACGGTAGGTATTGTAGGGGCTTTTAGAGTCGAGATCTTTCTTCCTCAGGTTTCCATCGAAATAGTCCAGCCCGTAAATAACCGTTGGGTCGCTTTGCAGTGGAATGCCGAGCCTCAGCCGGTTATGAAACACGGCCGAGATCAATTCCCGCTCCTCCGCCGAACCGGTTTCCTTCTCAATGACCGAGGCCAGGGTCAGCACTTGATGCGGGGTCATGTGAATCTCCTGGGCCCGCTGACGCAGTTCCGGCGTAAAGACGTGCCAGAGGCCTTCGACCATCTCTTTCACAATCTCTTTCGGTTTCGTCCGCCGCGCAAACTTGTAGGTATTCGGGAAGAGATACCCCTCAAGGCTTGCCGTCTCGATGGCGAGGGACTGGATGAAGTCCCGGTCATGCGCCAACCCGATCAGCGCTTCCGGGTCGGCGAGGCCCTGCTGCGCAAACACCTGCGCCAGCTCGACGACGGTGTAGCCTTCAGGAATCGTCACCTGATACAGCACGACGTGCCCGTTCAGGAACTCGGTCAGCATTTCACTCGGCCGCATCCCCGCGTGCACGGCATATTCCCCTGTTTTGATGTGGCGGTCTGCCGCCATGAGCTTGCCCAGCAGCAGGAAGGCCATCTGGCTTCGGATGAGCTGCTCGCGCTCGAGCCGGACCGCCAACTGGCGGAGGGTCATGCCTTCGGGAACTTCGATGATCGTGGGTTGAATTGGGCGGGCGAAATCAGACGTCGGCACCGCCGGGCTGAATAGCCACTGGATACTGACATACGCGACAAGGGTGCCCATGGCCGCGGCGATAAGCAACCAGGGTATGCGTCCGCGCATCATGCGTCGTCAGAGGTCCGATGATCGTCGGAGAGCGGAGTGGAGGAGAGATGTTCCAGGTAACTCTTCAGCAGCAAAGCCGCCGCCACGCGATCCACCGCGCCTTTACGTTTTTTCCGGCTCACGTCGGCTTCGATCAACATCTGCTCCGCGGCTTTCGTCGTCAGCCGTTCATCCCACGCCACGACGGGAACCCCCACGGCTGCCTGCAGCGCTTCCATAAACTGCTGCACGCTCTGCGCAGCCGGCCCCATGCGGCCATTGAGTTGGATCGGCATGCCGACAACAATTTCCCGAACTTCGTGGCGGCGGACCAATTCGTTGATGTGCGCGATATCGACGCCCAGCGATTTCCGTTCGAAGGTCTCCAGCGGCTGCGCCGTCCAGCCCAGCTCGTCGCTGAGCGCGACGCCGATGCGTTTTGTGCCGGGGTCCAACGCGAGGATGCGTGTGGCTGCCATCGCTACTTCCCCGTTGACTGCTCGACGAGGGCAAAAATCTTCTCTAGTGCCGTCGCAAGCCCTTCCGGATTCTTCCCGCCGGCTTGCGCCATTTCCGGACGGCCCCCGCCTGTGCCGCCGACCGCTGCAGCCATGACCTTGATCAATTCTCCGGCTTTGAGCGTCGCCGTCAAATCCTTGGTGACGACCACCAGCAAGGAGACCTTGTCGTCCTTGACGCCGCCGAGCGCGACGACGCCGCTTTTCAGCCTGTCGCGGATCTGATCGGCTAGCGTGCGCAGTTCGTCCCCCTCCATGCCGTCCACGCGCTGGGCATGGACTTGAACGCCATTGACCGTACGCACGGTGGCTTCGTCCTTGGCGCCGCTCGCCATCTTAAGCTTCACCTGCTCCAGCTCGCGCTCCGTATCTTTCAACTGGGCCAGCAGGCGTTTGGTCCTGGCTACCAGCTCGGATGGAGCGGCTTTGAGGAGTTCAGAAAGTTCTTTAACTTCATGCTCGAGCTGCTTGATTTGCATGAAGGCACCGCTGCCTGTTACGCACTCGATCCGCCGCACGCCGGCCGCCACGCCGGTCTCAGAAACCAGGCGAAAAACGCCGATCTCACCGGTTTGCCGGCAGTGGGTCCCCCCGCACAGCTCCCTGCTGAACGTATCCACGCTCACCACGCGCACCTGATCCCCGTACTTGTCTCCAAAAAAGGCCAGCGCGCCGGCGGCAACCGCTTCCTGGACCCCCATCACATCGGTCCTGACCGCCTGATTCTTCCGGATCTGCGCATTGACCATGGACTCGATGTCGTCGGTGTCTCGCGATGAGAGCGGGCGGAAGTGCGCAAAGTCGAATCGCAGCCGGTTGGGCGCCACCAGCGAGCCGTACTGCTTCACGTGCGGGCCGAGCAATTCGCGCAGAGCTGCATGCACGAGGTGAGTCGCCGTATGGTTTCGCGCCGCATCATGCCGTGTCGTCGCATTGACCGATGCCCGCACCGTTTCTCCTGTGCCGATCCGGCCAACGGCAACCCGGCCCTTGTGCACGACGACGGTCGGAGCCGGGCGCGTGGTGTCCTTGATGTCTATTCGACCTTCCGGTCCGGTCAGCACGCCCTGGTCACCGGCCTGCCCGCCGCCTTCCGCGTAGAACGGCGTCACGTCCAGAACCAGTTCGATCTCATCGCCTTCCGCCGCTTCACGCACCACCCGATCGCCTTTGAGCATGGCCTGCACCACGGCCTCGGCGTCCAACTGGTCATAGCCGATGAACTTGGGTGCGCGTACGGTCTTCGCCAACTCCACCACGCCGGGTTTCGCCGCCGCCACTTCGAAGGCCGTCGCCTTGCGGGCGCGCTCGCGCTGTTCATCGAGCGCGCGCTGGAAACCCGCCTCATCCACCGCCATCCCCTGCTCGCGGCAGGCTTCCGCAATCAAATCCATCGGAAATCCATACGTATCATAGAGCTTGAATGCTTGCTCTCCGGCCAGCACGTTGTGCGACGAGCTTTTTGCCTTTGCCACCATGTCGTTGAGAATCGGCAGCCCCTGATCGAGTGTCGCGATAAACCGCTCTTCCTCGCCCTGCGTCACTTCAGCCACCGTCGCCGCCGCTTGCCGGAGCTCCGGATAGGCCTTGCCCATCTGCTCGACCACGGCGCCGGTGAGGCCGCCCATGAACGATTCCGAGACGCCGAGCAAACGCCCGTGCCGGGCTGCACGACGCAGGATGCGCCGCAGGACGTACCCACGGCCTTCGTTGGACGGCAGGATGCCGTCCGTGATCATGAACGTGATCGCCCGCAAATGATCGGCGATCACACGCATGGAGCGGTCCGCGACGCCTTCTTCTCCATAGCGACGACCGGCCCGCGTGCCGATGGCCGCCAGCAGCGGCTTGAACAAATCGCTGTCGTAATTGCTATGAACGCCCTGCGCCACGGCGGCCAGCCGCTCGAGTCCCATCCCCGTATCGATGCTCGGCTTCGGCAGGGGATTGAGCGTGCCCTTCGCATCGCGCTCGAACTGCATGAAGACGAGGTTCCATATCTCGATCACCCGGTCGCCCTCGCCGTTCGGCGTGGCATCGCCCGGCACGGACGGCCCCTGATCGTAATGGATTTCCGAGCAGGGCCCGCAGGGGCCCGTGTCGGCCATTTGCCAGAAGTTGTCCTTTTCGTCGCACCGCACAATGCGGGACACCGGCATTCCAATCTTCTCCCACAATTTGAACGCTTCATCATCATCGCGAAACACCGTGACCCAGAGTCGGTCCTTGGGCAACCCGACGGTCTTGGTCAGATAGTCCCATCCATAAAAAATGGCGTCGGATTTGAAATAGTCGCCAAAGGAAAAATTGCCGAGCATTTCAAAGAAAGTATGGTGCCGGCGCGTGTAGCCGACGTTTTCCAGATCGTTGTGCTTGCCGCCGGCCCGCAGGCACTTCTGCGCCGTGACCGCCCGTTTGTACGGGCGCTTTTCTTCGCCCAAAAAGACCCGCTTGAACTGATTCATGCCGGCATTGGTGAACAGAATGGTCGGGTCCGCCTGGGGAATCAGCGGTGCGCTGGGCACGGCATGATGCTCGTACCCCTGGAAATATCGGATGAAGCCCTGCCGAAGTGATTCTGCCGTCTGACTCATAGCGATTCACTCACGCCGAACAACTCCTCGACGACGCTCTCGTCGAATCCGTATCGCCGTAACAAACCCGCGCCTCTCCGGCGATCCCCGGCCGCCGCCCGCCCCAACCGTTGCATGAGCAGCGCCCGGGCAAGCGTCCGCTGGGTCGTATTGCCATAGGCCTGCCGCAGGGCCTTTGCGACAGTCGCCCGCTCGAACCCTTTGGCGAGCAGCTCCGCTTCCAGTCGAGCCTGACCCATCGGACACCTGGCCAGCCTGGCCCGCGCCCACCGCGCGGCATAGGCGTCATCATTCAGATAGCCCTGTTCGCGAAATCGTGAGAGGAGCGACCGGATGCGGACGGCTGAGGCGCCGGCACGACTGAGGCAGGCTGCAACTTGCGCTTCGGTTCGCTCTCGTCTCGCCAGATAGCGAACGGCGGCCAGTTCATATCCATCAGCCGCGGAACGTGGCGATGTCGTGCGGGCAGGCATGTGCGCACTCAATGCTGAATGATGCATGCTGAATGATGAATTGACCATTCCCTATTCATCGTTCAACGTTCAGCCTTCATCGTTCGTCGCTCACGCCCCTTTTCCAGCGTGAGACCGCTTGTCGTCGGGACGCTTCTCCTCCGTCTTGCTCTCAGCCCGCTTCTCCGGTCCCTGCGCAGGCATGCCGGCCAACTCACGCAGCTTGGCTTCGATCTCGCGGGCGACGGGAGGGTTGGCCTCCAGATAATCACGTACCGCCTCCCGTCCCTGCCCCAGACGCTCGCCTTTATACGAATACCAGGCGCCGGACTTCTCCATCACTTTCCGCTCGACGCCGAGGTCTACCAGTTCACCGGCTTTCGAGATGCCTTTTGCAAAGAGGATATCGAACTCCGCCTGCTTGAACGGCGGCGCCATCTTGTTCTTGACGACCTTCACGCGCACCCGGTTGCCGGTCACATCATTGCCATCTTTGATCGATTCGATGCGACGGATGTCGAGCCGCACAGAGGAATAAAACTTGAGCGCGTTGCCGCCGGTCGTCGTTTCCGGATTGCCGAACATAATGCCGAGTTTCATGCGGATCTGGTTGATGAAGATCACGGTCGTATGCGACTTGGCGATGGCCGCCGTCAGCTTGCGGAGCGCCTGCGACATCAGCCGTGCCTGCAAGCCCATGTGCGCATCGCCCATTTCGCCTTCGATTTCGGCTCGCGGCACCAGCGCCGCCACCGAGTCGATCACGACCAGATCGAGGGCGCCGCTCCGAACCAGCGTCTCGGTGATCTCCAGTGCCTGCTCGCCGGTATCCGGCTGCGACACGAGCAAGTCGTCCGCATTGACACCCAGTTTCTTGGCATAGGTCAGATCCAGCGCGTGCTCAGCATCCACGAAAGCCGCCGTGCCGCCTGTTTTTTGCACTTCGGCGATGGCGTGCAGGGTCAGCGTCGTTTTTCCGGATGATTCCGGCCCGAAGATCTCCACCACGCGACCGCGGGGGAGTCCACCGACGCCCAGCGCGAGGTCCAATCCCAGCGATCCCGTCGAAATGGCGGGCACGTTCGTCGGCACCTCGGCCGTACCCAGCCGCATAATGGCGCCCTTGCCGTACTGTTTTTCGATTTGCGCTAGCGCCAGATCCAGCGCCCGCTTCTTCTCGTCCTTTTCGGCCATCGGTCCCCCCTTAATCAGCTTCAGACTGCTAATCAACTTCAGACTGTGCCCATTATACTCAACTACTTTCGCAGGCGCTACGCTTCTTTCAGCGGAACGGCGCAGAGACGCGTATAGACCGAACCGGACCGCTGCAAGTCGCTTTTTATCAGCGACACAGCCGCCACCGTCAGCGCCCCCAGTTTCGTGTCTTGTGCCAGCATGCTCTCATCCGACAAGGCCCGTCCGACATCGCGCGATCGCTCTTTGATTCTGGCCAGCGTCAGGTGCGGATTGTACGGCTTCGACTCCGGCGCAAAACCGATCGCGCCCAGCGCAGCCTCGATGTCGGCCGCCAACCGCTTCAACGCGTCAACGTGAGCCGTCAGACCGACCCACAGGACACGCGGTGCACGGGCATCGGGAAAGACGCCCAGGCCCTCAACGTCCACCGTGAACCGGCTATGCCCGCCAGCAACGCGAGCCAGCGCAGCCTGCACGTCAGGCACACGGTCTTCCGGAATGTCGCCAAGAAATTTCAACGTCTGGTGAATTGATTCAGGCTTGACCCATTGGATGCGGATATCGGAACCGGCCGACTGCTCAAGCCGGCTTCTCAGCGCCATCTGAACCTGCGCCAGCGCCTGGCGCAGAGACGCCTCCAGTTCGACTGCCACAAAGGTTCGGATCATGTCTTACTTGGATTGCGCCACCGGCAGCCATTGCCGCAATAAATTGAGAGCCGCCTGCGACGCACGCAGTTTAATGGTGTCCCGAGGGCCGTGAAAGCGAAATTCCTTCGCCAGCGCGCCCATCCCCTTGGCATCGAACCCGACATAGACCAAGCCGATGGGTTTCTGCGCGGTGCTGCCGCCGGGGCCTGCAATCCCGGTCACGCTGAGTCCCACATCTGTCTTGCTGCGCTCGCGGACTCCCCGCGCCATGGCCGCCGCGACTTCCGAGCTGACCGCGCCATGCCGCGCAAGGACGATCTTCGGCACATCCAGCAACTCCATCTTCGCTTCATTGCTGTAGCAGACGAGGACGCGGTCCAGATACGTCGAGCTGCCGGGCACTTGCGTGAGCCGGTGACCGATCAGACCCCCAGTGCAGGATTCCGCAACCGCGATCGTCATCTTGCGTGTGGTCAGGGCGCGACCGACGACTTCCTCCATCGTCGTCGTACCCTCGGCATACACCAGCCCGCCGAGATCCTGCTGCACGGCGTGCGTCGCCTGATCGAGCGCGGCAATTTCGGACGCCCCGCCGCAGACGGTCAACGACACGGTCACCCCGAGCGGCGAGGCCAACAGGCCGAATCGGACTCCGCGGCGCGGCGCGACCAACGGCCCCAACCGCGCATCCAGCTCGGCCTCCAGTATCCCGAACGTATGGAGCACGCGGCGCTCGATCCGTGTCTGCGCGCGCGCCTGAAGCGGCTCCGCCACGAACCGTATCGCTTCCCTGGCAAACATCGCTTTCGCTTCCGCCGGCACGCCGGGCAGCGCAATCAGCTGACAGCCTTTCCATGAAAGGCAAAACCCGGGCGCCGAACCGACCGGATTGGCCAGCACAGCCGCGCTGGACGGAATGAAGGCTTGCTTCATTTGGGCGGCGGTGGGCGTTCGGCCCCAGGCGGCCAGACGCTGCGTCATCCCTTTCACCGCGTCGGCATGCCGGCGCAACGGCCGGTTCGTCACACGCGCCACGGCTTCTCTCGTCAGGTCATCCCCCGTCGGGCCGAGCCCGCCGGTCATCACCACGAGGTCGGCGCGTTGAGCCGCCACGCGAATGGCCGCCACGATATCCGCCTCATCGTCTCCGACGACGGTTTTCCATCGCACCTCGATGCCGAGCGCCGCGAGTTCGTCCGTCAGAAACAGTGAATTGGTATCCAGCCGTCCGCCCAGCAGTAATTCCGATCCGATGGCAAGAATTTCCGCCCGTCGCATGTCCGCCCGACCTCACGAGTAAGGATACGCCCACTAGTCCCGGAGCACGTAAAAGGAGCCGATAGCAGATCATGCCATCCCTGTCAACGGCTTCTGACGGTCGGTTGACAACCTCCGCACCCTAGTGATAGAAATTCGTGTTCGCGCGCGGCAAACATCCGGCGCGCAAGTCTCAAGGAGAACCACATGGGCGGCGAGCAAGCACAACCTCCAAAACGCCAATACGTCAACTTCGCTTTTTACAAGATCGATCCGGCCTGGCGGCGGCTTCCTGCCGATGAACGGAGCCGTGGCAAGCAGGAATTCCTCCGCGTCATCGAGGAATACAGCGGGAAGGTTCTTGTCATCCCCTACACCCTGGTTGGCATCCGTGGTGAGGCCGACATGATGCTCTGGCGCATCAGCTACGAGCTGGAACTGTTCCAGGAAATGACCACCAAGCTGCTGGCGACCGGCCTTGGCAAGTACATCACGACTCCCTATTCGTATCTCTCGATGACCAAGCGGTCTATTTATGTGGATCATCACACGCACGAAAACCAGGAGAGCAAGCGGCTGACCATCGTGCCCGGCAAATGCAAATACATCTTCGTGTACCCATTCCTGAAAACGCGCGACTGGTTCCTGCTCACCAAAGCAGCCCGCCAGGGTATGATGGATGAGCACATTGAAATCGGCCACCGCTTCCCGTCGGTCAAACTGAACACGACCTATTCGTTCGGCTTGGACGATCAGGAGTGGGTCGTGGCGTTCGAATCCGATAAGCCGGAGGATTTCCTGGACCTCGTGATGGCCCTGCGGGAAACCGAAGGCAGCCGGTATACGCTCCGCGATACGCCGATCTTTACATGCCTGCATAAGAGTCTCAAAGAGGTTCTCGACACGCTGGGCGGTTGAGCATCGCGCTTCCGCGCACGGTGCGGCACAACTTCACTGAAGGCACCACCGATGAAATGCCCCAAATGCACCGGGCTCCTGATTCAGGAAGATATCCGCGAGCAGAGCGGACGCTTCCAGGGCTGGCGGTGTATCCAGTGCGGATTTCGGTTGGATCATCTGATCGCCCAGAATCGCATCTCAACCCCTCCGGATCCGGCCGACGACGACACCGTGGGGACGTCGCCGCGCGCCGGCTCCGCGTCCCAACGACGAACCACGAGCCGAAGCAAACGCGCCGCCAGCAAAGCCTGACCCCTCATTCTCTTCTTCATGCCCGCTGACGTTCCTATTCCGGGTGGCCTCCGCCGGCAGGCGATTGCATGCTCCGCGCTGCTTCCGGGACTCGGCCAGGCCATCCGCGGATACCGTGCGCACGCGGCCGGCATCGCCATCATCACGGCAGGACTCCTGGGATGCGCGACCCTCCTCGCGCGAACGAGCGGCGGCGAGGCCGCCGCGTTTTTTCTCATGCTGCTGGTGTTGCCATGGTGGGTCATCCAAAGCTACGGCGCGTCGCTTCCCGACCCGCTCGGCTGGAGACTCACCGTACAGGCCGTCCGGACGCATGGCCACGACATTCGATACCTGGGGGCGTTGTTCCTGCTGACTGCCGTCACGGATTTCTACATTATTCTGGCGCGCCCCGACTATGCCCTGACGGTTTTTTGCCTGAAACCCGGGGGCCTCTGGGGCATGCTGGCCAAGGCCCAATCGCCGACCTTGCACCTCTTGATCGGCTATGGTTTTCTGCGTCTGCGTCGATGGGGACTGATGCTCTACCTGGCTTATGCCGCATTCGGCATGACGAACGCCTCCGCGAATTACGCCTGTTTCGGCTACGGACGGATCCGCACCGTGTTTCTGCTGTCACTCATCGCGTTCACACTCTATATCGTATGGCGCAGACGCTGTTTCGTGTCGGCACCCATGAAACCGGCGCTTTGACAGCGTTGCGACGGCTGTGTTATTCAACAGCCAGACACACATCACCTGGCGCGGCTTGCAGGTCAGCATGGACGACAAAAACTACCTGTTCGCCCTCCGCCACCGGGACGGCGGAGTGACCTTATATGTGGATGAAGCCTACGCCCAAGAACGAGGTGCCGACCTCTCCCAACTCGTGCGGGTCGAGATCCCCAAGGATCTTTATACCAGCGGCACCGTCCAGCAAATTCGCGAGTACGTCGCCGGTTACCTGGAATCGCAGGGAACAGGCTCCACCCACGCGTAACCGCTGTCGATGACCGAATCGCACCCCATGACCACTCCATTGACCGCTGACACAATCGCATCGGTGATCAATGCGCTGCCGATCCAGGGCCGGATCATGCTGCGCCTCCTGCTCCTGCAGTATCTGAACGCGACGGCCGAAGACGTTGAATTTATCGCGGTGGATCGCCCCGACCCACGCTTCCAGGCCGGCGGGAAACCGTTTGTGCAAGTGATCGCACGCGAGACCCTCCAGGGCATCACCGATCGCATCGCGCAGTATCGCAACCGCGCTCTCCAAAGACGCGAGCAGACATGGCTGCAGATTGACTGCCTGCGGAAACAGATCTCCTACGGCGAAGCACTGTGCGCTCACGCCGAGCGGCTCCTGCGTGAACGGTTCGGCCTGGATGCCGACGCCACGAACACGTTGCGCACGCAAGCCCGTGCGGCCATCCCGAAGCCGGCGATTCGCGAGCTGGACCGGCAATGGGAGAAGAGCGAAATCGAGGAAAACGACTACCGCCGCAAGCGGCTGGCGATCGAATACCAGACGGAGTTGCGGAAACTTGACCGGGAACGGAAACGGCTGGAAACCGCTTTGCGCGACTATAGCATCGCCGGCCACGCCCCCTTGCAGGATCACGAGCTCGGACACATCTGGGGAATCCCGGCCGGTACGCTGGCTGCGCGGAAGGCCAAGTTTCTACACCAATACCTGCAAGGGCTTCAGAGCGCCCTTCCGCCAACCGGCCAGCCTTCCATCGATCTGTGGAAAGAAACGTTCAGGGTCCTGGCCGATCTGCCGGTTGAGCGTTCAACCGTGCCGTACGACGGCCTGGATCGGACGGAAGCCTCCTTGATGGAGCGGCTGACAACGTTTGCCACAAAAGCCACGCCAGAAGGTTTTGAAAGCCAAGCCTGGCTCGCCATCTCCCTCTCGCTATTTGCGCTCCAACGCCTCTCCGCCGTCCAAAACGAGCGGGATACGGATAGCGCGACGCTGGAACAGATATTACTCCAGCGTAGTGCGCCGACTCCGAAAGAATCCGATGGGAAGCCTGAAACGGAAACCGTGGCAGCGCCACTTGAGCTCAATGCAATGGGCGAGCACGTGTTGCACAGTATGAAGGGCGAACCGCATCGGCATCTCACCAGCTTGCTATTTCTTGTTCTCGCGGACATAATTGCCGCATGCATGGCCTGACACGTTTACTCGCTCCACCTGTCCACCACTCACTGCTTGTACTCGCTCTCAGCACCCTCCTCGCCTGCCTGGGATCACCAACAAGCCTCCAGGCGGGCGGCATCGTGGAGCTCGCCGACCTGCTTGCCCATCCGGATCAATACGATAAACAAGCTGTGGCTGTGACTGGAGAAGTCTCAAATCTTCAACTGGCCACAAACCGGGAAGGGCAATCCGCCTATGGGTTTCTATTAAAAGCTTCCAGCGGAACGGTAAAGGTGATCGGCTTGGGCAGGACGATCGTCCAAGAAGGCGAGCAGGTCGTCGTCGAAGGGACTTTCAACCGCCTTCGGCAAGGCGGACGGACCGTGGTGCTCAACGAAATCAAGGCCGATATCGTCCGTCCCCTCGCGCGGCTGACTCCGGATCTCATCGGATGATTTCCGCCTTCCATCCCCTCAGAGCAATGTCCAACACACTTGACGGACCGCCACGCGGCTGGTAAATACGATCTCGTGGCGGTGTAGCTCAGTTGGTAGAGCAGCGGACTCATAAGCCGCTGGTCACCCGTTCAATCCGGGTCACCGCCACCATACCTCGCTTGGTCTATCCACTACATATCAGACAGTATCGCAAGAAATGCCAGCAGCGGGACCCCGCCAATGTTTTACTGCTTCGATGCTCCCGAGTCACTGAGTACGTTTTTTCATAATTTTTATAAGCTATTGTTATTTAATGATAATCATTTAAGTAACTTATAGTTGACAAACTTACTTGTTTTTATGTATAAACAGTGCGCCCAGTCTTTGCCGGAAGGATAATTCGTGTTCAGCGACTCAAAACTCTATGATGTGTTCGGAAAACTTTCACTCGCACTGATGGGTGTGGCCGTGATCGCCATCGGCACCGCACAGGCGTTCGAGTGGGTTCCGTCTGACGAGGAAATCCAGAAATACCGCCAGAGCTGGAATCCATTCTCGGAAGGCCCCCTGCTCATTCAATCCGTGGACATTCACCCTAAAGGGCAGCTGTCAGTTCGCCCGTTTCTCTTTTCCCAGATCGCCGAAAAGAGTTATGGGAACACGCTCTCACTCCCGAACAACAGGAAGGATGGCTCTGTTCACACCTACGCCGTTTCTCCTCTTATCACTATGACCTATGGTCTCACGGACCATGTGGAGCTGGGAGTCGCCACGTCGTGGCAGGCCTTTTGGGCCAAGGACACATCATCCGGCTCTTGGACAACGAATACCGGAATGGGCGACTCCTCCCTCATCATGAAATATCGCCCGGTCGTCCAGGACCCGGACAGCGCCAGGCCCTCCTTCACCTTGTATCAACAAATTGTACTGCCGACCAGCCGATGGGCTGGAACCGAACGGCCTCCAGGAGGATTTGCTCCTCTTGGCCGTCTCCCAGCTACTCGATTCGGCGAATGGGGATTCACGGAAGGCTTCACGTTCAGAAAGAACAGCCAACCGTATCGCATCAGCGGCGGCGTGTATTACACCTACGCAGCTCCTGGCAGCGGCGCGGCCGGTCAGACCACCTATACCGGCGACGTCATCAATACCCGGCTAATTTTCGAACATTTTCTCGATGACAAAAAAGGATTGGCCTACAACCTCGAATTTGTCACGGTGCATACCACGACCTGGCGGGCAGATGGACATTCGATCAACCGCGGACAACTCAGCGGATCCACCGTCGTCGGTATCGAGCCGGCCCTCCAATACAAGTTTTCCGATGCCTGGGTCGGCGCCGCAGGCGTGCTGTTCACTGTCGCCGGGCAGAATACCGCAGATGCGATCTATCCCAACTTTGCAATCCAATGGTATTGGAACCAGGGCAAGAAGGTCATCATGCGGTAACGGTTGCGCCAGCATCCCGCCGGGGCACGAGATGCACGGCTCCGGCTTTCATCGACGCCGATACGCGCATCCCTACCGCCAGATGCAAGTCGCCCACGGCTGCACGAGTCACCACCGCCATGAGCGGAAACCCACAATCGAGGCTCACTTTCACCAGAGCCCCCGCCGCTGTCACGCCCCTGACCGTTCCGCTTAGACGGTTCCTCGCACTCGTCGTTCCGGTCTCCCCTTTTTCCAACACGACATCCTCGGCGCGAATACAGACGAACACATCTGTTCCAACGTCATCAGCTGCCAACGCATGCAGCATCACACCGTTAACATCAACGGTTGCCAAACCACCGGATAACTCACGCACCCGACCGATCAGCGCTGTCTCCATCCCGACAATACGCGCAACGTCGGCCGTCACGGGCCGGTTGAAAATTTCCTGCGGGGTTCCTGCTTGAAGAACACGTCCCTCGTGCATCACGATCATGCGATCTCCCAACGCCAGCGCTTCCCCCCAGTCATGAGTCACGACGATCGACGGGATCGCGAGTTGCTTCAAAAGATGCCGAAGCTCGCCTTGCAGACGCAGACGAGTCGGCACATCCAACGCGGACAGCGGCTCGTCGAGAAGCAGTACTCGTGGCCGGCGCGCAATCGCTCGCGCCAACGCCACGCGCTGCTGCTGACCACCCGATAGCTGCGCCGGCTTCCTCCGCTCAAGCCCCTGCAGTTGCAGCAGCGCCAGTGCCTCTGCCACGCGCCGCGACCGTTCTACTGCGGACAACTCGCCGAGCCCGAACACAATATTGCCTTCCACGGAGTAGGTCGGAAAGAGCGCATAGTCCTGCGAGAGACAGCCGAGCCGCCGCTGTTGCGGTGGCATGTGGATACCGGCCGCAGCGTCGAACCATGGTTCCTGGCCGCAACGGATCACTCCGCGATCCGGCCTTTCCAGCCCAGCCAGGCATCGAAGCACGGTCGTTTTACCAGAGCCGGACGGCCCGAAGAGAATCAGCACCGTCGGCGGATCCATGGGCAATTGCAGGCAGACGTCTAGCGTGAAACCGCTGTCATACGCCTTCGAAATTTCCGCAATCATTTCTGCGGCCATACCGCCCACACCTTGCGATTCATCGCATACACGCTGAGCAGAATCAGATACGAAACTGCCAGCAGAAGCAACGACGTCCTGGCCGCACCCACGTAGTTCAGCGCCTGCACTTCATCGTAAATATCGATGGACACCGTGCGCGTCACGCCTTCAATATTCCCACCGACCATCAGCACGACGCCAAACTCTCCCAGCGTGTGTGCAAAGCTCAGCACGAACCCCGTCACGACCCCCGCCACAGACATCGGAAGAATAAGCTTAAAGAACGTGCCAACGCGGGATACGCCGAGCGTCCAAGCGGCCTCAATGAGCTTTCGGTCCACATGATCAAAGGCCGCAGCAAACGGTTGGACCGCAAACGGCAGACTGTACAACACTGAGGCGATCAGCAGTCCTTCGAATGTGAACGGGAGAGGATGGCCGACGAGGTCTGTGTAGAGCCGCCCGAACGGACTGTGCGGCCCGATCGCGACCAGGATATAAAACCCCAGCACGGTCGGTGGCAGCACCAGAGGCAGCGCGACCACCGATTCGACCAGAAACTTCCATCGCCAGCGTGAGAAGCTCACCCAATATGCGATGGGCAGCCCGATGACGACCAGGAGCAGCGCCGTCATTGTCGCCAGTTGCAGTGTGACTCCGATCGCAATCCAGTTCATGGTTGAGCTGCACCCGGAAGAACAAATCCGTACCGGCGAAGGATCTCCCGCCCCTCACGCTGTTGAAGAAACGAGAGAAACGCCTGCGCACCCTCGCGATTCCGTCCGTTCTTCAACACCACGGCTCCCTGTTCAATCGGCGAATGGGCTTCCTGCGAAATCTCCCAATACCGACCGGCCTGCTGCATCGCCGGGACCACGGCCAGCGACAGCGCAAGCAACCCGGCGTCAGCCGCGCCGGACTCGACAAACTGCGCCGCCTGCGAAATGTTTTCGCCCAGGACCAGCTTGTCCTTGACCGCTTCGTAGACGCCGGCATGGCGCATGGCCTCCGCAGCTGCCCGACCATACGGCGCATGCTTCGGATTGGCGATGGCGATTTTTCTGACGGCGGGATCGCGCAACGCCTGCAGACCCTGCTGAGGGGACGGCAATCCATGCCGGTTCGGAACCCAGAGCACGAGCCGGCCAATGGCATATCGATACAACGAACCGGGCACCGCCTGACCGGACTCTTCAAGTTTTTGAGGATAGCGCACGTCTGCGGAAAAATACGCGTCGAACGGCGCCCCGTTCTGGATCTGCGAAAAGAGATTGCCCGATGAGCCCAGCGTGATCTTCGCGCGGGTTCCGGTTTGACGCTCGAACCGGCTCGCAGCTTCTTTGAGCGCAAAGCTTAGATCGGACGCGGCAGCGACTGTGATCTCCCCCGCCTGAGCAAATCCGCTCCCGCACGCAGCCGCAAGTACTATGGCACAGCCGAACCACTTCATGATCACGATGTACTCCTACGGCATCTGGGCCTTTTTCCCCTGGTTCCAAAACCACCGAAAGGCAAGATTCGGATAGAACGCATCGGCGGCGTTCTGCCCCGCGACGGTGAACAGCACGCCTGCGGCCGCGACCCAGGTGTCAGAAATTCGCCATTGAATGGCCGGCTCGATACCGATCACGGTGGAGCCATTGAGCGAACCACGGTTGACGGCATGTCCGTCGGCCCGCCAGGTGGCAGTACTGACGGTGGTCAGCTCGAGGTTGTATGCAAAGCCCTGCCGATCATCCAGAAAATGCTCGAACGACAATCGGCTATTAATGACGTCGCCTGTGTAGGTCGTCTGTCCGGCATCGCTACCGGGAGTGGCAAAGCTGTAAAACAGCCCGCCGCTGATCCGGAACGGCTGAAAATTTTTCCTGAATGTCATGCCTTCGGTCAAACTCAATTCTCCGAATCGGGTCGCCGGCAAACGGCCGAGCGGGGCAAATCCGCCGGGCGGCCGCTCGGTGCCGGCCCACCGGCTGGTCGGCAGCACGAGTTGCTGATACAGGGTGATGGACGGCCGGGCACTATCCGGATCCTGGACGATCGGGCGATATTTCATTTGGAGGGACACGTCGCCCATCCCGGTATCCGTCGTCCAAGGGCCACCCTTGCCCTTGTTGAATGAGTCTGAATCCTTGGTCCAAAAGGCCTGCCATGACGCCGCCACTCCCAATTCCACGTGATTGGTGAGCCCATAGGTCAACACGACGAGAGGCGACACTGCATAGGTGTGGACCGGACCGTCTTTCCGGTTGTTCGGCAGCGAGAGCGTGTTGCCATAACTTTTTTCGCTGACCAGGGAAAAGACAAACGGTCGAACGGACAACTGGCCCTTCGGATGAATGTCCACGGATTGAATCAAGAGTGGGCCTTCTGAGAGAGGGTTCCAGCTCTTGCGATATTTTTGAATCTCTTCGTCGCTGGGCACCCATTCCCACGCACTGGCCACTCCCGCCGAATACAGACATATGAGCGCCACACTGATGATGAACAGGCCCTTCTGCATGTTCACACCGCCTGCACCTTGCCGGTCTCGCGCATGTCATACCCGCCCAGCGCTTCGACTTCCGCGCGAAATGTCCGGCTCGTCATCATGTCGAGCAAATCCGCCACGCCACGATGGAGGGACACATAGGGCGTGGGAATCACGAGATCGTAGCGTTCCGTTTGGAGCTCGATGAAATCCAATCCTCGCGATTGCGCCACCGCCGGCGTGCCGATGCCCGCATCCGCTTGGCCTTCGGCGATCAGCCGCGCCACCTCCAGATGCGAGCCGGCCACTCGCTGATACCCGTTGACCTGCCTGCCGATCAGGCCGGCGGCGGTCAGTTTCTGATCGAGTAGCAGCCGGGCCCCCGCGCCTGTTTCACGGTTGACGATCGTAATGTCCTTGCGAGCCAACTCCTCGATGCCTCGAAGGTGTTTCGGATTGCCTTTTTTCACCATCAATCCTTGCTGCCAGGAGGCGAAGGTGACCACCGTCACGTCCTGTCCTTTCAAGTTCCGCCGCACGTAGGGCAGATTACTTTCGCCCGTTCGCGCATCGACGACATGGAGCCCGGCCACGTGCACCTCTCGTCGTTTCAATGCCTCGATCGCCGCCGCGCTGCCCATCGACCAGCCCACCAGCATGCCGGCAGCCGGACGGCGGCGCAGATAATCCCCGGCCAGATAAATGGCGGGATCGCACCCGGCGATCACCACCTGCGATTCAATCTCACGCCGGTCCCGCAGCAACTGCACGCGAACACGCGAGGATGTTCGCCTCGGACCGGACTTCGCTGCGCCCATCAGCAGCCCATCGGCGCCCACGGAAAAGTTCAGCGTCTCGCCCAGCGACGCCACCGGCAGCACGACCATCCGGTCGCCCACACGGGCCACTTTGACGCGAATGGGACCGGTCGCCTGAACGTCGGTCCCGATCAGATGTCCCTCCAGGACATCGCTGGTCGATCCAAGGCTGAACAGATCTTCCACCCGACAGCCGAGTGCCGACGCCAGACGCAGCGCGACCATCGTCGTCGGCAAATACTGATTATCTTCAATGGCGTAGATGGCCTGCCGCGTGACGCCTGCCGAGTCGGCCAGCTGGCCTTGCGACAATCCCCTGCCCACGCGCAGGCTTTTCAGGCGGTTTTCAAAGCGACTGAGTGGTTCAGCCTGATGTTGAATTCCCATGGCAGTTGACATGGGATATCAGAATAGATTACATACTGTCAAGTATTATGTCTTCACCGTAAAGGATCCAGAATCCATGGTGGAATAAATTAACGAATCCGTAACTTGCCTTCGACATCTCCGTGCTATAACTGCCGCCCATGAACACCGACGCCAGCATATCTCCGCTGCACACCGTCCACCGCGCATTGCGTCGCCCCCTCATCGGCTCCCTCCTTGCCGTTTCATTGCTCTCGCTTGGCGCTCCCATGGCAAGCGACGCCTGGGAGTGGGTGCCGTCGGAGGAGGAAATCCAGAACTATCGCCGAAGCTGGAATCCCATGTCGAATGGACCAATCCTGATCTCGGGCGTCGACATTTCACCAAAAGGTCAGTTCCATGCCCATCCGTTTATTTTTGCCCAAATCAGCGAGAGCAGATATGGCAATCAGCTGTCCGCGAATCGGCAGCCAACCAATGCGCACCTCTACCAGATTGCGCCCCAAGTGAATTTTGCGTACGGCTGGACAGATCACATCGAAACAGAATTGAGCCTGAAGTGGCTGGCCTTTTGGGAGAAGGACAGCGGCAAGTTCAATAGCGGGGAAGGCGGACCATGGACGACGAACACCGGACTCGCCGATGTATCGATCTTTATCAAGTACCGCCCGATCGTCCAGGACCCGAACGGTTGGAGACCGTCTGTCACGATATTCAATCAAATCGTGTTACCAACGGAAAAATGGTATGGCACGGAGAAGCCGTCTGGCGGGTTTGCTCCACTCGGCCGACTACCGGCTACGCGCTTTGGTTCCATCACCTGGACAGAAGGCATCGAATTCAGAAAAAATCTTCGCCCGTTCCGGATCAGCGGCGGCATATTCTATTCCTACTCACTACCTGGCAACGAAGGAGGAGAGAATAAGTACCCCGGTGATCTCGTGAATACGAGACTGATCATTGAGCATATTCTCGATGACAAGAATGGGTTTGGCTACAATCTAGAATTTGTTGGACTGCATGGGCTGACGTTTCGGGCCGACGGGCATCCGGTCAACGCTGGAGGAATAAACGGTTTCACTACTTTGGGGGTTCAGCCCACCATTCAATTCAAATTCACAGATGCCATCGTGGGGGCTGCAGGCGTGCTAGTGCCCATCGCCGGCCAGAACAGTCTTGCTGGCATATTTCCGAATTTCTCGATTTATTTCTTTGGAAGCACGACCGGCAAACCGAGGATGCGCTAGGCACTTCACGGCAGGAACGAGGCAACCGATTTGGCGGGACGCAGCTTGTTCAGGTCGATCACCACGTCGTCCTTTTCAAGCCCCCAGATTACGTCCCACAAGCTGAAGTTCCTCGGCACGACGGCGTGCCCGGGATCGAAGAAAACTTCGAAGTCCTTGGGGGCAATCGGCAGGACCGGATACCGGCGATCATAGACCATCCCGTGGGCCGGGATCCCGTATATCTCGCGGTGATTGCTCAGCGTGAAGTGCAACTCGCTGCCCTGCATGTACAGACCGCCGGACGTGATCTGCCGCTTCACCGAGGTTTGCGGCGTGCTCAGATAGTATGTGACCCTCTCTTCCGGTGTTGCTTTGGCCAGCGCATCCGCCAGTTTTTCCGCCAGCAGCTCGATTTCCGCCTCCGTAAACGCCGGTTCAAAATCCGCCTCTCCGGAAATCCATGTGTGAACCCTCAAACGGTAATTGCGGACACTGAGTCCCTTGAGAATCGCCGTCATTTCATCGGCGCCGATCGCCACCGGATGCGCATGTCTGGTTTCCAGACGATCTGGCAAAACGCGATGGTCGAATTCCAAACGTACGAAGTTGGTCGGATCTTCGTATACGACCCGCGAAGAGACATGCGGCACGGCGCAAGCAACAAGCGCCAATGTAAAATTTAAAATTAAAAATGTAAACACTCCTCGCACCACAATTTTGCACTTTTCATTTTTCATTTGAAATTGCACCGTCACTCCGTGACGGTGACGGAAATCTCGATCCGTTCCAGGGGATTGTCCCGCCCATCCCGCTTGGCCGAGACAATCCTGTCGGCCACTTCCATTCCGCTCACCACTTCGCCAAACGCCGTGTATTGCCAATCCAGGAAATGCGCATCCGCCATGCAGATAAAAAATTGCGATCCGGCGCTGTCCGGATCGTTCGAACGAGCCATGGAGAGCACACCCCGCGTATGCGGCTTGCTGTTGAATTCGGCCTTGACCCGGTGACCGGGTCCGCCCATCCCATGGGACGCACGATCGGGATTTTTACTGTTCGGATCCCCGCCCTGGATCATGAATCCCGGAATCACCCGGTGGAACGTCGTCCCGTCGTAAAGCTTTTTCCCGGCCAGATCGAGAAAATTCTTCACATGATTCGGGGCGACATCCGGATAGAACTTCAGGACAATGCTCCCCCACGTCTCCCCCTTGCTGGCGACCGTGATCGATGCGCGTGCTTTCTCTCCTCCGTCTGCCATGTGCGTCCTTTCGTTACTTGTCCGTAGCGGATGGTGGTTCAAACATCCCGTCGCTGATATTCACCCAGTGCCGGCCGTCATCCTCGCTGCGGAACGCGCCCACGCTGGTCCCGGCATAGAAGACCCCGTCGCCCGCCGGTGTCAGCGTCTGAATCGACAGCTCCGTCAAGCCCGCATTCAGCGGCACCCACTGCTGGCCGTCATTCAGGCTCTTGAAAATCCCGCGGCCTGTCGCAACAACGAGGCCGCCCTGACCGACGATGATGCCCCGGATGGAATCGTTCGGCAACACCCGGCTGATCGGCCGCCATGTTTCGCCGCCGTCGCCGCTCCTAAACACCCCGCCGTCGAAGGTCCCCGCATACAACGTGCGGTCCCTGTCGGCCACCAGGACCCGGATAAAATTTTCGATGAGTCCTTCGTGATCCTTCAAGCCATGCGAGGGCATCCGGGCCCACTCCGAGCCGTGCGCCTTGAACCGCTGCACGCCTTTCGCGGCCGTCCCCGCAAAGAGCGTGCTGTCGTCCGTCATGACCAGCGCCTGCACCACCGTTTCATCCAGTCCTTTGGTGAGCAGCGTCCAGACACCGCCCTCCGCAAGACGGTAGACGCCTCCGCCTGTGCCGGCATAAATGGCGCCGTATGCAATCAGGAGCGTTTTGACCTGCCCACGGAACAGCCCGTCATTGATCGCCTGCCAGCTCCGGCCTCCGTCTTTCGTCCGAAAGACACCGCCACGCAACGTGCCGGCATACAGGGTACCGTCGGCGGCAACGGCCAGGCAGAGAACGAACCGATCGCGCAACCCCGCATTCACCGGAACCCAGGATTTTCCATGACTGTCGCTTCGGAATATGCCCATTCCAAACGATCCGGCATAGATCGTTTTATCCTGTGCAACCGCCAACGCCTGGATGCTGGGAGCCGGACGCAACTCGGAACCGGACGATAATCCAGCATGCGGCCCGGCAGCCGGCGGAGCCGCCGCCAGAGCCGGGATCGCAAACACGGCGACTACCACTAGGCACAAGACAATCACGCGAACGCCGCTTGATTTTACTGCCATTCTTTCTCGTCGCACTTCTTACTTCTCACTTTTTACTTTTCACTTCTCATTTGATCCGTTTCCCTGCCGTCCCGGATGGAACCAGGCCCTCAAGATGGCCGTCGCCCTCCTCGGCCTCCCCCGGCAACGGCTTTCTGCCGAAGATCCGGGCCCCTAGAATCCCGACCTCATAGAGAATAATGAGCGGGACCGCCATGAGCAGCATCGTAAACAATGTCGCATCCGGCGTGATCACCGCCGACAGGATCACCGCCGCCATGATGGCATGCCGGCGATACAGGCTGAGCGCGTCCACGGAGACCATCCCGGCCCTGGCCAGCAGGGTCAGGACAAGCGGCAATTCGAACGCAAATCCGAAGATGAGCAGAAATTTTACATTGAAATCCACGTACGTACCGACTGCCATCTGAGGCGTCAACGCGCGGTCCATCCCGAAACTGACGAAAAATTTGATCACCAGCGGCAGGATCACCAGATTGCAAAACGTCAGGCCCAACGCAAAAAACGCCGTGGCCAGGCAGAAGAGCGGGATCGCCCACCGTTGTTCGCGGGGCAACAGGGCCGGCTCGACGAATTTCCAAAATTGATAGAGGATGACCGGAAGGCTCAACACCACCCCGGCCAGGAGCGAAATTTTGATCGACGCGAACAACGCTTCGGTGGGTCCGTAAAAAATCAGGTCGTCGGTGAAGGGCCGCTTGAACCATTCGATCAATGGGGCGGAATAGGCGAACGCGACTGCAAACGCGCCTGTCACCGTCAATGCAACAACGATTAGGCGATGCTTGAGCGCGCTGATATGCCCGGCCAGCGGGGGCAGTATCACAGCCATCCTGTCGCCACACCGTCGGACATCGGCTGCTCAGCGGGCGGCCGAATGTTCCTGCTGATCCCGGTAAGCGCGAATCAACGCGGCCATCGCATCCTTCTTGACCAGCTTTTCCTTGTGCATCTGCTTCACTTGCACTTCTTCCTGCGGCGTCAGCACGTGCCGCTTGTGCAGATCGGCCAGCTCCGCATCCAGGTGATGGTGAGCCGCTTCGACCTGCTGAAATTCAAAACTGGAGGCGCGCAAGAGCTCTGCAATCCGCTCATCGTTCAGCATAGGTCCCTCCTTTTTAAAAAGCCGTTCGGAGTTATCAATTGCGAGTCGCCGATGTTCCCCATTCGATGCTCGTAATTCATGGCTCTCTCGTCAGGGCATCGGTTCCAGTTCCATCAACACGGCGTCTTCCACCGGATTCGTATAATAGCGCATCCGGACGGCTCCCTGTTGGAACCCTTCCTGCACGTAGAGTCTTAGCGCCGCTGCATTCGAAGCGCGCACTTCCAATAACGCGCGCGTGGCGCCCTGCGCCCTCCCCTGCGCCATGGCGTGACGCAGCAGCGCGCGCCCGAATCCCCGTCGGCGCGCCGAGGGCTCCACGGCCAGCGTCATCAGCCGAAATTCTTCGAACACCACCCAAAAGCACACGTACCCGATAAAGCCGCCCTCTTGTTCGTGGCCTCCAGACGGCCTGGCCACGTACATATGCCCGAACGGATTCTGGTTCAACTCGACTTCGAACATCTTTCGTGTCCACGGCACCGAAAAGGATTCCTGCTCGATCCGCAGGATGCGATCGAGATCCTGCGCCGTCGCGCGCTCGATGAGCAGGCCGCCTGCTTGCGACGTATCGGCCACCATCACGAAGCCCGCGCTTTACGGCGGCCCGGCTGTCTGGCCGCCTTGGTCATCGGCGAGACTGCGCCTCGGCGCTCCCACACAACTTCGGCTTCCGCGCGCTGCACGTATCGCGGAGACAATCCCTGCCCGGCCACTTCGCCGCAGCGAAGCCGTTCGGCCCCTGCGCGCCCCACACTGACGGCTGACGGACGCATGGCCCCTGGCGGCGTCTCCCCCGCATCGAGCAGAGGCCTGCCGAGCAGGCGGCGGATGTCCTGCTTATGCAATTCCCAGCCATCGCCGAACATCAGCGCCGGACATTTCAACGACTGGACCAGTGCCTCAAGCGTCCCAACCTGCTCCTCCTGCACCTGCTTGAGCGAGCCCGCCGGCAACCACTGATACTGGGCCCAATAGACTTCGCCTGTCCGCGCCCGGAGCATCGGGCAGAGCAGTTGCTCCGCTCTGCGAAAATTCCACGCCATGGCTTCCAACGTTGGGACCGTGGCGAGCGGTAAGCCCGTCACCAGGCGAAACCCCAGCATCGTGGCCAGGCCGACGCGTAACCCGGTGAACGAACCGGGCCCTATCGAAACCGCCAGTCCTTCCATGTCGGTCAGCGCCATCCCGCACGACGCCAGCAGCCGGTCAATCGCCGGCACGAGCCGCCTGGCATGCGACCCTGCCGCGTCCTCATCCAAGCGGGCCACGACCGCGTCGCCCTCCACGATGGCCACGCTCTGCCATGACGTCGCGGTCTCAACCGCCAGGATTCTCATGCGATTTTTTCTCCGCCCGCGCAGCCAGACCGAGCTCTTCCGGTTTGAGCACCGGATTCAGCACGATCTCGTGAAACGTCAGGACCATCGAGCCTGAGACAATCCGGTCGACAATGGTGACTTTGAACGGCATCAGCATGACGCCCGCAGAACCCACGCCCGCTGACGTGACCGAAACAGGCGCCGCAGGCATGACCCGGTAATCCTCGAACGTCATCGAGACCTCCGCATCGCCGTTCTCACGCAACCGTTCCTCTTCCACCACCTGCAGCGACCGGCGCTCGAACCAGAGGCGTCGGAGCAGCCGGCCCTCAGGCGCCGACTGAAACACATCCAGCCGGTAGCGGTCGCCGTCTTCTTCCAGTGCCGCCCGCGAACCGCCCGCCGATGAATCACCACCGACCACTCCACCGACCGCCCATCGGCTCAATTGCAACAACCGCCCGATTTTCGCCTGCTGCAATTCCTCAAGCAACCCGGCGAACCGCTTCCCCTCGGCCGGCAGATCGAGCCGGTAATGCGTCCTGTTCTGGCTAAACTCGAACAGTTTGCCACCGAGATGGTTGAATCCCTGAAGCCGTACCGCCTCGGGACGGCGGTAATACATCGCCCCCTCCACCCGTTGTGCGATGGGTATCCCGGAGCCTGCAATCTGAGCCCGGAACAGGCCTTTCATCGTCTGTATGGCCGCCTCTCGCTCCTGCAACCGCCCGGTCAGCTGCTCGGCCGTCGCCTCTTTAAGCGGCTTCGCCTGCCATAGCGTGCAACCAGATGCACTGATGGTAGCTGCAGAGATAGCCATGATATGAAATATAAAACGAAATAAATTCAACATCTTATATAGCTAATATCATGTGTCAATTAAATAAATATGGAGTCCAAGGCTTCACCCACCTCACGGATTCCGATTAGTTCGACGCCCTTCACCGGATCCAGCTTCGCCAGGTTCCGCTCGGGCAGCAGACAGCGGCGGAACCCCATTTTCACGGCTTCCTTCAGCCGCAACTCCACCTGACTGATCGCCCGGACTTCCCCCCCCAACCCCACTTCACCGAACACAATGGTCTGGCGATCGATCGGCCGTTCGCGCAGGCTCGACGTCACCGCCGCTACAATACCAAGGTCAATCGCCGGCTCGTCGATCGTCATCCCGCCCACGACATTGATGTAGACATCCTGACCGGAGAGATGCATGCCCAACCGTTTTTCCATCACTGCGAGCAGGAGCGAGACGCGATTCAGTTCGACTCCGTTCGCCATCCGCTTCGGCATCGCGTAGTTGGTCGGCGACACCAGCGCCTGCAATTCCACCAGAATCGGCCGCGTGCCCTCCAGACTCGACACCACCACCGACCCGGTGCTTTTCTGCGGGCGCTCCGCCAGAAACAACTCGGACGGATTGGCCACCTCTTCCAGCCCCGTGTCCTTCATCTCGAATACACCGATCTCGTTGGTCGAACCGAACCGGTTTTTCACCGCGCGTAGAATGCGATAGGAATGGCCCTTGTCGCCCTCAAAATACAACACCGTGTCCACGATGTGCTCGAGGAGCCGTGGACCGGCAATGGCCCCCTCTTTCGTCACATGGCCGATGATGAAGACCGGTAAACCTGTTCGCTTTGCGAGCCACATGAGCTGGCCGGCCACTTCCTGCACCTGGCTGATGCTCCCAGGCGCCGAGGTCAGCTGATCCGTATAGACCGTCTGAATCGAATCCACGACCATCGCAGTCGGCTGGAGTTCCTGCACGGCCTTGAGAATTTCCTGCAGCGACGTTTCGGCCAGGATCAACAGCCCGGTGCTTGCAATTCCAAGCCGCTGGCTTCGCATCTTGATCTGTCGGGGTGACTCTTCGCCCGACACATACAGCACATGATCCCCATTCGTCGCTAACCGGGGGAGAGCCTGGAGCAGCAAGGTGGTCTTGCCGATGCCGGGATCGCCTCCGATGAGTACGACCGAGCCAGGGACGACTCCACCGCCCAGCACACGGTCGAATTCACCGATGCCGGTCCAGATCCGAGGTTCCCCGACCATCTCGATGTCATCGAGTGGAGTCGCTTTGGAAGTCAATCCGCCGATGGCGAGAGGGCGGCCCTTGCCGGTTGCCGAAAGCCGCTCTTCTTTCATGCTGTTCCAGCCGCCGCAGTCCGGGCAGCGGCCGACCCACCGAGGCGAGGAATACCCGCAGGATTGGCAGTGAAACGTGGTTTTGGCCTTCACTGGCCAGAGCCTCTAATTAAGGAAGGATGACTGACCACATTCTAAAGTAAGCGCAGACAAAACTCAAAGGACGATGGGGAAGTAAGCTGGCGCCCCGGTCTCCCTTCGTGCTCGCGCAACGCGCGAGCACGGGAGAAGACCAACCCGCCAGCTCGTCCTCCCTTTATTATCCGAGGATTCCTCTAGAGTTTCTTCCTGACCTCTTTCCACTCCTTGACCGCCTTCGCTTTCTTCGGCACCTCGCCCTTGTCCGGTTCCGGCACAAGAACCACCTCCATCCGATGGGTCACGAGCACTTCGGCGAATGCCCGGCTCTTGCCGATACCTGCTTTGACGTTGGTCCAGCCATCGGCCCGTAACTGATCGATCTTGGCGGCCAGGGCCTGTTCGCCCGGACGAACTGTCATCGAGAGACCGGTCGGAAACTTATGCTGTGCGAGCCATTCACGCACATCGGTTTTGTCGCTGAACGGACCAGTCGCCTCCTTGGGAGACCATGACACATAGATTACGTTATAAAAAAACTGCGCCAGCCGCTTCAACTCATCGGCTGCGTCCGGCGCGGGTGCGGAGTCCTCCCGTTGACCCAACGGAATCGGCATGGAGGGAACCGGCAACGGAGACATCTTCTGCGGCTGCATCAAGGCCGTGACCTCAACAAGAAGGATCGGGCGCCGGCGCTCCCAGGCACCTAGTAGAGCCCTGGCATCCGGACTCACCACTCTGGGATTCGGCGCCAGCTTGACGACGATTGCATGATTGCCACGAACCTTCGGCACGTAGTCCAGAAACGCGCGTCCATCCCCGCCCGTCATGGCTTTCCCCACGGGCTTGCCCTCGACCACGACTTCGATTTGCTCCCCTCCCAAACCCTGTTTCCCCGCCAAGCTGCTTCGGGTCAGCGCCGCTTCAATCCGGGCCGGCTGTCCCGGCAAGGCCAGCACATCCCGCACTGATAACTGTCCATCGATTTTTTCAGCGGCGTAGGTATTTGAACCAGCGAGCAAAACAACAGCGCAGCCTGCAACGCAGAATCGGCGAAACCTAACGCCTCTCAACGAGTCACGTTTCACGCGTTTACACAAGCCCGTGACCACGCTTCGCGATCGCAAACGCATCCGCGGAGGAGTAGATGGCAAAGCTGAGATAGAGTAATTCCGCAGGAGGCCAGAATGTGCGTGAAATCAGAAACAGCGCGAGACCGAACGCCAGGAAGGTGTATCCGCTCTTCTCACCCAGGTAGAGATGGCCGAGACCGGCGATGATCGAGAGCGACGCAGCGCGAATACCATGCCAAGTCTTTTCCCTGCCATCCATCGTTAGCCTGAGCGTGAAGCGTGACGAGTAGTGAGTGATGAGTCAGGAATAAACAGCGTTGAATCTATCAGACCGCGCACCAACCCATTACTCATCACTGATCACGGTTCACTGCTTTAAGCGCGACCAGCACTTCCTTGGCGTGACCGTCGACCTTGACCTTGCGAAACGCCACCGTGATCACGCCGGCGCCGTCGATGACAAACGTGCTGCGCTCGATGCCCCAATATTTCCGGCCATACATGTTTTTTTCTTTGTAGACCGCATAGGCCTTGGAGACTTTGGCACCCTCGTCGCACAGCAGCGAAAACGGGAGTTTGTACTTGGCAATAAACTTCTGATGCGCGGTTTCGCCGTCCAGGCTTACGCCCAGAATCACCGCGCCGGTTTTCTTGATCGCGGCTTCGGCATCGCGAAAATCGCAGGCTTCTTTCGTGCACCCGGGTGTGTCGTCTTTGGGATAGAAATACAGGACGACCGGCTGACCTTTGAAATCCTTGAGGCGGACGGCCGTGCCCGCCTGGTCCATCAAAGAAACGTCAGGAGCCTTGTCGCCCGCATCGACAATCTTAGCCATTGCGCTCAGCTATCGCCGCTCGGACTTCCGCTACCTCGGCCCGCCGCCGAAGGTCGGCTTTGAATTGGCATAAGGATGCTCTTTGGTCTTTTTGGGAAGGTTGGCATCCGGCGAACCATAGGGACTGTGCGCGGGCGAATCCCAAATGACTTTGTTGCCAGGCGCCAGAACACCCGCCTGCATGAACTGCTCCCGCGCCGCATCCGTATCCCCCAGCTTGAACAAGGCAAGCCCGAGATTGTAGTGCGCTTCTCCGGAATTGGGCGCGGCCGATACCGCCTGCGCGAACAGCGACTTTGCCTGGTCGTACTGCCCCGTCTGATACGCGCTGCTGCCTTGCGAGGTGTATTGCTGCGCGGTCGGCGGGACACTTGACGAAAGCGTCAAGGGTTCACGAGCCTTGACCTTTGACTCACTTGCACAGGCGGATAAGCTCCATACAGGCAACAACGCCAGCATCATCACGGCACTGACTCGTCTTATGTTCATGGGTGCAACCTCTTTCGGTTTTCCTCTTCGAACGTTTTCCGATACAGGATATCCCACTCCTGACTGCCTTCCACGATCGGCCGTGCATAGGAGGCCAGGCGGGTCCGGACGGCACGATCGACCGCCTCCTCCTGAGCCAATTCGGACGCCAGCACGCGCTTGATTTCGCGCAACGCCAGGGTTTCATCCCCGATGAGCTTCACGGCCATGCTCTTCTTGACCGCGCCAAGAATGACGTGCGACAGATGACTGATTTTATCCTCGCTCAACAGTGGCACGTTTGTCGTTACTCGTTAGACATTACCCGCAAGAGATTCGAAAATTCCAGTCCTGTGTCCGGTGCATGCCCTACAAGATAATGCCCCGGTCCTTGGCCAGCTGCTTTTTCACCATGAGGAACATCTTCTGGTAATCGACCTGCCCCCGGTCGATTTCGGCTTCATACTTCTTCATGAGCGTCCGCACGTCGGCATTCAGCTTATCCTCAACCGCCAGTTCTTCCGTGATGGCATGCCCCAATGTCTCCACCATCGCCTGATGGGAACCGGCCGGTACCGCCACTTTCTGCTGCGTCAACCGCTGCGTGAGCGACTCAGCCATGTGTGCGATCCGTTCCTTGGAGAGCTTCATGCCCGTTCGACCTTGATGCGGGTGGACCCCATCGCCTGCCGCAGAACGGTGGCGTCTCCGACAATGCGCCCGATGACGTTGACCCGGTCGGCGGGAACTGGATCGGGCCCCATGCTCATGGGCGTCCGCCCGAAAAACACGGCCAGCACCTCCCCTGCCCCCCAGAAGGCCACGTCGCCCACCTTCACCTGCGTGGTCGCCGTTTCCCGATGATCCTTCACGCCTGGAATTTTACAATAAAATTCCTCGCCCCACATGTTGACGGGCGCCTCGACCGGCAAGGCGGCATAGACACCGTCCGCAGTCTTGTTCGACTTCAGCTCGGCTTCCAGCTTGATCGGCCCGACGATGATGCGAATACGTTGCGGTGTTTGATCTGCCATAGGGGGTGAGTGGGCGGCGCATCATCACAAAATGACGTGCTGACTCGCGGGATGCTAACTTGTTTCCCAGGTGAAATCAAGGCTAGACTCCCTCCCACGGTCGCACACATGCTGGAATCCACGTTCATTTTCCTCAAAGGCATCGGTGAATACACCGAGCGACGTCTCTGGGACGAGGGCGTCACCACGTGGGACGCATTTCTCGCCTCCCCGACGCTTCCCGGCATTTCCCGCACCAGAAAATCGCTGTACGACGCGGACGTGGTGGCGGCGCGTGAGCATCTCGGCCGGCGCAATGCGCGCTATTTTTCCCGCTGCCTCAAACCACGCGACCAGTGGCGGCTGTTCGACGTCTTCCGATCCCGAACGGTGTTTCTCGACATTGAAACCACCGGAACCGCTCCGCACGAAGGCGATGTCACGATGGTCGGCCTCTATAGCACCGGCCGCATGACGACCCTGATTCGAAACGAGTCGCTGACCGGCCAGCGGCTGGCGGATGAATTGGATCGCTATGATCTGATCGTCACTTTTTTCGGCAGCGCCTTCGACCTGCCGTTCCTGAAAGCCAAATACCCGCGTCTGCAACTCGACCAGCCGCATTTCGACCTGTGCTTTGCCGCCCGGCGGTTGGGATACAGCGGCGGCTTGAAACAGATCGAGTCGACGCTCGGCATCGCGCGCCATGCCTCCGTTCAGGGCATGGACGGCCGGGAAGCTGTCCGCCTGTGGTATCAGTGGCAAGCCGGCGACGAGCAGGCGCTGTCCCGACTCGTCACCTATAATGCCGCGGATGCCAAAAATCTCGAACCGCTCGCGGAGCATCTCTACCGTGAGCTGGTATCGCGTTCCGGCCTGTCCGCTCAACACCGCTCCATATAAAGTAAGCAAGAACGATTGACAATCAGGCGGACGCACAGGTATCTTTATATTCTGCATGCTCACAATCGATCACCAATCGACATGGCGGCCCTCTTTCATGGGCAGCCTTATGCTGCTGCTCGTACTGGCGGCGTCGTGTTGGATTGCCCCTGCCTACGCCGCCGATCCGAACACTCCTGAAGCCATTATCCGTCTGATCGTCCGCGCCAACGCCGAGAAGGACATGACGACCCTCTCGAAGTACATGGCTCACGATGCCGATGTCATCGGGTATACCATCGGCGGACGGAAATATGTCGGGTGGCCGGCCGTCGAGCGGGAAATGAAGGATGAATTCGAAGCCGTCATCAAGCTGGAAATCCCGATTTTAGAATTGAACGTGTGGCAAAGGGGCGATATCGCCTGGTTTACAATGGAACTGGACTATATCAGCCATGTCGGCACCGGCGCCAATCTCACAAGCCTCTCGCTCCCCCTGCGCGAGACCGGAGTCCTCGAACGTCGCAATGGTCAGTGGCTCCTCCATGTCTGGCACGAATCCTCTCGCGCCAAACCGTTTTTGACAACCGCGCAAACCAATGGCGTTGCGTCTGCCCAAAAAAATTCCGTCACGTCCGAGACGCCGGATTTAAGCGGCGGCTGGGAGATCGAAGAAGAAGATAAAGCCTATCGGGCGACGCTGGATAAGGCGGGCAACGGCACTTACACGCACAAGGGCGGGATGCTCAAAACCGCCAACTATGCGAACCGCCTCTGGCAAGGCACGTGGCAACAGCCCGAGAACGACCGCGAAGGAGGCTTTGAAGTCCTGCTGTCTGAAGATGGGAATGAAGCAAAGGGAATCTGGTGGTACACTCGTGTTGGTACACGCAAGAACATTCCTCCTCGTGAGCACGGAGGGACTTATACCTGGAAGCGGCTGACGCCGCCGCCAGCCCATTAACACGGATTCGGCCGGATTGTTTCTGGAGAAAACATGAACCGCTTATTGCTCGTAACCGTATTTTCGATACTGCCAGTGGGAACAGCGCTGGCCGACGGCGGCCATCAGCACGGCGCCGCCCCGGCCGTGCCAACCTTGAAAAACCAGGTCACGACGAGGATTGCCATCACCGACGACACCGTCACGCTGACCTTTGGTCCAATCGATCTTCCGTCTCCCCACGAAGGAGACCTGGCCGCCAGCCTGCCGAAGCATGTCTTCCAACTGCCCGAGGACACATACATGACCGGGTACAAGTCGGAGGTCTTCACGAAAGATGGCAAAGCGCTCCCTCAGAACTACCTGCACCATATTCTGATGCTGAACAACGACAAACCCAGCGTGTCCTGCGACGGCGAGCCGTTGTTTTTCGCCGGGGCCGGGCTGGAGATGACGGAGGCCCGCTTCCCGGATGGCTATGGCGTGAAACTCGCGAAGGGCACGCACCTCATGTCAGTCGTCGCTTTCTACCACAAGGCACCGCCAACGAAGGACGTGCTGGCCCGGTTCACCATGTACACGACCAAGAAGAACAAGTCCGTCAAGGAAATGGACGTGTACCAGGTCGGCATCAATATCGTCTGCTACAGCAAATTCGCCCAGCGCGGACCGAACCAGACGGATGAAGGCATTGAAATCAAGCCGGGCGTGTCCATCCATTCTGCGCCGCTCAAATTCAACATGGACGGCTGCGTGAAGTTCGCCTATCCCCACGGACATGACGAACTGCTGTTGATCACGCTGGATAACAAGACAACGCAGCAGACGCTGCTGC
Organism: Nitrospiraceae bacterium; assembly: GCA_009692155.1. Taxonomy (GTDB): domain Bacteria; phylum Nitrospirota; class Nitrospiria; order Nitrospirales; family Nitrospiraceae; genus 2-02-FULL-62-14. The sequence goes on from SHZW01000001.1 coordinate 95,130, forward strand.
GAACCGTGCCCGATGTCGGCAGCGATGGAACGTTCCTCGCGTTCCAGCCGCATCAGGTCTACAAAAATGCGCAGGGCTTTTCAGTCAACACGAAAGACGAGTATGAGATGACGATGGTCCATCACCATCCGATCCACAATCCCAATGTGCAGCACGGCATGGGCAATTATTTACTCTATATGACACCGGGCGAATGCCCCTCGGCCAAGGTGGTTTCCTCCGTTCAGTAATCTCCCCTTCAGTCTGCGCGAGCAAGAGCCCTGATTTCGAAATGGAGCCAGGGTTCTTTTTTTCATCCCAACCCATTTTCACCCTATATAACGTAGCGCCGCCCACGCGTGGATGCAATTGCGTGACCGATTTCCCGTCCCCTCATCGATGCACCCCGTTCCGCCGTTTCCGGGACTGCGCAATGCCGGCGACGCCCCCCCCTGATCGCAGGCTTGCTGGAGGCGTCCGATCACCTGCTGCTCTCCCATGCAAACCGGGTCCGCAGCTATGCCGCCCTGCTGGCCGCGCCATTGAATTTAAGCCCGGAGGATCAGCACGCCCTGGCACTCGGTGCATTTCTTCACGATATCGGCTATGTCGCATTGAATCGCTGGGACGCTGGTACGCAGGAAACAGATGGCGGATCAGACAGGGCCGACGACCTGCACTCGATGCTCGGCGTTCGAATGACGGCTCCGCTCGGAATTCCAGAGCCCGCGTCGCACATTATCGCCCATCACCACAAACGCTACGATGGTGCCGGCCATCCGAACGGGCTTGCCGGGAATCAGATCCCGCTGCTCGCCAGGATTGTCGGCGTCGCGCAAACATTCGATCATCTGACGGCGCAAACCGGACAGGCCGCCATGCCGTTCGTCGAAGCCTGCGAACACCTCGGCAACCAGGCCGGAACAGCCCTCGACCCCGACCTCGTCGAATTGTTTCTTGAGCGGGCCGGCGAATCCCTCTCCGCGCATTCGGCCCCAACACGCGCCTAGGAATTGCTCTCCGCTTCCACGATCATTTCAGCCGCTGTTTTCCGCGCCGCAGTGGTGACGGCCACGCCGCCGAGCATGCGCGCAACCTCCTCCTGACGGTCGGCCTGGTTGAGCTTCCGCGCATGCGTGACGGTTCGTTTTTTCGACACGCTTTTCTCGATCACGTAGTGCACGTCTGCATACGACGCGATTTGCGGCAAATGCGTGATGCAAAACACCTGGCGATGCCTGGCTAGGGCACGCAGGCGTTTCCCCATCACCGCCGCCACACCCCCTCCGACACCCGCATCGATCTCGTCGAAGATTACAATCGGAACCCCGTCCGCCTCGGCCAGCACTGTTTTCATCGCCAGCATGACACGCGAGAGTTCTCCACCGGACGCCGCGCGAGCCAGCGGCTGGAGCGGCTCCCCTTCATTCGCCGAGAACCGGTATTCAGCCCGGTCACGCCCCAGAGGGCCGAGGCCGGCATCGGTACGGTCCGTGTCCACCATCACTTCAATGCGGGTCCGCTCCATCCGTAGCGCCGCCAATTCGTCCGCCACCCTGGTGGCCAGTTTCTTTCCCGCTTTGGTCCGCTCGCGTGTGAGACGCTCGGCACGCGCGTCCGCCTGCTGCCGCGCATCGGCCAGCTGACGCTCCAACTCTGCGAGGCGCGTCTCGCCGGAATCCAGCGCATCGATGTCGCGCTGCAGTTGTTCCCGCTTTGCCAGCAGGGCTTCCTCACTTCCACCGTACTTCTTTTTCAGTCGCTGAATCCGATCCAGCCGCTCCTCCGCCCGGGCCAGTTGTGCGGGATCCTGATCCAGCCCGTCACGGTAGCTCCTGAGATGATGGGCCAGCTCACGCAACTGCGCAGTCGCCCCGTCGCACAGCGTCTCCCAGTCCTTCCCCTGCGAATCGATGGCCGCTACTTCCTTCAACTGATCCCGCATTTTGCCCAGCGAACCCAGAATCGATCCGTCATCGCCATACAACGCGTCATAGCTTCCCTGCGACAATTCATTGAGCCGATTCGTGTGCGCCAACCGATTGCGTTCGGCTTGCAAGGCCGCTTCCTCCCCCGCCTTCACGTCGGCGTCCTGTAACTCTCGAAACTGATACCGGAGCAACTCCTCACGCTGGCTCCGCTCGGATAGCAGCGCGACCATCTCCTCCCGGTCGCGCTGGCAGGCGCGCCAGCGCTCGTAGGCATGCGCATACTCCTCACGCTCCTCCTTCAGATGGCCGAACGCATCGAGCGCATCCATCTGGGACTGGGCCGACAGGAGCGACTGCTGTTCATGCTGGCCATGAATGTCGATCAACGTGCCGGCGAGGCTCTGGAGAGTCCGCAGCGGGGTGAGATTGCCGTTGACATACAGCTTATGCCGCCCCGAGCGTGACAGCACCCGCCGGATGATCAACTCCGTGTCACCGTCGCCGAGCAGGCCATCTCCACGCAGACGGGTCAGCAGCGGGCTCGCCGCCGGCAGCACGATCGCCGCTTCAAGCACCGCTTCCTCCGCGTCGGCGCGGATCAGGCTTTCATCAGCCCTTCCGCCCACCAACAGGGCGATCGCATCGATGATGATGGATTTTCCGGCTCCGGTTTCGCCGGTCAGGACATGCAGCCCGCGCGCGCATTCGAGGCTCAGCTGATCGATGATTGCAAAATTGGCGATGCGCAGCTCAGTGAGCATACACGCTGGCTAGCCCGCATTCTTCATGAGGGTTCGTGACGAAACCGCTGCGACGCCTTGCGAGACGGGCGCGTGGAGCCACGAGGAAGGGAGGCAGCTTTGAACAGGATGTCGACCGACCACCGAGCGGCGAGCCCGCCCACCTGGCCGCGCTCAGCCAGCGGCCAGGCTTGTCGTAGCGGCATCTCGGCGGTTGCAGTAGAAGCCGTCATGAATAATGCGGGCCAGGGAGGGGTAACCTACGCCGTCTTGGATGTTTGCGCCAGCAAGGAATCGAGGACTTCCTTGAATTTCCGCTTCGGCATCGCTCCGACCAGGCGCTCGACCGGCTGGCCGTTCTGAAAGATCAAAATCGTCGGAATGCTCATCACTTGATATTTGCCGGCAATCTCGGGGTTTTCATCCGTATTGAGCTTCATCACCTTGACCTTGCCGGCATATTCCGTCGCTAATTCTTCGATGACCGGCGCCACCATCTGGCAGGGCCCGCACCAGACCGCCCAGAAATCAACCAGGACCAACTCCTTCGACTTCATCACCTGGGCATCCCAGCTTGTCTCATCCGCCTTCAACGCATTTCCCACGGACCCGCCTCCTTGCATCCCGCACGTTTTTTCCGTACCGACATCGACACGCGCATCGTACACGACGCTCTTTCAGACTGTCAACGCCTCCACTACCAGCTCCATTCGGGCGGCGGTCCGGCCCACCAGGACTACGGTTTGGCAACCCGCCATGCTGCCTGCTGTTTCCACAGACGCGCCGTCGAAGCCTCATTGAGCCGCGCCGCCATGGCGGCGCTGACGTCCGCCTGCCGGCCGGCGCTCTCGTGAATGATCTCCTTGGCCATTCTCGCCAGAATATCCGGCGGATTGGTCAGCGCATCGAGGTCGCGAAAGGCAAGATTCACGTAGAGCTGCTCGACTTTGACCCACTGCTCGGTCTTGGCCAAATGATCCAGATAGCCGTTTAGCGCATGATAGGCATACGTGAGATACACATAACTATCCGCGGAAGGCGCCTCCTCCACCTCTTTCTGGCACATCTCGATCGCGTGCCGGTAATCGCCTGCTGCCAGGAACACCTTCGCCCGACTGAGATTGCTCCGGCCCTGTTCAGCGTCAACCGGTACACTAGTGATGAATGTGAGCACTACCAGACCCACGACTACGCCAAGACACCTGTGAATTCTTTGTGAAAATGTTCTCATGCGGCTACCCTGTTGCGCACTCGTCACGGCCTGACCGGGCCACCGGCCGCCCCCGCGGCCGGCGAAGTAATCCGCGTCCTCCCGTACGGACCACCCGGCGCAGCCCACGGCAGCCCCCGCTCGCCGATCAAGAGAGGGCTGAGGATTGATCTCAGCACGGCCGTGCCGAAATTCTCCGTCCAACCGATACCGGTCAGGCTGACCATAAAACTGTACTGTTGCCGATCAGGAAACTGCAGAAAATAGAGGCCTGCCGACCAGCACTTGCACGCATTTTGATACAAGCCGACCAGATCTAGTTCGGGACTCTGTCCGTTTTTGATGTCGTAATACATCTTGGCGCCGACCGTCCAGCCAAACGGAAGTTTTGTAGCCGCTGTGATCGTCGTGAAATTCAGTTTCGGAGTCGGAGCGAACACTTCATTGAAGGAAATAGGATTCCAGATGTCTCCGCGCCTCACCCGGTTTCCATCGCGAGTGAACCGCTGCCCGATTTCAACATACCAGTTGTTCTCCTGCTGTAACCGAAGATCGGTGTTCCATTGGCTGAGCCCTCCCCCATACGGATCAAAGAACACATCCATGGTGAGGGTGTTATTGATCGTCGGCAGGAGGCTGCGCTGCTGCCCCAGAACCGTCACCGGCGGCAATGCCGGATCTCCGATCACGGCCCGCAACCAGACATCAGAGAACTTCTTGCCGGCCACAGCGGTCATCGCCGGCTGCACCGGCTGCGTGGCATTACCGAATTCCGCACTGCCGGGATACGCAAACTTCCTGGCTTCAGTTTGCACGCCGCCCAGGTGGTAGCTTTGGGCGAGCGTCAGATCAAGCCAGCTCCGAGACATTCCTTTCTCGTTCTGTCCCAACAGCCGGTTTTGGAGGGAATAGGTCATCAGATTTTTCTTCGTCAGATTATCCACGTCGTCGATCTGAACAATTTCTGACTGGTCTGTCGGCGGCACATATTCATAGACGATCTTCGGCTCGATGGTATGCAGCACGCTTCGGCCGCCCTCCCGGTCAAACCGGCGTGCCAGGCTCGACGCGGCCTCCAGACTGGCCCAGAGCGTTTCCCGATGCGTGGATTTGGCCGATGTCACACTGTGCGTATAAAAGGTTTCTCGGAGCTTTACCTGCGGCGTGAATCCGATGACGTGCCCAATCTGCCACTGCTCCGTCGAGAATGACGGTAGCAGGTCTGCACGGCTGATCTGGAATCCTTGTTCACGGTAAAAATGTGCCACTCGCGAGTCCATCCCCAGCTGGGCCGGCCCGCCGAACGGCGCATAATTGGCGAACCCGTGGCCCAGCTCAGGCACTCGTTGAAACGTCTCCTTGCCGCCGGCGTTGAGTGGCTGCAGGTACAGCCCGACGAGGTACAGGTTGCCGTTGGCCAATCGCTGGTTGACCAGCAGGCTGGAATCCGAGCTCGGCATGGCACGCTGTGTGCCCGAATTGCTGAGTTGGCTCAGATATTCCGGATCGGAGACCAAGAAGACCGACCCCAATACGCGCAAATTGGGATTGACCTGCTGTATGTGGGTGCCGCTGATCAGCGCGCGCGTCCGCTTCGCATCGCCGCTGTTTTGATCAACGCCTGAAACTTGCGGCAGTTGTTGCTGCTTCAGCACACTTAGCAGCCACTGCCCTTTTGACTTCGGATCCAATACGTAGCGGTATTCGAAATCGCTCCCATATCCGAGTTCGCTGTAATACTGCGGCGATATCGTCAAGTCCTTGCTTGGACTGATCGCCCAGAAGAGGCTCTGCCTATAGGTCAAGCCGAACCGGGTATCATAGCCCGGCGCCGGTATCAGCAGCCCGCTTTTTCGAGCCGTGGCGAGAGGATAGGAAAAATCAGGGATCGGCACGATCGGCACGTCATTCACACAGAGCCACGCATCTTTGAGATGCACGCGGTCGCCCGCCATCAGGTCCGCATCTTTGAAGGTCAGGCGCCAGGCCGGCACCTCTCCCTTTTGCGCGTCGCAATTGGTGAACATCCCTTCCTTCGCGCGATAATGATCCTCCGAAAACCGTTGCATGAGGCGGCCGGTGAAGAGGGTATTCGTCAAATTGATATAGAGCTGGCCGTGGGTGAGCACCCCGGCCTCCGTGTTCACATTCAGTTCCAACCGCTCGGCATCCACATCCGACACACGATCTTTCAGATGCACGTGTCCTTCGGCAATCAGCGTCCCGGACAGCGCGAAGAGGGTGGCGTGATCGGAAGTCAGCCGCATCGGCCCCTGCACGATCACGACGGATCCGTCTGCTTCATACACATCGGTGACTTGAAAATGCTCAATGCGATCGGCGGTGATTACGACTTGTTGCGCAGCGGCAGGAGGAGTCACGACGGTTGTTTGCTGGGACGACTCCGCGGCAAGGGCTAAAGACGCGGCGGGGAACGGCAAGAACCCCAGGACCATTCCCGCGCACAGTACCACGAACGAAATCGCCCAGGGGCGGTCAGCCATGTCAGCCCCTTAGAGGGGACAGCCCGCAGCCGAGCAGGATGGCTTTGGCCTCCCCCACCAGCATCAGTGAACCGGTCACCAGGATCAGATCGTCGGGAGCGGCCATCCGTCGAGCGAGACTGATCGCATCGGCAGGGTCGGGAACCACGCGCGTCGCTCGTCCCTGTGCTCGCAATGAGATCTCCAGTTCCCGTGCCGTTGCCGAGCGGGGAATGTGCGCCTGCGTCACAATGACCTCATCCACGTGCGGGAGCAGATGATCGAGGAATCCTTCGCGGTCCTTATCCTTCATCATCCCCAACACCATAATGACGCGCGATCCGGAATGCTGGCGACGGAAATCATCCAGGTAGATCGCCACGGCCGCCGCCGCATCCGGGTTGTGTGCGCCATCCAACACGAGCGCAGGGCGGGATTCAACCGTTTCAAGCCGCCCTTCCCAACGGACGGTCCGCAGTCCCTCACGCACCGCCCCTTCCGAAACCGGCAGGCCTCGTTCCGACACCGCCTCCAGCAAAGCAAGCGCGCAGGCCGCATTGTCCAATTGATGCCGACCGGCCAGAGGACAGGCCAATTCGTCGTACGATTCGTTCATCCCCTCGTACCGGAATCGGGCAGGCGACGTGCCCGAAACGTTAAAGTCATCATGCAATCGGCTCAACGGTGCGCCGCGCTCACCGGCCACGCGCGAGAGCACTGCCGCCGCTTCGCTGGAGACCCGCCCGACCACCACCGGCACTCCGGGCTTGATAATCCCGGCCTTCTCGTAGGCGATGTCGCCGATCGTCTCCCCTAAATATTCCTGGTGGTCGAGTGCCACAGTGATGATGGCGGCCGCCGCCGGCGTCAGGACATTGGTCGCATCGAATCGCCCGCCAAGCCCGACTTCGACCACGGCCACGTCGACTGCTGCATCCGCAAATTGCTGAAACGCCATGGCGGTGGTGAACTCGAAGAACGTCGGCTCGCGCGGTTCTCCGGCAGCCGCACACGCGCAATCGGTCAGGGCCGCCACGCGTGCTTCAGAAATGACCTCTCCATTAATCCGGATCCGTTCCCGGAAGTCCACCAGGTGCGGAGACGTGTACAGCCCCACCCGGTACCCGGCCGCCTGCAGCATGGACGCGGCCATGGTCGCGGTCGAGCCTTTGCCGTTTGTCCCTCCAATGTGAAGCGACGGATACCGGCGTTCAGGATGATCGAGCCGATCCAACAGCGACTGGATCGTCCCAAGGCCCGGCTGAATGCCGTGCTTCTGCAGGCCGTACAGAAATTCGACCGACTGAAGATAGGACATGGGCATGCAGTTGACGCGGCCCGACAGGCCCTACATGTGCGACAGGAGGGTACTCAACGTTTCCTTCAGGTGTTTCCGTTCGACGATCGCATCGATCATGCCGTGCTCCAGAAGGAATTCCGCCCGCTGAAACCCCTCCGGCAACTGCTGCTTGATCGTCTGCTCGATCACGCGGGGCCCGGCAAAACCGATCAAGGCCTTGGGTTCGGAGATGATCACGTCACCAAGCATGGCGACGCTGGCCGTGACACCGCCGAATGTCGGGTCTGCCAGAATGGCGATAAACGGCACCTTCGCCTCGCTGAGGCGAGCCACAGCGGCCGATGTCTTCGCCATTTGCATGAGCGACAGGATGCCTTCCTGCATCCGGGCTCCTCCCGACGTCGTCACGAGCACCAGCGGCAGGCGTGCGGCCAGCGCCCGGTCCGCGGCACGGCAGATTTTTTCCCCGACCACCGACCCCATGCTGCCCCCCATGAATCCGAAGTCGAACACGCTGAGAACGATCCGGCAGCCGTTGATCGCGCCCTCACCGATCACCATCGCGTCCTTGCGGCCCGTCTTCTCCTGTTGAGCTGCCAGACGGTCGGTGTACGAGCGACTATCGGTAAACACAAGCGGGTCCTGCGGAGCGAGATCGGTTTCCCATTCCTTGAACGACCCGAGGTCCAGCAGCAGCGCGATGCGCTCCTGCACCGAGATCGGAAAGTGGTAGTCGCACTTGGGGCAGACCTTGTTGTTCCGGTCCACTTCCTTGCGATAAATGATCTCCCGGCAATGGTTGCATTTCAGCCACAGGCCTTCGGATACCTTGGGCCGCTTGCGGCTTTCCTCGGAACCGGGCGATTCGCTTTTCTTGAACCACGCCATGGGAGTCGCGTTCAGACCTGAACTTCCTGGCCTTCTTCCAAAACCGTCAGATTGCGTATGTTGAGCTGCGACAATTCCTTGGTGATTTCCTGACGGAACCGGGGCTTCACGTGATAAATGTAAACGGGAAGGTCCGGCCGGCCGAGCTTTTGAAACTCGCGCGCAAAGAGGGTCGGCGTCAAATGTTTGCTGACTTTGGCAAGTCCCAGCAGTCGATTCGGAAACGACGTTTCGATGAACGCCGCCTTCAGGGTCGGCTCCTTGGCTGCCACCTTCCAGATCTCCTCCGTCTCATGCGTGTCGCCGCTGTAGAGCACCGAAGAGGCACCATCCCGGATCAGAAACCCGACGGTCGGCACCTGATGGTTCACCCGGATCGCCCGTACATGCAGACCGGACACTTCGCTTTCCTTCCCCACTTCGAGGGCGTGGCCTACAAATATCGGATGCTCGGGCTCAGGCAGCGAGAAAAAATCTGGATAGACGTCGCCGTTGAACAGGTGCGCGCGCAGCCCGTCCAGGACCGATGCGGTGCTGGTAAGCACCACCGGTTCGATGGCATCCGCTTCTTCTTCCACAAGATTGTCCGCCAGCGTCGGAAGGCCCTGGACATGATCAAAATGGAGATGCGAGAGCAGAACATGACGAATCTGCTTTTGCTCATCAAGACGAAGCGCCGCCCCGATCGTCCCGGCATCAATCATCACCGTCCCGTTGACCAGGAACCCGCAGGTCCGGCATTGCCTGGCCTTGCCATCACGCTCCTCAAGCTGGTCGGAGCCATGACATCCGAGCACACGAATCTTCACCGGCCTCTCCCTTCTCGCACCGTCACACTCCTACCTGCCGCCCCGCATTGGGGGGCAGAATAGCACAAGCCTTCTCTGCCCGCACGTAGAATTAACTTCATGTCTCTCGGAGAAGAGACGGAATGTACTCATGTTTTTTCGACATTCATGGGCCGCACAAGAAAATGAGGCCAACAAAGAAAATAGCTTAGCGGAACAGGATGGCGAGCCCGAAACCGATGCTGCCTACGCTGGCAAGCCCCCGCACCGCCACATGAACAGACCGCCCAAACGGCACAGAGAACAGGAACGGGAGACTGATGATCACCCCCAGCACCACCATGCCGAGAATCGAACCGATGCCGAAGAGCAGAATGTACGCGATACCTTCCCATAGCGTGTGCGCCGCGGAGAGCACCACCAGCATGAGCGCGGCAGAACCGGCCAACCCGTGCACCATGCCGACCAGCAACGGCGGCAGCGAATCGCGCCACATATGCCGGTGCACATGGTCTTCGCCGAGACGATGACTGTGCAGATGCACGTGACGCGCACCATCATGCTCATGGGCATGCAGATGCCACTGCTCGCGATACAGCGTCACCGCCAGGGCAAGCCCCAGCGCGACCAGCATCACGCCGACGACCGATTCAAACGCCTGGGCCACGGCGTCGGGAATCGTGATCTTAAGAGCGAGCACCGCCAATCCGACGATCAGCAGGACTGCCGTGTGGCCGCACCCCCAGCACAATCCGATGAATCCGGATCGGCGAAGATCGGGGCGCTGCGCGAGCATGGTGGAGACCGCCGCGACATGATCGGCATCGAGCGCATGGCGCATCCCAAGCAGGAATCCCAGGCCGAGCATGGTCATGAACTGCAGATCTGGCATGAGGGAGATAAACGAATCGACGTTTCGTCAACCGACGGTCAGGACACTGTCCGTACGCTCATCCGCCGCGCGCATGCATTTCGAGGTGCGGATCGTCCCGGAGTTTCTTGACCTCGATCAGCCGCTCTTCCCGGACGCCGGCCTTCTCCAACGCCTTGCGGTCCTCCGCGCCACGATCCATGCGACCCTGCCAGACCGAACGGATCAACGCCCGGATCGAATCCGGCGACGCGCCGGCCCGCAGCGGCCCGCGCAAATCCGTTCCATCCTTGGCATAGAGACAGAGATACCACATGCCGTCCGCCGTCACTCGGCTCCGATCGCAGGTGGCGCAAAACGGCGTGGTCGTCGAGGGGATGATGCCGAAACTCGTTCCATCAGGCAGCAGAAAGCGCTGAGCCGGAGCGGAACTGATCTCGTTCACCGGTTCGATTCGTCCGTACCGGCGGCTCAACGTGTCCAGAATCGCCTCGCGCGACAGGACCTGATTCATGGACCAGTCGGTCGCGCCGCCGACGTCCATATATTCGATGAATCGCACTTCCGCCCGGACGCGCTTGCCGAATTCGATCAGGTCCGCAAGCTCGTCGTCGTTGAACCCGCGAATCGCCACCGTGTCCAGCTTGAGGCCGGTAAAGCCGACCCTCATCACCGTCTGGATCCCTTCAAGCACGCGGACATGCTCGTCACGACGGGTCAGGGCGCGAAAGCGGTCCGGACGCAGGGTGTCCAGGCTGACGGTGACGCGATGCACGCCGGCGTCATAGAGAGCCTGCGCTTGATCGCCGAGGAGAATGCCGTTGGTCGTCAGGGCCAGGTCCGTGATCCGCCGGTTCTGAAACAGCAGGCGGACCAGTTGCGGCAGGTCACGCCGCAGCAGCGGCTCACCGCCGGTCAGCCGCACCTTGTCCACGCCCAGATCGGTGAAATACCCCGTCAACGTGGCCATCTCCTCGAACGTAAGCACGTTATCGCGAGGCAGCCAGGCATACTCCTCCTCCGGCATGCAGTACTTGCACCGAAGGTTGCACCGGTCCGTCACGGACAGGCGCAGACTCTTGAGCGGCCGCCCGAACGTGTCCGCAATATCGGAGGTTTTGTGATTCACAGATGCTCCAAGATGCACTTTGATTTAACCTTGGCCGTCATCTTTTTCTGCCCAGGATGTTCAAAAATGCTGTTCAGCGAGGCCGCAGGGAGTCCGGCGACTGATACGTATGTTTTTCAGTACGTCGCAGGGAGACGGGCGACCGAGAACAAAGCTGGCAGCCTTTTTCAACATCCTACGGATGTTCCTCCACCCAGACCTCGCCGGCCGGCGTATGCTCCAGTTTCCAGATCGGAGTGATCTGCTTCAATTCGTCGATGCACCACCGGCAAGCCTTGAAGGCCTCCGCCCGGTGCTCCGCGCCGACGACGATGAGCACGATATTCTCCCCGACTTCGATTTCCCCATACCGGTGTAAAATCGCGACTTCGAGCACGTCGAACTGCTTCAAGGCCCGCTCGCGGATCTCGCGCAGCTTCTTCTGCGCCATCCCCTCGTAGTGCTCAAAGGTGATGGAGCTGACATCGTGGCCCTTGGAATGGTCCCGCGCCGTTCCCAGAAAGATCGAGATTCCACCGATGCGCGTGGACCGGGCGCGGACCCGGTCAATCTCGGCGTCCACGGAGAAGTTCTCCCGCTGAACACGCACGAACATCGCTTCATCCGGCCCGGTGATTCCTCCCGGAACCGCTCCGCCGGCAAAGGGCGGAAGCAACGCCACCTCGTCGCCATCGCGAATCTCGGTTTCGCCGTGGGCGATGTCCTGATTGACGGAGATCAACACCCGCTTCTGATGAATCAACTCACCGATTTTTGGAAACTGCGCATTCAGCGTCACAATCAGATCCTGCACGCGCCGCCCACCATCGAGCGTGACCGCCAGCTCAGCCTGGTTATTCGCGAGAGTTTTGATCAAACCGAACAGCTTGACGGTAATCATGGCCGCGTATAGGTTCCTGACTTTCCCCCCGACTTGGACAGCAGCGCGATCTCGCCGAAGCTCATCCCCCTGTCCACCGCTTTGCACATATCGTAAATGGTGAGCGCCGCTACCGACACTGCCGTCAGGGCTTCCATTTCTACACCGGTTTGGCCCGTCGTCTTGACCGTCGCCGTGACAGTGATGGCGCACTGCCCTTCCCGGTCCGGTTGCGACTCCTCCTTAAACGTCAGATCCACGCTGCTAAGCAGCAACGGATGGCACATGGGAATGAGATCGGGAGTCCGTTTGGCGCCCATGACTCCGGCCACCTGGGCCACTGCCAGCACGTCGCCCTTTACAATCTTTCCCTTTTGAATCTGCGCCAGAGTCTCCGGCCGCATGAAGACGCGGGCTTGGGCCACAGCCGTCCGTTCAGTCAAAGCCTTCTGCGAGACATCGACCATCCGCGCCCGTCCGGATTTATTGAAATGCGTCAGGTCGCCCATTTTCCTCGAAAAATTACCATCTTCGTTGTGGCGCAAATTGTGAACGATTATAGGAGTCGTCCTGAATCGTAGTCAAGCAAGCACGGGCTTTCTTGACGGATGACCGGCTCATCAACGACAATGCCTCATGGCCGACCATCTGATGATTGAACGCCTTGAATTCCAAGGACATTGCGGCGTCACCACCGCCGAGCGTCAGACGCTTCAGCCCATCGCGGTTGATCTGGAACTCGAGTATGCGTCCGATGCCTTTGCCCTCGCCGCCTCCACACACGACATTGGCAACGCGGTCGACTATGCAGCCGTGGCCGCTCGGGTCCTGGAAGTCGGACGCAAGCAGCCCTATGTCCTCCTGGAGACGCTGGGCGAAGCCGTGACCGCCATGCTGTTTCACGAATTCCCGGTCACCAGAGCCAGGCTGTGGATTCGGAAGGTCATCCCGCCGGTGGACGGCGTGCAGGGGTCCGTCGGCGTCAGACTCGATCGCACCAGGCCGGCGGCGCTTCTCGATCCTGCCCCCGCGCAGTTCCTGAAAGACTCTCTCGCGATGCTCCCGCGTGGACAGGCCCTGGATGTCGCCTGCGGGCGGGGTCGAAACACGCTCTACCTGGCTGCTCAGGGTTTTACGGTTGATGCGGTCGATCGGGACGAGCAGGCGCTGGCTGACCTGGCCTCCGTCGCCGTGCAGCAGGGTTTGACATCGGTCACCATCCACGCCATGGAACTTGAAGATCCCGCCAGGCCGGCCGGGATCCTAGCTGCCCGTTACGATGTCATACTCGGATTTTGCTACCTCCATCGGCCACTCTTTCCTCTGCTGCTTCGGGCCCTGAGGCCAGGCGGCGTCCTGGTCTATGAAACTTTTCTCATTGACAGTCATCTCCGTTACCAACATCCGCGACGGAGAGAATTCTGCCTCGAACACAATGAGTTGCTGGACCTCGTGCGCGGCCTTCGGATTCTCCATTATGACGAAGGCGGGCGCCAGGACAGCCACGGAACAGAACCTGTCTTCACGGCCCGGCTGCTCGCGCAGCGAGAAGCGTGATGAGTGGAAAACCTTGGAACTCTGACAAAAACGGTGCTCTCCCAAGCCCGTCACGCATGACACATCACGCATACCGCTATGTCCCGGATTGACCTCCATCTCCATACCACCCATTCGGACGGCAGCCTACCGCCGGCCGCGGTGCTCGCGCTTGCACACAAAGCCGGCGTGACCGCGCTGGCCATCACTGATCACGACATCACCACCGGCATCCCCGAAGCCCTGCAGGCCGGCGCAAGCCTCGGCATTGAAGTCATCCCCGGCGTGGAGATCAGCTCCCGGTTCGGCGAAAGCGAATTGCATATCCTCGGGTATTTTCTGGATTGGCAGGACCCGGCATTGCACGCCAGACTGGCCGGGCTCCGCGCCAGCCGCCACAGCCGTAACCCACTGATCATCGAGCGGCTACGCGCGTTGGGGCAGGACATCACCTACGACGAAGTGAGGGAACTGGCCGGGACCGAATCGGTGGGACGCCCGCACATCGCGCGCGTCTTGATGAACAAAGGCTACGTCAAGTCGGCCAAGGAAGCCTTCGACCGTTTCCTTGCGCAGGGCAAACCGGCATACGTGCCGCGCGAGCTGCCGGACCCGGCGGAAGCGATGGCCTGGATCAGAGCGGCGAAAGGCGTCCCCGTGCTGGCCCATCCCCTCTGGGCCAAACAAAACGGCGAAGGACTTTTCGCTTTGTGCGGACGATTAAAGACGGAAGGCCTGGGCGGGATGGAAGTGCACTACAGCACGCACAACCCCAAGCAGACCGCCGAGTTGCTCGACATCGCGAAGCGGCTGGATCTGCTTGTGACCGGCGGCAGCGACTTCCATGGACTCACCAAGCCGGATATCGAAGTCGGAGTCGGCCGCGGCGGTCTGACTGTCCCTACTAAGTTGTTGGAACCGTTGAAGCACGCCGCGTCTGCGTAACTCGCTTTCCCGCCCCCCCCCACACAACGCTTGGGACCTGTTAAACTGAACATATGATCGAGAGCCATTGGTCTCCAACATAGGGAGGCACTCCCATGAGAAGGCTGCTGAATCTGTGCACGACTGTCGTGCTGTTATTCGCAGGAACGGCACATGCCCAGGAAATCAGTATAATTCAAGGCAGCGACGGGACGAGCGGTACCGTGATGGAGCTTGGCAATGGGTTCCGGACCTATTCTGACTCTCACGGAAACATGGGAACGATCATGGACCTGGGAGGCGGGTACCAGACCTATCAGTTCACGTCGCCGCATGGAGGCACGCAGTCCGGCACGATTTTGACCCTGCCTGCCCCCCGTTCCAGCTTCGACAGACCGCCGGCCGGCCTCACGCCCGCGCCGGTTCTTCCCTTCACGCCACGAGGGCCTCTCATGCCACGCGAGCAGATGGCGCCGGTGGTACCGCTGACACCAAACACGGGAACGTTCAATACATTTGGAAACGGTGGCGGTCGAATAGGTCGTTAAGAGAGCGGCACAGTCACGATCCGACGCGATGTAAGCGAACGCGCGGTTGCACACGTAATGCGGTCTGCGGAGTCTCTATCTACTCGGTGGCTCCGCGCCGCCTGCGGCGCACTGTCTTTCCAACATGAAGGACTGCCGGCAAAGCCCGCGTACCGGGCTTCATCCCCCGACTGGCCAGCTTCAATACCTCCCGCCGGATCTCTTCAATGGGTGTGGGGAGTTTCTCCGGCATCATCATGTCCGGCCCAAACCGTTCCCATCTGATCCGGGGCTGCCGTTTCATGCGCTTGGCTTTGAATCCTTTTTTGACGATGCGCCAGGCCATATCCGACTCCTTGTTCTCTTCAGTGAGGTGCGCCTATCCGCGACGCCGATGAGTACTCTGCGTCCGTGTCTCCGGCTCAACCGACGGCAGCGACGGTCCCGCCCAGATGAGATACGGAGGTTCCTTCATTCCTTCCGCCATGCCAGGATAGAGGTGTCGCGCCTGGGCATAGGCGCTGGCCTGGGCCTGGAGACAGGTCGGCGCTTCGGGCAGGCTCGAGACGACCCGTAAATCCATCCGGTCCTTCTGCCCCACGCCTGCCTTGTACAGCTCACAGACAAAATGCCCCTCTCCGAAATAGGTCGTGCTCACCAGCAACTTTTCACCGTCCGAAAAGGTCACGATCGGATCCGCGTTGAGTCTTCCCATATTCTTCCTGCTTCACTCCTGAAAACACACGAACTGGGCTGCGTGATGACCCGCCCTGATCCCGCATATACGGGACCCGTGGCATACAGAGCTGTGCCGTACGAGCAGCGTGCCCGGAGAATCGATCGCGCGGGAACGGGGTGAATAAGAAGGGGGCGCGAGGGATGGGATTGTCACCGTGGCTCTACGGTAGTGCAGTGTACCCTACGCCGAGGGGATATACAAATGGCGGTTTCGGAGACACACGGAACACCACGCATGTGGGGAGGGTCTTCAGGCGCAAGGCCGACGGTCAGGAGGTCAGATCATCCGGCGGTTCATGTCCAGATCGGCTTCGCGCAACAGTTCTTCGGCAGATTCCGGCGGAACCGGACTGACAGCGATCCCGATGCTGCATTCCACCTTGCGAGGCAGGGCTCGCCGCTGCACCAAGTCGGCCAGCTTATTCGTGACACGGTCGACAATCACCTCCAGCTGGTCGTGCCCGGCGTCGACCAACAGCACGGCGAATTCATCCGACCCATACCGGGAGACGAGATCGGTGGTGCGGGTGGACTCCACCAACGCATCCGCCACGGCGCGCAACACCTCGTCGCCCATCGAATACCCGAAATGGTCGTTGATCTCTTTCAGATGGTGCACATCCAGACTCAGTAAAATCACGCTGCTGCGCCGACGGCGGGCTCCGGCGGCCAGGCGCCGGTACTGGTCATGAAACGTCCGCCGTCCGGCCAGGACTGTGAGCGGATCGGGAGCGGTTCTGGACAACAGGCGATTCACGTTCTGCATACGCGCCGCCAGTAAGCGCAGAAGCCCCATCGCGAGCGGCGGAGACTGCTCCAACGCCTGCGTGAAATCGTCCTGGGGAATCATCAGGCACCGCGTCCGCTCCACCGCCATCACCGTGGCGGTCCGCGAGTGATCAAGCAGCAGGCCCATCTCGCCGACGATCTCGCCTTGCCCCAACTCGCCGACAAACCGATCCACCAGCGGCGCTTCCGGCGTCGATTCGACAATGCGGACCTGTCCTCCGAGAATCACATAGACATGCGCGCCGGATTCGCCCTGCCGAAACATCGCCTGTCCCGGCAAGTACACCCGCTCAACCGCCTTCGCGACCAGCCGCGCCACCTGATCCTGGGATAACGATTGAAAGAGTGGCGCCGAGGCGAGCAGGCTGGCATAGGCCCCCCAGCGTCTTGCCAACCGGCTCAAAACTGGCGGGCGGCTCACCGGACGCCTCGCCGTGCACTCCCGCATCAGCCCGTTGCTCATCGAACGCCGTCAACGCGCGTGTCAGCCAGGCCCGCACGCGCGCGCGCAGCATGGGGGACACAATTGGCCGCGCCAGATAATCGTCGGCAGGCCCGATCAGGACCCGCCCACTCGGCGCATCCGACTCATCCGTCAACATCAGCGCCGGCAGGTTGGGACGGCCGAGCTTGGTCCGGATTTGTCTGATCAACCCGACCCCGTCGCCCTGCGGCAACTCCTTGTTCACGATCATCAAGCTGGGAGGCACTTCGCTGGCCTGAATGAGCGCCGTCTGCTGATCCGGAGCCGCGAGAAACACCAGCCCGTCTTCCGCCATGACCTGCCCGATCATCGCCACTTCGGCATCCGTGGCGCCGACCACCAGGACGCGTTCGCCGACGATTGAACGCCGCCGCAAGGCCGAGGCTTCGTCAGGCAGTTGGGCCTGACGAGTGCCCTGCACCTCCAGGGTCAGCCCCTCCGCCGCCGCGACCACGTCCAGGACCGCGCCACGTTCCTTCACCAGATGCCTGGCCACGCCTTCCATCCGCGCGATCTCGGCATCATCGTGCAACGGATCATGATGAAACAACACCAGTTGCTTGACACCGGCTGCCATCGCAACTTCTGTCGCGTAGTCGACCGTGCTATGCCCCCACCCAATCTTGCTGGGGTATTCTTCCAGGCTGTATTGCGCATCATGAATCACGAGGTCGGCCCCGTTGAGAAACGCGATGTGCCGCTGATCCCCCGGGTGCTTGAACTGCGAGCCGGATGAGTTCCAGAACGGCTCATGGTCCGTCACATAGGCAACCGTCGCGCCGCCGCTCGAGATGCGGAACGAAATCGTCGGTGCCGTATGGTTCAAGTACTGCGTTTCGATCATCGTGTCACCCAACCGCAAAAATCCCTCCTCCAACTCCGTAAAGTGAATGCGGCTGCGTAAATCGCGAAGCGTCACCCGGAAATAGGAATACTGCATCTGCCCGGTCAACGCATCTTCGACGGTCCGCTGCAAGCCGGCCGGCGCAAACACGTTCAACTCGGTATCGGGCATGAACACCGGCTAGAAAAATGGAAAACCCTGAATGTGATCCCAATGCGTATGGCCGATGAACAGATTGATCCGCAAAGGACGGGAGGCCGACTTCAAGAGATCGAGTCCCAACAACCGCGCGCCGGTTCCGCAATCCAGCACGATGATCGTGCCGTCCTGGGTGCGCACCTCGACGCACGACGTGTTGCCGCCGTACTTCGCGGTCTGCGGCCCCGGCGTGGGAACCGACCCGTGCGTGCCCCAGAACCGTACTTTTAAAGGATCCTGCGCCATCGTTTAGTTGTCGGGCGTTTCTACGATGTGGTTTTCGAACCGGGTACAGCCCTCGGCTAACAGCCGGTTGGTCAGCATCTCCCCCGGCCATTCGATCGGCAGATCGGCGGTGAACACCCAGACATCCGGAGATGTCCACACCGGCCCGTGATCGTCCGGCAATTCCGGATCGAAGAGGTCCGTCCACACCGGCATGTACACGCCATTACCGCATTGCGTATGGAGATGCACGATCGTCCGGCTCCGCACGGTCGGGTCGAGGTCTCGCCAGACCTCCACCGTTTCATCGGCCAGCCGGTGCAACCGCACGGCGTTTTGCGCGTCGAACATCGCATAACTGGAAAACACGGGCGCCTCCAGCATGTGGGGCGCCGACGCCAGTTCAGGACATTGGGCGACGAGACCGGCCAGCAACGCCTGCCGGCTATGCTCCTCGATCGAGTCCGGCAGCCCGGGTTCCGGCGATCCCAGCAGCTCAAACAACAAAAAGGCCGTGGATTCCATGGGTGGATGCAACCGGGCGGCAAGCAACTGGCGGCGCTGCCCCTCCGTCATCCCAGCCAGATGCTGATGGAGTTCCTGCAACGTCAACCGCTCGATCGTCGAGTCCGTCAGGAGTCGTGGTTCGACCATCACGACGGTGCCTGGCGTCAGATGTAAATGCTCCCGCAGCAAGTCGGCTATAGCCAGGGGATCAATTTTCAAGTGCAGGGGCGTGCGCACATCAGCCTGCAAGGGCAACTCGAGCGCTCCGAGAATGGCGTACCGCGGCTTGTCATCTGGCCCCTCGCCCATCGAGATCGAGCAGGCCGCCTCAGCCAGCAAGTCGAACAACCATTCGGCCATTTCTTCGTCCAGCGCCGCCAGGATCGTGAGCACATCCTGCTCGCGATCCTGCTCCAGCAACGCCTGAAGGGTGTCAATCGCGGCATCGGCATCACCATGGTCATGCCGCCGGGCATTGATGAGATGAATCAGGTCGCGGGTCAGCGGATCAGGACGGTACCAACTCGACATAGGCACTCCTCGAAGCAACACAGGGGGCATATCCCCCAAGCCGTATTCGTATGTTGCCAAAGTTCGAACCGTGAAGCAAGAGCGCAGTTTCACTTTATGTTTTTGCCTATTCTCCGATCACCTTCACCAGCACCCGCTTCTTGCGGCGGCCATCGAACTCGCCGTAGAATATTTGCTCCCAGGGGCCGAAGTCCAATTTGCCCTTCGTGATCGCCACCACCACCTCGCGTCCCATCAGTTGCCGCTTGATGTGCGCATCGCCGTTGTCCTCGCCGGTCAGATTATGCCGATAGTCGGCTTCGTGCGGAGCCAGCCGCTCCAGAAACTGATCGTAATCCTTCAAGAGTCCCGGCTCGTCATCATTGATATAGACACTGGCGGTGATGTGCATGGCATTGACCAGCACCATCCCCTCGCAAATGCCGCTCGTGTGCACAGCCGCTTCCACCTGCGGCGTGATGTTGAGATACGCCCGGCGTGTGTCGGTCTGAAACCAGAGCTCTTCACGGTAGGTTTTCATGGTTGCAGGGAACTCCCATCCACTTGGTGTGACCGCGAGTTTACCATATAATAAGCGACCGACAGGAAATCGGGAGTCTCGATGGCACGCATATCCTCGCGCACGCTCCGCCTCTCCTCCAACGCGCTGACCGTCCTGCGCCGACGGTACCTGGACAAGAACATCGAAGGCAAGCCGGTGGAAACGCCGTCGCAGCTTTTCCGCCGCGTGGCAAACAACGTGGCGCAGGCGGAGCGGCTCCACGGCGGGTCCCGACGGACCGTCGCGCGCACAAGCGACACCTTCAACGGCATGATGACCCGTCTGGAATTTCTTCCGAACTCGCCGACGCTCATGAACGCCGGCCGCGACCTTCAGCAACTCTCTGCCTGCTTTGTGCTGCCCGTGGAAGACTCTCTGGAATCCATCTTCGATTCGGTCAAGCACCAGGCGCTCATTCACCAGTCCGGCGGCGGCACTGGTTTTTCCTTCAGTCATCTGCGCCCGAAGAACGACCGCGTGGCGTCAACCAGCGGCGTGGCGTCAGGACCGATCTCATTCATGCGCGTTTTCAACATGGCCACCGAAGTCATCAAACAGGGTGGCGCCCGCAGAGGCGCCAACATGGGCATCCTGCGCGTGGACCACCCGGATATTCTCGACTTCATTGCGGCCAAGCAGAATCAAGCCGAGCTGACCAATTTCAACATCTCCGTAGGCATCACGGACGCCTTCATGCGCGCGCTGGAGCGGAAGCAGGACTACGCGCTGATCAATCCCAGGACCGGCCGGACCGCCGGACGCCTCGCCGCTGCTTCCGTCTTCGATCGCATCGTGGAGGCGGCCTGGAGCACCGGAGAGCCCGGCGTGATCTTCCTGGATACCATCAATGCCCATAATCCGACGCCGCACATCGGCCGCATCGAATCCACGAATCCCTGCGGTGAACAGCCCCTGCTCGCCTATGAATCCTGCACACTGGGATCTCTCAACCTGGAGAAATTCGTCGCTGGCGCACCGAAAAAACCGGCCATCGCCTTTGAGCGACTTGCAGAGGCCACTGCCCACGCCGTCCGCTTCCTGGATAATGTTCTAGACATGAACCAGTATCCGCTACCCTCGATCGCCGCCATCACGAAAGGCAATCGGAAAATCGGCCTCGGCGTGATGGGCTTTGCCGATCTCCTGATCAAGCTGGGCATTCCCTACGACAGCGCCGAGGCGTTGGCGGTCGGCGAACAGGTGATGCAGTTCATCCAGGAACATGGCCACCAGGCCTCCGCCGAGTTGGCGAGGACGCGGGGCACATTCCCGAACTTCAAAGGAAGCCGCCTGGAATCGGACGGTCAGCGCCTGCGTAACGCAACCGTGACCACGGTCGCCCCGACCGGCACCATCAGCATCATCGCCGACTGCTCGCCCGGCATCGAACCCCTCTATGGCGTCAGTTACGCCCGCACGGTCATGGACGACGTGCGGCTGACGGCCCTCCATCAGGAATTCGTCCGTCGGGCGCGGGCCGCCGGCATCTACACTCCGCAATTGACGGCGAAGGTCGCCGCGAACGAATCGATTCAGGACCTGACGGAGGTTCCGGACAACCTGCGCCGGCTCTTTGTCACGGCACACGACATTGCGCCGGAGCACCACGTCCGTATGCAAGCCGCCTTTCAACGGTACAGCGACAGCGGCGTCTCCAAGACGATCAACCTGCCGGCTAAAGCCACCAAGGCCGACGTGGCTGCCGCTTTCACGCTGGCCTATCAATTGGGCTGCAAGGGGCTCACGGTTTTTCGGACCGGCAGCCGGGAACACCAGGTGCTGTCCTGTACCAACGTGCAATATTGCTAGAAACCGTGACGCGTGATCCGTGATCCATGACGGGAATACTCAGATGACGGACCTCAACTCGTTACGCATCACGCATTACGGATCACGTCTGTTATGATCCGCCCTCCCGCCGTTGCCGGTCCATTCTATAGCGCATCCGCCGCGACGCTCGAGGCCGAGGTGGCCGGCTACCTGGACAGCTCGGCGCAACCCGCACCGGTGATCGCCGCCATCAGCCCTCATGCCGGGCTGATGTACTCGGGCCCTGTTGCCGGATCGGTATACAGCCGGGTGGCTGTGCCCACAACCGTGATCCTCATCGGTCCCAATCACACCGGCATCGGCCCGTCCGTGTCCGTGTATCCGGAGGGTACCTGGCAGATGCCGGGCGGCGAGGTGTCCGTCGACCGGGACCTCGCAGAGAAAATTCTCGCGCACTGCCCGCACGCTGAGGCCGATATCTCCGCACACCGGCGGGAACATTGCCTGGAAGTCCAACTGCCCTTCCTGCAACATCGACGACGGCACGTCCGGATCGTTCCGATCGTGCTCGGAATCAGAGACCCTGCCCTGTGCCTGGCAATTGGGAAATGCCTGGCGGCGATCATTGCGCAAAGTGCCGGCCCAGCCGCCACTGCCGGCGGGCAACCTCTCCTTGTCGCCAGCACTGATATGAACCACTACGAATCAGACGCAATCACACGAGAAAAAGACCGCCATGCGATTGAAGCCATCACACGGCTGGACCCGGACGGGCTCGATGCAGCCGTGACAACCCATTGTATTTCCATGTGCGGCATCGCTCCGACACTTGCCGTTCTGCACGCCGCCCGCGCGCTGGGTGCAACCGGCGCGACTCTTGTCCGCTATGCCACCTCTGGAGACCGAAACGGAGAACGAACTCGGGTGGTCGGCTATGCCGGCTTTACCATCTAAACGCTTCACGCTTCACACGGGCATCATGCTCCCTAACCCATGAGAATGTTTGACAGAACAGGCGGATAGTGATAGTTAGACGCCCATCGGGGTACCGATAGGCCAAGGAGGATCCGTGATGAGTGTCGCGTCGAGCATTGCGCTTTCTGTGGATGCACTGCCCGGGTTGAACATCTTCTTCGCCAAGGAACCGGCCCCCGCTGCCGATCCAAACCAATCGGACATGGATAAAACCGTCGTCCTCGGCCCTCCCGGGAAAAAAGGCCCCACGCCGCCAAGCACGAAAGAGCGTATTCTTTTTCTGGTGTTGATCCTCATCATCGTCGGTGGTGGTGGATACCTCGCAGTCAATCCAGAAACACTAATGGGCCTGCTCGGCGATGCGCCGGGAGATGCGCCACCACCTCCTCCAAAGCCAAAAGTCGCCAAACCGGTCGCTCCTGCGCCCGCACCGGCTCAGCCGGCTGCACCGGGAGTCGTTCCGATCCCGGCCCCATCCCAGCCGACAGCGATGGCGCCTGCTGCGGCTCCAGCAGCACTTGCACTGGCTCCTGCGGCAGTGCCTGTTGCGCCAACTGTACCAGTGGCAGTCCCCACTGCGGCTGCACCGAATCTGGCGACTCCTGCGCCTGCGCCAGCAGTCGTGGCGAGCGTTCCTGCTCCAACTCCGGCCATGCCTGCAGCCGCACCGAAACCTGCGGCGGCTTCAGCCATTCCAACCATATCAACACCAAAATTTGGCGAAGGTGAAAAGGTCTCTGTGTCTGCTCCGACTCCTTTGACCGCCGATTCAGCCGGCAAGAAGCCAGCAACGGCATCTGCCGTACCCGGTTCGACCTTGGTCGTGCTGGATGCAGATCTGCAAAACTACGCGTGGGTCTACTCCGTCCGTACGGAACAGGGCGCGACGGGCTGGGTTGCGGAAAAAAGCCTCGTCGCCAAGTAACCGTTCCTGTTGTCTGCTAGAACCTGTCTCGCTGCCCGGGGAAATCCCCGTGCTATAATGCCGCTCCATGACACGTGGGCCTAGTCTGGCGAGGGCGCATGCTGCGTGCAATCATCTTCGATTTCGACGGCGTGGTGGCGGACAGCGAGCCCATCCATCTGGCCGTGTTCCAACGAGTCCTGGGTGAGGCGGGATTCTTTCTGAGCCCGGAGGAATACTACGCCGACTATCTCGGATACGACGATAAGGGCTGCTTCCGGGCCTTTTTAATAGCCCACAGCCAATCCCCTTCGAACGAGATGATCGACGATCTCGTGGCCAGGAAAGCCCAGGCCTACCTCGACAACATTAAACAGAATTTGATCATCTTCCCGGGCGTGCGAGAACTGGTCCGCGACGCCGCCACCCGCCATCGACTGGCCATCGCCTCCGGTGCGTTGCGGCACGAGATCGAATATATCCTCGACTGCGCGGACATCCGCAAGGAATTCGAGCACATTACGAGCGCAGAAGACGTGGGTCACGGTAAGCCGAATCCTGAACCATTCATGCATGCCCTCGCATCGCTGAACCGGGCCTCGCGGTCCGGACAGACCCGGCTGGCACCGGACGACTGCCTGGTCATCGAAGATTCCATCCCCGGCATTCGAGCGGCACATGCAGCCGGCATGAAGGTCCTGGCTGTCTCAAACACGCACACCGTCCAGGACCTTCACGAAGCCGATGCGCTGACAGGTTCCCTGGCCGACGTGAAATTGCCGGAACTGGAAAACAGGCTCTGGCCGGCAGACTTGGCGCGGCACGGACCACGATGAGAATCTGCTCTTTACTTCCCGGTGCCACCGAAGTGGTGGCGGCATTGGGGCGCACCAGATACCTGGTCGGCATCAGCCACGAATGCGACTACCCATCTGAAATCCGGGCCAAACCGGTGCTGATCCGCTCAACGGTGGCTGCCGGACTGTCCAGCCCTGAAATTGATCGCCATGTGCGCACGATGCTGCATGCTGGCCAGCCGCTCTATGAATTGGACGAAACCATGCTCACCCGCGTGCGGCCCGATATCGTCATTGCTCAGGACTTGTGCCACGTGTGCGCGATCACACCGGCGCAGTTGCAACATGCCCTCCGCGTGCTGCCTTCCCCTCCACGCGTGTTGTCGCTAAACCCCTCGACGCTCGACGACGTGCTCGCCGATATTGGACGGATCGGCGAGGCGATCGGACGGTCGCTGGAAGCCGCGAATCTGGCCGATCAGCTGCGGGCCAGACTGCAGGCCGTTCTACTCCAGGTCGCGCACGCGGACAAACATCCGCGCGTAGCCTGCCTCGAATGGCTCGACCCGCTGTTTTCTGCCGGACATTGGGTACCTGAAATGGTCGCCTGCGCCGGAGGCGTCGATGTGCTGGGAACTCCCGGCTCCCCGTCCGCGCAGATTACATGGGAACAGGTACAGGCGGCGAAGCCGGACGTACTGATTATCATGCCTTGCGGATTCTCGATCGCCCGCACGAAGCAGGAAATGAACCGCCTCACGAAGCGCACAGCCTGGAAGAAACTGCCGGCCGTCAAAAACGGCGCCGTCTTTCTGGTGGATGGGGCGTCCTATTTCAATCGCCCGGGACCCCGACTGATCGACGGCATCGAAATGCTGGCCGCCTGTCTCCATCCCTCGCTTGAGCAAACGGCCAGACCCGATGCCGTGGAGCGCTTCGAAAAACCGTCTCCGCCAGCCCGCAAACGCTCCGTTTCGACGCGATGACATCCTCCGAAGCTCAGGCCTACTGCAACGCCGTCACAAAACGCAGCGGCAGCAATTTTTACTATTCGTTTTTCTTCCTGCCGGCGGCTCGGCGCGCGGCCATGTATACCGTCTACGCATTTTGTAAGGAAGTGGATAACGCCGTGGACGAGGCGCTACCCGGCAGCGATCCGAAAGAGGCAATCCGCCGGTGGCGCGCCGAGGTCGCCGCGGTCTACGGCGGCACCCCTACGCATCCTGTCGCCATCAGCCTGGCCGGCCACGTCCGGCACTTGGGCATTCCCAGGGAGTATTTCGACGAATTGATCAACGGTGTCGAAATGGATCTCTCGACGACGCGCTACATCACATTCGACGAACTCTCCCGCTACTGCTACCGCGTCGCCTGCGTCGTTGGACTCATCTGTCTGCACATCTTCGGCACCCGGGACCCGCGAGCGAAGGACTATGCCGTCAACCTCGGGATGGCTTTCCAGCTCACCAATATCCTGCGCGACCTGGGCACGGACGCGGATCGCGGCCGCATTTATCTGCCCTTGGAAGACCTGACACGATTCGGCTACACCAAAGAACTGCTGCTTCAACGCCGCTACTCGCCCCGCTTCGACAGTCTGATGGCCTTTCAATGCAAGCGTGCACATGAGTTTTACGACAAAGCCCGCACGATTTTGGAAAGCCTGCCGCGCGCCGATCGGAAAGCCTTGACCCCTGCCGAAATGATGCGCGGAGTCTACGAGCGCATCCTGCTCCGCATCGAACAGGCCGGCTACCGCGTGTTCGACTTGCGCATCAGCATACCGCCTGTTTCCCGCCTGGCCATTGCCGCCAACGTGTGGCTGCGCTCACGCCTCGCCTGACCGTGCCACCCACCGTGCTGGTCATCGGCGGTGGCCTAGCAGGACTCGCCGCGGCCGTGCGGCTCTCCGCACAGAATTACGCCGTCACCCTAGTTGAGCGGAGCGAACGGCTGGGTGGGCGCTTGTTGTGCAGCGGGACCGACGCCAATCATTTTGATGCCATCCCGCCGGTACTCATGGGACATCACAGGGCAACGCTAGCCCTGCTGAAAGAGCTGGGCACGGCGGACCGTGCGTCCTGTCGAATGATCTCCGCTTCGAGTTTCTATTGCCCGGCGGGCATCTCGTCAGCCTGATGCAGCCCTGGCTTCCAGCACCACTTCAGACCGTCATCGGCCTGCTGCTGTTCGGCGGGTTGCCGTTGAGAGACCGCTGGCAACTCCTCGACGCAATCGAACGAAGCTGGGAAGGCGATCCCGCCCTGCCGCAGAATCTCGACCAACGGACCGCGGAAGAATGGCTGGCAGAACGAAAGCAATCGGAGCGGGCACGTGCCGATGTCTGGACACCGCTTGCCCGTTTTCTGATTGGAGACGATGTCACCACGATTTCGGCCGCGGCTCTTGTCAGCGTCTTTACGCGCTGCTTACTGACCGCCCGCCGCCACGCGCGTCTTGCCGTTCCGACCGACACGCTGCACGACCTCCTGTTGTCACCACTCGCCGCCCGTCTCGCTCGGACCGGCGCGACCATCAGGTTCAATACCGCTACAGTCCTGCTCCAGATCGAGAACGACCGGGTGACGGGCGTGCGGCTGCGCGACGGCACCACCCTCACCGCCGACTACTACATCATGGCGCTGCCGCACAGACAGCTCACGGCGATTCTGCCGGAGCGTGTACTCACGCATTATTCCTATTTCCAGCAGCTCACGCAGCTCTCGGACTCGCCGGCGCTGACCGTCCATCTGCGGATCGACACCGCCCTCCAGGCACCGCGTGTGGTGCTCTTCGCGCGACGGACCTTTCACTGGCTGGTGAGCCGGCCCGGACCGCGTCGCAGCGGAACCGTCATTTCCGTGGTCGCGACAGGCAAACCGGAACTGTTCGAACGGACAGACCAGGATCTCATCGCGCTGGCTCTCGATGAACTGGCCTATGCCTATCCCGGCTCGGAGGCCATCAAACTGCTCGACAGTCAGGTGGTCCGGGAGCCCCGCGCCTTTCTCACCATGAGCCCCGGCACCAGGGTCCTCCGTCCCCTCCCACAAAGCCCTTTCCGCAACCTGTTGATCGGAGGCGATTGGACTGACACCGGCCTGCCAGCCACATTGGAAAGCGCGATCATCAGCGGCACCCGCTGCGCGGAGATGATTCTGGCGAAGAAAGAATAAGCGGACAGGATAAGCGAGCAGGCGGCTTGGTCTCCTCCGTTTAGGTTCTCCCTTGCGCGGCGCCGCTTGGCGGCGCTGCCCCATGAGTGTCTGCTGCAGTTGCTGTTGCAGCCGCCCGAGCGCGTCCAGCGGCAGCGCAATGCGTGCCCTGCGCGTGCCGCGTACGCCCTTGGGAATCGGTTTGTTTTGCCGAATGGCCTGCCCTAATGCGCTAAAGAGCGCAGGCTCGATGAATCCAAAATCCACGTGGGCGATCCCTTGTGCCACGCTCACGGCAGTATAGTTGGCCATCAGGGGCAGCTCGGTGGAATTTCCCGGCGAGAGCTGGACTTTTAAGGTGATGGCTTTCTCGGACTGTTCATATTTCTCTGGCTTGTCAGACTGCTCGGCATGGCTCCTCCTTGTGAGTCGCTAATATAGTTAGGAGTCAGAATATGAAATGGGAAGCGAAGCCTACGCTCGTCCCTCTACCCTGTCAAGCCTACCGTGCTGTGACGTCCCTGGACGGAGGATCGCTAGGCCGAGAACTGGCTGGACAATTCGCTGGGCTTGAAAACGCCGCGTTCGGTGATGATGGCGGTGATCAGGGCGGCCGGGGTGACGTCGAAGGCGGGATTGAGGACTTCGACGCCGGCGGGGGCAATTGCCGGGCCGCTGTGTAGAGTAGTCACTTCATTGGGGTTGCGATGCTCGATGGGAATTTTGTCGCCTGATGGCGTAGCGAGGTCAATCGTCGAATGCGGCGCGGCGACGTAGAAGGGAATGTTGTGGGCCCTGGCAAGCACGGCGACTGAATAGGTCCCGATCTTGTTGGCCACGTCGCCGTTGGCGGCGATGCGGTCGGCGCCGACGATGCACAGATGGATGCGCCCCTGTTTCATGAGAGCGCCGGCCATGCTGTCGGTAATGAGCGTGACCGGAATCTTGTCCTGCATCAATTCCCAGACGGTCAAGCGCGCGCCCTGCAGGACGGGCCGTGTCTCATCAGCCAGCACGCTGATCTTCTTCCCCTCTTCCCACGCGGCGCGAATAACGCCCAGGGCCGTGCCGTAGCCGGCCGTCGCCAGCGCACCCGCGTTGCAATGGGTGAGAATAGTCTGCCCGTTTTGCACGAGCGCCGCGCCATGCTTCCCCATGGCTTTGTTCATGGCAATGTCTTCGTCGAGAATCCGCTGAGACTCTTCGGTCAGCACGCGTTTGATCTCGGAGACAGGCTTCGTGCGCAACTCGGCCAGTTTCCGCTTCATCCGCTCGATTGCCCAGAACAAATTCACGGCGGTCGGACGCGTGGCCGCCAGTTCATCACAAATACCGGCGACGGCCCTGGCGAACTCATCGTAGGACGTTGCCGTCACTGCTTGCGCGCCTAACGCAACGCCCATTGCTGCCGTCACGCCGATGGCGGGCGCGCCCCGCACTTTCAGATGACGGATCGCATTGGCCACCATCCGATAATCACGGCAATCGAGAAACTCGACCGCCCCAGGCAACCGGCTCTGATCCAGCAGCCGCACTGCCCCGTTTTTCCATTCGACGGTTGGAACCACGTTGCCCCCTACGACCGCCGGCCCTGATGCTCCAGAATCGTAATCATGATAAGGATCAAGGCGGCCTGCGCCAGGAGCATGATCGCTTCGGCTGTCCCCGCTTTGCGCAGCACGGCGCCGGTAAAAAAAAGAAACAACCGCCGTTACCCCAAACGCGTGCGAACGACGCCGGCCAACTCTTCAGCGACAGAACGAATGAGCGCCTCGCCCTCTCCCTCGACCATGATGCGAAGGAGCGGCTCCGTACCCGAATAGCGGACGAGGACCCGCCCGCGGCCGTCGAGCTTCGCCTCGCCCTTTCGGAGCGCCTGCTGAAAGCCCGGCACACCGCTCAAATCCGGTTTTTCCTTCACCAAAATATTCACCAGTATCTGCGGAACCGGCTTCATGCATCCGACCAGATCCGACAAGGACCGACCGGATCGCTTCATGAGCGACAGGATCTGGAGCCCGGAAATCAGGCCGTCGCCTGTCGTATTGTAATCGAGAAAGATCAGATGCCCCGATTGCTCGCCGCCGAAGTTGTATCCGCCGGCCATCATTTTCTCCAGCAGGTAACGGTCGCCGACCGCCGTGCGGACCAGTGCGATCCCGGCCTTCGCCAGCGCCCGCTCAAGGCCGAAGTTGCTCATCACGGTCCCCACCACGGTATTGCCTTTCAGTTCGCCTCGCGCCTTCAGATCGATCGCCAGCGCCGCCACCGCGTGATCGCCGTCCACCACCGTGCCGCGCGCGTCAACGAATATCGCCCGGTCGGCATCCCCGTCATGGGCGATCCCGAGGTCGGCCTTGTGCGTCCGCACCGCATCTTGCAATCGCTGCGGGTGCATCGCGCCGCATCCGTCGTTGATGTTGGTGCCGTCCGGCTCATCACCGATGACCCATACCGTCGCACCGAGCTCGCGAAATACTTTTGGAGACACCTTGTACGCCGCGCCATGCGCGCAATCGATCACGACCTTGAGACCCTGGAAATCCATGTCGCGCGGCACGGATCGTTTGACAAACTCGATGTACCGCCCCTCGGCATCGTCGATCCGATAGGCTTTTCCGACCGCGCCGGCGGTCGGACGGTGATGTTCGATCTCGTTCGATGTGATCAGCGCTTCCATCCTGGACTCGAACTCGTCCGGCAGCTTCAATCCGTCGCTGGAAAAAAACTTGATGCCGTTGTCCTGGTAGGGATTGTGCGACGCGGAGAGCATCACCCCGGCGTCCGCCCGAAGGCTGCGGGTCAGGAACGCGATGCCGGGCGTCGGTATGGGACCGATCAAGTAGACATCCACCCCCATCGAGCAGATGCCGGACGTGAGCGCCGACTCCAGCATATAGCCCGACAGGCGGGTATCCTTGCCGATGACGATCTGGTGCCGGCCCGCCCGGCGCTTGAACAAATAGGCGGCCGCCCGGCCCAGCTTCATCGCCGTTTCGCTGGTCATCGGCTCGAGGTTGGCGACGCCCCGCACCCCGTCCGTGCCGAACAATTTTACGGCTTTCACTGGCTTCGCCGTTTTAACGGGACGCACGGCTTTGGATCGCATAGACCATCCTTACGACATCCTGCATCGCGTTGACATCATGCACACGGACCACCCCGGCTCCTCGAAGCACGGCGACGGCTACCGCCGCGGCCGTTCCCATGAGCCGGTCATCGGTCCGACGGCCCAACACCTCGCCGATGAACGCCTTCCTGGAGACCCCCACGAGGATCGGCCGTCCCAGCGACTGCAGAACATCGAGCCGGGCCAGCAAGGCGAGGTTATGGTCGAGATTTTTCCCAAATCCGATGCCCGGGTCAAGCAAGATATGATCTGCTGCAACGCCCGCCTGCATGACCGCCTGCATCCGTGTGTGCAGGAAATCGCGGACGTCATCCACAACAGACCCGTAACGAGGAGCCTGCTGCATGGTTCGGGGCGTTCCCTGCATGTGCATCAGGACAAGCCCCGCGCCGGTCTCCGCCACCACTTCAGGCATCGCCGGATCGACCAGGCACGCGCTGATGTCGTTGACCATGGCGGCGCCGGAGTCAATCGCGGCCCTGGCCACCGCCGCCTTGGTGGTGTCCACCGACACCGGAACCGACACTCGCCGGCACACTTCCTGAACAACGGGAATCAGCCGCCGGAGTTCCTCGGCCTCCGTCACCGGCTCCGCGCCTGGGCGGGAGGACTCGGCGCCGACATCGATCAAGTCGGCTCCCTCGTCAACCATCTCCAGCGCATGCTTCACCGCCGCGCCGGGATCGAGGTACCGTCCTCCGTCCGAAAACGAATCCGGGGTGACATTGAGCACACCCATGACCATCGGACGATCGAACACGAGCCGTCGCCCGCGCAGCAGCAAAATGGGAGCGGACTGGACTTGCGATTGCGACATCACACTCAGCGAGTTGAACGAGTGGCGCATCCGTACCGGTCGCACGAACGCATTGTCATGAACTGGGACCGCGTCAGGCAGGCGTGGGCTGGGGCAGCCCCTGTTGCACGATTTTTTCGATTTCCAGAGCGTCGAGCACTTCTTTCTCCAGCAACGCTTCGGCCAACGCTTTCAGGATATGGATGTGCTCGGTCAGCAACCGCTTGGCCCGGTCATAATTTTCCGTGACCAGCCGTTTGACTTCGCCGTCGATCTGCTCGGCGACCTGCTCGCTGAAGTCACGCCGGGTGGCAATTTCACGGCCCAGGAAAATCTCTGCATCCTTCTTGCCGAACGTCAGCGGCCCGAGCCTTTCACTCATCCCCCATTCACAGACCATCTTCCGCGCGAGGTCGGTGGCCCGCTCGAGATCGTTGCCGGCTCCGGTCGTAATGTTCTTGAAGATCAACTCTTCGGCCACACGGCCGCCCATGAGGATCGCCAGGGTATTGTAGAGAAAGTCCTTGGAATAATTGTGCCGATCGTCGGTGGGCAACTGCATCGTCACGCCGAGCGCGCGACCGCGAGGGATGATCGTTACCTTGTGCACCGGGTCCGTGCCGGGCAGCAACTTGGCCATCAAGGCATGCCCCGACTCATGAAACGCCGTCACGCGCTTCTCTTCGTCGGTCAGGACCATGCTCTTGCGCTCCGCACCCATGAGCACCTTGTCCTTGGCCATCTCGAAGTCCACGCTCTCGACTGCCTTCTTATCCTGCCGGGCCGCCCACAAGGCCGCCTCATTGATCAGGTTTTCGAGATCCGCGCCGGAAAATCCGGGCGTCCCGCGCGCGATCTTTTCCAGCTCGACATCCGCAGCCACCGGCACTTTCTTGGTATGGACCTTGAGGATCTCGGCCCGTCCGCGGATATCCGGCCGGTTCACGATAACCTGGCGATCGAAACGCCCCGGACGCAGCAGGGCCGGATCGAGCACATCCGGCCGGTTGGTCGCGGCAATCAGGATGACGCCTTCGTTCGTATCGAATCCGTCCATTTCCACGAGCAACTGGTTCAACGTCTGCTCCCGCTCGTCGTGTCCCCCGCCGAGTCCCGCTCCACGCAGCCGGCCCACGGCATCAATTTCGTCGATGAAAATGATGCACGGCGCATGCTTCTTGCCCTGCTCGAAGAGATCGCGGACACGCGAGGCGCCGACGCCGACGAACATCTCGACGAAATCCGACCCGCTGATGCTGAAAAATGGCACGTCCGCTTCTCCGGCGATGGCCTTGGCCAGCAACGTCTTGCCCGTACCGGGAGGTCCGACGATCAGCACGCCCTTGGGAATCCGGCCACCCAGTTTCTGAAACTTTTTGGGGTCTTTCAAAAACTCGATGATCTCGTACACTTCTTCCTTGGCTTCATCAATGCCGGCCACGTCGGAAAACGTGACCTTCTTGCGCTCTTCCGGCAGCATCCGAGCCCGGCTCTTGCCGAACGACAGCGCCTTGTTCCCGCCGATCTGCATCTGCCGCATCAAGAAGAACCACAGTCCGAGGAACAGGACGAACGGCCCCCATGTCACCAAAAAGGTGATGTACCAGGGACTCTCATCCGGCGGCTTGACCTCGATCTGGACGTTCCGCTCGCGAAGCACCTTGACCAGATCGGGATATTCAGCCAGGTAGGTCTTGATTCTCGTCTCGTTTTTCAGAATGGCGCTGATGTGATTGGCCTTGATGACAACCTTCGTCACCTCGCCATTGTCCAGCTTGGCCATGAACTCGCTGAAGATCACCTCTTCTTCCTGGACGTGAGGCGTCACGCTGAACAGATTGAACAGCAGAATCATGAACAGTCCGACGACGACCCAAAAAAGAAGATTTTTAACCCGCGAATTCATTCCGCCTCCTCACCGCCCACGGAGCCGCTGGTGCGGCCGACAATTGTGTTATCCTAACACAGGGCGCCGGAAACGCACAACCTTCGACCATCTAGGTTTTGTGTCCCTCTTCATCCACTTGATCGAGCACCGCCAGGTACGGAAGATTGCGGTATTGCTGCTAGTAATCCAGCCCGTACCCCACGACATATTTGTTGGAGATTTCAAACCCGACATAGTCCACCTTCACCGCAATGTGCCGCCGCTTCGGCTTGCTCAACAGGGCGCAGACTTTGATGGATCGAGGCTTGCGTTTCGACAACGCCTTGACCAGATACTGGACCGTCAGCCCGGAATCCACGATATCCTCCACCAGCAAGACGTCCCGCCCCTTAATGTCTTCCGTCAGATCGGTGACCATCTTCACCTTCCCCGACGTCTTCGCCTTGGAGCCGTAGCTGGTGACGATCAGGAAATCCACGAGCAACGGCGCCCGGATGGCGCGGGCCAAATCGGCATAGAACGCGAAGGCCCCCTTCAGGATTCCGACGAGAATCAGATCCTTCCCCGCATAATCAGAGGCAATCTGACGCCCCAGCCTTCGATGCGGCGCTTCATGTCCTCCTGGGTCACGACCGGACGTCCAAAAATTTTCTCCATACTTTAGCCCTTTCCCTTCCTGCTCGTTTCGACCGGCACGATCTCCGCCACCAGGATGCGCCGGGTGGACGGCATCACGCGAAAGCGCTGGTCTGTTCGATATCCCACGATCCAGAGGATGCCCTCCGGCGCAACCAGCAGCGGGACTCCAGCCCGCCGTTCGCGGGGCAGCTTGATGTCGCAAAAATAATCCTGCACTTTCTTCCGGCGCCCGCCCATCCCCTGTGGGTGAAACACATCGCCTGCCTTCCAGGATCGAACCACAAGCGGATGCGTAAACCGATCGGCATCGAACCTCGCGATCTGTGTCCCTGTAGGCATGCCCGTGCCATCGGATGCCGGCGCATAACTGAGGCGAATCACATGTTCCGTCGGAGGCCAGACGATGGCGGACGGAACGCTCAGGCACAGACTGACCGCACGGTCCGATACGCCGCCGCCTGCATGCCGGCCGGCAGTCCGATTGGGGAAAAACCTGACGCGCTCATATTCCCTCACGACACTCGCCCCCCGCAGGGCCAGCGACGAGCCAGATCGTCCCCGCACAATCTTTTCCAGGACGGCTTCGGCAGATCCAAATGTGGGACTGTACGGACTCTGTGCCGCCTGCTGCATCACCCGGCGAATCACACGCCGCTGGAGCGCCACCGGCAGCTCCAACACGGCCATGCGCGAGACCGCCAGCGACCGGTCATCACCCCGTTGCACATGCCGGCCGATCCACTCAGACGTCCATTGCTCAAGACAACGGTCGTCGTCACGCAGAATGTCCGCCTGGCGCGTCAGCGTGTCCACCACGGCGGGATTAAACTGCTTGAGAAGCGGCAGAAGTTGATGGCGGATACGGTTGCGCAGATACAGCGGCTTGGCGTTGCTGGAGTCCATCCGGAATGACACACCCTTTGCGCTCAAGTAGGTCAGCACATCGGTGCGGCTGACGTCGAGCAACGGACGCACGTACACGGCGTCGCGCACGGGGCGGATGCCGGCCAGGCCGGCGGCGCCCGATCCGCGCAGCATCCACATGACGAGCGTTTCCGCCTGATCGTCGGCCGTGTGGCCGAGCGCGATTTTCCCGGCACCGACCGCGGCCGCCGCGCGCCGCAGCGCGGCATAGCGCGCCTCGCGCGCCCGAGTCTGCAGGGACATGCCCTTGCGCTGGCTCGGTACACGAGAAAGATCAATCCGCTCGCAGGTCAGCGGAATGCCCAGGTCTGCGCAGAGACGGGATACGAAACGCGCGTCCTCTTCCGATTCCTCCCCCCTCAGCCCGTAATTGATATGGAGCGCCGACAGCGTCAGCCGCTTCGCCTGCACGAGCGAGGCCAGCACATACAGCAGCGCGACCGAATCCGGGCCGCCCGAGACGGCCACCAATAGATGATCTCCTGCGGCAAAGAGCTGCCGGGCCCTGGCTGAAGCGGCAACGTGCCGTTCGAGTTTGTGCCGGATGGCTTTCCGCTCAAGTTCAGGGGTCATTACCATGCCATCACCACAATACCGTCATCACGAACCGGGCACAGGCTGGGGGTCGGCCTTCAGGGCCTGCCGCGCCTGCCGGACATCGCGTTCAATACAGGCCGACAGCTCTTCCGCGCTATGAAACGTCTGATCTCCCCGCACCCGCTCGACAAACTCCACGCGGATCGTCTGGCCGTACAGATTCTCCTGCGCATCGAGCAGCGAGACTTCGAGCAGCCGCTCCCCGGCCCCGAACGTCGGCCGTGTCCCGATGTACGAGACGGACTCGAAGGTGCGCGTCCCCCACAGCGTTTTCGTCGCATAGACGCCGTCCGCCGGAATCACCCGGTCCGGCGGCAGCTTCAGATTGGCGGTCGGCCAGCCCAGCGTCTGTCCGCGCTGTTCGCCCGTCACCACGACCCCGATCAGCGAATAATACCGTCCCAGGTACCGCGACGCACCGTGCACGTCACCGCCTTGAATGCGTTGCCGGATACGCGTGGAGCTGACGACCTCACCGTCCGCACGCAGCGGCTGAACAGGATGCACCTGGAAGCCGGCTTCAAGGCCGAATCGGACGAGATCGGCCGTGCGTCCCACCCGGCCCTTACCGAACGCAAAATGCTCTCCGACAAACAGGTCTTTCACACCGACCCCATCGCGGAGCACCTGCTGCATGAACTGATCCGGCGTCAACGCCGCAAAGGCCGTCGTAAACTCCAGTACCAGCACTTCGGCTATTCCCGCGTCACGGAAATAGGCCAGCTTCTCGTCCGGCATCGTCAGGAACCGGAGATCCGCGTGAGGGGCCAGCACTTTCACAGGATGGGGATCGAACGTCAGCACCATCGGCGTTCCGCCGGCCTCATTCGCCCGCCGAACCACATCGCGGAGCAATTCGCGATGGCCGAGATGCTGGCCGTCGAAATTACCGATGGTGAGAACCGGATGGGGAACTCGCTGGTGAGCGGCCAGGCCCCGCGTGATCTTCATTCAGTGGTTCAGCAATCGAGCCGCGTCTTTGGCGAAGTAGGTCAGGATCATATCGGCGCCCGCCCGCTTGATGGCCAGCAACGACTCCATCATCGCGCGGGATTCATCCAGCCAGCCGGCACGCGCCGCCGCCTTGATCATGCTGTATTCGCCGCTCACCTGGTAGGCCGCGATCGGCACCGTCGTGCTGGCTCGGGCGGCGGCGATGATGTCGAGATACGGCAGCGCCGGCTTGACCATGACGATGTCGGCACCCTCTTGAATATCCGACCGGATCTCCCGCAAGGCCTCGCGCACATTCGCCGGGTCCATCTGATAGGACTGCCGGTCGCCAAACTGCGGGGAAGAGTTGGCCGCGTCACGAAACGGCGCGTAAAAACACGAGGCGAACTTGGCGGCATAGGCCATGATCGGCAGTTCCGGGAAACCGGCCTTGTCCAACTCGTCACGAATCGCCTGCACACGCCCATCCATCATGTCGGACGGGGCCACCATGTCGGCCCCGGCTTCCGCATGGGTCCGCGCCATCGCCCGCAGACATTCCAGTGTCTCGTCGTTCAGGATGCGTCCGTCCTTCACCAAACCACAGTGTCCATGGGTCGTATATTCGTCGATACACACATCCGTAATGACCATGAGGTCCGGCACCTGATCTTTCAGTGCGCGGACGGCCTGCGGCACGATTCCCTTGGGATCATAGGCCCCCGTACCGCGCTCATCTTTCTTGTCCGGCACGCCGAACAGAATCACGGCTGGAATCCCGAGCATCTTCACGTCAGCCGCTTCCTTGATCAGCAGATCCACCGAAATCCGGCACTGCCCCGGCATCGAGGGAATCTCCTCCCGACGATCTTTCCCGACCGTCACGAACATCGGATAGATCAGATCGGACACCGCCAGCCGCGTCTCCCTGACCAGTCGGCGCAGGGGTTCGCTCTGCCGCAACCGTCTCAGTCTGTGCCGTGGAAACGCCATGCGCGCCTTATTTTCTCGGGAGATTGGTCAGAAACACGACCAGATCCCGCACCGAGATCATCCCCACCAGTTTCCCCTTCCGCATGACGCCGAGATGCCGCAAGTGCGACTTCGCCATCATATCGTTGGCATCCAGCAGCGTCTTATCCTCTTCAATCCCCAGAATCGGCGCCGACATCAGCTGCTCGACCGTGGTTTTGGAGGCATCGAGCCCCACCGCAACAATGCGGCGGACCATATCGGTATCCGTGAGAATGCCGATGATCTCCTTGTTGCGCGTCACGAACAGGCTGCCGATGTTGCGGTCCCGCATCAGCGCCGCCGCCGCCCGCGCGTCCATATCGCGATCCACCGTGATGAACTTCTCAATGGGCACCATGAATGATTTCACCGGAACCATACGAGTCTCCTCCGTTCAGAAAGTGAATGGCACTGCTTCTTCAACACCGTACCGGCACACCCTCGCGACACGTCGAAAAATACTGGACGATGGCTTCCACCAGCGCAGGAATCGTGTTCTCGGCCGCCGTGATCGTCACCGGAAGCCCCTCCTCCGCGGCCGTCTTCGCCGTGATCGGCCCGATGCAGGCGACGACGACACCGCCGGTCAACCGGCGCATCTCATCCCGGCTGCGAAAGAGCCCGGAGAAATTCCGCACCGTCGACGAACTGGCGAAGGTCAGCACGTGGAGCGCCTGCTTCTTCAAAAGATCCTTCACGCGGTCGGCCTCGACTTCCGGCAGGACCGTGCGGTACGCGGTCACCACCTGCACGTCGGCGCCTAGCGCCCGCAACTGCTCCGGCAAAATCTCCCGCGCCACGGCCGCGCGCGGAATCAACACGCGCTGCCCCTTGACGCCGGCCGCCTTCATCGCCTCGATCAGCCCTTCCGCCTGATATTCGGCGGGAATCACATCGGCGCGCAGCCCGTACGAAGCCAGGGCTTCGGCCGTGCGGGGGCCGATACAACAGAGCCGGAGGCCGGCAACCGCCCGTCCGTCCAGCCCCTTGTGCTGCAGGCGCTCCATGAACGGCTGCACCCCGTTCACGCTGGTGAACACCAGCCACTGATATCGAGACAGACCGGCAATCGCCTCGTCCAGTTCGGCCCAACTGCCGGGAGGCACGATCTGAATCGTGGGACATTCTACAGGCTCCGCGCCTTGTTCGACCAGGAGACCTGACAGCTCGCCGGCCTGTGCGCGGGCCCTGGTCACCAGCACCCGCTTGCCGAACAGCGGCCGCGTTTCGAACCAGTTCAACTGCTCCCGGAGACGCACCACTTCGCCGACTACGATGACGGACGGCGGTTCAATCCGGGCCTCCGCCGCCTTGTCGGCGATGGTGCCCAGCGTTCCGACCACCGTGCGCTGGCTGGATTTTGTGCCCCATCGGATGACGGCCGCCGGCGTGTCGGCCGGTTTGCCTTCGCGCCGCAGATTCGTCACGATCGCGGGAAGATTCTTGACACCCATGAGAAACACCAGCGTCCCGTGCGCCGTCGCCAGGCGGGGCCACTCCAGCGCTTCCGTGTCTTTTGTCGGATCCTCGTGGCCTGTCACAAATGTAACTGTGGATGCCAATGTCCGGTGCGTCACGGGAATGCCCGCGTACGCCGGCGCCGCCACCGCCGATGTCACGCCGGGCACGACTTCAAACGGCAGGCCCGCACCGGCCACGGCTTCAGCCTCCTCGCCCCCCCGCCCGAACACAAACGGATCCCCGCCTTTCAGCCGCACGACGATCTTGCCTGCACGGGCCTTCTCGATCAGCAGCCGATTGATCTCGCTCTGATCCTGATATTGTCCCCGCCCGCGCCGCCCCACATAAATCCGCTCGGCCTTGGCCGGCGCGAAATCCAGCAGGACAGGGTTTGCCAGGTAATCGTACAGGACCACGTCGGCCCGCTCCAGGCACTCCTTGCCGCGGAGCGTCAGCAGTTTCGGATCGCCGGGGCCGGCGCCGACCAGATAGATGATTCCGGTTTTCTTTCCCACCGTCTCAGGCTCTCCCGTAAATCTCGTTCAGAATCGTCTCGCCTCCCTGGCGAAGCAACTGCTCCGCCAGGCGTGTGCCCAGTTCGCGCGCGTCAGCCGCAGGACCCTCGACGCTGTCTCGAACGAGTCGTCGTCCGTCCACGCTCGCGACCAGTCCATCCAGACGAAGCCGTGTCCCTGAGAGCGTCGCATGGGCGGCGATCGGCACCTGGCAGCCCCCCTCGAGCCGGTCCAGCAGCGCGCGCTCGGCTGTCACGGCCGTTCGTGTCGGCGGATGTTCCAGCGCCGCAACAATTTCACGCACAAATTCGTCGTTCCGGCGTCCTTCAAGTCCCAATGCGCCTTGCCCGATAGCCGGGAGGCTCACCTCGGACGGCAAATATTCCGTGATCTGTTCGGCCCATCCCATCCGCTTGAGACCGGCGGCTGCCAGCACGATCGCGTCGAACTCGCCGTCCCGTAATTTCCTGAGCCGCGTATCGAGATTGCCGCGCAACATCTCGATTTTCAGATCAGGCCTGCGATGCAGCAGCTGCGCCTGACGGCGCAGACTGCTCGTGCCGACCCGGGCGCCCCGCGGCAACTCATCCAGCAGCTTCGCATCCCGGCTGATCAACGCATCGCGCGGGTCCTCCCGCGCCGGCATGCACAGAATGTCGAGTCCCTCAGGCAGTGCCGTCGGCACGTCCTTCATGCTATGGACGGCCAGATCGATCGTCTCCTGCAACAGCGCTTCCTCGATTTCCTTGACGAAGAGCCCCTTCCCACCGATCTTCGCCAGCGGCACATCCAGGATTTTGTCGCCGGACGTCTTGATCCGCTGCAGCGTGACCGGGACATCCGGGGCGATTTCACGCAGTCTCGCCTGCACCCACTCGGCCTGCCAGATTGCCAGGCGGCTTGCGCGTGTCCCCAACACCAGCGACCGGCGCGCGGTCTTCACGCCTCCCATCCGCGTGCCTCGCGTCCGGACTTACCGGCTGGCTTCATGCAGCCCGCATTATTCATGAGCGCTTCTGCTGCAATCGCACCCTCGCTGTTGCGACAAGCATGGCCGCGTTCATCCGGCGGCCATGCGGACGGCCTCGCCGCTCACTCCCTCGACATACTGTATCAAGTACGCCTCGGGTTCTCGCGGCTCCGGGCGCCCGTCTCACGACGCGATCGTGCGATTTCGCAACGAACCATCATGAATAATTCGGGCTAGGGACTCGCCCAGCCGGTTGTCGCACCGGGCAGTTTTTCGCCCGATTCGGAGACCGATCGCGGCGTGCGGTCCATCCCTGCCATGCCGGTCCGGTAGTTCGACGAAACCAGGAAATAACTGACGAGTCCCATGATCGCCAGCAGGTACACCAGAAGATCCCAGCGCATCCCTTCCTTGACCCGATAGTCGTACCCGCACCGCGGGCAATCGGGAAGCGGATCATGACCGAGGTACTGATGGCGGCACTGGGGACAGGCAAACAGTTTGGGACCCTGTGGCACTGGACTGCGCCTCCATCGCGTTCCCTAAGTCTGCCGCTTGCCGGCAGGATGTTGCTCAGGCGACTCCCGGGTTGCACCCGATTCAGCCTGGTCCGGTTCATCGATCGCTGTCGCTGAAGATGTGTCGCCTGGCCGTCCGGCAGCCGCCGGGTCCTCCAATCCGAAAAATCTCCGAGCCGCCTCGATAAACATGGCGCCGCCTCCGGACGTGGACTCGGCCTTCAGCGTCACCAACGAACCATGCAGCAACTTATTCACGATCCCGGAAGCCAGCCCCTCCACCACGCTGCGCTCCTGCGCCGACAGGTTCGGCAGCCGTGCCAGGGCTTTCCCGATCTCCGCCTGCTTGATTTCCTCTGCCCGATGGCGCAAGGCCACGATGGTCGGCGTCACCTCCAGCGATTTCAGCCAATGG
Organism: Nitrospiraceae bacterium; assembly: GCA_009692155.1. Taxonomy (GTDB): domain Bacteria; phylum Nitrospirota; class Nitrospiria; order Nitrospirales; family Nitrospiraceae; genus 2-02-FULL-62-14. The sequence goes on from SHZW01000001.1 coordinate 136,553, forward strand.
AGAATCTGCTCCACTTCCTCGTCCACCATCTGCTCTGCCTTCACGGCCTCCCGCCGCCGCTCCTCCAGATTCTGCTCAACACGCGTTTCCAGATCGTCGATGTCGAACAAAAAGGCGTTGTCGATGTCCTTCACCGCCGGATCGATATTGCGCGGCACCGAGATATCGATGAGAAAGATCGGCCGGTTCATGCGACGGCGCACCGCCTGTTCCACGTCCTCAACGCCGATGAGATAGCGAGCCGCGCCGGTCGAGCAGATCACGATGTCGGCCTCCGCCATCTCGTGTCGGAAGTGCTCGAACGGGATCGAGTTCGCACTGAAGCGCCGGGCCAAGTCGACCGCGCTCGCGGCATCGCGGGTCGTGATGGACACCTTCCGGACTCCTTGATCGACCAGATGCTGGGCGGCCAGCTTGGCCATCTCTCCGGCCCCCACGAGCAACACGGTTTTCTCGCTCAAATTCGAGAAGATCTTCTTGGCCAATTCGACTGCGGCATAACTGACGGAAACCGCGGTCTCGGCGATTTTCGTTTCCGTCCGCACGCGCTTAGCCACCGAAATGGCCTTCCGGACCAGCTTGTTGAGCACGACGCCGCTGGCCTTGTGATTCAGCGCAACTTCGAAGGCGTCTTTCAGCTGGCCGAGAATCTGCGGTTCCCCGACAATCATCGAATCGAGGCTGGCCGCGACCCTGAACAAATGCCCGATCGCGCGATCGCCGGTATACCCGTACAAATGCGGGGTCAACTGCTCGGACGAAAGTGCGAGATGCGTGTCGGAGAAAAACTCATGGACGCGCGCGTGCCCCTCTTCAATCTGTTCCACCACGGCATAGACTTCCACGCGATTGCAGGTCGACAGCAGAAACCCCTCTTTGATCCCCGCGTAGCTGCGGAGACGCGCAAGCGCTTCGTCCAGGCGGCTTTCCGGCACCGCAAGCTTCTCGCGCACTTCCACCGGCGCAGTCTTATGGCTGAGTCCGACAACGATGATGTGCATGTCAGTTCAGTATCAGAGCGCCGCCCCGTGGCCTTTCATGACCACTCCGATCAGCGTCAACACGACCCCCCCGAATCCGATGATTGTCAGGTACGCCGCCCGCTTGGCCCGCCACCCGACGGTGATCCGGCCCAGCAGAACGACACAATAAAACGCCCAGGTCACCAGCGCCCAGACTTGCTCCGGATTCCAATTCAGATACGCGCCGCGCGCCACCTCCGCCGACAGCGCGCCGGCGATAATGCCGAGCGTGAGCAGCGGGAATCCCGTCACGATCGCCAATTGATTCAGGTGATCCAGAAAATCCAGCGGCGGTAGTTTGCTATAGAGCACATTGAACTGCTTGGATTTCAGCAGCCCGTCCTGAATGACGTACATCAGGCCCGCGGCAAAGGCGACGGCGAATCCGACCGTGCCCAACATGCTCAACGTGACATGCACCCAGACGGTTTTGAGCATCGGCGCCGTTGTGTTCTTGGGCAGCACGGCGGCCCAGATTAGCGACAGCAGCGCAAGCGGCAGGAGAAACGATCCCATGACGTGGAGATGATGACGCACATCCACCCATAAAAACACGAGCACCAGCGCCCACGCGAAAAATGACAGCGCATCGTGAAAGCTGACCAGCGACTCCGGGCCGGCCTCGCCCACCCGGGCCAGCAAGGCCACCGTATGCATCAGAAACCCGACACCGGTGACGCCCAGGGCGATCTTGGCGAGGGTGTCGTCGCGCCGGGACAGATAGGCCGAGGAAAAGGCGGTCCCTCCCAGATAAAGGGCGATCGTGACCATGAAAAAGATAGCCGTCATCCTGCCTATCCCCGCAAATTTTCAGAAGAAATTAGACCGGCTGAATTATAGCCTTAGCAAAATGAGTCAGTCAAGAAAAGCCGCAGGGATTGCGGCTGTTCACGCCTTCGCCAGATAATCACGAAGGGCCTGTGCCGTACTGGGGAAGGCCAGGTCGGCCCATGGGATTGCAGACGGTTCAAACATGCCCGTGTCAATCGTCTCATCGCCCGCTGCGAGCGCACCCCCGAGCACCTCGGCCGTGTAGACGATAATGATCACAGGGTGATCGGCGTAGGAATAGATATTCAGTAACCCTGTGAGCCGGACATCGAGATGGCTCTCCTCCCTGGTTTCGCGAATAGCCGCGTCCTCGACCCGCTCTCCCCGATCCACAAACCCGCCTGGGAACACCCATTTCCCATACGCCGGCTCGATACCGCGCTTGAGAAGAACACAGCGGCCATCGAGCGAGATAATGGTCCCGACCGCCACTTTGGGATCGAGAAAAAAAACAAACCGGCAGGATTCGCAGACGAGTCGGTCCGGCTCGGACGCCTTGATCGCGCGGCGGACCAATCGGCCTCCGCACTTCGGACAAAAGGCATAGTTGCCCCTGATCCACTCCTCATGCGGTTCGATGAGAAACTTTGAGTCCATGCTCAAAGCGCCATGCACAATCACCCTGTATGCGCCGGCATCGTAGCACAGCGCGCGCCGCCCGTTCGACTTTCCGCCTCCGAACAGGCTAGGATGCGCGCGCCTCAACGGGCACGAGTTCCATGACTGGCTCCCTCTACATCGTCAGCACGCCGATCGGAAATCCCGACGATCTCTCACTGCGCGCGATCAGCATGCTCAAGACCGTCGCCGTCATTGCCGCGGAAGATCCGCGATGTACCCAGGCGTTGCTGGCCCGGCACGGGATCACGACCCCGCTCACCAGCTATCACAACGACAACAAGGAGGAAAAAATCCCGGTCCTCATCCAGCGGATGAAGGAAGGACAGAGCGTGGCCCTCGTGGCGGATGCGGGAACCCCTGCCATTGTGGACCCGGGCACCCTGTTCATTCGTGAAGCCCTTCGCCAGGGCATTCCTGTCGTCACGGTTCCAGGCCCCTCCGCGCTCCTGGCCGCGCTCTCGGTATCGGGATTTCCAAGCGACGCGTTTGTGTTTGCCGGCCCACTGCCGCAACAATCGGCCGTCCGCTGCGCACTGCTCCGCACGCTTCGCGCTGAACGGCGAACGGTCGTCTGCTTCGAATCCCCTCGCCGACTACCGGCAACTCTGCAGGCGCTGAGGACCGAACTTGGAAACCGCCGAATCGCCATCGCCTGCAACCTGACCACCCCGCAGGAACAGTGGATCCGCGGAACGATCGACGAGATCGTCCGCACAAAAACAGCTCACACGATTCAAGGCGAACTGACGGTCGTTGTGGAAGGCGCCCGACGGCAAACTCGAGGAAAGCAAAAAAAGAACTAGCGGTTATCCAGCGCGCTTTTTGATCATGATTCGATAGGCGTGATCGAACGATTCCTGCCGCAGCACGGTATGCCCATCATCGCTGACACTGCGGGGAACGTTTCGAATCGGCTCCCCACCGTCCAGAATGACCGCCAGCACCTGCCCGGCGCCCATGGTTTCAAGCTTCAGCTTGGTCTTAACGAAGTTATAGGGGCAGATCACTCCTCGCAAATCCAGTTCGGCATCTGCAGTCACGTCTAATTCGCGTTTTTGGTCAGTCATGAACTGAGGTTCTCACCATGCCTACGCGTGCATGGTATCAAGGCCCACAAACAAGGAACAAGGGTACGACGGAAAACCGAGAAAAAAATCGGGGGCACTGTTTCCAGCGCCCCCGATATTTCTACGCCCGACGAAACGAACGCTTACTGCTTGACCAGGTTGGGCTTGGTCGCATCCGTCCCGTAATCAGACTTGTTAGCCAGCCCGTTATCGCCCCAGCCCGGCTGCGGTGAGCAGTTCCAGCAGGGAGCTGCACCCGTGTAATCGCCGACCGTCGTCCCGATCCCCGACTTGACTTCGCCCGGCAGCACTTGCCCGACGATCCCGCCAGTGCCGGAGCCGGAATTCGTCACAATGCCACGCTCCGTATTGGGATCTGGCCGCTGTCCAAGACCACCGAAGCCGGCCAGCTTCTCGTTGCCACGAAGCACTGTGACTTCCCGAACCAGCTTCCGCCCTGTTCCATACGCCTGAGCTGCCGTCGTCTCCTCACGAACCTGCAGCATGACGTCATCGCCGGAATTGAGCATCTTGATCTGTTCCATGTTGGTCTGGCTATCCAGATACGCGGTGAGATAATTCATCGTACCCGAACCCGCGCGGCCTTCGTCATGGGAACTGCCACCCGTTTCCAGGTGAATCTTGTGGCCAGGAATATCAATGGCCAGGACACGACCGAAAATATTCTCAGGTGCTGAGAGTCGTTCAAGGAACGCGCTCTTGTCGAACGTCTGGACACGGTTCGCCGAACCGGAAACGTCGCCAACGCTGTTTCCTACGCCAAATCCAGACCCTGCTGAACCCTGCGGCAGACGCTCCTGGGCCACTGCCACACTCACGGAGACGAAAAACAGAACCACAGCTCCTAGTGCCAACACGTTACGCATGTGCAGCCTCCTTAGTGTGTTGAACGATAAAGGGGTCGATAAGTAACGACAAATTGACATCATCCTCGTTTGAGCAGGACGAACTATAGGCCAAGCTAAAAGCCGTGTCAAGGGGTTTTCTGGGGACGATAGTAAGCACGGAATTGCGCGAAAAACATGCGGAGACTGAGGGGTTTATCCGCCGGCTCAATAGCTTTAAAAAACCCTGAATAACCGGCGGCTCACACGGAGGTAAGAATCTAATCCTACTGGTGGAAAAGTACCACTCCGCCGCGATTTGATTGAACGCGGCGGATCAAGCGAAGCTTGGTATGGTGCCCGGAGGGAGGATCGAACTCCCACTCTCTTGCGAGAACCAGATTTTGAGTCTGGCGCGTCTGCCAGTTCCGCCATCCGGGCGCCGGTTCCTGACTGACTATCGCCCTTTTCCTAACATGATCGTTCCACGTCGTCAACCGACAGAAGCCCCTCTTTTCTTTCGTCGTATGCGGGTGCTACAATCCAGCCGTTAGTTTTCAATTCATCTAGGCGTGGAGGAACAGCCGATGGCCGTGCAATGCGTCAAATGCGGGAAAGAGGGCGAGCCCATCACGGCCGCACTGTTCATGGGGCGGCTTGAAGCGGAAATCAAAGCGAAAGTGTGCCAGCCCTGCTGGAAAGAATGGGAAGGCATGCGGGTCATGGTCATCAATGAATACCAGATCAATCTTGGCGATGAAAGCGGCCGGGACATGGTGAAAAAGCACATGCGCGCGTTTCTCAAGATTGGCGACGCAGTGGATGCGTCCAAAGTGCAGGAGAATTTCAAACCGCAATAGTCTCCGCCCGTCCGCTCTGCTTCTTATATTTATTGGTCTGCGCTGCTCATGGCACGTTCGCGTCGTCCCCGCACAGTCGCCCAACCGTCATCTGTCATAAGACATCGCCTCCCAAATACCGTCGTCATCGTCACGGGAGCCGGCCGCGGCATCGGCCGCGCCACAGCCGAGCTCTTTGCGCGCGAGGGTGCGCGTGTAGTGCTCTGCGCGCGAACCGGCAGGGAACTTCACGCGGCCTGTTTGGCGATTCGCGCCGCCGGAGGCGAAGCCGTCGCGCGCGTCACGGACATCGGATCAGCCCGCCAGGCCCGCGCCCTGGTGAATCTGGCGCTCCGCCGTTACGGCCGGCTGGGCCTGCTTGTCAACAATGCCGGCATTCTTGGACCGCGGGTCCCGCTCGTCCGCTATCCGCATCGCGACTGGGCAACGGTGCTGCGCATCAATCTCAGCGGAACGTTTTACATGATGCAGGAGGCCGCGCAAATCATGGCGCGCCAGCGGAACGGATGCATCATTACTCTTTCTTCATCGGTCGGGCGGACCGGCCGGGCCCAATGGGGCGCCTATGCCGTCTCCAAGTTCGGCGTCGATGGCTTGTCGCAAGTGCTGGCCGATGAACTCCGGCCCGCTCACGTGTGCGCGATCACGTTTAATCCGGGCGGCACCCGCACCGCAATGCGGGCCAAAGCATATCCCCGCGAAGATCGCCTCGCGCTGCGCGATCCCTCCGTGGCCGCTCGTGCCCTGCTGCACCTCGCGATCTGTTCCTCGCCGGCAATCTCGGGGCGCGCATTCGATCTCAACAATCTTCCTCCCCGGCTTCCCGCTCATCATTACGGTATTCGGGCGCCAAATCGGGCGCCGGTTTCGTTGACAAAGCGGAAAACCAAATGCTAGAGTGGCGCTGAATTCTCAGCATGTTACGCGAGAGGTCGACGGCACCCATGATTGCACAAATGAAAGTCCGGGGCCTGATGTTCGACCCCTACAATAATACCTTTATCGTGATTTTGCGCGACGAAGAAAACGCCGACATGCTGCCGATCTGGGTGGGCAAGCCCGAAGCCAACTCGATCAATTTCGCGCTGGAGGACGTCACAACGCCCCGCCCGATGACGCATGACTTGATGAAAGCCGTCCTGGACGCGGTGGACGCCAAAGTGATCAGCGTGGTGATTTCCGATCTGAAGGAGAACACCTACTACGCCAAAGTCCATCTGACGTACGAGGACTCGGAGTATTCCATCGACGCACGCCCCAGCGACGCCATCGCGCTGGCGCTCCGCACGAAGGCCCCGATCTTCGCCAACGAAGAGGTGATTCGCAAGCAGGCCTCGGACGAACTGGACCAATGGCTGGAGAATCTCAAACCGGAAGATTTTGGAAAATCCGAGATATGATGTGAGCGGCACCGCTCCCTCGGGCCTCCTCGATCGCCATCGAAATTCCATCATCCGGAACATAGTGACGTTGAAATTGAGGCGCCTGCCTCGCGAGTCATCGGTCGGCCAGTAGGCCGGTAGGATTGCGCATCATGGAACAGAACGGGCTGAAAGAGCTGACAAAGCTGACCGTGCATGGGGTGGTGGCCGACCCCAACACCGAGACGCAGATCGTCATCCTGCGCGACGAGCGCACGGCCCAGGTTCTGCCGATCTGGGTGGGCCCCGCGGAAGGGCTTGCGATCCAGCAGGCGATGGATGACACGCCGACGAAGCGGCCGATGAGCCACGATCTGCTCTGCAGCATGATGGAGCATCTGAGTCTGGCCGTCTCGCGGGTGGTGGTGACGGACGTGAAAAACAACATGTACTTCGCGTCGGTCCATCTGACGTCGCAAGGCACGGAGCGCACGGTGGACGCGCGGCCCAGCGATGCGATTGCACTGGCGCTGAGAACCAACAGCCCGATTTTCGTCACGGCGAACGTCCTCCAGCAACGGGGCGGCAACTCGCTGGATACGTGGCTGGAGCAACTGGGCACGAAAAGCACGAGCGCCGGCGAATGAGCGGCGGCACGCAGCGACTACACTGAAAAGAGGAAAGGCAGGAACAGGAATCATGGGAAGCTACCAAGCCAAGCCATTGGAAGTGACGCGCAAATGGTACGTGGTGGATGCGGACGGCAAAACGCTGGGACGGCTGGCCGCCCGGATCGCGTCCGTCTTGCGCGGGAAACACAAGCCGACCTTCACCCCGAACGTGGACACCGGCGACCATGTCGTCGTGATCAACGCGGGCAAGATACATCTGACCGGAGGCAAGATCAAAACCAAGATCTACCGGCAGCACTCGGGATGGCCGGGAGGACTCAAATCCGCCACGGCCGAGCACGTGCACAAGAAGAATCCCACGGCGTTGATCGAAACCGCGATCAAGGGCATGCTGCCGAAGAATCCGCTGGGGAAGCAGATGGCGAGAAAGTTGAAAATCTACGCCGGGACCGAGCATCCACATCAGGCGCAACATCCTGAATCGCTTGCCTTGTAACGACAGTCATACTATAGAGACAGAGAAGGAGATCACGAAGATATGGGAGCAGCTACGCAGTACGCGACAGGCAAGCGCAAGAACGCCATCGCCCGGGCATGGGTCACGCCGGGAGCCGGCCAGGTGGTCGTGAACACCAGACCCCTGGAACAGTATTTCCCCAGGCCGACGCTCAGAACCATCGTGCAGTACCCGCTGGAAGTCGCCGGGCTGCTCGGCAAGTATGACGTGCGCGCCACCGTCCACGGCGGCGGGACGACCGGACAAGCCGGCGCCCTGCGGCACGCGATCGCCAAGGCGCTGGTCACCATGACGCCGACAACCCGCGAAGCCATGAAGAAGGAAGGCTTGCTGACACGCGACTCGCGCGTCAAAGAGCGGAAGAAATACGGACAGAAGGGCGCCCGGAAGCGCTTCCAATACTCGAAGCGGTAATCACCTGAAGCAGAGCACGAGAAAAAGGGAAGGCTTCAGGCCTTCCCTTTTTTGTATGGTCACATTATAAAGAGCAGCACACGCGGGTCGTTATGGGATCTGAGACTATTAAAGTTGCGGTTGTAGGCGCCAGTGGCTACACGGGTGGAGAACTGCTCCGTCTCCTGGCCGGTCACCCGAAGATGAAGCTCGCGGCGGTCACGTCGGAACAGTCCGCCGGCAAACCGGTCGCCGCGATGTTCCCATCACTCGCGTCGGTTGTGCCGTTGACATTCGAGGCCCTCTCGCCTGACGCGCTGGCCAAACGGGTGGACGCGGTGTTCCTTGCCCTCCCCCACACCAAGTCTTTGCAGCCGGTTGCAGCCTGCATGGCAGCCGGCAAGCACGTGGTGGACCTCAGCGCCGATTACCGGCTCAATGATCCGGCCATCTACGAAACCTGGTACAAGACGCCGCACGATCAGCCTGACTTGTTGAAGCAAGCCGTGTACGGCCTGCCGGAATTTCATCGCGAGGCCATCAAAAAAGCCAGGCTCGTGGCATCGCCGGGCTGCTACCCGACCGCGGCGATCGTGCAACTGGCGCCGCTCGTTGCAAAGGGCTTGATTGACCTCGACACCATCGTCATCGATGCCAAGTCGGGGATTTCAGGTGCAGGCAGAAGCCCGGCCCTGCCCTATCACTTTCCCGAAGCGCACGAATCGATCGAGGCCTACAAGATCGGCCAGCATCGGCACATTCCGGAAATCGAACAGGAACTGACCCTGCTGGCCTCGCGCCACGGCAAGGCAAAACAGGTGGCCAAACATCTGACGGTTGCGTTCACGCCTCACCTGGTCCCGATGAACAGGGGCATCCTGAGCACGGCCTATTGCCGGCTACTGGAACCGATGCCGCTCGATCAACTGCGCGCGCTGTACCGGGAGTTCTACAAAGGAGAGCGGTTCATTCGCATCCACGACGGCGACGTATCGGCCAATCCCCGCCACGTGCGCGGATCGAACTTCTGCGACGTCTCGGTCTTTGCCGACACAAGAGCCGGCTGGGTCGTGACGGTCGCGGCCCTGGACAATCTCGTCAAAGGCGCGGCAGGCCAGGCGATTCAAGCCATGAACCTCATGCTGGGTTTCCCCGAAGACATGGGCCTGTCGGGGGCGGGAGTGTATCCGTGATTAATCCGGCCGTGACTTCGCTGCACCCGTTCGCACTTTTTCCGACTCAACCGGCATGACACGCAGCCCTCTCACAGCGGTCCGCGGCGGCGTGACGGCGCCGCGGGGGTTCCTGGCCGCCGGCATCCATTGCGGCATCAAGAAGAAACGAGTGCTGGATCTGGCTTTGCTTGTCTCGGAGCGAAGCGGCACCATCGCCGGCGTTTTCACGACCAACCGCATGGCGGCGGCTTCGGTCACGCTCAACAAGGAAAACCTCTGCCGTAAAACCGGCCAGGCCGTCATCGTCAACAGCGGCAACGCCAACGCCTTCACGGGCAAGCAAGGCATGGCCGACGCTGAAGAGATGGCGGATCTCGTAGCCCGGCGGATGAAGATCGCCCCCCATACGGTGTTTGTCGGCTCGACCGGCGTGATCGGCCAGACCCTCTCCATGGCTAGAATCAGGCAAGGCATGCCGACCCTCGTCACGCAGTTGCGGCGCGCGGGCGGTCATGACGCGGCCAGGGCGATCCTCACCACAGACCTCAAAGCCAAGGAAGTCGCCTACAGCGCCCGCATTGGAGGCAGGACGGTCACCGTGGGCGGCATGGCCAAGGGGTCCGGAATGATTCACCCCGACATGGCCACCATGCTGGCCTACCTGGCGACCGATGCGGCCGTCGAGCAATCGGCCCTCCAGCACGCGCTCGCGCAGGCCGTGAATGCGTCGTTCAACTGCATCTCCGTGGATGGAGATTCGAGCACCAACGACACAGTCCTCTGCCTGGCTAACGGACTGGCCGGCAATCCGGTCCTCCGAAAAGGATCGGCGGCGCTCGCCACGTTGCAGCAACTGCTGAACCGCGTCTGTCTCGAGCTGGCCATGAAAATGGTCCGCGACGGGGAAGGCGTCACGAAAGTGGTCGAACTGGTCGTGACCGGCGCCCGCACCCCCGCCGACGCCAAGCAGGTCGTCAAGACCATCGGCACGTCGCTGCTCGTGAAGACCGCGTTCTTCGGCGAAGACGCGAACTGGGGGCGGATCATTGCCGCTATCGGCCGGGCCGGCGTCGCCGCCGACCCCGGGAAAATCGGGTTGGCCTTCGATGGCGTGCCGATGGTGAAAGCAGGTAAGCCGCTTGGAGCCCCGGCCCAGCGGAAGATCGACCGGATTGTCCGGAGCAAGGAATTCACGATCACGATCGATCTCGGCCTGGGCTCCTCCTCCGCACGGCTTTGGACCACCGATCTCTCCTATGAGTACGTCCGCATCAACGCATCCTATCGCTCCTAGCCCGCATTATTCATGCGGGCCAAACCTTGCATATTCTCGAAAGCCTGTGCTAAGTTTTCAAGGCTTTAGGGAACTTTTTCTCCCTCGGGCAGAAACACAGGGGCCCACCATTGGTGGGTTCTCATTATTCAAAATCCACATTGGCGTGTAGGCACGCTACTCCGCTTGGGAATAAGAGGTTCATGACCTCTCGCCCGCCGGAGCCGGAGATGCATCCGGCAAAGGCAGGCGCTCCGCAGGCGAGGAAAGGGGGGAGGATGGGCGCAGCAACAATCAAGGAACTCCTGGAAGCCGGGGTGCATTTCGGCCACCAGACGAACCGTTGGAACCCGAAGATGAAACGCTACATTTTCGGCGAGCGCAACGGCATTTATATCATCGATCTTCAGCAAACCGTCCAACGCTTCGATGCGGCCTATGCCTTCGCCCGCGACACCGTCACCGGCGGCGAAACCGTGCTGTTCGTCGGCACCAAGCGCCAGGCGATCGAGATTATCGAGGAAGAAGCCAAACGGTCCGCCATGCCCATGGTCACGCAGCGATGGCTGGGCGGCATGCTGACGAACTTCGGCACCATCCGCAAGAGCATCGACAAGCTCAAGAAGTTCGAAGGCATCCTCGCCGAAGGCAGCCAGAGCGGGTATACCAAAAAAGAATTGCTCCAGATGGAGAAGGAACGGGTCAAGCTCGAGAAAAATCTAAGCGGCATCAAGAACATGGGCGCGCTGCCGGGCTGCGTCTTCGTGCTGGATACGCGCGTGGAACACATCGCGGTCATGGAAGCCAACCGGCTGAGCATACCGGTCATCGCCATCGTCGATACGAATTGCGACCCCGACGGCATTCAGTACCCGATCCCGGGCAACGACGACGCCATTCGGTCGATCAAGCTGATCGCCTCCAGCATCGCCGACGCGTGCATCGAGGGCATGCACCTCCGCACACAACGGGATGAAGCGGCTCCGGTCATGGCGCCGATGGAAATGGTGGACGTTCGGAGCAGCCGGTCGGCGTCCTACGGCGTTGCACACGCTCCTGCTTCCTAAATTTTCTTCACTCGCAGGAACTGCTCTCGGCTACGCTGAGCGCAGACGCACGTAACAGAAAGGACCTGGACTCCGTCATGGCAAGCAACAGCGACCTGGTGAAAAAACTCCGCGAGCTGACTGGCGCCGGCATTCTCGATTGCCAGAAAGCGCTCAAGGAATGCGGCAGCGATATCGAAAAATCCGTTGAATACCTTCGGCAAAAAGGCCTGGCCGCCGCGCAGAAGAAAGCCGGGCGCGAAACCAACGAAGGCCTCGTGGACTCCTACATCCATCCCGGCAACCGCATCGGCGTGCTCGTCGAGGTCAACTGCGAAACGGATTTCGTGGCGCGCAACGACGAATTCAAGGGCCTGGTGAAGGACCTCTGCCTGCAGATCGCCGCGTCCAGTCCGGCCTTCGTCAAGCGCGAGGACATTCCCGCGTCGCTGGTCGACAAGGAGAAGGCCATCTATCTGGCGCAAGCCAAGGAGATGGGCAAACCCGAGCCGGCCTGGGCCAAGATCGTGGAAGGAAAGCTGGAGAAGTTTTATCAGGAGAGCTGCCTGCTCGAGCAGTCCTTCATCAAGGATCCCTCGGTGTTCATCAAGGATCTGGTCGCGCAAAAAATCGCCAAAATCGGCGAGAACATCAGCATCCGGCGGTTCACGCGTTATCAGTTAGGCCAGGAATGAACGCACCCAAGTACCGGCGGGTTCTCCTCAAAATCAGCGGAGAACTATTGGCCGGCCAGCAAGGGTATGGCATCGAACCCGCAGTGCTGGACGCCATCGCGGACGAGATCGCCTCCGTCATCGCGACGGACGTCGAAGTCGCGGTCGTCATCGGCGGCGGCAACATCTTCCGCGGTCTTGCCGCCAGCGCCAAGGGAATGGAGCGCGCATCGGCCGATTACATGGGCATGCTCGCCACCATCCTGAACGCCCTGGCCCTCCAGAATGCCCTCGAAAAGAAAAATGTCATCACGCGCGTGCAGTCGGCCATCGAGATGCGCCAGCTCGCCGAAGGCTACATCCGGCGACGCGCCATTCGCCACCTCGAAAAAAAGCGGGTCGTCATCTTCGCGGGCGGCACCGGCAATCCCTACTTCTCGACCGACACCGCGGCCGTCCTGCGGGCGATGGAGATCGGCGCAGAGGTCATCATGAAGGGCACGAAAGTGAACGGGATCTACGAGGCGGACCCCGTGACGAATCCCTCGGCCAAGATGTTTACCGAGCTACCGTTCCTCTCCATCATCAATCAGAAGCTCAAGGTCATGGATTCGACGGCCATTACGCTCTGCATGGATAACAGCCTCCCCTTGATCGTGTTCAACCTGAAGGAGCGCGGGAATTTCAAACGCCTGACCCAGGGCGACAAGATCGGCACCCTGGTGACCGCCGCCAACAGCTAACCCTGCGCACGACCGCCATGGACTCCGCCATGCATAAAAAAACCGTCGAACGGATGGACGTCACGCTGGAGCATTTGAAACGGGACCTGGCCGGCCTGCGCACGGGCCGCGCGTCGCTGGTCCTGCTCGATAACATCAGGGTGGATTATTACGGCAACCAGACCCCGCTCAAGCAGGTCGCCAACCTGGCCGTGCCGGAAAACCGCCTCATCACGATCCAGCCCTGGGAGCCGTCGCTGATCAAGGAAATCGAAAAAGCGATCACGGCCGCCGAACTCGGCTTGAACCCGTCCAACGACGGCAAGTTGATCCGCGTGCCGATTCCGCAGTTGACCGAGGAACGGCGCAAGGATCTGATCAAAGTCTGCAGAAAATACGGCGAGGATACCAAGGTCAAGCTGCGGGCGGTCCGCCATGAAGCCAACGACGAACTGAAAAAGCAGCAGAAGGACGCCAAAATTTCAGAAGACGACCTCAGGCGCGGTGAAGCCGAAATTCAAAAATTGACCGACCAGTACGTCCAGAAGATCGATCAGACCCTCAAAAAGAAAGAGGAGGAGATCCTCGAAGTCTGAGGGCTCTCCCTCCACCGAGCCACGTGTCATCGACCGAGAACCATTCGCCCACCATCGCGACCATCGAACTCAGTGCACTGGCTCACAACCTCGACCAGGTGCGCCGCCGCCTCGAGCCCTCCTGTCAGATCATTGCCGTTGTGAAAGCCGACGCCTACGGCCACGGCGCCACAACGATCGCGCAAAGCCTCGAAGCTCTTGCCATCGCTCGATTCGGTGTGGCCACGCTCGACGAAGGCATCGCGCTCCGTCAAGCCGGCATCCGCTCGTCGATTCTCTTAATGAGCGCTCTCTTTCCCGAACAATTTTCAGAGGTCATCGCCCATGACCTCACGCCGGTCCTGTATGAGCAGGCCCTGGCGGAAGAATTCGCCACGCATGTGGCAGGACGTTCCGTGCCCTATCCGGTTCATCTCAAAATCGAGACGGGCATGGGACGCCTGGGACTCGATCCGGAAAACGTCGCGGCCCTTCTCCAATCACCGGCGTTTCGGGGGCCGCTGCAAGCCGAGGGACTGATGACGCACCTGGCGGACTCGGAAAATGCCGATCCGGCATACACCACGGCGCAACTCGAGCGATTCCGGGCCGTGATCCAATACACGCAAGCCGAAAAACTCCCCCTGCCGCTCATCCATGCCGCAAACAGCGGAGCGATTTTGTGTCATCCCGAGGCTCGATTCACCGCGGTGAGGCCGGGCATCATGCTCTACGGCTACCACACCGCGACGCACCTGGAGCCGGCGCCGGACTTGCGGCCGGTCCTGTCGCTGACGACCAAAGTGGCGCAGGTACGCAAGCTCAAGCCGGGCGAGAGCACAAGTTACAACCAGACCTACGTCGTGCGGCGGCCCTCCCGCATTGCCGTTCTCCCCCTGGGCTACGCCGACGGGTACAGCCGGTTGCTCTCGAACCGTGCCGCTGTGCTGATTCAGGGGAAACGCGCGCCGGTGGTCGGGCGCGTGTGCATGGACATGACGATGGTGGACGTCACGGACGTGCCCGGCGTGTCAGCCGGCACCGGCGTGACACTGATCGGCAAACAGGAAGACCAGCAGATTACTGCCGCAGACCTCGCGGCCTTGCAAGGGACGATTGCGTATGAAGTGCTCTGCGGGATCGGTCAGCGAGTCAAACGAGTCTACGAATAACGTCAATAGATAAATCTGTTGCGGTTATGACTTCATCTTTCTCTTAAGACGTTTTTCGACGCTGGCAACCTTGCTGTCCAACCGGCCCTTGTGGCCCTTCCGGTAATCCACCTTGATCGTGCAGGAAATCCGGTTGCAGTCCTTCTTCATTCGCTCGTAGCATTTTCGGACCACCTGAAACACGTCGTTCCATTCGCCTTCCAGCACCGTGCCCATTGGATTGAGCCGGTAGGCCACACCGCTCTTATCAATGATGTCGAGCGAGCGCGCCACGTACCGCCCCACGCTCTCCCCTTTTCCTAACGGCGACATGCTGAATTCCAACAGAACCATTTCGATCGCTCCTTTACGATTTAACCTTCGCGCGTTCATCTAGCCACGCTTTCGGATATTCAATGCTGCCTTTCAGCTTGAACCCGTTGACCGCATCCCGCAGGAGAGTCCGGCGGCGCTCCGCATCCTCCTCGGTGTTCTGCACGCTCTCGCGGACAGACGACAGCCATTCGAGAAACGACTGAAACGTGTCGTCAAAAATTTCTTCCATATCCTGGCGCAACCGGCTCGCCAGCGCCGGCGCCGTGCCGCTGGTGCTCACCGCGCAGCGCAAATGGCCCCGGCTCACCACCGCCGGCAACCAGGCATTCGAATAGGCCGGCTGGTCGAGCGAACACAGGAGAAACCGTTCCTTGATCGCCATCTCGTAGAGCGAGCGTGAAAAATCCTCCTCCGTCCGCAGCGTATTGATCACCAGAAACACGCCGTCGGCGTCCTGCCCCCTGAACAACCGCACGCGGTGGATCACCTTCGCGGCAGCCGTGAGCTTGCGCAAGGTGTCGTTGAGCGTCGGGGCCACGACCGTGACCTTGGCTCCGGCATCCAACAGCCGTTGCGCCTTGTCGGCCGCCTCCTCATCGCCGCCCAGCACCACGCAGGGCCGGCCCTTCACATCCAACGTGATCGGAAATCCCGGATTCGCCATATCATTCCCTTCCCAGTTAACCGCGAGGTCGTATCATACAATAGACCCTTCCCATTTTTCACACTGCCTCTGTATAATGCGCCCGTTCGTTCAAGGGGTTCGCCATCGAGAGGAAGATCGTGAAAAAAGAAACATTACAGTCAATCGGCATGGCCGGTGGCATCATCGGATTAGCGGCGGCGGCAGCCTGGATGGGTCTGGCCCACGGCTGCGAGGCACCCAACGCGCAGAGCACCATCACCGGGCGTGTCACCATCGCGCCTGAACTGGCCTCCAAGGTCAGCCCGACCGACACGCTGTTCGTCATCGTCCGCCGGCCGGGCGGCGCGCCCCGGCCGCTGGCTGCCAAACGTATTGACGGGCCTCAGTTTCCAGTCAGCTTTGAGATTACCAGCGCTGACGTGATGGTCCAGGGCACGGAGCTGCGCGGCATGGTGGATTTGATCGCCCGTGTGGACAAGGACGGAAAGGCAGGCCAGCCGCAACCGGGCGACATGGAAGGCCAGTACGACAAGAATCCGACGTTACCCGGTGGGAAAGACCTGGAGATTGTGATTCGGAAGGTCTACTAAAAACGGAGCGGCGTCGAAAGTCTATCAAGTCCGTAAAGTCATCAAGTCAGAAGACTTTATGACTTGAAGACTTTTCGACTTTCAGACTTAGGGGCCGGTGTCGACGTCCAGTTCCATATTCCAGTACAGATAGTCCCGCCAGCTTTCCGGTGCGTTTCGAATCCCAATCGTAATCGTAATCACCGGATTCCATCGCGGCTTGACCGGCTTCCGGATCAGCTTCATGTTGGCTTCGTCCGGCGTCCGCCCGCTCTTTCGGTTATTGCACCGCCAGCAGGCGGTTACGATGTTCTCCCACGTTTTCTTGCCGCCCTTGGCAATCGGCACGACGTGATCGAACGTCAGGTCCTCGGTCCGGAACTTGTGCTTGCAGTACTGGCAGGCATAGCCGTCCCGCGTGAAGATGTTGATTCGGGAGAACTTGACCGCCCGGTGGCTTTCTTTCAGCTTGACCAGCTTGAACAGCCGCATCACCGCCGGCAGCTTGATCGTGATGGAGACGCCCCGGATGTCCCGGTCGTAGCTTTCCAGGACTTCTACTTTGCCCTGCCAGAGCAGCGCAATTGCTTTTTGCCAGTGAACGACTCGCAGCGGTTCGTAGGTCGAATTGAGGAGCAGTGTCAGTTCCATGCGTCTCGACGTCGCCTCCCTACTTATGCATCAGCATGAAGGGTGCCCGGACACAACGTGAGAAGTTATGCCATAGCATCAGCGTCAAATCAAGCAGTTGAATAGAATGTTAACAGAGCGGGCTTGCAGTTTTCAGCCAGGTCGAAGTAAGGTACGCGGCTTCGAGGTCCCCTGCCCAAGCGTGTCACCGTCGCCAAACTCGCCGATTTGCCTCCCGGCCAATGTCTCTCGGTCGAAGCCGAAGACATTGGCATTGCCCTGTGCAATGTCGGCGGCACAATCTACGCCCTCGACAACTGCTGCCCCCATGCCGGCGGCCCGCTCGGAGAAGGCTTTATCGACGGCGACTGCGTGGAATGTCCCTGGCACGGCTGGCGGTATAACGTGAAGACGGGCGAACGGCTGGAAAACCCTCAAATCAAAGTCGACTGCTATGCGGTGCACGTCGAAGGCGACGCGATCCAGGTTGACGTCCCCTAACTCCGGCTTTTTCAGATCCTACCGCGATGGATACAGCGGCATGCGCTGATTATCATCAACTGGCATCAATCCTTGAGCGGGAACTGACACCGCAATCACCCTATGAGCAGCCAGGTTCGCCTCCCACTGAAATTCACGTTCAAACCATTGCGTTTTGTTGGCGCTCTGCTCCCGAATTGAAATCTCCACCATGTAGCGGTCTTTGCCCAGGGGTTTGACCAACCATTCACCGGCCCGGACTCCCTCCCCGCGTTCGGACCTTGCACGAACACGCTCGTTGACTGCCTGCAGCAAAGTTGTCGCACCTAACGCGCGATGCGTCTGCACCAGCGCCATGGCATCCGCCGCTCTGGGATCGGCCATGGGATTGAGCGTCGCCGGTTTGAGCGCCCAGTAGGCCGCGCCGCCGATCAGCGCAAGCACAAGCACGCCGTAGTGCAGATACCGGCTGAGAGACGATGATGAACGTTCAGAATCCGGCGACGGGGCCGCGAGGTCTGACTTATCGGGATCGAATGCTATGACGCCCTCCTCCTCCGCGAGAGATCTGAGGGGTCGGTCCTGCCGAAGCGGGGAAATGCCGCAAGCGGATGGATTCTTCCAACGCCTGCCGCTCACGCGTCACCTGGTCGTAGACGGAATTCCCCGATGGACCCTGCACCATCCCCCGATGAGAGGGATAGGGGTATGGTACGCCGATACCCGGCGCCCACTGGGCCTGTTGCTGGCGGGAGTGCTGGGCCAGATATTGCTTGAAGGCCTCCACGGGCGAGGTTGCGCCGGGATACCACCAGAACCCGCTCACGGAATTCCCGCCCACAAAGAGCGGCGAGAGCAACGGCACCCAGACATACTGCGCCCGCACCTGACTCTCCGGCTCACCGAGGACGACAAGCGGCAAATTCAGATCGTGCGGATCCACCGCCGCAATTTGCAGCAATTCCTCACGCGATGCGGACTCCGGCTCATGGGCCACAGTCGGGCTCGGGGCAACCGGTTCAAACCGGTGCACTTGAATCTGGCTGCGGCCGGCGGATGGAGGAACCCGGCTCGCGTCATCGGTCATGACCATCGTGCCATTTGCGTCAATCCAACTGTAATAGTCGTTTGCCGACACGGAGGGAGGCGCGCACAAGGCGCCCACTAACAGGAGGCTCCCGACAAAACTTCGCGCATGCCGATCATCGCCGTTCATAATTTCAGAATACCCCCCATCCTCCCGTCCGTCAACGGCTTTGGCGAGGTTGCCGATCATCAAGTTGATGTGTTACAACTACACCCGCTTTCATTGATCTGACGCGAGGATACACGCGGTTTCCCGATGAAATTTTTCCTGTACGCGGACAATCTTAACCCCTCCCAGCTTAAGCGACGGGCCCCGGAACACAAGCCGGTCGGCAAGGCCTACCTGCCGGACCATGCGGTCCATTTCTGCCGCTGGTCATCCCAGTGGCGCTGTGGCCTGCCGAGCGTCATCCCCTCTCCAGGCGAGAAAGTCTGGGGAATGATCTTTGAGATCACGGACGAAGACCAGAAGCTCCTTGACGAATTCGAAGGCGACGTCCCCGAAGGGGCCTTTCGCCATGTGGAGGTCACGGTGATCGCGGACGGTGACGAGAAAACGCTGGTCACCACCTACACCGCCGATCCCATCGGAAAATTCAAGCCAAAGGAGCATTATCTCGAATGGGTCATCAAGGGGCTAAAACACTGGAAACTTCCAGACGACTATATTGAACTGTGGAAATCGTATTCGCCGAGATAACAGCAGCCAATAGCTGGCAGCGAATAGCGGGTAGCTGAAGAAAGACTGAACGCTGACTGCTCAATCAAAGGAGAATCTGATGCCGAAACCGAAACATCACATCATTGTATGCACCAACACCCGGCCACCAGGCCATCCCAAACCATCCTGCGGCGCGCAGGGCTCGCCGCAACTGCTCATGGCCTTCAACATGAAGCTCATGGAAGCCGGCATCATGCCCGGTGAAGTCCTCGTGTCCGGCGCAAGCTGTCTGGGGCCGTGCGAACAGGGACCGACCGTCGTCGTCTATCCGGACGGAACGTGGTATACGCAGGTCAAGGAAGCCGACGTCGCCACGATCGTGACCGAGCACATCAAGGGCGGCAAGCCGGTGGCATCACTGAAGCCCAATTCCGTCTGGGGCGGGTAACAAATCACAATAGGTTCTCAGGATGTTCAAAAAGGTCGTCCAGCAAGGCCGCAGCAAGCAAAGGGTCGAAGCGTACGTTTTTCGGTACGTTGAGAACCTGAGCGATGCGAGAACGCAGCTGGCGGCCTTTTTCAACATCCTTGCACACTGAGCAGTCAAGCCATGGCCCTCTCCACCCCCCACGAGCATAAAGAACAGGCCCCCCGCCAAGCGGGCTGTGTTGTCATTACCTGTAGCGATACCCGCACGCCCGAGTCTGACACCAGCGGCTACCACATCATGCACATGCTCAAGGACGCCGGCCACACCGTCGTGTCCTACCAGCTTGTCAAAGACGAGCCGTCGAAGATCAAATCCGCGATCAAGAAGGCTGTCACGAACAAGAAAGTCCAAGTCATCATCATCAACGGCGGGACAGGCATTGCCAAGCGGGATTCAACGTTTGAAGCGGTGGACGGAATGCTGGAAAAGAGGCTTGATGGATTCGGCGAGATCTTTCGCTACCTGACCTATCAGGAGATCGGCTCCCCCGCCATCATGACGCGGGCAACCGCCGGCACCTACAAAGGACGGATCATCTTTTCAACTCCAGGCTCCGAAAACGCCGTCCGTCTCGCGATGGAGAAGCTCATCCTCCCCGAACTCGGCCACATCCTACAGCAGTTAAGCAAATAAAGTTCCTGACACCTCTTCTCTGTCTTCTTTCTCTGATCACTACTGTCATATATCAATTCCGATAACGTAGATAAGTAGTTGGATAGCGCTCTTAAAATGGGGAAGATATTTAGCTACTTTCTCAAAGGTGAGACTGCCCGCCCATTTTTTATTGTATTGAGTCTTCATTTGTTTCTGAAATGACTTGGTTGTAGTGATATAGATGCCTAAGTCAATCTGATCAAGTGCTGAATACGAAGAAACCTGAAACTTGAGAAGATCTATTCCAAGGAAACTCGCGTGCCCAAAGCCAACCTCAATCCCCACCCGCTCCTCGAGAAAGTCCATGCGGGCTGAAGGTTCGTCGTCGTCCTGAAACACATCAGGCTGATCCTTCCATCCCTTGGCAACGAAAAGATCTTTAAGGACTTTGTTGAATGTTGGTCTGGAGAGGCTTGGAATTTTGATCGATGGCTCAGTTAAAATATCTTCGATTTCCTGTTTGATCGCAAGCTTGCTATTGAGCACTTGATCAGCGAAACGAAATGAAAACCTCTCAAGTCTTAATCTCATATCGCGTCTTGCCAGCTATTAATTAAGAATGCTCAAAATGGCCAGCCAACGAAACCATACCCGTCACTCGTTACGCATCACGGTTTTTAGTCCTGCGTGATCTTCGGTTCCGAGAACCTCTGCTGCGCCACCAGCAAATCCCGCACGGAGACCATCCCATGATCTTCCCGTTTTCGGTCACACCGAAGTGCCGGACGCCAAGGTCACCCATCATATCGCTGGCGTCCTGCACAGACCGGCTGGCTTCAATGCTCTTGATCGGAAAGGTCATGATCTTCTCGACGGTGAGATTTCCCAGCGCCGCCCCGGTGGCGACGGCCTTCCGCACCACGTCCGTCTCCGTCACAATCCCGACCAACTCCCCCTTCTTTTCCACAAACAAGGAGCCGATTTTCTCGGCGCTCATTTTGCCGGCTACATCGTTCACTGTTGTCGTGTGCGGCACCTTCTTGAGCGCACGTCTCATGGCCTCAGCGACTGTAGACATTGCGTCCTCCTTATTCTTCACATCTAAGGATGCTCAAAATGGCAGCCCAACGAGGCCGCAGGGAGCCCACGACTGAGGCGTGCCCTCTGGGGCACGTCGCAAGGAGATGGACGACCGAGAACAAAGTTGGGGGCCGTTTTCAGCATCCGTTAAACTGTCAACACCAACTTCCCGAATAACTTCCGACTTAACATCTGCTCCTGCGCCGCCCGCGCTTCCTGGAGCGGATAGACACGGTCAATCACAGGCGTGAGCTTCCCCGCCCCGACCAGCTTGGCCGCTTCCAGCAACTCGGCCTTCGTGCCCAGGTAGGAGCCCTTGAGCGTCAGGTGGCGCGAGTAGAGATAACGTAAATCTATCTCGGCCTTGGCGCCGGTCGTCGCGCCGCAGGTCACCAGCCGCCCTCCTTTTGCCAGCGATTTCAAACACTGGTCCCAGACTTGAGGTCCGATATGCTCGATGACAACATCTACCCCCTGGCCGCCGGTCAATTCAAATACCCGTTTGGCCATATCGTCGGTCGCGTGGTTGATGACCTCATCGGCGCCAATCACAAGCGCTTTCTTGACCTTCTCTTCCGATCCGACCGTCGTGATGACTTTTGCGCCGATGTACTTGGCGATTTGAATGGCCATGCTGCCGACCCCGCTGCCGGCTCCCATGATCAGCGCCGTTTCGCCGTGGCGCAACCAACCCAGCGTCACCACCATGTGCCAGGCCGTCACAGAGACGAGCGGAAAAGCCGCCGCCTGTTCGAATGTCAGCGAGCCTGGAATAGCGATCACGTTGGTCCCAGGCACCGCGACGAACTCGGCATAGCCGCCGTCGGTCTTGGCCCCGAACACACCGAACGAGGGGCACAGGTTGTCGTGACCGACCTTGCACTCGTCGCAGTTCCCGCAGTTCAGCCCCGGCGAGACGAAGACTTTTTGCCCGACCTTGACGCCCCACACCTGGCTTCCGACCCGCTCGATCTGCCCGGCCACATCACAGCCGGAGATATGCGGCAAGGGAATCTGATAGGCGGGAATCCCCTGCCGAATCCAGATATCCAGATGGTTCAGCGCACAGGCCTTGACGCGGACCAGCACTTCGTCCGGCTTGATCTGCGGGTCAGGCCGGTCTTCGTACTTCAGCTTCTCCGGCCCGCCATGTTCATGGAAAACAACGGCTTTCATAACTCGCTTTCGCTCATAGCAGGTTCGAGGTTCTGGGTTCGAGGTACGAGGTATGCGAAAAACATCCCACCACGAACCTCGTACCCCGTTACCTCGCTACCCTGTTTTACAGGGTTATAGTGCCTTCAATGACCATGACAACTTCTCCGCCGACCTTCACCTCCTGAATCATGTCATCATCGGATTCGACCTGGATAATAATGCGGGAGGGACGGTCCATCTCGTAGCCCTGTTCCGCGATGATCTCCGTCGTGATGGCCACCTCGACGACGCCATTGTGAACCAGATACGCCCCGAGCGCGCCACTCGCGCTGCCGGTCGCGGGATCTTCCAGGATGCCGATCGGCGACGCGAACATGCGCGTATGAACCGTCGAAAACTCGTCCACCGTCACCGTCGTGAACACCATGATGCCGTTGGCCCCATGCCGCCTGCAGAGATCGATAATTGCCGTGGGATTGGGCACGATGGACCGGACCGCCGTGAGCGTCCGCACCGGCACGATGATGACCGGCAGGCCGGTCGAGACGACTTCAATCGGGAACTTGGCATCCGAGATCGCGCGCTTGTCCATGCCGAGCGCGTTCGCGATCGCCGGCAGGACGTCAGGCGAATCCACTGTGCCCAGAAACTCCGGTTTGGGCTGGGTCATGACGACGCGCAGAATGTCGTTTTTATGGACGTGCATCTCGATCGGGAACACGCCGATGTTGCACTCATAGAATAGCGACGTGATCGGCTCGGTGAGCGAAATCTGTTTCAGCTTGCCCAGAAGATAGAAGGTGCCGAGGATGGGATGGCCCGCAAAGGGAATCTCCTGCTTGGGAGTGAAGATACGGACCTTGGCGGCGGCTTTCGGATCGGTCGGCGGGAACACGAAGACGGTCTCGGAAAGATTCATCTCCCGCGCGACCTTCTGCAACTCTTCGTCAGTCAGCCCGGCGGCATCCGGCAACACGGCCACCGGATTGCCGCCGAACGGCTCATCCGTGAAGACATCGGCCTGGTAGAACTTGAGCGTGCGCCGTTCTGGGCTCATGCCGCGACTCTAGGTCACGGTCGCGCCTTTGTCAAACCGGAGGAAATGAAGCGGACCTGCCTTGACTTCACAGTCCCGGGCGTCTACGTTACGCCCATTCTGGCGACATTGAGACGGAGGACAGCGCGTGGCCAAGGAAGTAGAAATCAACGTTCAGCCGATTTTTTCGACGCCCCTGCTGGCCTTCATGGTGCCGGACCACGCGACGATCAACCAGACGCTCCGCCGGGCTGTCCTCGATCATGAAGCATCCACTCCCGCCACTCCGGACTACGAAGTCGTCGGCTGGTCCTCCCCTCACGATCTTTCGATGCTGGACTGGGCCGGCGCAGAACTGAAGCGGCTATTCGACCCGGTCGTCCAGGTGGCCACGCAGGTCACGGAGTATTCCGACCGGGTACCGGGCCAGGCCGGCAACCGTCCCGAGTGGCAGGTCGCTGAAGTCTGGGCCAACGTGCAGCGAAAAGGCGGCAGCAACGCCGCCCACCCGCACCCCGGGTCGTTCTGGTCCGGGGTCTATTACGTGGATGTGGGTGAGATTTCAGATGACGGCAAGCATGGGGGCGCGCTGCAGCTTTTCGACCCGCGTGGATGCCTCCCCCGGATGCTGGCGCCGTATCTTCGCTACGCCATGCCCGAGCTGCACGACGCGGGCAAAAACATCTCCCTCACGCCGACCACCGGACAATGCGTGCTGTTTCCCGGCTGGCTCTACCACGCCGTCGGCGTCTACACCGGCGACAAGCCGCGCATCAGCGTCGCATTCAACCTCGAACCAATTCTACGCAAGTAACTGCTTCGATTTCAGGCTGGATGTCTAGGCCGGAAGAGGCAGGTCTTCGTACGACTGCGTGAGCGGATTCCGCACGTAATCTTCGACGTAGTTCTTCAGGAGGCCGTTGCGCCACAGGCGGGTATTAGCGAATTTCGTATCGATCTTGTGGAGAATGCGCGCCTTCACGCCGGTCTTCTTCATGAAATCTTCGACCGTCACGCCCGCGATGTCGGTGTACGGGCCACGCCCGGACTGCATCATGGCCTTCGGGATATAGACGTGTTTCTGGTTCGTCAGGCACCGTGCGATGTCGTCGAACGTGAGGAGCACGGTGCAGTCGGAATCGCCGCCGAGCGTCGCGTTCGGCACCATCAGATAGCGGGCGCGGTTCTTTCTATACATATTCAAAATCTTATATGCGCTTTTGGCCATCACGACCGTATCTCGTTTTTCCAATTCAAGCGCGTCGAACGCGCTGACGATGCGCTTGCGGTTCAGGAAGGCGGTGATGGGCGCTTCGGTGTGGATCGTCTGGATGTTCGGCAAGCCGGCGTCGTAGATGCGCCGGGCCTCGCCCGCCAGATGCCTGCGCCCCTGCCGCATGAGCGCGGCCGTGTCGTCCTTGATCCCGCGCACCGGCGTCAGGCACCCCATCCAGAGAACGCACTTCTGGTTCACCCGTGAAATGGCCAGGGCATCGTCCGACATCGTGTGGTCGTCGAACGTGTAGAAATTGGCCGAGGACACCGCCGGGCCGTCCAGCACCTTCATCAGATGCTTCACCGATGGCGCGTGCGGCATCAACCGTTCGCGGTATTGGCTCAGCGTGATGGCGGACAGTTCGAAATTGATCCGGCCTGGATACTGCGCCGCCAATTGGTGAATTTTTGGCACGTGGACAAACCCGACCGTGAAAAAGGTGATGTTCTTGTCCGTGTATTTCAGAAAGTCTTCGATCCACTCCATCGTCTTGGGGTGGAGAAACAGGTCCGTCCATTCCATGTATTCGTTCCCGCCTATGCACCAGAACTGGAGCGGGTTCGTCGGCTTCCTGCTGATGTAGTCCAGGATGTACTTCCAGTCTTCATCGGTCGTTTTCGGCGGGTCCAGCGTTTCGCGATAGGCGTGGTCGATCTCGTAGCAGAACTCGCACTTGACGGGACAGCTCTTCCCGAGGCTTAGGGGAATCTTGCCGCCGTCCATCTCACGGCGCAGGACTTCCTTATAGTCCTTGCCGGCGAGGACCTTGGTCGGTTGGAGCATGGGAAGCGTTGAGGCCATCCGATATCCTTAATTGACAGTTAAATTTGCGCCTGACACACTGGCCCCATGGCTTCGTTCAAGCAACCGGTCAAGCCGGTCACCCTCGAAACGGCGCTGCAACTGTTCGGACTCACCGACTCGTTCACCCGCGAGCAACTGGATGAGCGCCGCCGCGCCCTGCTGGCGACCTGGACCCCCCAGCGCTTTGCCAACCTCACGAACAATCCGAGAAAGTACATGCAGAGCTATAAGAAAGGCGAAGCGATGACCAGGGAGATCGGCACGGCTTACGATTTGCTCGTCGCGTGGCTGACGACCCGGGCCATGGACTGATTGCTCTCCGCTTCCGCATCCCCGCGCGCCACTGGCCAGGTGACAAGCCCGGACACCGCATCGCCGCCCTTCTGTTTGGCGTAGATCTGCGGCAACGTGTTCGTGCCATACTTGGAAATATAGAGGAACACGTGCTCGCGGGCGTTGACCCGCACGGCCCAGGGCTCGAAGTCGTTCCGGTAGAACTCCTCGCAGAGCTGCATGGCATCCAGACAGGAAATCCCGATCGGCTCGTTGAGCGTGTAGTAGTAGTCCAGCGGCAGGTCGTACTCCTCCTGCTTGTGGATCGTGATGCCGAACTTGCCCGGGTTCCGCACCATCGGCGTGTGCCGGTAGGCCACGAAATAGAACAGCTCGACGGAATGGATGGCGCGCTTATTGTCGAGCAGAAACTGCCGGGTCTCCTCCGCCTCATCACGCGTCTCGCCGGGAAATCCGTAGAAAGCCATGACGTGGTTCCAAATGCCCGCCTTGGCCGCCTCCTGGAGTTTACGCTCGATCACCGACTTCTTCGCATGCTTGTCCATCAGCTCCAGCACGCGCTCGTTGGCGGACTCCATGCCGTAGTAGAGCGTGCAGCAGCCGGACTTCGCAGCCATCTGCATGTCCTGCTCGTCCAGCGACTCTTCGAATCGAATGAGCGTCGTCCACTTGATGCCGACGCGTTGGTCGACCAGCAGGCGCGTCACCTTCTTGAAGAGCGCAGGCGGATAGGATTCGTCGGCGAACAGGAAATGCTCGCAGCCGTATTTCTCTTTCAGCGCCTTGATCTGTTCCACGACCTGATTGGCCGCCATCCCGCGATACTGATCGAAATACCCCTGCCCGTGATCGCAAAACGTGCAGCGGCCCCAGTAACAACCTCGCGTGGCAAGATACGGCAGGATGCGCACCGGCACGAAATAACTGTCGAGCGGAAAACCGTCGAAATCAGGCAGCGGCAGCGTGGTCGTCTTCTCGGTATAGATCTCCTTGTTGACCTGAACCCCGGTGGCATCGCGATACATGAGATTGGGCACCGACGTCATGTCCCGTTGGCCGGCCAGCGCTTCGAGCAGCCACAGCAAGGCGTGCTCCCCTTCGTACATGATGGCCGAGTCGAACACTTCCGTGAAAAACCGTTCGTGCTTCGGCAGCTCTTCCTGGAGCCGCGTGATGACATTCCCGCCGACCACCACGTGAATCTGCGGGAAGGCCTCCTTGATCATCCTGCAAAAGGTCAGCCCGGCCATGAGCTGCATCTGCGTGCCGATCGAGATACCGACCACGTCCGGCTTCTCTTTGCTCACGGACGGCAGTACCAGTTGCCGGCAGACGTCGCGATAGACGTTCACCCGCTCGTCGTCCAGGCAGGCGAAGACCTCCTTCGAGACGCCGGGGCGATAGCCGAGGTTGCTCTCCATTGGATAGAAC
The DNA here is from genome assembly GCA_009692155.1 of Nitrospiraceae bacterium. GTDB lineage: Bacteria > Nitrospirota > Nitrospiria > Nitrospirales > Nitrospiraceae > 2-02-FULL-62-14. The sequence goes on from SHZW01000001.1 coordinate 163,889, forward strand.
ACCAGCGAGGCCGGGTAATAGGCTGCCGAGATGTACTGCATGACTGCGCGGAAAATATTGAGTGCCCACTCGAGCTGGCTTGCGTCATAGAACGATTCGCTGCGCGTGATGCGTTTGGCTTTTTCCACCCGCTCGATCAAGTCGAATACGTCCACGCCGGCCTTCGCTTCCAGGCAGGCCTTCTGCCCGGTTTCCTGATCAGTCAGCCAGCCGCCCCTTTCCTTCATTTCCAGCGAGTGGAGCTGCCCTGCGATTCTCGTTTTCACCCAGATCAGGAAGGTGTCGCTGAAGAACAGATCGTACATCTCGATATTGATGTCGCGCTGGACAACCTCGTGCCCGTTCTGGCGCAGGACGGCGGTGAGGCTTGGCAGTGCGAGATAGGGCGCCGTTGGCACCCATTCGGGCGGGAACAGCAGCATGGTCTTCAGCTTGCGGACTGGAGCGGCGTCGGCCTGTGCGGCGGCTGATTCTTTTTTGCCGATGTTAATCAGAGTGCTCATGACGCAAGACCACGACTTGGTAACGAGGTACGTGGTGCGAGGTTCGAGGTAGGAGCATCCGCAACATGGTCGAAGAGCCAGGTCTTTATACCATTCATTTCAACCTGCCTCATCCACCTCGTACCACGTACCCCGTACCTCGAACCCATCTGTTGCTAACAGACCTTCGCTTCGAGCGAGGGCCGCGTGCCCGTGCCGGCCTTTGCCGCGTTGAACTGCAGGTCCGGCAATTTGCCCAGGCCAAAGCGGGCGATGTAGAGAAAAATGTACTCGCGGATGAAAAGACGCAAATCCCAGCTGGACGGATGGTTCTGCTCAAATTCCTCGAAGACTCTCTCGGCCTCCTCGATGCTGAGACCTTCCTTGACCGTATAATAGTAATCCAACGCCAGGTCCCACTCCGGATTGACGTAGGCCGTGACGCCCCATTTTTCAGGATTCTTGGCCACCGGCGTGTGGCGGCTGAGATCGAACGTGCCAAATCCAACGGAGTGGACGATGTCCTTGTTCTTTGCGAGAAATTGAATGGAATCCAGCGCCTCCTCCCGGGTCTCGCCGGGAAAGCCGAAAAATCCCATCGCGTGGTTCCAGATGCCGGCCTTGGCCGACAGTTGCAGGCTGCGCGTGATCACTTCCGTCGTCGTCGCCTTGTCCATCAGCTTGAGCACCCGCTCGTTACCGGATTCGTAGCCCACGTGCAGGTATTTACAGCCGGCATGCTTGGCATCCTCCCACACGGGCTCGTCGAGCAGGCTCTTTTCGTATCGCATGTGGGTCGTCCAGACAATGCCCATGTCGCGCTCGATCAGCCCGCGGCAGAGCTTGCGGAACAGCGCCGGCGGATAGGACTCGTCCGTAAAATGAAAGTGCCGGGCCCGGTACTTGTCGCGGAGATACTGGATCTCGTCCAGCATCTGCTGAATTTTTTTGGTCCGGTAGCCCGCCGTGTAGCCCTCGCCGTGATCGCAGAACTCGCACCGGCCCCAGTAGCAGCCGCGCGTCGCGAGATACGGCAGAATCTTGTCCGGCAGAAAATACTTGTCCAGCGGCAGCCCCTCGAAGTCCGGCGGCGGCAGCGCCTCCATGTTTTCCGAATACGTCAGCGCCGAGGTGTGTACGCCGGACGCGTCGCGGTAGAGCGCATTGGGCACGTCTTTCAAGCTGCGCCCCGCCCCGACCGCTTCGACCAATTGGAGGAACGCCGTCTCCCCTTCGTAGAACACCGCGCTGTCGAAGGAGGCAAACAGCGGCGATTGGGGCAGCGTGTCGCGCAGGCGTGTCACCGTGTTGCCGCCGATCGTGACGTGGATGTTCGGGAAGTGCTGCTTGATCAGCGCGCAGAAGGTCATGCTGGAGAACAACTGCTGCTGGAGAACGATGGAAATTCCGATCACATCCGGCTGCTCGGCCTCGATGGCCGGCTTCACGATGTGCTCGAACACGTCGCGATACACGTTGACCTGCGTATCTTGCACCGCGTCCATCACTTCGGAGGACATATAGACCTTATAGGAGAGATCAGTCTCCATCGGCGGCATGCAGATGCGCGCCGGCGCGTAGACCAGTGAGATCGCCGCGGTGACTTCGCGGAACGTGTTGATCGCCCATTCGAGCTTGTCGATGTCGTAGAAGATCTGGCCGCGGACGATGCGCTTGGCTTCCTCCGCCTTTTTGATCAGCTCCGCGATGCGCTCCCGCGTCAGCTCGCACAGCGCCAGTTGCAGGTCCGTCTCCCAGCTCTCCAGTTCGCGCTTCTTCGCCAGCTTCCGGAGACGGTCCAGTTGCTGCGGCACTTTCTTGAGGACCCGCTTGAGAAAATCCTCGCTGAAGTACCAGTCGTACATTTCCAGATTGACGTCTTTCTGGATGACGGTATGGCCGGCAGCGCGAAGAACGGCGGTGAGGGTCGGGAGACTCAGATAGGGTTCGGAGGGATACCAGTCGGGCGGGAAGATCAGCATCACCTTCATCTTCCGCCCGCTCGTGGCTTCCGATGTCCGGCGATGCAGTTGGATCAGATCGAGATCGGCCTTCTCGCCCTTGGAATATTCAATTTTCATGAGGACTTCCGGCCATTAATCCACAATGAACGAGAGTCATTGTAGTGCCCGCCAGAGAGTTGGGTCAAGTTGCATCAGAAATGGCAATCGCTTGAATCAGCGAGGAAATTCTCTATTGGGAAGGATGGTCAAGTCCGCTGACAAGCTCTTGGTAATATTGAGCAAGCATCGAAGCCTGCTCGGTTTTCACCATCACGAGCTGGCGCTGGTCGAAGGTGTTGGCGCAATAGAGATAGGTCAGGCCCTGCGAGTCACCAAGTTCGAGATGGACCTGCCGTCCATCCGGTTCCTGCTTCGTGGTTTCCTGAAGAATCCGCCGATTCGGCAGGCTGGTCCAGACCTGCTGAGCAGAAGTCTGGTGGTTTTCGTAGAGCGGTTCATCGGGGTTCGCCGGCCTGCCTGTGAGCGCAGCCAAATCCACCGGCTTCCCGGCATGCTCCGGCGATTCATCCCAAACCAGCGTACCGGTCCGACCGAGCACATAGAGCAGCCCGTCATCGGTCGCTTCTTCAACAACTGAATACTGAATCGGCCGCGGAGGCTCCAGCAACACCAGTCCACGCGCCGCGAAGGCCCGCTGAAACGGCACGCGCCGGGCCAGATGTCTCGTTTTCTCGCAGACAATCAGCCGCCCGTCCGGGGCCATCGCCGCGCAGAGCCGATCCAGCCGCCCGGCCAAACCCGTGCGCCGTTCGAAGTCGGCCTGCACCTTCGGATCTTTCCCCCGATCGAACGTCTGCCAGTTGCGGCTCGGCAGGCCCGGGTCCTTCTCGGTTTGCAGCAGTGCCTGGGTGGCGATGAGACGATCAAAAGAACCGGCAAAAGAACCGGGCGGAGATGCCCGGTCCACATCGAGACAGTCAAAGCGGACATTCGTGAGTCCTAGCGCCGCCGCCTTTTCCTGCGCGACCGCGATCGAGGCCGGCGACCGGTCCACGCCCGTGAACGAGCATTGCGGAAACTGCCGGGCGTAGAACGTCGTCAGCACGCCGATGCCGCATCCGACATCCAACACGGAGCCAGCCTGTCCGATCCGCTCCGCCACTGCCGAGCCGACCGTGACATAGTAGTCGTAGCGTTGGCTGTACAGCACCGGCAAGATGCGGCGCGTAGCGGCATACTCGTAGAAGGCGATTTCATCCGCCTCTCCGGCGCCTGGCAGGCGCCGTTGGTCGGACAACCGGAGGAGTGTCGTGAGTTCGTCTGGTTTGAGCGTGGTGCGCTGCCACTGATCGTAGGCGGCGCCGGTATCGAATCGCCGCAGGCCCCAGTCTTTTAAATGGCTTTCGATGGCAGGCTTGAAATTCGAGGCAGGCAAACAGTCAGTCCCTGGAATGACAACGTTCAATTTTCAATGTTGAATGTTCAATTTGCAAAAAGCGAGAGCACCGCGACCTCTTCCATCGAACATTGAAAATTTAACATTGAGAATTAAAGCCTACGCCATCCCTTTTTTAAGCATGATCGCATCTTCGTAGGTCACCGGCACCGGATGCGGATGGCGCAACTGGCCGGTGCCGAGCACAACGTACTTCTGGCAGGTAAGCTCTTCCAGCCCGACCGGCCCGCGCGCGTGGACGCGTCCCGTCGCGATGCCGATCTGCGCGCCAATCCCGAACTCCTCCCCGTCGTGCAGGCGCGTGGAGGCATTGATCATCACCGCAGCCGCGTCCACCTCGCGCGTAAACCGCATCGCGTTCGCGTAGTCGCGCGTTACGATCGTGCTGGTGTGGGCGGGACCGTAGCGGTCGATATGCGCCAACGCCTCGTCCATGTCCACCACCATTTTCACCGCCAGCGTCTTCGACAGGAACTGCCGGCTCCAATCCTCCACCGTCGCCGGCTCCACCGTCTTGTGGCCGGTCATGGCCTGCGATCCGATCAGCGCCAGGGTTTTTGAACAGCCGAGAATTTCGACTCTAAATTCCTCGATCAGGCGCCGGATCAACGCCGGCAGCAGCGGCCGCGCGATGGCCTGCTGCACCAGCAACGTATCCACGGAGTTCGACTCGAAGGCCTGCTGGACCTTCGCATTGACCACGATGTTTTGCGCCAGCGGCAAATCCGCTTCCTGATCCACATAGACCGAGCCGATGCCGCCGTCGTGGCAGAGCATCGGCACCCGCACCTGATCGAGAGCCGTCTTGCGCAACCCCGGACCGCCGCGCGGAATGAAGGCATCGAGCAGCTGGTGCAGCCGCATCAACTCCAACGCGCCTTCCTTTTCAGGCCGCTCGACGAACACGGTCGCCCCGGACGGCACACCGGCCCCTTCCGCCGCCTCGCGCAGCATCGTGACGATGGCAGTGTGCGTCCTGATCCATTCAGGCGCTCCGCGGAACAGGCACACGTTGCCGGATTTCAAACATAGCGCCATCGAATCGGTCATGACTTTCGGCCCCATCTCGGAGACGATGCCGATCACCCCGAGCGGCACCCGCACCCGGCTTACTTGCATGCCGTTCGGCCGCAGCCACATCCGGGTCACCTCGCCGACTGGATCGGGCAAATCGGCCACCCGGCGCAGTCCCTCGACCATCTCCTTGATGGAATCGGACGTCAACCGAAGCCGTTCGACCGCTTCGCGGATCAGATCCCTGGTCGTCTGCGTCTCCATTAAGGATTTGCCGACCGCTTCGCTATCCTGCTTGTTGGCTGCCAGAATGGCGTCCTCGCCCTCCGCCAGCCGGTCGGCCATGGCCTGCAGCGCCTTGTTCTTGATCGGAGTGGCAAGCAGGGCCATTGGCTTGACTATCTCGCGAGCCTTTTTCGCGATGTTCTGCATGTACATCTTAACTGGTACTTCAACCATATTTTTCGCTCCGCGAAGTCAGAAAGTCCAAAAGTCTTAAAGTCTGTAAAGTCCTAATCATCTCGACTTTATGACTTGATGACTTGCGGACTTTAAGACATGCTTCCTGTCGAAGCCGGACTATAGCATCGGCCTTCGTAGCGAGTCAAAAACCTATTTCTGCAAGCCGGCTTGTTCATTCGTGCATACTTCCCTTAGAATGCCGCCCGTGACACCGCAAGAAGCCAAGACCCATTACAATTACCTGATGACCCTCTGCATCCGGAAGGAAGAGGCCTTCGGGCCGCTGGCATTCACTTTCATGAAGGAGCACGACCTGGATAAGCTTGGGCTCGCGCCGGAGGAGCAGTTCAATCTCTATATGGCGACCTCCGACGCCTTTGCGGCTGAGCCGAAACGCTACACACACAAACTCGAGTGTTTACAGAAAGCCCAGCAGCTTCTCCCCCGCACCCAGTTTGCCGATCCAGAACTCACCCGCCACCTGTTTCAGGAAGTCCAAAAAACGTCGGCCGAACTGGACATCTACAACGAGGCGATGCGCCCACCAAAGCTGTCCGCAGCGACGGCAGGGACGGCCGATAAACTCCGCCTCATCGTCGAAACCGATCTCCCGGATTATTTTTTGGACACCGCGCAGAAACAGGCCTCCGCCTACTACCAGAACAAATACAAGATGACGAAAGAAGCCAAGGCGGCGCAGCACTTCACGAACGCCGCGCGCAAGTTCGAGCCGGACAACCAGGCCGTGCAAAAAGAATTTGCCGGCGCTTGTGCGCCCTTCATGAGCGTGCGCACGAGCGGCATCCATCTCATGCTGCCGTTCGATCTGAAGATCAGCCGGACTCCGGATGAGCCGCTCGAAGCCGGCCTGCGCATCTGGTACGCGAAGATGGGCTACTCGTTTCCGCTGCGCTACGAGATGGGCAAGCTCTGCAGCTGGTACGACGATCGGGTGGTGGACATCGCGATGGACGATCCACACTTACTGTTCGTGTCCGTCTCGCCGGTGAAGGAAACGGAACTGGGGACAGTGGGCCGCGCGCTACCCAACGATGTCCCGATGGAGATCGGCCTGCCTCGGGCCTTTCTGGACGGCACGAACGGGCTGGGGCCATTCATCCAGGTCGTCTGCAATGTCAAAATCTGGTTCGACGCGGAGGCGATGTCCGTCCTGATCCAGGGCGCGCCGGATCTCCACGAGTACGGATTGCAGGGCGGCGCCGGTTTGCTGACACGCACCTACGCGTCGGAGAAAATTCAGGCCTATGCGCCCTCCTCCGGCAAACCGTGGCAGCAGGGGCTCAGCTTCAACTTCGTCAACATGCACCTGCAACTGGCACAGGGAGTGGACACGGCGCTCGTCCCCTTCAATACGCCGATCTTTTCGATCTACCCGGTGCTCACGCGGCAGAGCTTCAAATTCGAAGACGCACGAACCCTGGAAGGGTAAAGTATGATTTGGTGATTGGGTGATCTGGCGAAGTATTGATTCTCGGATCAGGACTTCACCAAATCACCAACTCACCAGATCACCAAATCGAACATGATCGATCTCAGAAGCGACACCGTCACCAAACCCTCCGAGGCCATGCGCCAGGCCATGGCGCGCGCCGAGGTAGGCGACGACGTCTACGGCGAAGACCCGACGGTCAATCGGCTGCAGGACATGGGCGCGGCCCTGGTCGGCAAGGCTGTCGCGCTGTTTGTCCCATCCGGCACGATGGCAAATCAGCTCGCGCTCCGTGCGCAAGCCCAGCCGGGCCAGGAAGTGATCGTCGAAAGCCGGTCCCATATGGTGCGCTACGAACAGGGCGCGGGAGGCGCGCTGGCTGGAGTGCAATTCCATTGGGTGCCCGGCGAGCACGGCATCATGACATCGGAGCAGGTCGAGGCCGCCATCCGGCCCAAAGACCCCCACACGATCCAGACCGCGCTCATCTGCGTCGAGAACACCCATAACAGTGGCGGCGGCACGATCTACCCCTTGGCAACCATCGAGCGGATCGGCGCCATTGCCAGGCAGCGCGGTCTTCCCATGCACCTGGATGGAGCGCGGCTCTTCAACGCCGTCGTCGCCACGGGCACCTCCGCCACGGAATATGCGAAACATTTCACGACCGTCTCGTTCTGCCTGTCGAAAGGCCTCGGCGCGCCGGCCGGCTCGCTGATCGCCACAAACGACCGGGACATGCTGGAAAAGCTTCGCCGGTTCCGCCGCATGTATGGCGGGGGCATGCGCCAGGCCGGCGTACTGGCCGCGGCCGGCATCTTCGCGCTGGAGCACAATATCGCCCGGCTCAAAGAAGACCACGACCATGCGAAGCGTCTCGCCCACCTCCTGGCACAGATTCCGGCCGTCACGCTCGATCTCAAATCCGTCGAAACGAACATCATCTTCTTCGACGTCAAATCGAGCCGCTCCCCTGCCGACCTCGTCGCCGCCTTGAAAGCCGAGGGCCTGCTGATCAATGCCGTGGGCGGGAACACCTACCGGGCCGTCACCCACCTCGACGTGTCCGCGGACGACATTGACCGTGCCGGGCAGATCTTCGCCGGCACGCTGGCGAAATGAAAAACCTAAAATCAAAAGTTCAAAATCCGGCCCGGATCTCTATATTTTGCATTGCAGCCGAGGTTGACGACCGTGACTTCGGCCTCTACAATGCCGAGTGTCAGTCAATCGAGGCATGACCGTGCTGCAAGCCGTGTCGTTCAAGCAGATCAGCCGGATTCTGGAGTTGACCGATCAACTGGGACTGAATCGGGAATGGGTCGAAATCCCCCTGACGCCGGAAGCTCCCGGCGTGGTGCGGAAGCTCCCGAACGGCAAGCTGGAAATCGTTGTGGATGCCGTGCAGCCGTTCGAGCAATGGCTCGCGGCATTGGAACCGCAAATTAAGCAGGTGACCGGCGCATGAACCAATCGTCGCCAGAGACTCAGACACCCCCGACCCGCGAAGAACTCAACGCGGAGCTGCTCCCCGTTCCCGAACCGCCGGAACTGCCGCCGACGCCGGAACCTCCGGGCACCGATAAAATCATCGAGCATGCGCTGGGGCACGTGCGCGGCAAGCGCGGGGGCGATCTGCTGGCCGTGCTTCTGGCCGGCTCGGGCGCGCGCCGGGCCCTCACCACGCACAGCGATCTTGATTTCATCGTCCTGGTGAAGGGGCACGACGAGGGCCAGGACATGCTCCGCATCGCCGATCGTCTCGTGGACATCCGTTATTGGAGCGCGCAGGCCGTGGAAGAAGAGCTGTCGCATTCGACGCGGCTGCCGCCGTTGCTGCGGAAAGCCCGCGTGCTGTTCGAGCTTGACGTAGTCGGCACGAGGCTGATCGACAAGGCGCAGCAGCGGTTCCGCCAGGGACCGCCGCAAGCCGGCATGCACGAAAAAATCAAGCTTAAAGCCGAGTGCCTGCACTGGCTGGGAAAAGCCGAAGACCTCATGAGCCAGCCGGCGACCGCCGAGTATCTGCTGGCAACTTTTTTCGAGGAACTCCTGCAGGCCTTCTTCAGAGTCCGAGGATTGTGGCTGACGGCGCCGGTGGACATGATGCGGTTTGCCGCCACACGCGACGGCGCGTTCGGCAACCTGCTGGATCGCTTTCAGGGAGCCCCCACAACCGCCGCGCGCCTCGACGTCGCCCGGCAACTGGCACAACAGCTGTTCAAGGACATTCCTAATCCGCAACGCGTGGATTGACCGGATGTTGAACAAGACCGCCAGCCTGGCTCTGCTGCTGGTCATCTGGTTCTTCGCATCAACCGCACCGGCGCAGCAGCCCCCCCATCCCCCCGCAGGCGGCCGCACCTCGCCCGCGAAGGTTGGAGCCGTCATGGCGCTCCTGGTCACGTTCGAAGACGCCGGCATCCTGCCCCCTGAAAGCAGTCCCGACGCCAACCGGCTGATCAAGGCTCTCATTCAGTTCCAATCTGCGTTCATGACGAGCGAGCATCCGGCCATCCGGCAATGGCTCCGCAATGCCTTCACCGAAAAATTCGGCGAGGCCATGCCGTCGACGCTTGAAACCTTTCGAACCGGAGGATGGACATCGCAGTCGTTGGAAGCCGTCGTGGACTATGCCGCGGCTTCGCCGGTGTGGAACTATCCCGACGTCACGGATGGATTTCGCGAATTCAACATCGGCCGCCCTGATTTCGACCTGCTGGCGCATATCTTTACCGACGCGCGCGCGGCTTTCTCAGCCAAGGGGCAGAACCTTCATGACGCCTATGCCGCCCGCCGGAAGACGATGCCGGGCGCGCGAAAAGCACCGCGTGACGAGCTTCCGCGAAGTATGTAGAATGTCGCATCGATTTGATACTGGACTCATCACTGATCACTCATAACTCATCACTCGCCCAAGGAGGAAACCATGGCGACCAAAGCCTATATTTTGATCAAGGTCAAGACCGGCAAGACCAAGGACGCGGTCAAGGCACTGCGAAAAATTCCCGGCGTCGAACGGGCCGACCCCTGCTTCGGACGCCCTGATGTATTCGTATTTGTCGAGGTGGGAGACGAAAAAGCGCTGTCGGACGTGGTGATCTCGAAAATTCACACGATCGATGGCGTCGAAGAAACCGACACGCACATCGTCGCGGACGCCTGAAACCAATGCAAAATGTAAAATGCAAAATTAAAAATTGCGCGGGCCGACGTTCCTCGAATTCCAACTTTGCATTTTGCATTTTAACTTTTCATTGCGTCAGCCGAACCGGTCCTCCCGATTCGGCTGACGCATAGCAGGCATCGGCGATTTCAACGGCCCGCACCCCGTCCATGCCGGCAATCGGCATCGGCGCGCCACGCGTCAGCGCGCCGACAAATGCCCGCAGGACTTCCTCGACCGTCGGCACATCTTCCACCGCCTGTTCCGTCATGACATTGCCCGCCGATACCTTGTGTATGCGGTGGTGCACCCAATCCGCGCTGAGCTGCCCGTCCGCCCCGATCCATTCCGCCCGGTTGACCCGCCCCCCGGTTACTCGCGACACGTCCACGATGCACGGCAGTCCACCTGTCGTACGCAGGCTCACCAGCGCCCGCAGCTCCGCCGACTTCGGCGACGGACGCTCCACCTCGCAGCGCACTTCCGCCACTTCCTCGCCGGTCAGGAACCGCACGAGATCCAGCAGATGAATGCCGATTTCCAGCAGCACGCCACGGCCGCCATAATCCATCGGATCGCGCAGCACCTCGGGCCGGGGCTCCACGCGGTTCGTCAGCACGAGGTAGCGCCTTGCCCCCGCTGCCGCGAGTTGCGATTTGAGCGCTTGGACGGCCCGATCGAACCGGAGCGTGTGCGCCGTCATGAGCGGGATGCCGGCCGCGTCGGCGGCGCGCACCATTGCACGCGCATCGGCGCCCGTGCAGGCCAGGGGCTTTTCAATCAGCAGGGGTTTCCCGGCGCGCACCGCAGCCAGACAGATCGGGAGGCAGAGCGACGGCGGTGTCACGACGACGACCGCGTCCACCAGAGGATCGGCAATCAGCGCTTCATAGTCCTGGAAAAACTTCACCCCCTGTTGAGATGCGACGGCACGCCCCCGCTCGATGTCCCGCCGGCATACCGCCACCAGTCTGGCGTCCGTCGACGCATCGGATAGATGCCGCACGTACCGCATCCCGTGTCGTCCCAACCCGATGAGTCCGATGCCGAGCGGCGCCATTCCCCCTCCATGCAAGCCCGCGCATTGTAAACATGCCCGCTCCAGGCTTCAATTGACAATGTTTTCCCGCGGTCGTTATAGTACGCCTCGCACAAGACGTGACCCGTTATGGGTGATGCGTCATGCGAGAACCATCATGACCATCACTCGACCGACATCATCTTCTATGACGCTTCACGTTTCACGCTTCACGTCTGAGTTATGACACAACGCACCGCCCCCTTCACGATTGAACAAGTCGGCACGGGTACCGCCCGGTTCCCTAGCGCAGGCGCGATCCCGACGGCCACCGACGCCGCCGTGGACCCCTATGTCTTGACACGCATGTCGAAGTTGCCGCATGTTGAGGCTCTGCTATTCTGGCCGCAAGCAAAAGGCCTCTACCCCGGGTTGGTCGTCCTGCATGAAGACTGGGGGCTCAACATGCAAATCAAGGAATTGGCCAACCGGCTGGCCTGCGAGGGCTATGCCGTCATCGTGCCGAATCTCTATACGCGGCAAGGCGGAATGGTCACGGCAAATGCCGAAGCCGCCAGCACGCTGATGGCGCGCGCCAAGGAAGCCGATCTCCTGCAAGACATCAATCAAAGCTGTGAATATCTCAACACCCGGGACTATGTGAAACGCAATATCCACGGCGTGATCGGCTTCGGCATGGGCGGCACGCTGGCCATCAAGTTCATGAGCCAGCGCAAACGCCTGCGCACGGCGGTCTCTTTTTACGGCGCGCTCCGCCCGCCCTTCGATTTTCTCAGCAATCTCCACTGCCCCCTCCTCTACCATTGGGCCGGAGCCGACGAATCGGTCAACGCGGCCGACATCGAACAGTTCCGTCGCACCGCCCAGGAACAAGGGAAACGCGTGACCATTCATAAGTATGACGGCGCCCCCCCTGCCTTCTGCAACGAAACCCACAAGGAGACATACCGGCCCGACGCCGCGCAGACGGCCTGGGATCGCACCATGGAATTCCTCGAAGAATCCTTCAAAGCGGATTTGCAAACACCGGCAAAATGATCCCGCACGCGCTCGGACTGGCACTTGTCCTCACGCTGGCCTTTTCTCCGGTGCAGGCTGGTGCCGCCGATGCACCCCCGTTCCTTCCTATCATCGAGCGCCATGCCCAGCCGCTGACCGCCGTGACATCGGATGCCGAGGCGCTGACGCTGTTCTCGTCGCAACTGGCCCCCGCCTTGAATCTCAGTGCATCGCTGGTGCCGGATCAGCAGCAGACAAGCAGCCAGTTGGTTGCCGAGCTGGCTGCCTGGCGGCTGGCCGCAGCCGTCAGAAAGGCAGCCGATGCCGACGATCATGCTGCATTGCCGCCGTTGCTCCAGTCCATCGCCGCGCAACGGAACTGGCTGCTGGGGAACGACCGATTTCCCGCGCTCAATCGCATGCTGACATTCAACGAGACCCTGCAGGCCGGGGACCCGGCGCGCATGGCGCATCTCGCAGGTCTCGCATTCCGCGCGGAAACTGAAGCGGAACGGAACGCCCGGTTGTCATGGGATAGGCTGCAATCGTGGAACGAACAGCTCAAGACACAGAAGGCAGCGGCGCGCCTGTGCGGGACATGGCAGTGGACGATCCACAATCACAAAAATCACCAGGAACACAAAGCCACCATCGTGCTCCTGCCGCCTGGGACGCCGGCTCCACCCGACATGCCGCAGCCTGCCAAAATGGTCGTGCTTGGAGACGCCGTGTATTTACGATGGGATTTTCAGAGAGGCTATCAGGAAGACAGCCTGCTGTTCGTGAAGGAAGGCCGGCACCTGGAAGGGACGTTCATGGCCACGACAGGTGACTGGGGCGCGATCACCGGCAAGCGCATCGCGGGCTGCGAAAAATAACAACGGCTACTGCTGTTTCCAGAACTGCCAGCCAAGCACTCCCCAGCCCGCGAGAAACAAAGCTCCGCCCAACGGCGTAATGGCCCCGAGCCACCGCACACCGGACAGAGCCAGCACATACAGACTGCCTGAGAACAATAATATTCCGGCGAGGAACAGCCAGCCGGCAATGTGGAAGGATGCCTGCGGGTATTGGTACGCTGCCCATCCCACTGCGAGCAGCGCCAAGGCATGATACATCTGATACCGAACGCCGGTTTCGAAGACCGCCAGCATATCCGGCGTGAGAATGGCTTTGAGCGAATGGGCGCCGAAGGCCCCACCAGCCACGGCAAGGAAGGCGAATCCCGCACCCAGCACGGAAAAGAGTTGCGGCCTGATCACACCCGTTACATGCCTTCTTGACGAAGCTCTTTCATCACGAGGGCCTCCGCCTCGAGTGCGTCCCCGGATCTCATCCGGGAGCTCAAACGACTTCTGTTTGGGCCTGACGCTGGATCTGGACGAAGGGTTAGCGGCACGAGGCGATTTGGTTGGTTTTTTCATGGCAGCCCTCCATACCACACTTCGTGTGAGCCGCTCGCTCAGTATTGTCTTATCGAAATTGATGCGAGCGGAGAGACCCCTTTAGTGTATTCCTCTATGATCTGCTGTCGACTAAAATAGTCGGCCTGTCAGCCGAAGCTCGCCGAAGCGTTTCGCGGAGGCGGGCGAAGGCTGGTGCCGGAGCCCGGGATCGAACCGGGAGCCTCCTTGCGGAGGGAGGGATTTTAAGTCCCTTGCGTCTGCCAGTTCCGCCACTCCGGCTCGACGATATCGCTGGTGACTGTACACCCGCTCCCAAAGACGGTCAATAAGAACGCAAACGGCCTGCGTTCCTAAGAGCGCAGGCCGTTCACTGATGAAGAAAACTGCGGGACGGTCAGACCGCGGTCAGACGCCGCATGTCTCTCTTCGCCAGCCAGGACTTCCCGGACTCGACCGCTTGGGTCAGACCGGCTTTGATGTCCCGACCATACCGCAGGGCCTGCACTTCAGCCCGCTTGGCATAGTGCCTGGAGTAGTGCTTAATCTTCCGGCGCGTCTCGACGCCGGACTGCGGTGCATACAGCAAACCCAGGGCCGCCCCGATGGCTGCGCCACCCACCACCAATCCAGCCACCTTCGCTGCATCTCGTCCTGCGTACGTCATGGAAACCTCCTTGTTAATGACTGCCTGTTGAGTGTCTGTCTTGTGCATCCACTCTCTTCACTGCACTGTATCGCAGAATGCGTGCCACAAGATGATTCGAGAAGACTCGATGAGAAAACAACGGGTTAGCAATGGTATGCGATCCTGGTAGGATATAACGGCCCTGTTCCATTTTCACAACAGAGTCACACTTGCCGTTTCAGAAACCAGACAGAAGCAGACGTCGCTGCTACGGGCTTGCCAAACCGAGTCCTTGCGCCGTACTATGCCGCCACCGTTGCTTATGATTTCACTGCTTCATTCCATTCCATACCCCAATATTGATCCGATCTTCTTCCGGCTGGGTCCGCTGGCCTTCCGCTGGTACGGACTGATGTACTTGCTGGGGCTGACAGCGGCCTACTTTCTGATCAAGAGCCGCGCCGCCGCCCGCCAGGTTGAACTCTCCAAAGACCAACTCTACGACCTGGTTGTCTATACGGCCTTCGGCGTGTTCCTGGGAGGCCGGCTCGGCTACACGCTGTTCTACAATTTCACATTCTACGTGGAGAACCCGCTGAAGATTTTTGCCGTCTGGGAAGGCGGGATGTCTTTCCACGGTGGCCTGCTGGGAGTCATCGTCGCGATCACCTGGTTCTGCCGCCGGCGGCGCCTGCCGGCGCTTCCTATCGGCGACCTGGCTGCTCTCAGCGCGCCGATCGGGCTGGGATTGGGACGGCTCGGCAATTTCATCAACGGCGAACTCTACGGCCGCTCGACCGACGTGGACTGGTGCATGGTCTTTCCGACCGGCGGAGGCGAGTGCCGGCATCCATCGCAATTATATGAAGCAGGACTGGAAGGCGTCGTGCTCTTCGGGGCGCTCTGGGCGATCAGCCTTCGACGGACCCCTCCCGGGACGATTTTCTGGAGCTTCATCACCGGCTATGGGCTGTGCCGGCTGATCGTGGAGTTTTTCCGCGAGCCCGACTACCACCTCGGCTATATTCTCGGCCCCTTTACAATGGGGCAACTCCTGAGTGCGCCGATGATCCTGCTGGGGGCGTTCATGGTAGCGTGGGGATATCAGCGGACGGCACGACAGAAGTAACCAAAGGACAACGGGCCTAGCCCTGTGCTCCCGGAGCGCGCACGATCAGAATGTGCTCGCTCGACGGCCGCAGTTGGGCTAGGCCCGCCGTCCTTTGTAAAGTTTGGGATGGACGGGGCGACCGGTCGCTGGCAAACCGGTCGCCCCGTTTCGTTCAGCGGGATTTCCTACGCTTCACGATCTTCAATACGGCATTTCGTCGTCATCGAGACCAAAATGGTGACCGATTTCATGCGCCACCGTATCCTGAACTTCCTGAATGACTTCGTCTTTCGTCCGGCAGAGCCGCAAGATCGGCCCGCGATAAATGATCACCCGGGCCGGCAGGTGGCCGGCCGGATCGAAAAACGACTCCTCCCCTTTTGCGGTCCCGGTATATAAGCCCAGAAGATCATCTTCCGATTCCAACTCCATTTCATCGAGCACTTCGCGTGACGGCTCTTCTTCGACGACGACGGCGATATTATCCAGAGGGCGGCGGTAAGAAGACGGCAGGCGCCGAACGGCCTGCCGCACAAGCACCTCGAATTCTTCCGGGCTTACTGAAAGTGTGCGTACGCGACGACGGGCCATGTGCCTGGTCGCTTTAGCAGAGAAGTGGCATAGCCTAATGCTGCCCGGGGGAAAAGAAATCTCCGGATTTGGGACTGGCCATCACATCGCCATGCTGACGGAGCGCCGGCGAAGACCAGATGATTTTATTGCCGGGAGCCAGATTCGCCGCCTCGACGAAATGCTTGCGCGCTTCCTTGTCATTACGGAGCACGTCGTAGACCAATCCAAGATTGTAATGCGCTTCCGCCAGGGTCGGTTGCGCCTGGATGGCCGTTTCGTACTGCGCCTTGGCAGCCTCCCATTGGCGCGCATAGAACAGTTTGTTGCCCTCTTCAATCGCCGCTGCCGCCGCCGGAACCGACTTGGGCGGCGCGGACAGCGCGATTTCGTGAGTACTCAGGCCTTCGCCTCCGGCACAGCTTCCGAGCGCGAATCCGACCATGCCGATCACGACTGCCAGTACGCTTCTGTGAATCATGCCTTCCTCCATATCACACTTCGGGTGAGTCGCTCGCTCTTCATCGATTTATCATACATTGATGCGAGCAGAGAGCGTCTGCGACCCACCTGTTGCTATTCGAGTTCCCTACAGGGACACGGCTTCCCCATTGCGCACGAAAATCAGCTGCACGCCCACGTCCGTTGTTCCAAGGCACCGCGACACCGCCTCGCGGTAAATCCGCGCCTGCCCCTCGTATGCGGCAGCCCTGGCCGGCACCTCGCAGTCTTGTACCCGATCGGTCTTGTAGTCGGCAAGATGGATCTTCCCGTCGAGACGATACACCACATCGATGACGCCTTCCATCACGCACGGCGTGCCGGCACGAGCCGCGAGCTGCGAGCTACGAGACCCCTCTTTCTGTGTCCGTCCCGTGCCCCGTGCCTCATGCCCCGTGCCTTCCCACGGTATGACGAACGGGACTTCCCGGCCCAGGATCGTCGCGCGCTGGAGTTCCCGGTACGGCTCGGACGTCGTAAAGGTTCGGAGCAGTTCCTGGAGTTCACGTTCAATCTCAGCCATCGTTCCCGCCCGATCCTCTGTGATGTCCTGGCGACAGACGGCCGCGATGCGCTCTCTTAAGTTTTCAGGTGCATCGGAAAAATCCCAGTGCTGCAGCACGCGATGGGCCAGCGTGCCGACTAGGCGGCTCCGTTCGGGATCGCCTGCCGCCTGCGGGGCAGGACGGCCGGCCTTCCTGTTACCTGACTGCAGCAGGCCTGTCGGTGTCACGTGAACGGCCGCCGCGCGCAGGGCATCCCATGCCTGATCACGTGTTGCCCACCGTTCGGCAATCGCGGCCCATTCAGTCGATGCCCGCAGTCGGGCCGGCGCCGGCGTGCGCCGTTTGGGCGCACGCTCGCCTGCCGTCACGACCGTCTGCTCCAATGGAACCGATCCGATGTGCAGCGTGGGGGATCCCGCCTCCCCGACTTCTCCCGTGGCCGCTTCCTGCAGCAGGCCCAGAAATGTCCCTCTGGAGGGACGGCTGGGCCACCCGCCGGAGAGAATCAGCCGTTCCTTCGCCCGCGTCATACCGACATAGAACAAACGCCGCCGCTCGGCCTCTTCCCGCAACCGGACCTTTTCGTTCACCAGCACGGCGCCCAGGCTGCAGCACTCGCCCCAGTTGATCCCGAACACGCCCGTCGCCCAGTCCTGAGACACCAGCGGCAGTTCACGGCCCCGTCCCGTTCCATGATGGAACCCCGGCAGAATCACTACCGGGAACTCGAGCCCCTTGGCCTTATGGATGGTCATCACGCGCACGGCTTCCAGTGATTCCTCAGCCAGCGCGCTCTCCGCTTCTTCCGGCTGTTCTTCGAGCCGCGCGATCATCAGCTCCACGAACGCCGCGAATGTCAGGTGCGGCCGTTCGGCCAGTTCGGCGGCCATCTGACGAACCTTCTTGAGATTGGCCACAGCCTGCTCGCCGTGCAACGACGCCGCCGCCAGTTCCAGGATCGGTAGCCTGGCAAACAACCTGTCCATCGCCTCGGGCAACGGGACCGTCGGCGCTGTCTGGTGCAACTCGTCCAGACCGGCGTACAGTTGCCGCACGGCTTCGGCGCGCGGGCGGCTCCATCCCGGCAGGCCGGACAGGCGCTCCCTCTCCCGGTAGTCGAACGCCCCGCGTTCGCGCAATTCGACCAGCTCATGGTCCGTCACGCCGCCCAGCGATGAACGCAGCACGCCGACCAGCGCGATCGCGTCATGCGGATTTTCCACCACGCGCAGCACGTTGACGAGATCGATAACCTCCTGGCGCCTGTAGAAATGCTTCTCGCCGTCCGTCACATAGGCCACGTCATGCCGCCGCAGCGCTTCGAGATATTCCTGCGCCTGTGTCAGCTTTCTGAACAGGAGGGCCACGTGTCCCGGCTTGAGTGATTCCCGGCGTCCGAACGCATCCGTCAGCGTTTCATGCGCCAGCAGGTCGTCCTTGAGCCAGCGCGCCAGCTGGTCGGCCTCGTGGCGGGTGGCCGCGGCCGACTCCACCTCGTCCTCGCCCTCGGCCCTGACCACGCGCACTTCCACGCCAGGCTGCGCGACACGGCGCGGGCGATCGGGACGGACCGCCAGCCGCACGTTGGGCGGCTGGATGTTTTCCTGCTGGAGCAGCAGCCGGTCGAACAGCGGATTCACCACCTCCAGCACGCGTTCGTCGCTGCGAAAATTCGTCGTCAGTGTGCAGGTGATTCCACCAGACGCGGCCACTTTCTTCACGACCTGTTCGAAGGCTTCGATGTCGGCACGGCGGAACGCGTAGATGGACTGCTTGGGGTCGCCCACGATGAACAGCTTACCCGGCTCAAGATCGACTGTGCGCCAGTCGGTTCCCTGGTGCCCCGCCCGCTCGGCCAGATAGAGAATGATCTCGTACTGCACCGGATCGGTGTCCTGGAATTCATCGACCAGAACGGCCTGATAGTCGCGCTTGAGCCGTTCCCGGATGGCGGGGTGATCGCGGAGCAGCGTGCGTGCCCTCGCGAGAAGGCCGTCGAACGACACCCATCCCTGCGCGAGAAACGTCGCGCGGGCCTGCTGCATGAAAGGGCACAGCAACGCGAGCAGTTCCCCCGTCAGCATCCCGTCCACCGCGAGCGCCTGTTTGGCGACCTGGATCAGACCCGCCGCCTCGACAAATTCCGCCTCACCCCATCCCGCCGTTTTCTTGCCGACGTCGCGGGCCAGCTCCTGTTTATGCGCCGATTCCAGCGCGGCCAGCCCGTCGAAGCCCCGCTCCACCAGCAACACGAACAGCGCCTGCGCCGATTCCAGCATGGCGTCCGCCTTGAGGCGCTTGGCCTGCCGGCGCGACCGTAACAATTCGGCGGCACGGTCCCGCCTGGCGGCGAACCAGTTGCGCAGAGCCGGGACCGGCGCGCCCTCTTCTGCCTGCCGGCGCAGCTCGTCGAGCGGAATCAACTCGCTGCGCAGCGCGTAAGCCATCTCGCGCAGCGGTTCGATGCCCTGGCCGGCAAGCAGCCGGCGCCAGCGCGCCTCCTGTGGCCCGTTCAACGCCAGCTCGCGGTCCAGCCAGAGATCCCACTGCGAGGAAAAATGCTCCTGAAACCGCGATTCGTCGTCGTCCGTCTGAAAGTCCGGATCGACGCCGCTCTCCAACGGATGGAGCCGCAGCAGATGCGCCGCAAAGCTGTGCAGCGTGCCGATCTGGGCCTTGTCCAGTTCATGCAGCGCCTCGGCGGCACGCGCGGCGATCTGATCGCTCGACAGCCCATACCGCGCCCGCAAGTCCGCCAGCGCAACAGGGCCGGAGTCGCCGGAGGCAGACGCGCCCGACTCCAGCAGGGCCGCAAGCCGTTCGCGAAGACGGATTTTCATTTCGGTCGCCGCCTTGTTCGTGAAGGTCAGCGCGACCAGCTTCGTGATCCCAACCGGGTGAGGTTCCCGCATCAGCAAGTGCACGAGGCGATTGACCAGCAGCGTTGTTTTGCCGGTGCCGGCGCCGGCCACAACCACGACGTTGCGGTCGAACGTCGTCTCCGCAAGCCGTCGTTCCGCTTTATCCGGTATGTCTTCTTCCTGACGCTTCACGCTTCACGCCTCACGTTTCACGTCTTCTCCACCTTCTGTTTGCGGAGATGGCGCAGCCGTCTGGCGGCCGGCGCCGTGTGCGCACGCCACCAGGTCGGCCCATGAAACCGCCGGCAGGCCGCGGTGAACTCGCAGTGGTCGCAATAGCCGTCCGGCAGCACGAAGTACTGCCCACTCCGGATTCCCTCGATCAGCGTGCGCAGGGTCTGCGCGATCGTTCGTCCGGCCGTTTCCGCCCACACCGACGGATTGAACGAGGCGCGCCCCACCTGATTCTCCCAGCGCGGGGCGAGGAACATGAACTCCACGGCTTCCGGTAGCAACGCCGGTGCGCCGCCAGGCTCGATCCCCTTCGGCATCATCGCCGCATAGAGCGGCGGCTGCAGACGGTAGCCTCGGACAGCGGACACCACGAGGTTTTTGTCCTCATCCTTCATCGCATTGCCGTGGCGATATTTATAGTCCACGACGCGCAGGCCCGGCGGCGTCTCGCGCCGGTCCACCCGATCCAGCCGGCCGCGCACCAGGATGCCTTTCAATTCCTGGCCGCCGACGGACTCCAGCGAACCGGCGGCATCGACCTCGAACGCCTCGGGACGAAATCCGCTCACGCGAAATTCCTGTTCGTCCGCCGCTGCGGCCGCCGTCACCAGCGCGGCCATCACATCCTTGGCGATGCGCCAGAGCAGCGGGTAGCCGGCCCCGTGTTTTCCGGCATACTCGGCAAAGACGGCTTCGGTTGCATCGCCGATACCCGTCTGGCGGGCCACATCGGACATGGCACGCTGCGGCCAACCCTCGTCACGCCACTGCCGATAGCACCGGCTCAGGATGGCATGGCATAACTCTCCCAACGCCCGTGCCGGCAGCTCGGCCCCCGGCCGTTCCCGTACCGGCTCGAGCTTGAGGACCTGCGCCGAAAAATATTGGAACGGACACCGTGCGTACTGTTCCAGCGGCGTCGGAGCCAGGCCTCGTTCAGCCAACGCCGCCCAGCGGCGGTCCAGCGGTCCGGTCAAACCGTCGTACGGGCCAAGGCCTCCGGCCATCGCTTCCAACTCTCTCAACGCCGCGGCGCCGTTGCCGAATATCAGTGCGCCACGTCCCACCGCATCCAGAAGCGCCGACGGATCGTGGCCTCTGAGCACAAGCCCGACCGACAATTCTTCACGCGTCAACAGCGGCGGAGCAAACAGCGGCAGTTTCAGCCGGTCGGACAACCGGCGGGGCACGACAATATCCGGCGCGCGCGCCGGTTCGGCGCGATCACGGAGCAGGGCATCGAGATAGGACGACATCGCGAGCGGCCGCCCGTCGGCATCGGCGCGCTGATAGCACAGGTAGAGCCGGTCGCGCGCGGACCACGTCAGCAGTTCGAACAGCAGCCGTTCCTCCTCATGGCCGCCGAGCTTTTCGTCGATCTTGTACCCCAGCGTCTCGCTTAATGCCCGCCGCGACCGGTCGCGGAGGAACGCATCTTCTCGAATGGTCCTGGGAAAGACCTTCTCGTTCAGCCCCAGCAGGAACAGCGCCCGGAACGGAAGTCCCCGCGCCGCCATCGCATCGAGCACCTGCACACCGGCATGCGCGAACGGCTCGATGGGCACGGACGCGCCTTCCATCGCCTGCGCAAACAGACCCGCCCATTCCTCCCAGCTCACCGTCTCGCCGAGACGATCGAGCTGACAAAGATCGCTCAGCACCCGGCCGATTGCCTGGCCCGTCCTTCGTGAAGGAGCCACGGCCTCTCCATCGTCCTCGCCGTCCGCATCCAGTCCCGGGACCGTGACGTGAGTCCGCACCAGCGTGAGAAACGCATCGGTCAGCTCGCCCACGCCCCCCTGGAGCGGCAGCCTTCGGCAGTCCTCGATCAGCCGGGAGACGAGGTGCGAAAGAAGGCGCACCTGCGGCGCATCCACGTGAATCCCGCCCTGCCCGTCGATCCCCTCATCGCCTTCCCACTCCCCGTCCCCCTGCCACGTCTGCATCTCTCCGGTCGATGCCAGCCGCCGCCATTCTTCTTCTCCTCGCGTGATGCCCAGCGATTGCACAGCGTGCAGCCAGAGATCGGGGCGCGGCTCAATGGGCTTCCCGCCCGGATAGTTCATGCGGTAACAGGGCGACGTCAGCACGTCCAGCACCGGTGCGCGATAAAATTTCGTGAGCGGCAAGACGGCCAGCTGCAGCACGACTTTGGCCGCCGGTTCCTGTAAGAGCGGGGCCGACGCCGTGGTCACGAACGGAATACGATGCTCATCGAACAGATGCCGCAGCGAGGTCCGATAGGGCTCCAGACCGCGCGCCACCACGCCGATCTCTTCGAACCGATAGCCGTTGGTCTCGACGAGCGTCAGGATCGCCTTGCAGGCCGCCGCCAGTTCATCGTCTGCGCCCACGGCATTCAGCACCTGGATGCCGGCCATTTCCCGATTCCGTTTCGACGCGTCCGAAAGTCCCAGACGAACCACTTGCCCGGGTGCGGGCACCAGAGGCGCCAGATACCGCTCGAAGAACTGCCGCGCGAACGCGAAGGGTTCTCCATCGCCGAATGGGAAATACAGGGTCGCAGGCGCACAGCGCGCGATGGATTCGAAGAACGACAGCTGCACCTGCGTCAAATCGTAGAAACCGTAATAGCAGACCCGTGCAAGGCGCGATAGGAACGGTGAAGACGGCGCCCAATCCCGCACTGAAGCCGCCAGATCGTCGGCAGAACCGATTTTCAGTGCGCGGCCGACTTCCTGCACCGCGGCATACCGCGTGAAAAGCTCCCGGAGTTTGTTGGCATCGTCGTCGTCCGCGCCGAACAGTCCATCGTCCACCCCGCGAAGCGCCTCGGCAGGATCGACCATGGCATCCTTGAGATCGCGCACCGTCGACCAGAGCGCGGACCAGACACCGGACGGGGAAGAGGCAAGATCAGCCGAGCGGGTATCGACCGCCTGCCGGCGGACAATATGCCGCAGGAGATGGCCCCACACCAGATCAGGCACCACGGGCAGTTGGGGCTCCTCCGGGCCGGAGAGACCGGCGGCCTGCCGTTCGCTGTACAGATGGAGCGCGAGCTGATGAAACGTCAGGACATGCACGTCGAGCAAGGCAAGCTGCTGCTCGACGCACAGAAGCTGTTTCAATCGGTGTTTGAGCGGATCGGAAGGAACGACAATGGCAAGGGGGGCAAACGGATCGGTGGATTTAAGCGACCGGATTTCTTCGACCAGGGCCTGCTCAAGATCGGGATGGTAATGTCCGGTGACGATGCGCAGCATGGCTTGCGCAGGCGAGAGGCTATGGGCAATAGGCTATAGGCAAGAGCACTCTTTTATGTACCTATAGCCCATCGCCCATTACCCATAGCCTTGCGGTTATCCCGTCTCCGGCCCCATGAGCTCACCGTTACAATCCACGCAGGCCCAATCCCCGTCCACAAAGCGCATCGGATCGCCGCACGTCTGGCACTCCGGCGGCGGAGCGGAAGACCTCGGCGGGAGCTCAGGCAGTTCGATGTCGAGTTCGTCTTCGGGGCTACCCATGATTCGCTTCTCGTGATCCGTAATCCGTAACGGATCACGCGTCACACATTACTGGTTTAGGTGTCTCGCGGTTTCATTTTCAACTGCAGTGCCTTTTCCGCACTCTGGCGGCTGGGCACGCCGATAAACGTCAGCCTGCCGTCGATAATGGTGGCCGGCACGGCGCGGATGGCATGGCGGTCCGCCAGCTCCTGTCCATTCTGAGTCGTGATATCCACTTCCCGGTAGCTGAAGCTGTATTTGACCCGCAGCTCTTTCCAGAGACTCTTGGCCGACGGGCAGGCGCCGCAACTTGGGGAATATAAGAGAGTGATGTTCGGCATGGTTCGCTCGCCTGAAAACGTAACGCATCTTAGCACCGCGTCAAAACAGGGCGCAAGGTCTCGAGTGGGGAAACCCCTTGCCAATTGTTCACGGCGTCCCGCATAGTCACTCGCATCAATTGACATGAGGGAGGGGCATGAATCACTTTGCCATCGTGACCGCGTTTGGACAGGACCGGCCCGGCATTGTGGCCGCGCTTGCGGAAGGCCTCTTTCAACTCGGCTGCAACATCGAAGATACGTCTTCGGTGCGGCTGCGGGGCGAATTCACGATGATGCTGCTGGTGCGCCTGCCGAAAGGGTTGGCCGCCGATCAACTGGCCGATCGTCTGCCGCCCCACATCTCCCCGCTGGATCTGACCGTGCTCTGCCGCGAAGTTCCAGCCCAAGCCGCGGTGCGCACGTCTGACACCGCAACACCGACCTACATGCTCTCTGTCTATGGCGCGGATCACCCGGGCATCGTCGCCAAAGTCGCCCGCACGTTGTCAGACCACCACGGCAATATCGCGGTCATGAATACGCGGGTCATCGGCGCGGCAGACAAGCCGGTCTATGTGATGATTCTTGAAATCAAGCTCCCGGATGGCGCGCCGTCTGATCCACTCAAACTGGCACTCGATCAACTAAAACCGACTCTCGGTGTGGACCTGACCTTCCGAAAAATCGAGAGCGTGAACCTCTAGTCGTGGCTGTTCGCCCGATCCTCCTCTATCCTGATCCAGTTCTCAAAACATCTGCGGCGTCCGTCTCGCCGGGCGATCCCGCGATTGCGCGGATCATCCAGGACATGCTGGACACCCTGCAGGCCTCGCTTGGTGTGGCGCTGGCCGCGCCGCAGATCGGCTGCTCGGTTCAGATCATCGTCGTGGACGTCTCGCGGAAGAAAGGCAAAACCGGGCACGGACTGGTCGTACTCCTCAATCCCCGCATCCGGCATCAGGAACAGGAACGGATCATCAGGGAAGGCTGCCTCAGCGTCCCGGACTATACCGGCAACGTGTTGCGCTATGAACTGGCCGTCGTGGAAGGATTCTCGCCGGAGGGCACGCCCGTCACTCTGACGACGTCAGGATTCGAAGCGCTCGCCTTTCAGCATGAACTGGATCATTTGAACGGGATGCTGTTTCTCGACCGCATCCAATCGCTGGACACGGATCTGTTCCGCAGAAAACAATCGTGAGAAAACCGGCCCGGAACACGCGCCGCCTTCCGTCTTGCAACCATTTCCCCATTTCTATATGGTTGCACGCGATGATGACGGATTCCGCACGCCAGTTCGGGCTGGCCGGTCTGACCGGACTCCTCCTGCCTCTCTGCTTTCCCGATTATAATTTCGGCTGGCTGGCCTGGATCGCGCTCGTGCCGCTCCATCTGGCCCTCGACGGCCCATCCGGCACGATGACCCCGCGCCGCGCCCTGTGGCTCGGCTGGCTGGCCGGGTTCCTGGCGTTCACCGGCATCATGTCCTGGGTCGTGACCGCCATGCACCAGTACGGCAAAATGCCGCTCATCGCCAGCTACCCGGTCATGTGGCTGCTGGCCGCCTACCTCGGGCTCTACGTCGGCCTGTACGTAGCGGCGTTCGCCTGGCTGATGAAACGATTACCTGCCGCCGTCGTCTTGGGCGCCCCCTGCCTGTGGGTCTCGCTTGAACTGATCCGCGCGCACTTCCTGTCGGGATTTCCGTGGATGCTGCTGGGCTACTCGCAATATCAGTGGCTGCCGATTATTCAGATTGCGGACATCACGAGCGTGTACGGCGTGTCGTTCCTGATTGTGCTCACCAACGTCGCGCTCGCCAGTCTCATCCTCTGGGCCTGGCGTCGCTTCCGTCTGCAGCAAGCCACAGCTTTTCCCTGGCCCGCGCCGGCCGCGACCGCGATCGTCCTGATTGCCTCGCTGGTCTACGGGCAGGCGACCCTGAGTCACGCGCCAGGATCGGACGATCAGCCGTCGGTGGCCATCGGACTCATCCAGCCGAACATCGACCAGGCACATAAGTGGGATCAGGCCTATCGGCGCGACACCCTTGACCGCTACGCGACTCTGACGGCTAAGGCAGCGAAAGACGCCGACCTGGTCCTCTGGCCGGAAGCCGCCACGCCCTTCTTCTTCGAAGAGGAGCCGCTCTACCGGGTGGAAGTCGCGGTGCTCGCGCACCGGCACGGCGTGCCGTTGCTCTTCGGCAGTCCGGCGTTGCGACGCTACCCCAACGGCCGTCCGTATCTCTTGAACAGCGCCTATCTCTTGTCACCGGATGGTCAGATCGTCGGCCGGTATGACAAGCGCCACCTCGTGCCCTTCGGCGAATACATTCCACTCCATTCGTCCGTGCTGTTTTTTCTCGAAAAGCTCGTGGAAGGCATCGGCGATTTTGAGGCTGGGACCAAAGCAACCGTCTTCACGCCGGCCGCCCGCCCGGGCAGGCTTCAACCGAATATCGGTGTCGTGATCTGCTATGAGGTCATTTTCCCGAACCTCGTCCGTGAATTCGTCGCGCAAGGTGCCACCGTGATGGCGACGATCACCAACGACGCCTGGTTCGGCGATTCTTCCGCTCCCTACCAGCACTTTGCGATGGTGGTCTTCCGGGCCGTCGAAAACCGAATCGCCTTCGCCCGTTCGGCCAACACCGGCATCTCGGGCCTGATCGATCCGTCCGGACGGATCGTGCAGGCCACGCCCATCTTCACCGAACAGGCAGTCACCGGGCACCTCCCGTTGCGACAAACGATGACCTTTTATACCCGGTACGGTGATGTATTTGCGTACGCTTGTGCTATAATCACCGCGGTTTTTGGCATTGTTGCCGACTGGAGGAGATCCCATGCTCGATGACATGCGCATCCGCGTCAAGGCGATCGGCGATCAGGTTCGCGAACTCCGGGGGCATCTTTGACTTCGCTCGCCTGACGTCTGAACTCCACGAGTTGGAGCAACAGACCGCACAGCCGGAATTCTGGAACAACCCGCAGAACGCCGCCCGCGTGAATCGAAATAAATCGGCGCTTGAGCGCGAGATCCGCCGCTGGTCGGGCATCGACCGCCAGAACGGCGATCTGACAGCCCTGCTGCAACTGGCGGAAGAGAGCGAGGACGCCGAGCTGTCCCGCGAGCTCGAAGCCTTGCTCAAACAATTCGAACAATCCGTCGGGCAGCTGCGCATCGAGATGCTCCTGTCCGGAGAGCACGACGGCAGCAACGCCATCGTGGCCATCCATCCCGGCGCAGGCGGGACCGAATCGCAGGACTGGGCTCAGATGCTGATGCGGATGTACATCCGCTGGGCCGAGCGCAAAGGCTACAAGGTCGCCGCCCTGGACCTGCTGGCGGGTGAAGTCGCCGGCATTAAAAGCGCCACCCTCTCCATCACAGGCCCCTACGCCTATGGGTATCTCAAGGCCGAAGCCGGCGTGCACCGGCTGGTCCGCATCTCCCCCTTCGACGCCAATAAACGACGGCACACCTCTTTTGCGTCCGTGTTCGTCTATCCGGAGCTTGAGGACGACGTGGACATGGCGATCGACGAGAAGGACCTCCGGATCGACACCTTCCGCTCAGGCGGCGCCGGAGGCCAGAACGTCAACAAGGTGGAGACGGCCATCCGCATCACGCACATTCCGACCAACACCGTCGCCCAATGCCAGAACGAGCGCTCGCAGTTACAGAACCGCATGGGCGCCATGAAGATCCTGAAAGCCAAGCTGTTCGAACTGGAGAAACAGAAGAAGCAGGAGAAGTTCAACGCCATCGTCGGCGAAAAAAAGGACAACAGTTGGGGCAGCCAGATCCGGTCCTACGTGTTCCAACCGTATCAACTGGTGAAAGATTTAAGAACCGGCGTCGAAGTCGGCCAGGTGGATGCCGTGATGGACGGCAGCATCGACCAGTTCATCGAAGCGTATTTGAAGAAGCAGTTGACCGGCCAGGGAAGCGTCCAGCCGTCCGCCGTCAGCCCGGAGGAAGAGGACTGATTTTTCCAAATGGAAGACAACGATCAACGCCAGCAGCGGCTCAAAAAACTCGAGACCCTCAAAGGACTGGGCGTGGCGCCCTACGGCGCCCGCTTCGAGTTCAAGGACCGCGCCGGCGATCTCATCCGCCATCATGGCGACAAACCCAAGGCAACGCTCGAACAGGAAAAAGCCGCCTGCACGCTGGCCGGTAGAATTGTCGGCCTGCGGCGATTCGGCAAAGCCGCCTTTGCCGTGCTCCAGGACGGCGCGGACCGCCTGCAGATCTATCTCAAAAAAGATAACCTGAGCGAGCAGGCCTACAAAGTCAGCGAAGAACTGGACCTCGGCGACTGGATCGGCGTCAGCGGCTTTCTATTTCGCACCAAGACCGACGAATTCACGGTCGAGGTGAAACAGCTGACGTTCCTCAGCAAGGCCCTCCGGCCCCTGCCGGAGAAATGGCACGGCCTGACCGACGTCGAAACCCGCTACCGCCAGCGTTATGTGGACCTAATCGCCAATCCCTCGGTCCACGGCATCTTCGCGATGCGCAGCCGCATCATCGCCGGCATCCGCGCCTTCCTGATCGACAAGGGTTTCCTGGAAGTCGAGACGCCGATGATGCACCCGATCCCCGGCGGTGCAACCGCCCGCCCGTTCGTCACCCATCACAATGCGCTGGCGACGGACCTCTACCTGCGCGTCGCGCCGGAGCTGTACCTGAAACGATTGATCGTCGGCGGCTTCCCACGGGTCTTCGAGATCAACCGGAATTTCCGCAATGAAGGCATCTCGACGATCCACAATCCGGAATTCACAATGCTGGAATTCTACGTGGCCTATGCCGACTACACGGACCTGATCGCGCTGACGGAAGAATTGTTCGGCCGCCTGGCCAAAGACGTCCTCGGCACGACGACGCTCGAATACCAGGGCACCTCCATCAACCTGGCCTCGCCGTGGAAACGCTGGCCGTGGCGGCAGGCCCTGCTCGAAGTCAACACGCTGGACAAGGCCGTCCTGTCCGACCGGACCGCCGCACTGGCCGCCGCGAGGAAGCTGGGCCTCGACGCGGGAAAAGACGCGACTCTCGTGGATATCCTCAACGAGATATTCGAAGAAACAGTCGAGCCGCAACTGGTGCAGCCGACCTTCATCACCGATTACCCGATCGAGATCTCCCCCCTGGCCCGCCGGAAGGACGCGGACCCCGCGCTCACCGACCGGTTTGAGCTGTACATCGCGGGACGGGAGATCGCAAACGCCTTCTCGGAGTTGAACGATCCCCTGGACCAACGCCAGCGGTTCGAAGCGCAAGTCGCCAGGCGCGAGGCCGGCGATGAAGAAGCCCATCACCTCGACGAGGATTTTCTCCGCGCGCTGGAATACGCCATGCCGCCCACCGCCGGCGAGGGTATCGGCATCGACCGGCTCGTGATGCTGTTCACCAACCAGGCATCCATACGAGACGTCATTCTGTTTCCCCAGCTGCGTCCTGAAAAATGACCATGCCTAAATCCTACGAACTCTTCATCGGCCTGCGCTATCTGCGCGCGAAACGCCGCAATCGGACTATTTCGCTCAACACCGTCGTCTCCACTGCCGGCATCACGCTCGGCGTCGCCGCGTTGATCGGCACCCTGGGCATCATGACCGGCTTCAAGGAGGACCTGCAGGCGAAAATTCTCGGCACGACCTCGCACATCGTTATCCAGGATCGGACTCGCGACAGCATCGCGGACTATGACGCACTCGCGTCCAAAGTCGAACAGACCCCGCACGTCGTCGCCGCCACCCCGTTCATCTATCGTCAGGTGATGCTCACATCGCGCTCCGCCGTGCAGGGCGTCGTCGTGCGCGGGATCGACCCGAAGCGTGAAGTCCGCGTGACCGAGTTGGGCAAAAACATCACCGCCGGGCGGCTGGACGATCTCGAACCGGGGCCGGTACCGGAGGCCGCACCAGCCACACCACGCGTGCCTGCCGCACCGGGAACCCTTCCCGCTCCTTCGAACCCTTCCGGAATTGCGCTCGGCAAGGAACTGGCGCTGCGGCTGGGCCTGACGGTGGGCGACAGCGTGAACGTCGTGTCGCCGGTCGGAACGGGCGCGTCGCTCAACAACGTCCTGATGACTCCGAAAATCCGCACCTTCAAAGTGGTGGCGATTTTCCAATCCGGCATGTATGAATATGATTCCTCGCTGGCCTATCTCTCGCTCGCGGAAGCCCAGAAATTCTTCAACATGAGCGCGGCCGCCACCGGCATCGAGGTCAAGGTGGACGACATCTTCCAAGCCGCCGAGATCGCGCAGGCCATCGAGCAGGCGATCGGGTTCCCCTATTGGGCGCGGGACTGGATGCAGCTCAATCGAAATCTCTTATCCGCCCTGAAGCTCGAAAAGACCATGATGTTTTTGCTGCTGGTGCTCATCGTTACCGTCGCCTCGTTCAACATCATCAGCACCTTGACGATGATCGTCACGGAAAAGCAGCGGGAGATTGCGATTCTCAAAGCCATGGGCGCGACCCGGAGCGCCATCATGCGCATTTTCATGCTGAATGGGCTGATCATCGGCGTCACCGGTACGGCGATCGGCATCCCGCTCGGCTATGCCTTCCTCTTTCTGATCGAGAAATACTGGACCTTCGATCAGACGGTCTACTACATCGCCCACATTCCGGTGCACATCCAGGCGCTCGATGTCCTGCTGGTGTCGTGCTCCGCCATTCTCATCAGCTTCGCCGCCACCGTGTACCCGTCGTTGCAGGCGGCGAAACTCGACCCCGCAGCGGCATTACGGTACGAGTAAGACAAATGATCAAAGTGGTGAATCTGCAGAAAACGTTCTCGATGGGCACCCACACCCTGCCGGTGCTCAAGGGGATCAATCTGGAAATCGCCCGCGGAGAAATGATCGCCATCGTCGGCGCGTCCGGAGCCGGGAAAAGCACCCTGTTGCACATGCTCGGGACGCTGGACCGCCCAACCACCGGCAGCGTGCTGTTCGACGGGCAGGACGTGTTTGCCCTGCCTGAGGACGCGCAGGCGGAGTTCCGCAATAAACGGATCGGCTTCGTTTTTCAATTCCACCACCTGCTGCCGGAATTCACGGCCCTCGAGAACACGTTCCTGCCTGCGTTGATTCAGAACCGTCCGGAGGGCGACGCGCAGGCGGAGGCGATTCAATTGCTCACGGACGTGGGGTTGAGCGAACGGCTGCACCACAAACCGGGGGAATTATCCGGCGGAGAACAGCAGCGGGTGGCGGTCGCGCGGGCATTGATGCAACGTCCCGATCTTGTGCTGGCCGATGAACCGACAGGAAACCTGGACACTCATACCGGCGAGGCGCTGTTCGGATTGCTGCGGAAGTTGAATAAAACCCGAGGTACGACTTTCGTCATCGTGACGCACAACGACAAGCTTTCCGCCCAGGCCGACCGCATTATCAGAATGGAAGACGGCCAGATCGTCAGCAGATAGATTGTCAGAAGTCTATCAAGTCCAAAGCTCCGTCAAGTCATAAAGTCCAAACGACCTGAAGACTTTACGACTTTAAGACTTGATAGACATGAGCCCGGATAGACTTTCTGACTTGATAGACTTTGCTGAGCGAGGAATCTGATCAGGGCGTGGCATGGGCGCGCTGGTACACCTTCGATTCGACAAATACTTCGAACAGTTTGGGGTCCACCTTCCCGTGTTTGACCTCATCCTCCAGAATGGCCAGGGCCTTGGGCGTCGGTACAGCCGCCTTGTACGGCCGGTCTGAGGCCGTCAGCGCGTCGTAAATATCGCTGATTGTCATAATCCTCGTCTGCACCGGAATCACGGTGCCGGGCACATGCCGTGGGTAGCCGGTCCCGTCCAGTTTTTCGTGGTGGCCGTAGGCAATCTCGGGAATGTTTTTCAGCGTCTTGGTCCAGGGAATCGTCGACAAAAACCGGTAGGTATGGGTCACGTGGCTCTCGATCTCAAGCCGTTCTGCCTCCGTCAAACTGCCCTTCGGAATGGACAGCGCGTGCGCCTCCTGCGGCATCAGATACGGCTGTAGACCGCCGTAGGACTCGTAGTTCATCTTGGCGATATCGCTCAGTCGATCGAATCCGCCCTGGGCCAGCACCGTCGGCCGATTGCACGCCAGGAGAAACTCGAGAATTCCGTCCGTCTCCGCAATTTGGTGGATGAAGAATTGGCGAAGCAACGCGACAAGCTCGGCCGTGGCCACTCTGTCTCCGGACATGAGAACTTCCACTTTTCTCCGCAATGCCTTCGTTTCGTACGTCCGCTTGATGAAATCGAAGCGGGCCTTGAGCTGGGCAAGATCGCCCGGGAAAAGCTTTTCTGCTTTGATGAGCACGTGCTCGCGCACGCCGACCTTGCCAAAATCGTGCAGCACGGCCGCATAGCGCATTTCCTTCATCTGGTCGTAATTGAAGGCCACGTCCTTGAAGGGGCCGTTGTCAAGCCGGTCGGCCACCTCCGCCAGGCCGCAGCACAGGGTCGCCACGCGGCCGCTGTGACCGCTCGTGGTCGGATCCCGGCTCTCGATCGCCATCACACTGGCATTGATGAACCCTTCCAGCAGACGGTTGATCTCCTCGTACAGGTTGGCGTTATCGATGGCAATGTCGACCTGATTCGCTAGGCTGACAAAATCTTGAAGGTCGTCCTGAGTAAAGTAGGGAGCGTCTTTCCTGTTGATCGCCTGCAACACGCCGAGCAGCTTCTCTTTGGCCTTGACCGGCACACAGACCATGTTGCGGGTGCGGAAGCCGGTCTTTTTATCTCCCGCCGGATTGAAGCGCGGGTCGCTGTAGCAATCGTTGATGATCTCGGGCTGCTGCGTTTTGGCCACGGCCCCGGCGATGCCCTGCCCGACCTTCAAGCGGATCTGGCGAATGCCTTCTCCCTTTTCTCCCAATGCCACGTCGAAATACAGTTCCTGCGCCGCCTCGTCCATCAACAGCAGGGAGCCGGTTTCGGCGTTCATCACCATGGTCGCCGCTTCGATGGCCTTTCTCCTGATGTCTGCCGGATTCAGGCTGGAGTTCAAGACGCCGCTGATCTCCTGCAATTTCTTGAGCCGTCCAATCTTGCCATGATGCTCCTGGTACAGCCGGGTATTTTCGAGCGCCAGCGCGACTTGATGGGACAGGCAGGCGAACTCGTCCACATCCCACTTGCTGAACGGTTTCCCGCCTCGTTTATTGACAGCCTCCAGCACGCCGATAATCCTGCCCTGCACCAGGATCGGCACGGCAATCAGACTTTTGGTGACGAATCCCGTGCGCAAATCCACGTCATGAGCCACACGCGGATCGTGCTGGGCGTCGTTGACCTGCATCGGCTTCCCGCTCTGGGCAACCAGCCCCGCGATCCCCTGCCCCAGCTTCAACCGCACTTCTTTCAGCAACTCACCCTTCTCACCGACGACCATGCGGAAAGACAGCTCTCCGCTCTCCGCGTCACGCAACAACAACGACCCTGCTTCGGCATGCACCAAATTGACCGCCGCCGTGATGGCCAGCCGCAGCACATCCAGTTCGTTGCCCGTGGAATTCAACGCCTCGCTGACCTCTTCCATCTGCCGGATGCGTTTGATTTTTTGCGCGTACTTGTCGATCAACCGGACGTGGTCCAGCGCTTCCGCCAGGCGCGAGGCGTAGAAGTCCAGCAAGCCGGCGATCTTTTCGATTCGCAGCGTATCGTTCGGCAGGCCGTGAACAGCCACCACGCCTTCCACCGACCGCTTGCGCCTCAGCGGCGCAGCCAGACACTCCGCCGTCGCCAGCGCGCGGTTCTCCCTCATGACCCGTGCCACCATTGGTTCAAGCACACGTGCCGCTTCCGCGCCAAGCCGGGTACCGCAGGCTGCCAACAGGCGCATGTCCTTCGTCTGCTCGTCCTCGAAATAGACGGCTGCGTATGCCGCGCCGGTCCGATCCAGGAACACCCGCAAACAGCCCGACACCATGGCATCCATCGAACGCCCGTTCTGAATCGCCACGCTGATCGCCTCTGCAAGTTGCTGCTGGGTAATCATGAGATCGACCGGGGACAAGCCGGGGCTCGCGGCAGCCGCACCGCGAGCCCGCGGCATGCGCTTGCGCGATGGCGCCGCAGCACGAGCCGAGGAGCGTGGGGGCTTCGGACGTTTCGGTGATGCCATAGCGGTTATGCCTGCCGTAAAACGGTGCGGTGGACTAACGCGGTTTTCAAGGAGCGGACGAAGTGTCCGACCTGCTCGGCCATGCGGCTATCGTGTTGGTGATCGCCGATCCGTTTGACGATGGCGCTCCCGACAATCACGCCGTCCGCCATCTCGCCCACTTTCGCGGCATCGTCGGCGGTTGCCACACCGAAACCGACGGCGACCGGAACCGTCGTCACCTTGCGGATTTTTTCGACGTTCTGCCTGACACCGCCCCAATCCGTCAGCTGTGCGCCCGTGATGCCGGTCAGCGACACATAGTAGACAAAGCCACGGGAACGCCGCGCGACCATCGCACGCCGATCCGGCGTGCTGGTCGGCGCCAGCAGATAAATGATGCAGATCCCGGCGGTCGACGCGTGCGCATCGAGCCTCCCCGCTTCCTCCGGCGGCATGTCCGGCACGATGAGGCCATCCACGCCCGCCCTGGCCGCTTCCCGGCAAAAACCGGCTTCGCCGAACGCATGGATCGTGTTGTAATAGGCCATGAGCACGAGCGGAATCTGCGTTCTGGCCCGTAGCGTGGCCACCGCCGCAAGAATTTTCTTCAACGAGGTTCCGCTGCGCAGCGCCCGCTCGGCAGCCTTCTGGATCACCGGCCCATCGGCGATGGGATCGGAAAACGGCACGCCCAGCTCGATGATGTCCGCGCCGGCCCGCTCCAATTCCAGGACAAGCTGTTCCGTCTCCTGGAGCGAGGGATCGCCGGCCATGATGTAGGCGATCAAGGCCTTCTCGGCTTTCGCCTTGAGTCGTGCAAACGTCGTATCCAACCGGTTCGGCTGTTCCATCGTCTGATGTCCCGCGCCTCGTGCCTCGCGCCTCGTGCCTTCCATCACAGCGTGACTCCCTTGATGCGAGCTATCTGATTCACATCCTTGTCGCCGCGCCCGGAGAGATTCACGACGATGGTCTGTGATTTTTTCATCCTGGGCGCCAGCTTGACGACTTCGGCGATGGCATGCGCGCTCTCGAGCGCGGGCAGGATGCCTTCTTCGCGAGCCAGCACATCGAACGCCGAGAGAGCTTCTTCATCGGTCGCCGACGTGTATTGAATGCGTTGGAGGTCATGATAGTAGCTGTGTTCGGGACCGACGGCCGCATAGTCGAGGCCGGCGGATACGGAATGAGTGAGATTGACCTGCCCATCGGCATCCTGGAGCAGGTACGTCATCGTGCCGTGCAGGACGCCCGGCCTGCCGCCGGCGAACCGCGCCGCATGCTTCCCGATTTCGATTCCAAGCCCAGCTGCTTCGACACCGGTCATCTTCACCTTGCGATCCTTGAGGAACGCGTGGAAGAGCCCGATCGAATTGCTCCCGCCGCCGACGCAGGCAACCAGATGGTCCGGCAATTTCTTTTCCGCGGCCATGATCTGCTTGCGGGCTTCCCTGCCGATCACGGATTGAAAGTCCCGGATCATCATCGGATAGGGATGCGCGCCCAGCACGGAGCCAAGAATATAATGGGTCGTGCGGACGTTCGTCGTCCAATCACGCATGGCCTGGCTGATGGCATCTTTGAGCGTCCGGCTACCGGCATCCACGCCCGTCACCGTTGCGCCGAGCAAGCGCATGCGAAACACGTTCAGCGACTGGCGCTGTATGTCCTCCGTGCCCATGTAAATTTCGCACTGGAGCCCGAACATGGCCGCCACGGTTGCAACCGCGACGCCATGCTGGCCGGCGCCGGTCTCGGCGATCACGCGTGGCTTCCCCATTCGCTTCGCGAGCAGGGCCTGGCCGATGGCATTGTTGATCTTGTGGGCGCCGGTGTGGCAGAGGTCTTCACGCTTCAGATAAATTTTTGCGCCGCCCAGCTTTTTGGTCAGCCGCAACGCAAGATATAGCGGTGTGGGCCGGCCGACATAGTGCTTCAGGTAGGAATCGAACTCCGCTTGAAAACGCCGATCCTTCCGCGCCTTCAGGTAGGCCTGTTCCAGCTCGAGCACCGCCGGCATAAGCGTTTCCGGCACATAGCGCCCGCCGTACTGCCCGAACCGCCCGCGTTGATCAGGAATGATAGACATACACCGTCACACCGTTAAGAGGGAGCAGTATGGCCCCCCGTTTCCCTCTGCACAAGCTTCGCCGCTTTGATGAACGCGCGGATTTTCGCGTGATCTTTCCTGCCCGGACGCGATTCCACCCCGCTGCTCACGTCTACTCCATACGGCCTGACCTTCTGAATAGCTTCAGCCACATTTTCCGGCGTCAACCCGCCGGCCAGGATGACTGGCGCAGATTTGGCCGCTTCTGCCGCCAGGCCCCAATCAGTGACTTGACCGGTGCCGCCGTAGGACACAGCCGAAAACGCATCGAGGACAAATCCACGCACCCGCGACCGTCCTTTATATTCCGCGAGCGAGAGCAATGAACCTCGATCTTTCAGCCGGATGGCCTTGAGCACAGGCCGGCCCAGGAGATCGCAGTAGGCCACCGCCTCATCGCCGTGCAACTGCGCGATGGCCAGGCCACAGTCGTCCATCAGATCCCGCACGACTTTGATATCCTCGTTGACGAACACGCCCACCGGCAGCACAAAGGGCGGCAACCGCGCAACGATGCGCTTCACCACATCCGATGTAATGCGCCGCGGGCTCGCGTGATGGAACACGAAGCCGATCGCATCCGCTCCGGCCTCCACTGCCGCCAGTGCATCCTCGACGTTCGTCATGCCGCAGATTTTGACTTTAATGCCCATGGCATCCGGCGTCATCCTTGCGCCCCTGTCAGCTCTCTCACCTTTGCCCCGACATCCTGAGCTTTGATCAACGATTCTCCGACCAGCATCGCATGGACGCCGGCTTCGAGGAGACGTTTCACATCGTCACGCTTATGGATGCCGCTCTCACTGACGATGACCTTACCGGAAGGAATACGCTTGGCGAGACGGAGCGTCACGCCGAGATCGGTCGAGAAGGTTTTCAAATCCCGATTATTGATCCCGATCAGCCGGGCTTCCGGCAGCCGTTCCAGCACGATGTCCAGTTCCTTCTCGTGGTGCGTCTCGATGAGCACATCCATCTTCAACTCTTTTGCCAGAGCGAAGAAATCCACCAGCTGCCGCCTCTCCAGTGCCGCCACGATCAGCAGCACGGCATCCGCCCCGTAGGCCCTCGCCTCGTAGAACTGGATGTCGTCCACCATGAAGTCCTTGCGAAGCGACGGTAGACCGGTCCTGTCCTTTACGGCCTTGAGATCGTCAAGGCTCCCTTGAAAATAATCCTTATCGGTCAGAACCGACACAGCGGACGCACCATGCTTCTTGTACTGTTCGGCGAGCTCAATCGGTTCGAACTTGTCTTTGAACTCTTCCCGCAGCAGACCCAGGCTTGGCGAGGCTTTCTTGACCTCGGCGATCAGCGCAGGGCTCTCCGGCTTCCGCGTGGCTTCCAGCGTGATGGCAAACGGCAAGACCGGCGCTTGATCGCGAATCTTGCCTTTCAGCTCGGCCAGATATCCGCGGCTCTGCTTGTGCCGAATCTCCGCCCGCTTATGCTCTAAAATTTGATCCAGGATCATGCCGCATGCTTCTTGTTGGTGAACGCAACCAGCTTTTCAAGCTTCTCGATGGCCGCACCGCTGTCAATCGCCTTAGTGGCCAGCTCGAATCCTTCCTGTAAGGTCCTGGCCTTTTTGCCCGCTACAAAGGCCGGCGCAGCGTTCAGACACACGACATCGCGCTTGGGACCTTGTCGGCCTTTGAGAATGTCCCGCGTGATCTGCGCGTTCTCTTCGGCTGTCCCGCCGGTCAACTCCTTGAGCTTGACCCGTTGGAGACCAAAATCACCAGGCTCCACAAAGTACGTGGAGACGATTCCACCCTTGCCCTCCGACACCCGTGTTCGGTCGGTCAGCGTGATTTCATCCAACCCGTCCATGCCATGTACGATAAAACAATGTTGCGTGCCCAGGTGAACCAGCACTTTGGCCATGACTTCGGTTAAATTCCCATCGTAGACGCCCAGGACTTGGATCGACGCGCCGGCGGGATTCGTCAGCGGGCCGAGGATATTGAGCAGGGTCCGGACGCCCATCTCCTGACGCGGCGCCGCACAGTGCTTCATGGCTCCATGAAAAAGCGGCGCAAACAGAAACCCGATCCCGACTTCGTTCACGCAATCCTCGATCCGTTCCGTCGGCAGATCGATTCTCACACCCAGGGCCGCCAGAACGTCGGCGCTGCCTGATTTTGACGACACCGAACGATTCCCGTGTTTCGCAACGGTCAGCCCTCCCCCGGCGACGACGAAGGCCGCCGTGGTGGAGATATTGAAGGTATGGGCCCGGTCACCGCCGGTCCCGCAGGTATCCACCACCAGCGGATCGGCCACGCGGATGCGCGTCGCCTTCGCGCGCATGGCCCTGGCCGAGCCGGCAATTTCTTCGACAGTTTCTCCCTTCATCCGCAGCCCCATCAGATAGGCGGCGATCTGCGCCGGCGTGGCCTGGCCATCCATGATGGCAAGCATGACCTCCTCGGCCTCTTTCTCCGAGAGGTTGATCCGGTCGGCCAGCTTGGCGATGGCGTCTTTAATCATAATAAACAGCGAGTAGCTGATAGCGCGCAGCTAGCAGCCAGATGAATTTCTCACTCCGTTCCGTCCTGCTATTCGCTGCCAGCTATTGGCTGCCCGCTAAAGCTTCAAGAAATTCCTGAGCAGGTCCTTTCCCGCGGCTGTCAGGATGGATTCCGGATGGAACTGCACCCCTTCGACGCCCAGCTTTTTGTGGCGAAGGCCCATGATTTCTCCCTCCGCCGTCTCAGCCGAGACTTCGAAGCAACCGGGCAAGGTCTCCCGCTTGACGATCAACGAATGGTAGCGTGTCGCCTCGAAGGGGTTCGGCAGATCGCGGAAGATCGTTTTTCCGTCATGATGTATCATGGACGTCTTCCCGTGCATCAGCCGATCGGCCCGGACCACGTCCCCCCCGAACGCCGCCGCCAGGGACTGGTGTCCCAGGCAGACGCCCAGGATCGGGATCTTCCCGGCGAACTGCTTGATGGTCTCCACGGAGACGCCTGCTTCCTTCGGCGTGCAGGGGCCGGGCGAGATGACGATCCGCTTTGGACGGAGCTGTTCGATCTCCTTGACGGTGATTTTATCGTTGCGGTAGACGCGAACGTCCTCACCCAGCTCGCCCAGATATTGGACGAGGTTGTAGGTGAAAGAATCGTAATTGTCGATCATCAGCAGCATAGTTTCAGTCTCTCAAGTCGTAATGTCCAAAGCCGTAAAGTCGAATTCTTCAGCAGAAATTTCTTCGACTTGAAGACTTGACGACTTTATGACTTTCGACGTTCCTATTCCAACCCTTGTTCCGCCAGTTCGATCGCCTTCATCATCGCGCGGGCCTTACTGCAGGTCTCTTCGTATTCACGCTCGGGCACCGAATCGGCGACGATCCCGGCCCCGGCCTGAATGTAGGCCTGACGGCCCTTGATGACGATCGTCCGAATGTTGATGCAGGTATCCATATTGCCGGAAAAGCTGAAGTACCCCACCGCGCCGGCATAGGGCCCGCGCTTGGTCGGTTCCAATTCCTCGATGATCTGCATGGCCCGGATCTTCGGCGCGCCGGAAACGGTTCCGG
This sequence comes from Nitrospiraceae bacterium, assembly GCA_009692155.1. GTDB lineage: Bacteria > Nitrospirota > Nitrospiria > Nitrospirales > Nitrospiraceae > 2-02-FULL-62-14. The sequence continues at coordinate 203,320 of SHZW01000001.1, forward strand.
CAGGGAAACAGGCTTGCATGACATCATACACGGTCTGCGACGGGTCCAGCGCACCGACGACGTCGGAAACGATATGCATCACGTGCGAATACCGCTCAACACGCATCAGCGCTTCCGCTTTGACCGTCCCCTTGCGGGCCACCCGCCCGACGTCGTTCCGGCCCAGATCGACCAGCATGACGTGCTCGGCCCGCTCCTTGGCGTCGGCGAGCAATTCTTTTTCGAGCGCCAGATCCTGCTCGTGCGTCTCGCCGCGTTTCCGGGTCCCCGCAATCGGGCGGACGGACACCGTGCCATCCTCGCACCGCACGAGGATCTCCGGCGAGGAGCCGACCAGTTCCACGCCGCCCACCCGCAGGTAATACATGTACGGCGAGGGATTCACGAGCCGTAGCGCGCGATAGATCTGGAGCGGCGTCGTATGGATATTGGCCTCCCACCGCTGCGACAGGACCACCTGGAAAATATCGCCGGCCGTGATGTATTCCTTGCTCCGAGTCACCATTTTCTCGAAATCGGCCCGGCTCATGTTGGGCGTGAACGTCAGAGGCTTGTGGCGCCGCTTCGGCTTCACCCGCCGCAAGGGCCGGCGAAGGAGGGCGATCATTCCCTCGATGCGTTTCGTCGCATCCGCATAGGCCCGCCGCAGGTCGCTGTCCTTCCCGGACGGGACATGCGCGTTGGCCACAACCTTGATGGTCTGGGCCACGTTGTCGAAGATCAACAGCGTATCCGTGATCAGAAACGCGAAGTCCGGCAGGCCGAGCGCATCCTTGCGGCGCGGCGGAATGTCCTCGAACGACCGGACCACGTCATAGCCGAGATACCCGACCGCGCCGCCGACGAACCGGGGCAAGCCCGGCACCGTGACCGGCCGGTAGGCGGCCAGGATTTCCTTGATGCGATCCAGCGGATTGCCCCCCATGGGGAGGCGCCGGACTTTCGAACCGTTCGTGATCATCACGTCGCCGTGATCTTCGCGGATGACGATCGGCGAACCGCTGCCCAGAAACGAATACCGGGCCCAGTTTTCTCCACCTTCGACGCTTTCAAGCAGATAGGCGGACGGGCCGTGGTCGATTTTCGTAAAGGCGGAAACTGGGGTTTCGAAATCGGCGAGAATCTCTTTGTACAGAGGAATCAGGTTCCCCCGTGATGATAGAGCGCGGAATTCGTCAAAGCCGAGGGAGTAGTTCGACGAGGCCGTCATTCGCCCACCTGCAGAGTACCTTCGGCGAATGCAGTGAGAGGCGAGAAAATCGATTTAAAACAGGGAATCAGGTTTCCCCGCGAAGCCAGGGCGCGGAACTCATCAAAGCTGAGGGAATAGACGGACGTTTGCATCACGGGTCCACATACGTTATGGCTGCGGTGGAGCCACCACCAACTGCTGGCCCACTTCGATCACGTCGTTCTTCAGATTGTTCCACTGCCTGATTTGCTGGACCGAGACGCCGTTCTGCCGCGCAATTCGGAACACGGTTTCGCCCGCCTGAACGACATGCACCACCGGCGCCCCCCCCGCCTGGGCCGGGACCGGGACCGGAGCCAGAGTCGGAACCGGATCTGCCATTGCAGGCGCAGGGACTGCCGCCATCGCTTCGGGTTTGGCTTTCTGCTTGGCCTTCTTCGATTTCTTCGTTTGCGCCCGCATCCCCTCGGTCTCGCGGGCCGCTGCAGCCTCTTCTTGAATGCTGGCCAACTGCTCGCGGACCGCCTGAATCTGCGCCGTCATCTCGCGATTGCGCCCTTCCATCTCGCCCGCCTGCAGTTTGACGCGCTTCAACTCGGCGTCCAAATCGCCGGTCCGCTTTTCCTCCTGCGCCAGCAGCCGCTGAAAATTCAGGCTCCTGGATTTTTCAGCTTCGTATTTTTCTGCCATCACGCAACCGGTCAGCAGCACCCCGCTGAAGCCGATCGCCACCAGCCGCATAACCGTCGTCTCATATGCCATAGGTCACCACTCCCTTCCTCTCTGTGCTAACGGATTGTCGCAAGGATAGAGCCCGATGGCCGGAAAGTCAAAGAAAACGCCAAATAAAATGCCATGATAGGGGTTGCCGCCTGTTTGACCCTTTTTCGGCCCTGTGCTACGGTTTGCCGCGCTCACCGGCTGCCATCGGACTCATCATGAACAAACGCGACGCCCAGACACAGATCGACGCCCTTCGAACCGCACTCCGCCGACACGACTACCTCTATTACGTCAAGGACCGGCCGGAAATCTCTGACACCGAGTATGACCGCCTCTTCCGCGAACTGACCGATCTCGAAGCCGCCCATCCCGATCTCGTCACGCCGGACTCTCCGACGCAACGCGTCGGCGCGCCGCCACTCGACGAGCTGAAAAAGACGCCGCACGAGCGGCCGATGCTGAGCCTGGACTCCATCCTCGACCGCGAAGACGTGCTGGCGTTCGACAAACGGATGCGCAAAGAGCTCGGCGAACCCCGCGTGAACTACACCGTGGAGCCCAAATTCGACGGATTGTCGGTTGAATTGGTCTACGAGCGCGGCACGTTCGTCCGCGGCGCAACACGCGGAGACGGCGCCACCGGCGAAGACGTGACAATCAATCTCCGGACGCTTCGCTCGCTTCCCTTGCACCTGCAATCGGACGCCCATCCGCCCGACCGGCTGGTCGTACGCGGCGAGGTCTACATGCAGCTGGACGATTTTCAGGCTCTCAACCGCCGCATGACAGAGCGCGGCGACGAAGCCTTTGCCAACCCGCGCAACGCCGCGGCCGGCTCGCTCCGCCAATTGGACTCGAAAATCACCGCCGGGCGTCCGCTGGTCGTCACCTGCTACGAAATCATGGGGCAGTCCGGCCCAGTGCCCCCGACGCACTGGGACGAATTGGAGGCCCTCGTCCGCTGGGGCCTGCCGGCGCCCGCTCACCGGAAACAATGCGCGACCATCGAAGAAGTCATTGCCGTTCACCGTGAAACCGAAGCCATCCGCGACGAGCTGCCGTACGAGATCGACGGGCTGGTCGTCAAGGTGAATCGCCGGGACTGGCAGGAGCGGCTCGGCGAAAAATCCCGCAGCCCACGCTGGGCGATCGCCTACAAATTCACACCGCGCAAGGAAATCACCATCGTCCAGGATATTGCCGTGTCCGTCGGCCGGACCGGCACCCTCACGCCCCTGGCCCTCCTGAAACCGGTCGAAGTCGGCGGCGTGACGATCAGCCGCGCGACGCTGCACAACGCCGATGAAGTGGCCCGCAAGGACATCCGCGTCGGCGACACGGTGAAAGTCGAGCGGGCCGGGGACGTCATCCCCGCCATCGCGGAACGGATTGAGGTGCCGGGCCAGAAACGCGAACGACCCTTTCAGATGCCGGACCGCTGCCCGGTCTGCGACTCGGCTGTTGCACGCGAAGGTGCCTATTACTATTGCACCGGTCAGGCTGCCTGTCCGGCACAACTCAAAGGCGCCATCGAGCACTATGCCTCCAAGAGCGCACTCAATATCGAGGGGCTTGGGAAAAAGACCGTTGCGCAGCTGGTCGAGGAAAAACTGGTGAACAATCTGGCCGACCTCTACACACTCAGGAAGGAACAACTTCTTGAACTGGACGGCTTTGCGGACCGATCCGCCTCCCTCCTGCTGAATGCCATCGAGCACAGCAAACGTGTGACGCTCGAGCGGTTCCTGATGGGCCTGGGTATTCGCCAGGTAGGACAACACATCGCCCGCGTGCTGGCCGAGCATTTCAGAACACTCGATGCCGTCATGGCCACCGGCCGGGACGCGTTCGAACGCGTCCACGAGATCGGCCCTGAGATCGCCGCCAGTCTCGAGTCGTTTTTCAAAGAGGACCACAACCGTCAGGTCATCGAACGATTGCGAGCGCTCGGCCTCATGATCGAGGCCGTTCCGGAGGCACGCCAGGACGCGCGACCGTTCGCGGGAAAAACATTCGTCTTTACCGGCGGGCTGGAGCGATTCGGCAGGGACGAGGCCAAGCGCCGCGTGGAGCAACTGGGCGGACGGGCTGCGGCCAGCGTGAGCAAGCAGACCGATTACGTCGTGGCCGGCCCCGATGCCGGCTCGAAACTGAATCAGGCGAAAAAGCTTGGCGTGAAAATTCTGACGGAAGCGGAGTTCGCAGCCCTGATCGAGAAAGCCTAGAAGAAGAAACTTCGGTGAGTCACGGCGTGTTTTGAGTCGTCCGGATGCCGTTCGCCATGCGGTTGCGGCTCGCCGGCTTTCTCCTCCTTGAAGATCTGCACGCTCTTGATGGACTTGGCATCGGCTTCGTGCACGACCAGGCGGCTCTGCCCGATGCGCACCTCCTCGCCGACAGCCGGAATGTGTCCCAGCCGCTGCTGGATCAGCCCGCTGATTGTATTGGACTCATCTTCGAATTCCGTCTTGAGAAATTCGTTGATGCGCCGCACCTCGGTCCGGCCGTGGACCAGGATCTGATTTTTCGCAATGCGCTTGATCAGTTCTTCGGTGATGTCGGTCTCGTCCATGATCTCGCCGACCACCTCTTCCAGGAGATCCTCCAGCGTGACGATGCCCATCATGCCCCCGAACTCGTTGACGACGACCGCCATGTGCCGGTGTTCCTGCCGGAACTGCTTCATCAGATCGTCCGCGGGCTTCGTGGCCGGCACAAACGGCGCCGGCTGCGCGATGTCCTTCAGCCGCTGGTTGTCGTGGCCCTGCGCCAGCTCCATGAGCGCCTTGGTCTTGGAGAGAATGCCGGTCACATTGTCCAGCGTCCCGTCGTACACCGGGATGCGGGAGTACTTTGACTCGAAAAGTTTCGCCTGCACATCCTTCAGGATAAACTTGCCGTCCAGCGCAAACACGTACAGGCGGGGCGTCATCGCGTCTTCCGCCGTAATGTCGTTGAGCTGGAAGACGTTCTTGATCATCTTGACTTCTTCCGTCTCGATGGAGCCGGACCTCCCGCCCTCGTCGAGCATGATCTTCAATTCTTCTTCCGTCACATACGGCGCCGTCATGCCTTTGCCGCCTGTATGCCACCTGACCAGCGGCTCCAAAATGAACCGGACAGGCAGAAGCAGTTGCTCCAGCCAGAACACGGGATAAGCGCTCGCCAGAACCAGGGGTACGGCATGCCTGGCCGCCAGGCTCTTCGGCACGACATCGGCATAGATCATCAGCACGATGGTCAGGATCCCGGTCGTCACCGCCAGAGCTTCCGAGTTCAAAAGATTGACCGTGATAATCGCCGTCACCGTCGCCGCCCAGACATTGACCAGATTATCTGCGAATTCCAGGGTCAGCAGCAGCCGCTGGGGGTTGCTCCGCAGACGGAGGGCCAGGGCCGCCCGCCTGCCACCAGCCTCGGCAAGCGCCCGCAGCCTGGTCTCGTTGACCGAAAAGAAGCCGATCTCGACCCCAGAAATAAGAGCCGATAGCAACACCAAAATGGCGAGGGTTAGAAAGTCCATCGGTTATGAGAATTAAGGACGAGCGACCGACCAGGAAGACCGGATCGGACTTTCCCCGACCCCGAGGAAGGGGGACACAGAAGTCATTAGGTGATTCAAGGTGGGCACCAGATTAGGGTATTGGAGGCCACTGCCATTCATTGAGGAAATACTTTACCATAGGAGAGTGCTAACGAGCAAGACATTCGATTAAGACGTTTCACGAAAAACAATTTAAAATCAATGACTTAGATATTTATATTGATCAGTTCAGATTCCTTGAGAAGCGGTTAGGTATCGTCCCGGACGACCAACGGATCAACCTGAAATTGAGCTTCCAGACGACCGGCTATAGCCTCAGCCTGCTGCTCGGAAGTAAATCGTCCGACATGGACCCGGTAGCGACGCCCGCTCGCCAGATCGACGGTCTCCACCCTGACATCGGAATACTGGCCCCGGAGTCGTCCCGCCAAAGCCTGGGCATTGGCTTGTTCGGCAAAAGACGCCACCTGAACCCGGAGATACCCCATGGCCCCTGGCCGCCCCTGATAGGCCACAACCTTGATCTCAACCTGGTCCGTTCCGTTGCCGATCATGCTGAGGGCCTGGGCACCGGCCTGGGACAGATCCAAAATCCGGTTCTTGGCAAAGGGGCCGCGGTCGTTCACCCGAACAGTGACTGTCCGGCCGCTCGTCAACGACCGAACCTGGACCACAGAGCCGAGGGGCAGGGTCCGGTGGGCAGCCGTCAGTTGGTGCATGTCATAGGTTTCACCGTTGGCGGTTTTACGGCCGTGGAACCCCGGACCATACCAGGACGCCATACCCCGCTCCACATAGCCGATGGGATAGCCCGCAGCGGGAATATGGCAGGATACCGGAGCCGTTCCGCAACCGTAGAAAAGAAACGATGGCAGGAGAAGAACGAGAGCCGGAATATACCGCGCGCGCGTCCTAAATTTCATCCAGTGACTCTCCACGAAGAACTTCCTGGGCTTTCTTCACATCAGAAACCGACAGCACCACGATCGCCCGCTTCCCCTCACGCGACGGCGTGCAATAGCCGCACGTGATGTTGATGTGGGCATCCCTCAAATGCTGTGCCACATCGCCGAGCGCCCCCGGCGTATTCTCGAGGCTCAACACCAACGCCTGCTCTTCGTAGTAATCAATCTTCTCCGCCCTGAGCGCCGCACGGCCCTTCTCGACGTCCGACACGACCACGCGCATATTGTCTTTCCCGGCGGCCTGGCCCGACTGCTCCCAGGCACAGAACGCTTTAATGTTCACGCTCTTCGAGCCGAATGCCTTGGCGATCCGCGCCAACACGCCCGGCTTACTCTCCAGACTCAGCACAAATTGCGTTGCGATGGGCATTTCGTTCTCGCCTCCCCTCTATCCGTTTTTATAGCCGTACAGCCACTGAGCCGTCGTACCCCCGACATTGCGCACCGAATGGCATGCGCGCGCCGGAATGAGCACTTCTTCACCCTTTTTTGGTCTGAACCGCCGACCGTGCATCTCCAGCTCCAAGCCGCCTTCCACGATCATCAGGAGTTCATCAGTCGCATGGACATAGTCTTCCCATACCTGCCCCGGCGGGTCAACCCAGAGCCCGCAACTGAACCCGCGGGCGTGCCACCCGCTCTCGACGTGCTTCCGATCGATCTCCACATCGTGAGTATACATTGTTCCATTCGTCTCCAAACGAAAAAGGGGACACGGCCTGTCACCGCATCCCCTTCTCGGATCACCCGGTGCGCCGCAGGCGCTTCACGTCACGACAGCTGAAAGACTCCGTTCACGAATGAATATTCGTAGACGCCGTTCAGCGTGATCTTGGATCGAAGCGCGATCGTCTGCGCCTCCACGCGACGCCCCTTGGGCACGAACAGGAAAAGCGGAACGCTCAGCCCCATATCATCCTGCCAGCGCCCGCTGGTGCCGGCTGCGGTCAACGAATCTTCCGTTTCCACTTCCGCCACCCACTCCATCTTGTTGCGTCCGGCTTTAAACGTCCACCCGATGATGTCCGCATAGCTCCGATCGGATTCGGCCCACTTGGCCCGTTCCTCGTCGGAATTGATCGTGATCTGGCATTGCCAGGACCGGGCCCAGCGCTGCGCCACCAGATTGACAACCTGGTCATGCGCGGATTGCGTGACGACGTCGCGCGTAAGCGTGCTCATCCGGCCTCTCCTTCTTGCTTACGAACACCCACTGGTTGAACCGCAGCCCATGCACTTGAGGCATGTGCCGTTGCGAACCAGCTTGAACTCCTTGCAGTTCTGGCACGGGTCGCCCTCGTATCCCTGCAGCCGGGCCGTTTGCCGCTGCGTCTGGACTGCCGTGGCCGTCAGCGTGACGGTTTCGCGCGTCATCTCCATGCGCGCGACGCGGGCATGCCCGCTGCTAAGACTGTTTCCGTGACCGTTGCCGTTTCCCTTGCCCTCACGTTTTGGAAACCGGTCCGTGCTGATCGACAGCGCGGCCAGCGACGCAGGATCGGCCTCCTCTGCGTCCACGCACTCAGGGTCCTGTTCGTCCTTTTCCATCGAGTCCATCCGCAGGTCCTCTTCCTTCACCTGCGCGAGATCGCCCCGGTCCAGGTAGGTGATCGCCAGCTCGCGGAAGATGTAGTCGATGATCGAGGTAGACATCTTGATCCGCTCGTTGAGTTTCACCGGCCCGTTCGGCTCGAATCGCGTAAACACGAAGGCCTCGACATATTCTTCGAGCGGCACGCCGTGCTGCAGCCCCAGCGAGATCGCGATGGCGAAGCAGTTCATGAGGCTGCGAAACGCCGCCCCCTCCTTGTGCATGTCGAGAAAGATTTCGCCGAGCGAGCCGTCGACGTATTCGCCGGTCCGCAGGTAAATCTTGTGCCCGCCGACAATGGCTTTCTGGGTATAGCCGGCACGCCGCTCCGGCATCCGGCGCCGGCGCCCGATATAGCGCACCATCACGCGCTCGGTGATCTTCTCCGCCATCTTCAGCACATCGCTGCTCTCGACGACGTCCTCGGACGCCTCCGTGGAGGAATTGAGCGGCTGGCTGAGCTTGGAGCCGTCCCGGTAGAGCGCCACGGCCTTGTTCATCAACCGCCACGCGAGCAGGTAGGAATCCTTCACCTCCTGCACCGTCGCATCGGCCGGCATGTTGATCGTTTTGCTGATCGCGCCGCTGATGAATGGCTGCGCCGCCGCCATCATGCGAATGTGCGCATCCACCGCGATATAGCGCTTGCCGGTCCGGCCGCACCGGTTGGCGCAGTCGAACACCGGCAAATGCTCGATCTTCAGATGCGGAGCCCCTTCCACCGTCATGGTGCCGCAACAGTAATCGTTGGCCGCCATGATCTGTTCCTGCGTAAAGCCGAGCACCCGGAGCATGTTGAAGCCCGGATCGTTCAACTGCTCATCCGTGAAGCCCAGCTTCTCCCTGCAGAACTCCTCGCCGAGCGTGTATTTGTTGAATGCGAACTGGATCTCGAACGCCTGCCACAACCCCGCCTCCAGACAATCCAGCGCCGCGCCATCGAATCCCTTCGCCTGCAACGTTTCATGGTTGACGAAGGGCGCGGCCTTGAGGGTCCGCCGGCCGGTGCAATACGTGACGATCTCCTGAATTTGCGCCTCGGCGTATCCCAGCGTTTGCAACGCCGGCGGCAGGCTCTGATTGATGATCTTGAAATAGCCGCCACCCGCCAGTTTTTTGAACTTCACCAGGGCGAAGTCCGGCTCGATGCCGGTCGTATCGCAGTCCATGACCAGGCCGATCGTGCCGGTCGGCGCGATGCAGGTCGTCTGCGCGTTGCGGAACCCATAGGCCGTGCCCAGCTCCAACGCCCGGTCCCAGGCGCGCCGCGCACCGATGAGCAACTCCGGGGGGCAGTGCTCCGGATGAATGCCCACAGGCTTGACGGTCAGCCCTTCATATTCTTCCAGCGCCGCGCCATACGCCGCCCGCCGGTGGTTTCGCATGACCCGCAGCATGTGCTCGCGGTTTTTCGCATAGCCCTCGAACACGCCCAATTCGGCCGCCATCTCGGCCGAGGTGGCATAGGATTCGCCGGTCAGAATTGCCGTGATCGCGCCGCAGATCGCCAACGCCTTGGGAGAATCATAGGGAATGCCCTGCCGCATCAGCACGGTGCCGAGGTTGGCATACCCCAGGCCCAGCGTCCGGAAGATAAAACTCTTCTGCGCGATCGGCTTACTCGGGAAAGACGCCATCAGCACGCTGATTTCGAGGGTGATCGTCCAGAGCCGCACCGCGTGGCGGAAATCGTCCAGGTTGAACCGGCCGTCCGCCGTATAAAACTGGCCGAGATTCAGGGAGGCCAGGTTGCAGGCCGTATCGTCCAGGAACATGTACTCGCTGCATGGATTCGACGCGTTGATCCGTCCATCTTCCGGACAGGTGTGCCACTCGTTGATCGTCGTGTCGTACTGCGTGCCAGGGTCCGCGCAGATCCAGGCCGCCCAGGCGATCCGATCCCACAGTTCGCGCGCCTTGATATTTTTCGTGACCTTGCCGTCCGTCCGCCGCTTGAGCTGCCAGTCGCCGTCCTTTTCCAGGGCTTCGAAGAACTGATTCGGGATGCGGATGCTGTTATTGGAGTTCTGTCCCGAGACCGTCTGATAGGCCCTGCCGTCCCAGTTGACGTCGTACTCGTGAAACACAAAATGCGTGAAGCCCTCCTGGGCATAGATGAACATGCGCTGGATATAGGCTTCCGGAACATACGCCTGCCGCGCGGCGCGAATGGCGTCCTTCAGCGCAGGATTGTTCTGCAGATTCGTCTCCACCTTCGTCCCGCTGCCATCGGGGACGTGACAGGCTTTCAGGACCGCGTTCAGGCGCTGCGCGCAGATCTTCGAGCCGGCCACCATGGCGGCCACTTTCTGCTCCTCGATCACTTTCCACTCGATGAACTCTTCGATATCGGGGTGATCCAGATCGAGACAGACCATCTTGGCGGCGCGTCTCGTCGTTCCGCCCGACTTGATGGCGCCGGCGGCGCGATCGCCGATTTTAAGAAACGACATCAAGCCGGAGGATCGGCCGCCGCCGGACAGCGATTCGTTATCGCCACGGAGCTTGGAGAAATTCGTGCCGGTTCCCGATCCGTATTTGAACAACCGCGCCTCCCTCATCCACAAGTCCATGATCCCGCCCTCGTTGACGAGATCATCTTCAATGGACTGGATGAAGCAGTTGTGTACGATCACATTATTGGAGAGGTACTGACCGCTTTCAGTCTGAATGTCATAGACATCCTGCACTCCTACGGCTTCAATCCGCTCGATGACTTCCTCCCGCAACGGAGGCAGTTGCTTGCCGGGGAACCGGTTCGAGCAGGACGTATCCAACTTCTTCCGTTTGTCCTCCGACACGAATCCGATCAGATCCCGGAATCGCGCGCGCGCGTCCGCATACCCAATGGAAACAAAATACGGCGTCCGCCGATTTTCCCTCGTTTCCACTCCACGCTGAATTCGAGCGTAAATGCCGAGATTCAACAGTAGGGCCTGAACGTCGAGCGCCAGTTGCTGCGAGATCGTCGTCAACACGACGTCAGCGGTGCGGGACGAACGGGACCGGAGTCGAACCGTACCGTCCGCCTGAAACAAGGCCGACAGATAGGCCGCTTGCGCTTGACGCCCTGCCGCCCGAATTGCCGCGGGCATCGCGAGGTCGGCATCACCGCGCAACAGTTCATATTTCTCGACAAACGGCCGGAGCACTTCCCCGTAGAGACGAATGCGGCGGACATCCAGATCGGGCGACCGCGTCTCGACCGTACGGACATGATAATGTACTCCCGCAAAGACCCGCTGCACCCGGTCGAGCACGAAATTGAATTCGTCCTTGTCGATCGTCATGAACTCGACGGTGAGGCTGCGGTTCGTCCCCTCCCGGTACTGGCCGACGAATCCGTCGCCCTGCAGCCATCCGACCAATGCCGCCTCATCCATTTCACCCGCGCCGGCCTCTTTGGAAACGACGGTCTGAGTCGAAAGCTGCATCCGCATGCCGGGCGCCAATTCGTCCACCCGGCGCCACTCTCCCTCCGAGCGACGCATAGCCAGTGCATACACCAGGTGATCGGCAGTGGCCTCAACGCACACGCCGTTCTTCAATACGATCCGGAAGACCGGCTTGCGCCCGTTCATCTTTCCGGCAACGACACGAGTCATCCCCCTCCCATGATCGCGCCCGTCGAAGACTTCCAAGCCGATCAACTGCCTTGCCACAATGTCGCCGATCGGCATCGGACCCTGCGGTGTTGAAATCAAGGCATGATACGGCTGGCACGCATGGGGTTGCGGATGCTCGAAGGCATTGGTCGCCTTCGTCATGTGCTTGCTCTTGGGATCCACGTAATAGTGGCCCTGTGCCGGCCCCGAAAGGTTGTAGGCAAAGTGCAGACCGGTATTGAACCACTGCGGAGAATTGGGAGCCGCCATCTGGCGCGCCAGCATATGGCACGTCTCATCGTAAAAAGCGGTGGCATCTTCCTTGGTGTTGAAATAGCCGTGGGCTTTCCCCCAGTGCGTCCAGCAGCCAGCCATCCGATGGAACACTTGCCGGGCATCGCGCTCGCCTCCCGACACCGGCTTCTCATCTGATCCGGCCGATCCGGTGAGGGGCTTCCCATCAGCGCCGACCTGCGGCACGCCCGCCTTGCGGAAATATTTCTGCGCCAGAATATCGATGGCCAACTGCGTCCACTGCTCCGGAACATCGATGTTCTCGAGCTTGAAGACGACGGACCCATCGGGATTTCTGATTTCAGAAGAACGCTTCACGAACTGGATCCCATCATAAGGACCCTGCCCTTTCCGCGTAAATCGACGTTCGATCCTCACGTCACCCCTCCTTACTTAGCTTGTTACTGAAAATACAGCCTATCCCTGCTCACGCAGGTGCCATTAACATAGGACATTTCAAGAAAAAACAGCGAATACCTCAAATGACGAGATATTCGCTTATCCTATTGATAATACTAAATAAAAACTCTTAAAGGCTTTCGGTTCAGCACTTGATGAGCATGAAACCACTTCATCACGCCTCCCCGCAAGCAACCAGACAATCAGGACCCCGGCAGTTCACCGATAGGATAAAAAGTGGATCGGACTATAGGCCCAAATATAGTGCCTGTCAAGAAAAAAAATACCATATATTGTGGTTTTCGTGTGGATAGCTCGAAAAAGCTGTGAATATCGCAAACTCCGCTATGGGAGAAGGAAGGCTCACGCTTTCGGCCGTCTTATTAACAGAAACGGGGTGTTGATTTGAGGTGGATTGCGAAGAGAAGAGAAAAACCTACCGCCTGAGGGTCGAGACAAGCTGCCCAAGCTTTACGGTCGCCTCTTCGACACCTTCGACAGGGATAAACCTGGATGCGACGCCAACCACGACGACTTTCTGCTCCAGCACACGGGACTCGAACAGGCAGAAGAGACCGAAGTTGCGCCGCTGGGTATATTTCTGCAGCACCAGCTCGATGAGTTTCGTTCCCTGGGTCGCGTAGAGGCTCTGCATCATCGCGCGCTCCTGCCCTGAGAGCGATTGGTCCATCCGCGTGACGGCCAGTCCGAGTTGCACTTGAAGAAACGTCCCGTACTCCCGCGAGGTCGGATTGGTCAGCGCCAGGGCGACGCAGATCCCCAATACGCCTGCCAGAATGGCGAGATTCCTATTACTCACGACGCGCTCTTCCTCCGCATGACGGACGGCCCGGCGCATCACTCATCATGCCGCCCGACCTGGATCGAGTCAAGGCGCGTTGACAATTCATCGTCAGTCGCCTATCGTGCGCGCAACGATCCTGGCGCATCGAACCAATGAGGAGGAGAAGCCATGTACGTCTGGAGCAAGAAAATCGTCCTGGGACTGCTGGCTGCCTTTGTCATACTGATCGGAGTCTTCTTTCTGGAAAGCCCCGGCGCCGCTTCCAGCCATCTCAAGAGCCACACGACGTTCTGGATCACCCTGAACTACGCCGGCCTCGTCATCTGGCTGTTCGTCTGGATGATCGACCAGGCCGCCGTGCGGGGGAAAAACGTCTGGCTGTGGCTGGTTCCATTTTTGCTCGCTCCCCTGCCCACGCTCGTCGGATACATTCTGTACCTGCAGCGCAAGGCGGCCTAGCTTCACGGAATTCCCACAGGCCCGTCGCGGCCGAGGTGCGCGCGCAACCGCCAGACAACCCACAGACCCGGCAGCGACGCCAGAACCGTCACAAAGAAAAACGCCCCCCAATCCAGGGCTTCAACCAGCTTCGCCGCAGGCACGCCGAGCCAGATACGGTTGAGCGACTCCAGGGACGTGAGAAGCGCAAACTGCGTCGCCGTAAACCGGTGGTCGCAGAGCGACATGACCAGGGCCACGAACGCGGCGGTGCCCATCCCTCCGGCCAGATTTTCAATCACCACCGTGGCAATCAGCATCTCGTACTGCTTGCCGGTCAACGCAAGAGCGACGAATGCCAGATTTGAGAGAGCCTGCCCCACGCCAAACACCAGCAGCGATGTCGCCAAATTCCACCGCATCATGGCCACCCCGCCGATCATGGCTCCGAGAATCGTCGCGCCCAGACCGATCCCGCGCGCCAGTCCCACGTCCGTTTTCTCGAATCCCAGGCCCTGGATAAGAAACGGTGTCGTGAGGGAGGCTGCAAACGCATCCCCAAGTTTGTAGAGCAGAAGCAGTCCGATCAGCGCAACGGCCAGCGGACGGGAAAAAAATTCAGCCAGCGGCCCCCACACGGCTTCAGCCATGGTGGCGGGAATAGCGGACGGCGCGGACGGCTCCGAACAGATGAGAATCGTCACCAGGCCGATCATCATCAAGCCGGCCATGGCGAAATAGGCGCTCGACCACCCGAACGAATGCGCGATAAATAATGCGGCTGATCCTGCCGCAAGCAGCGCCACCCGATAGCCGGCCACCCAGATTGCCGCGCCAAGACCTCGTTCAGAAGGAGCCAGGAGATCCGTCCGATAGGCATCGAACACGATGTCCTGCGAAGCGGACAGAAACGCCACGAGCAGCGCCAACGCACCCACCATCGGCAGCGCGTCTCGAGGGCTGGTCAACGCCATGGCCGCCACCCCCGCCATCAGCCCCGCCTGCGTCACCAGCATCCAGCCCCGCCTCCGCCCAAGCCAGGGCGGGACGAGCCGATCCATGAACGGAGCCCACAGAAATTTCAGCGCGTAGGGCAGGCCGACCAGTCCAAACCAGCCGATCGTCGACAGATCGACGCCTTCATCCGTGAGCCACGCTTGCAAGGTCCCGGCCGTGAGCGCCAGCGGGAGCCCCGAGGCAAACCCCAGCGGCAGCATGACGCCGATGCGACGGTTGTGGAGGAACGCCGGCACAGAGGATGGTTTCACTCGATCTGCATCAGGCAGGCCATTAACCCGCATTGTTCATGCCGGTTAACTCAGCACGACTGGCCGTTGAAGGTGCAGGGCTTGTAGCGGGACAGATCGAATTCGATGTTCTCCTGGTAGACCTGCTCGTTGCCGTTCACGCCGTCCCGTTCCGGATCGTTCCACATCGTGTGGTTCCACCAATAAAACAGCGGCTGCGGCTCGGTATAGTAGACCGGATTTCCATAGTTGCTGCGTGTATATTCGACCACCGACCGGCCGGTGATGTAATCCACCACGCCGTTGCCTTTCAGCGAATAGACGATGATGAACAGCCGGGACTCGTGGTCGTAAATCTCGTCCATGCGCAGGCTGGTGTCCGGTTCAACGGGCAGGCTTTCCTTCGACAAGGCGGCAGGCACACTCAGCGACGACAGCAGCAGACAGGCACAGACGCACCAAATTCTTGCGATCACCATCCGTGCACCCCACGCATGACCGGCAAGACACGTCGAAACGGAACGCATCTTAACATAGCGCCTCCTTGCCGTCCACGTGCTCTCCTCCCTATAATGCATCATGATGACCGGACGACCACGCGCTTCCCTCCATACGCTCGGCTGCCGCCTGAATCAGGCAGAGACGGCGCTGCTCGCCGACCGTTTGCAGCAAGACGGGTACCAGATTGTGGACTACGGCCGCCCGACCGATCTGCTGGTCCTCAACACCTGTTCGGTCACCGACGAAGCGGAACGCATGTGCCGCTACGAAATTCGGCGGACGCTTCGACATTCGCCCCAGGCCTTCGTGGCCGTGACCGGCTGCTACGCCCAGACCGGCGTCGAGGCCCTGCAGCAGGTGCCCGGCATTGACCTGATTGTCGGCAACCGGCATAAAATGTCGCTGCCCGCTCATGTGCCGTCGCCATCGGCGCTCAGGAAACGGCCCGCTCCATCCCTGCTGCACACAAAGACGCTCGACCGTGATGATTTCGTGCTGGACGGCGCCGGCGACTGCGACTCGAAGCGCGCCAACCTCAAGATCCAGGACGGCTGCAACTTCATGTGCTCGTTCTGCCTGATTCCGTTTGCCCGCGGGCATGAGCGGAGCCGCCGGATAGACGATACCATCCGCGAAGCGGAAGCGCTCGTGGCGCGCGGGCACCGTGAACTGGTCCTGACCGGCGTGAACATCGGCCGGTACACGCAGGGCGGCAGCTCTCTGCTCGACCTGATTCAGCGTCTCGAACACATCGCGGGGCTCGAACGAATCAGAATCTCTTCCATCGAGCCGACGACAGTTCCGGACGATCTCCTGGAATACATGGCCGCCTCGACCAAGCTCTGCCGGCATTTGCACCTCCCCTTGCAAAGCGGAGACGACGGAATTCTTCGCGCCATGAACCGGCGCTACACCGTGCGGGACTACGCGGTATTCGTCGAACAGGCGATGCGGACGGTTCCCGGCCTGGGGCTCGGCACCGACGTCCTGGTCGGCTTTCCTGGCGAAGGCGACGCCCAGTTTGCCAATACCCTCACGGCAGCGACCGACCTGCCCTTTTCGTATCTCCACGTGTTTTCCTATTCGAAGCGGCCCGGTACTGCCGCCGTTCGCATGGCGGACGCGGTTCCGCCCGCAACGGTCAAAGCGCGCAGCCGGACGCTCGCGGAACTGTCGCGCGCCAGGCGCATGGCATTTTATCAACGCTACGTCGGCAGCACGGTCGATGTCCTGTTTGAAACGAAAGACGACGCGGGACGCTGGACCGGCCTCACGGGCAATTACATGCGCGTCGGCGTGACGTCCGGCAACGATCTCGCCAATTCGCTCAGACGTGTCGCCATCGAGGGAATAATGGACGGCCTCGCCGTCGGAGAGGTACTGCCATGAGAACCCTGTTGATTTCAGTTCATCCTGCGCGCGCCGCGTGGCTGGCGCTGGCCTTGTGCGTGACGCTCGGCGCCGCAGCCTGCGGAATCGGCGGGCCTCCTCCACCCGTTGATGGTCCGTTCGACGGGATCTGGACCAGCGCGCATCTGGGCTACGACTTTATGATCGACGGCAGCCAGGGCAAGGCGATCAGCTCAAGCCGGGCGACGATTCACAAAGACGACCAGGTGTTTCACATGATGGCGCTCGACGACGATATGCGCTTCAGCGGGAAACAGTTATTGTCGGACGGTACCTGGCACGAATTCGTCGGTGAACTGAAAGCCGACGGCAAGATTTATTGCAACGACGGAACATCCTCCTGGATCCTGGAGCGGAAGTCACAATGAATCTCGTCACGATCGATCGCGCCTACCGCGTGCACATCGAAACCTTCGGCTGCCAGATGAACGAGTACGACACCGAACTGGTGCGCTCGCTCTTAAAGGCCCGCGGATTCACCTTCACCGAGGACCGCGAGCGGGCCGATGTCGTCCTGATGAACACCTGCGCGATTCGTGAGAATGCCCATAGCAAGGTGTATGGCCACCTGGCCGAGTTGAAAGCCCTCAAGCGGCAGCGTCATCTCGTCGTCGGCGTGCTGGGCTGCATGGCGCAGAATCTCAAGGAAGAACTGACGGAAACCGAACCGCTCGTGGACGTGCTGGCCGGTCCGGATTCGTACCGGCGCCTGCCCGACCTGCTTCTGCAGGCGATCGAAGTCCAGGAACAGGGCCTGAAACAACGGGGCATGGCCGTCGAGCTGTCGGAATACGAAACCTACGACGACATTCTCCCCGAGCGGACCGACGGCGTGAATGCCTGGCTCGCCGTCATGCGCGGATGCGACAACTTTTGCAGCTTCTGCGTCGTCCCCTACACGCGCGGGCGCGAGCGGTCGCGCGATCCGCAGGGCATCATCCGTGAAACGGAGCACTTGGTTGCGCAGGGGCACAAGCAGGTCACGCTGCTTGGGCAAAACGTCAACTCCTATCAATTTGACGCACGGGAAGGGGCGCGTCTTGGCGCGCCTGGGGCGGGAGGGTGTGATTGGGACTTTGCACGCTTGATCACGGCGGTCGCCGACGTGCCCGGCATCGAGCGGGTCCGGTTCACCTCGCCGCATCCCAAGGATTTCCCGCCGGCGCTACTGGACGCCGTCGCCGGCCATCCGAAAATCTGCAAGCACATCCACCTGCCTCTTCAATCGGGCAACGACCGGATCCTGGACCTGATGGGCCGATCCTACACTCGAACCGAATACCTGGACCTTGTCGACGGCATCCGAAAGCGCAACGCCGAGATTGCTTTGACCACCGATATCATCTGCGGCTTTTGCAGCGAGACGGAGGAGGAATTTCTGGACACCTACCGGGTCGTTCAGGATGTCGGCTTCCATGCGGCATACGTCTTCAAGTACTCCGAGCGAAAGCACACGATCGCCGCCAGGAAATACCCAGATGACGTGTCGGAGGCGATCAAGTCAGACCGGGTCGTCAGGATCGTCGACATGCAGACAGGAATCGCGTTCCGGATCAATCAGGAGATGATCGGCCGGACCATCGCAACGATGGTGGAAGGCGATGCAAAAAGATCATCGTCCCAGTGGAAAGGACGGGCCGACAACAGCCTCACTGTTGTATGGGAAAAAGACGGATCCCGCGCCAGGCCCGGCGATCTCGTTCCGATCACCGTGTCCCGCGCCTCGGTCACCACCCTGTTTGGAACAGAAGCGCCGGCCTGACCAGTCGTCAGTAACGGCGCAGGGCCGGCCTCGGAAGATTCCATAACGTCAGACGGATCGCCTGCCACAGTTCATCCAGCGTCTCGCTCAAATCAGGCGCCGATTTCGCGACCAGTTTAACCGCCAGGCCCGGCACAGCCGGCTCCGACACTCCGCCCAGCACAGCACCAGGCCGTGCTTCGAGAATCGTCGCAAGCTGCGCGTCCAGTTGTTTCCATCGCGCGGCATCCACGCTATCGCCGATCAGATAGAGCGAGCCGACATAATCCCACGCCGCCGCCCTCCCAACACCGTGAACGGATGGAGCCAGGGCATAGCGTTCCAGCACCGACTGCCCCGACGCGGTCACAATCCTGATTTCGTTCTCCAGGCTCGTGAACGCCCATCTCTCGCCACGCGCAACTCGCCCGGACGCAATCGCATCCCAGAGCAGCACCGTCGCGCCCGGAGCCAGCGTCACGTGAATGGTCTGCCGGAACCGCGAGCCGGCGAACGGAATCGTCACGTCGGGAATCCATTCGACAATCGCGCCCGGCCCAACAGTCAGTTCGGCCGTCTGCACAGCAGTCTCGCCAAGCGACCGGTAGACACGATTGGCGGAGGGGGTTGAAAAGAGTACGTGCGCATCGGGACCGAGCGTCGCCCGGACGGACAGCCGGTCGCCACCGACCAGCCCGCCGGAAGGATTCAGCAGCGGCGTGTAGGTGCAGGCGCTGTCGTCGAGCTGAATAGGCGGAGAGAAATGCCAGGGACTGCAGCAGCGGGACTGTGTCAGGACGGTTCGATTACCCTGCCGAACGTAGTTCAGAGCCAGGTCGCCGACCCGGCCGACATCGGCCGTCTCCGTGACAGCGTGCGTCATGTCACGCGCCACGCTTCACACCGCACGCGACGAACTGTTCCACCCACTCGACGACGCGATCCAGTCCCTCGCCGCTGTGGAGGTTTGTAAAGATAAACGGCAGGTCGCCACGCATCTTCCTGCTGTCCCGATCCATGACGGCCAGGTCGGCCCCGACGTGCGGCGCCAGGTCGATCTTATTGATGACCAGCAGATCCGAGCGCGTGATGCCGGGCCCGCCCTTGCGGGGAATCTTGTCGCCCGCCGCCACGTCGATCACATAGATGACCTTGTCGGCAAGTTCGGGGCTGAACGTCGCAGCCAGATTATCGCCTCCGCTCTCGACGAACATCAGTTCGGCGCCGGGATGGCGTTTCAGCAAATCATCCAGCGCTTCCTGATTGTGCGAGGCATCCTCACGAATCGCCGTGTGCGGGCAGCCGCCCGTCTCCACCCCGACGATCCGATCCGGCGCAAGCACGCCGCGTCGCGTCAGGAATTCGGCATCCTCCTTCGTAAAGATGTCGTTGGTGACGACGGCAATGCTGTACCGATCACGTAATTTCAGGCACAAGGCCTCGACCAGGGCGGTTTTTCCGGAACCGACCGGACCGCCGATGCCGATGACCGGGACGCCCCGCGTGCGAGCTTTCGTCGGGTGCCCGCCTCCGCCCAGATGTTCATCGCCACGATGCATGAATACAGAAAAGAGCCTATGGCTTATGGCCAAGAGCCGGCTCTTCCTCCTCTTTCCTGCTATACGCCATAAGCTATATGCTCTTCACGACCGGAAGAGCCGGGATTCCAGGCGGCTGTGCCGCATGGCATAGATATCTTGAATGGGCGACCAGGACGTCATCGTCATATCCGGCTGCACCTGCCCGCTCAACTCCGCAATCAGCGACATCCATCCATCCAGCAAACGCTGCCCCTCGCGCTGACCGATCGGCAGCAGCTTGAGTGCGGCAGACATCAAACCGGTGGCCACCTGATAGAGATACCCCGCCACGGCATCCTCCCGACTCCATCCTGCTGCAGTCAGCGTAAGCCCCAGACTCATAGCCAGGTGGCAGGGCGTCCGTTCCGCTTCAACCGCAGCAAGAAAATCTTGCAGGAGTGAGCATTCCTCAATTTGTTCGGCTGCGATCCGGATAATCTGCCGCCCCATCTGACGGCTGGCCTGCCGAGACTCCCGGCCAGTTTTCATCGCATCCAATTCACGATCTGCATCGAACGCAATCTGGAGCGCCTGCTTCAACATTGCGTCATGGGCCAATCCAACCGCCACTGCCTCGCGCCGGCCCATTCCATTCAGCAGCAAATCCTCGACGTACCTCGAAAGATCCTCCGCGTTGCGAACCGCTTCGCCCTGTACCGCCGCCTCCAGCCCGGACGAGTAGGCAAACCCGCCGGACGGAAAGAAGCTGTCCACAAACCGGAGTCCCTGTATCAATGCCAACTGGTTCATGTCTTTTAGAAAAGAAAGTATCTCTGTGCCATTGGAAGGACAGCCATCGGCTCGCATTTTAAGATCTGCCCGTCTGCCCGCACCACATACGTCTCCGGATCGACCTCGATGTGTGGCAGCGCGTCGTTCAGCTTGAGATCGCGCTTGCCGATGCCGCGGCATTTCTTGACGGCAGAGACTCTCTTCTGGAGATTGAGTGTTTTCGCAACTCCGCGCTCGAACGCCGCCCTGGACACAAACGTGAGGCTCGTCGTGAACGGCGCGCGGCCAAAACTTCCGAACATCGGCCTGATGATGACCGGCTGCGGCGTTGGGATTGACGCGTTCGGATCGCCCATCGCGGCCGACACGGGAAAGCCGCCCTTCACGATAATCTCGGGCTTCACGCCAAAGAACGCCGCCCGCCAGATCACCAGATCGGCCAGCTTGCCGACTTCGACCGATCCGACTTCGTGGGCGATACCGTGCGTGATTGCCGGATTGATCGTGTACTTGGCTACATAACGCTTGGCGCGGAAATTATCATGGTACTTGCCGCCGTTCTTGCCGTCCTGCGCCAGCGCGCCCCGCTGCACCTTCATCTTATGGGCCGTCTGCCAGGTCCGGATGATCACTTCGCCCACGCGCCCCATTGCCTGGGAATCCGACGACATGATGCTGATCGCGCCCATGTCATGCAGGATGTCCTCCGCGGCGATCGTCTCGCGCCGGATGCGTGACTCGGCAAAGGCAATATCCTCCGGGACGCGCGGGTTCAGGTGATGACAGACCATGAGCATGTCCAAATGCTCGTCCATCGTATTCACGGTAAAGGGCATGGTGGGATTGGTCGAGGACGGCAGCACGTTCGGCTCTCCGCACAACTTGATGATGTCCGGAGCGTGACCGCCGCCGGCGCCTTCCGTATGGAACGAGTGAATTGTCCGGCCGGCAAAGGCCTTGATGGTGTCTTCGACAAATCCGGCCTCGTTGATCGTATCGGTATGAATCGCCACCTGCACGTCATACTGCTCCGCCACGTCGAGGCAGGTCGAGATCGCCGCCGGTGTCGTCCCCCAATCTTCGTGGAGCTTCAAACCGATTGCGCCTGCTTCGACCTGCTCCTTGAGTCCATCGGGCAGGGATGAATTGCCCTTGCCGAGAAAGCCGAGATTAATCGGAAAGCCGTCAGCCGCTTCCAGCATCCGGTGAATATTCCAGGCGCCGGGCGTACAGGTCGTGGCGTTCGTCCCGGTCGCAGGGCCGGTGCCGCCGCCGATGAGCGTGGTGAGTCCCGCTGACAAGCCTTCGTGGATGATCTGCGGGCAGATAAAATGGATGTGCGTATCAATGCCGCCGGCCGTGACGATTCTGCCTTCCGCCGAGATCACCTCTGTGCCGGCGCCGATCTCCATCCCCTTCGTTACGCCCGGCATCAGGTCGGGATTGCCCGCCTTGCCGATGCCGACGATGCGCCCGTCGCGGATGCCGATGTCCGCCTTCACGATGCCCCAGTAGTCCAGAATAATTGCGTTCGTGATCACGACGTCGAGCGAGCCGCTCTTCCGCGTGGCGGCGGGCGACTGGCCCATCCCATCGCGAATGACTTTCCCGCCGCCGAACTTCGCTTCTTCGCCCGGTGTCGTCAAGTCCCGTTCGATCTCGATAAGTAATTCCGTATCGGCCAGCCGGATGCGGTCGCCGACGGTCGGACCATATAGGTCCGCATATTGGCGTCGTGGAATTTTCATCGCGGCGATCCTTTCTGCATAAAGCCAAGCTCGGCGGCTTTGGCAAGGGCTCGCGAACGAACTTGCGGATCATCGAGTTTTCCATCGGTCAGGCCGTTAATGCCGTAGACGATCCGGTTGCCGCCGAACGCCACAAGCGTGACGCGCTTTTCTTCCCCAGGCTCGAACCGAACGGCCGTTCCGGCCGGCACCTGAAGCCGGAAACCGAAGGCTTTCTCACGATCAAAGCGCAGGGCACGGTTGGCTTCAAAGAAATGGCAGTGCGACCCGACCTGAACGGGCCGGTCACCAGTGTTGGCGACCGTCACTTCAACCGTCTGCCGTCCTTCGAGCGCCACGACATCGCCCTGGCCCAGCAGCACCTCTCCAGGGATCACATCAGCCGGCTGAAGAGATCTGAGTGAGCGGCCCTTGACGGAAAACTTCCCCTTCGGCTTTGCCGGAGAACGCTTCGCTTTTTTCTTCATGAGAGCCTCGCGATGAAATCAGAATAAGCATGGCCTTCAGTGGAATAGCTCATGTATCGCTTTAGCGGATCGGCTGGTGCACTGTGACGAGTTTCGTCCCGTCAGGAAAGGTGCCTTCAACTTGCAACTCGGTGAGCATTTCAGGCACGCCGGATTGAACATCGGTACGGCCTAGAAGCGTCGCACCGTAACTCATGAGGTCGGCTACTGACCGTCCATCGCGAATGCCTTCCAGAATGGCGGCGGTCAGGTAGGCAGCGGCTTCAGGATGGTTGAGCTTGAGGCCGCGCTTTTTGCGATCTGAGGCAAGCTGGCCTGCCGTGTAGATCAGCAGCTTTTCCTGTTCTCTCGGAGTCAAATGCATGAGTCCTCCTCATCATTCCTGGATGAATCCGGTTTCCGGTTTTCTCCTAAAAGAGAGTGGAGCGGATGCGCTGTTCCTGTGTACCTCCAAAGAATCCAGTTGCGGGGAGCCGCATCGTAGTCCAAGCTTCCACCTCCGTCAAGCAGCCCGTGGCGCCAGCTGACGCGACGACGCCGGAAGAGAACCTCAAGCGGTTCGGCGGTCGTCAGAAGGCCTAAATGGCTTCGAAGGAGAGCGTGGGCTGGTAGCTCGTCGCGCGCCCTCCGACCTGGAACACGTTCTTGTTCGACTTGTCGTACCGGTATTCCATCCGTGTCGTCAGCGACGGTACCGGCTTGTATTGAAGCGTCCCTGTGAACTCCCAGAGCGTCTGCGCGACCGGGGACGCCGGGGCGACGGACGTGGCGCCGACACAGACATTGGCGCGCGGCTGATAGGCCGTTGTGCCGCCGCATGACACGAAGCCGCCGGCATCCTCGAACAACTCTCCCCGCAGGCGGACGCCCCACTGTTGATTCACATCGTAAAGCAGGTATCCCGCCACCCCGTCCCATCGCGCATTCTTCGCCTGGCTGATCGTGCTGCTGTTCGGCTGGTTGGCATAATAGGACTCGATCACTGCCGAAAGCTGGTCGCTCAGATGGAGACTGGCAAATCCACCGGCTAATAGAATTGTGCCGCCACCTGTGCCCGAAGCGCCCGGCCTCGATCCGGCCAGGCCATAGAGCGTGAGCTTCACCCGGTCCGAAGGAGAGAGCGTGAGCGCCGTCTCCACCAGCGGGTCGTGCGACGTGCTGGCCCGCGCGGAATTGATGTACTCGATCATCCCGACCGAGAGCGACGCGCGCTTGTCGAACTCATAGGTGGCACGAGCGCCCCGCGTGGTAAAGGGCTGTCCCAGCCCGAACAGCCAGGACCGCGAGTAGTTGGCATTGTGCCGGCTCTCGACGACTTCGTAGCCCACGATACTGTTGATCTGGCCCAGTTTCAGATCGAGCCCGCTGCCCACCGGCGCGAGATACTGGAGATAGTACTCTTGGAAATCGGTCCAAGGGCCGATGTTATTGCCGCCGATGAACGCGGAATCGCGCCCGGCGTTGAACTTGATCTTGAAGCCCACCCGATCGAGCCAGTCATTGCCGACCTGGGCATCCCGTCTGAGCACGAATTGCGCCAAGTTGAAGCGAGACTGGTTGGAATTCACATCGAAGATGCGGAGCTCGTTGATCCGGTTTGATGGATTATTGAAATTCTGCGTGTAGGAGACGTCGAGGTATCCGTAGAAGTGCAGGCGCAGCGATTCCGACAGCAATCGCTTCTCGACGGCCTTCTCCGCCGCTTTCGCCCGCAGCGCGACGTGCTCCAGCTCCCGCAGGACGACGGAACCGGACTCTTCTGTGGTATCCGCCTGAAGGGGGCAAACGGTCGAGACAGCGATCAGTGCGGCGAGGACGATCCGACCGGCAAGACGTGCGGCGTGAAACAAGGCCCCGGTCCTCCTTCAGACAACGAAGTGCTGCTCACCTGCTCTTTGCTCATCTCGAAATAATAGGTCGGGTGGCGCTGTGGTGCGCGCATCGAGGGAGCACATTCCGATCGTGCGCCCTCTGCGAGCACGGGGACAGGCCGGATGCCGGTCTCTCAAACAACCAAATGCTGCTTCACCTGTTCTTCGCTCAACTCCGACGTGCGCCCCGATGCCACCACCGCTCCTTTTGCCATAATCACATAGGCGTCAGCAAGACGCGCAGCGAACTGCAGCCCCTGCTCGACCAGCAAAATTGTAAAGAGCCGTTTGGCCTTGAGTCCGACGATCACCTCTTCAATCAGATCCACGATGTTGGGTTGAATGCCCTCAGTCGGTTCATCGAGCAACAATATTCTCGGCTTGGAGAGCAAGGCCCGGGCAATGGCCACCTGCTGTTGTTCACCGCCGCTCAGCACCCCGCCCGGACGCTCGAGTAACTGGGTCAGCTTAGGGAAGAGCGCAAACACTTCTTCGAACGCGTCTTTTTCGGTCACCCCGTTCGAAACGGCCGGTCTTGCCCAGAATCCAAGTCGCAGGTTCTCCCGCACTGTCAGATGCGGGAGAATCTCCCGTCCCTGGGGGACATACCCCAGCCCGCGCTTGACACGCCGATCCGGCGCATCGCCCGTCACGTCCCGCCCGTCCAGACACACGCGGCCCGAGCGTGGCGCAAGCAGGCCCGTGATGGCTTTCAACGTGGTGGTCTTCCCCACACCATTGCGGCCCATCAGGCAGAGCACCTGCCCCACCTCGGCTTCGAACGAGACGTTCCGCAGAATGTGGCTTTCGCCGTAATAGACGTTGATGTTATCCAGCTGCAGCATGCGCGTTCTTTTGTTTGCGGTGCCCCAAATAGATTTCCTGCACTTTCGGATCGGCCTGCACCTTGTCCACCGGCCCTTCACAAATCACCGCCCCTTCGTGCAGCACCGTGACCGTCCGCGCGATCTGCCGCACGAATGCCATGTCGTGCTCGATCACGATGATCGCGTGCTTCTCCGCCAGCGACTGGAGCAGCACGCCCGTCTGCTCCGTCTCCTTGTCCGTCATGCCGGCCACCGGTTCGTCCACCATGATCAGTTGCGGATCCTGAAGAATGACCATGGCGATTTCGAGCCACTGCTTCTGGCCATGCGAGAGCGATCCGGCCCGTTGCTGCGCGCAGTCGCCCAGCCCGATGGTTTCGAGCGTCTGTCCGATCCGGTCACGCTCCGCTTGAGATGACGTCCCCACCAGGGTGGCCACGACTCCCTTGCTCGCCCGCTTCAGGGACAGATCGAGATTTTCCCACACCGTCAGATTGCCGTAGATGGAAGGCGCCTGGAATTTTCGTCCGATGCCGAGCTGGACGATTTCGTCTTCCCGCAACGGCAGGAGGTCCACGTCCTTGCCGAAAATCACCCGGCCCTCGGCCGGCTTCGTCTTGCCGCAAATGACATCCAGCAAGGTGGTCTTGCCGGCGCCGTTCGGACCGATCACCACGCGCAGCTCGTTGTAGTTGACGATGAAGTTCAGGCGGTTGAGGGCCTTGAACCCGTCATAGTCCACCGTCACGCCTTCGAGATAAATGATGGAGCCGCGTTCAGCCACAAAGGCCTCGTGACGCGTAACGAGTGATGCGTGATGCGTGTAAATTCATGGCTGCGTTCAGTTCATCCATTGTGTTCAGACGACGCCGGTGACTTGCGAACCCACAGACCGCTGGCCAGCCATTTCTCACGCACGCGTGTGAAGAGTCCGACCAGCCCATCCGGAAACAGCAGGACGACGGCGATGAACAGCCCGCCGAGAAAAAACGGCCATAATTCAGGAAAATAATTGGTCAGCACGCTCCTCGCCCAGTTGACCCCCACGGCCCCCAGTGCGGCGCCGACCAGCGTTCCGCGCCCCCCGACCGCCACCCAGATCACCATTTCGAGCGACGGCAGCACGCCGATCTGCGCCGGCGTGATAATGCCGACCTGCGGGACATAGAGCGCGCCGGCCAGACCGGCCAGTGCGGCGGAGACGACAAACACAAACAGTTTATAGTTCGCCGGCGAATAGCCGGAGAACAGCACGCGCTGTTCGCTGTCCCGGATCGCAACCAGCACCCGGCCCGCCCGCGAACGGATGATCCATCGGCACACCGCATAGGCCGCGCCCAAAAACAGCACGGTGAGAATATAGAGCGCCCGCTGCGTGCCCGGCTCGCTCAGCCGGAATCCCAGGATCTGCTTGAAGTCGGTCAGGCCGTTGGTGCCGCCCAGGTTGGTTTCGTTGCGATTGAAGACGAGCCAGGCGCAGAGCGCCAGGGCCTGCGTGATGATGGCAAAGTACACACCCTTGATCCGGCTGCGAAAGGCCAGAAACCCGAAAATGAACGCAAACAGCGTCGGCACCAGTACGGCTCCCGCAAGCGCAACGCCGAAGCTGTAAAACGGTTTCCAGAACAGCGGCAGCTCCTTCACCTGATTCCACACCATGAAATCCGGCAAGGCGCTGCCGTAGACGCTTTCCGTGCCGATGGTCAGCATCAGATGCATACCGATCGCATAGGCGCCGAACCCGAAGAAGACGCCATGCCCGAGGCTCAAAATACCGGTGTAGCCCCAGATCAAGTCCAACCCAAGCGCCAGAATCGCAAAACAGAGAAATTTCCCGAACCGATTGAGCGCAAAGTCTGAGACATGAAGCCATGAGTCCGGATCCGGCAGGACGTTCAACAGGGGAAGCCCGACCAGCAGCACGAAGCCGGACAGCCAGAAGATCAGCCCTTCGCCAGCTTGGCGTTGTCCCTGTACAGTTACAACCGGCTCTGCCATAAATTACCTGCACGCGACCCGCAATCCGTAATCCGTTGTCCGAAAGCGCGTTTCCGTTGCCTTTAACGGTTCACGCATCACGTCTTGTGACGTCCCCTACGCATCGGCATGGCGGCCTTTGATCGTGAACAGCCCGGACGGACGGCGCTGAAGGAAGAGAATCACCAGCACCAAAATCAGCACCTTGCCGTAGACCGCGCCGAAGCTTGGCTCCAGGAATTTATTCAACCCGCCGATGCCCAACGACGCGACGATCGTTCCCATCAGCTTGCCGACGCCGCCGGTGACGACCACCATGAACGAATCCACGATGTAGTTTTGCCCCAATCCCGGCTCGACGTTTCCGATGAGCGTCAGCGCGCAGCCGGCCAGCCCAGCCAGACCGGACCCGAACGCGAAGGTATAGGCATCGACTTTCCGGGTCGGGATGCCGAGACACGAACTCATGTCGCGATTCTGCATGACGGCGCGGACCCGTAATCCCACGCCGGTTCTGAAAAGCAGGAAGTAAATGCCCGCCACGCAGAGAATCGAGAGCACGATGATGAAGATCCGGTTGTACGGCAGGTAGACCCCGACCATGACCTGCGCGCCTCCGCTCAACCAGCTCGGCGCCACCACCGACGTCAGATCGCCGAAGTACACGCGAGCGGCCTGAATCAACACCAGGCTCACCCCCCAGGTCGCCAGCATGGTCTCGAGCGGCCGGCCGTAGAGAAACCGGATGACCGTCGCCTCCAGGATCAGCCCGCAGAGCGCCACGACGCAAAACGCAATCGGCATGGCCGCAATAAAATAATAGTCGAACAGACCCGCCGGGAAATACGCCCTGAAGCATTCCTGCGTGACAAACGTGGCATAGGCGCCGATCATCATCAACTCGCCGTGGGCCATGTTGATGACGCCCATGAGGCCGAAGACGATCGCCAGGCCCAGCGACATGATCAATAGGATGGAACTCAGGCTGATCCCGCGGAAGATGGTCTCAAAGGCGTTGGCCCAGGAGGCCCAGATGTCGATCTGTCCGATGGCCGCGCGCGCGGCGTTCGCCAGGGCTTTCTGCTGATCCGTTGCGTCCGTTCCGGTCTGCTGGAGCAATTCCTTGAGGGCCGGCACGGCGTTCGAGCTGCGCAGCTCGCCGAGCTTGGCCGCCGCTTTGATCTTCGTATCCGGATCATCGGAGGCCAGCCTGATCAGCGCGAGCGATTCCTCGAGGGTATACCGCACCCAGCGGTTCGGCTCGCCGGCCAACGCAGCTTCCAGCCAGGGCATCACGACGGGCCTTCCCGAGCTTCCCAGGTCGGCCGCCGCGGATCGGCGCCGATCCGCGTCAGGACTGGCGAGGTTGGACCGGTTCTTGAGCAGATCCATGAGCGGCTTGATCGCCAGCCGCACGGACCGGTCAGCATTGTTGCGGATTTCTTCGAGTTTCGGAAGGAGACTGGAATCGCCCTGCTCGATCAATACGTTTGCCGCCGCGTCCTGCCTGGCCTGGTCGCCACTCGACAAATCGGCTAGCGCTCTGTCGATTAAAGACAACGGAGGGGCCGCCGTTGATGCCCGTGGCCCCTCCGCTGCAATCGCCTGCCCCGCCCCCAGGAGCGACGCCGTCCCCAGGAGCATGATACCCAGCGCTACCTTCATTACTTCTTCTGGTAGGTCCCCTGGTGCTTGATCCAGTCGCACCCCTTGTCCGGACTGGTATATTCGCTCCAGGGCTCCGGCTTCACCAGACCTTTCGAGCGCGAGACAATCTTAAACTGACCGTCCTTCAGAATCTCGCCGATCAGGACCGGCTTGTTCGTGTGATGGTTGGCCTCATCCATCTTGATCTTGCCGCCCGGCGCCAGGAATTCGCTCCCATAGACCGCCTTGCGGACCTTGTCCACCTCGATTGAGCCGGCCTTCGCCACCGCCTGCTTCCAGATATGGACGCCGAAATACGCCGCCTCGATCGGATCGTCCGTCACACGCCTCTCGCCATCCGGCAGATTGTTCTTCTTGCAGTAGGCTTTGAAATCGGCGACGAACTTTTTGTTCTGCGGCGTATCCACGCTCTGATAATAATTCCACGCCGCCAGATGCCCGACCAGCGCGCTGGTATCCATGCCGCGCAATTCATCCTCCGCCACGCTGAAGGCCATGATCGGCGCATCCTCCGCGCGGAGCCCCTGATTGGAGAATTCCTTGTAGAACGGCACGTTGCTGTCGCCGTTAATCGTCGAGACCACGCAGGCGCCGCCGCCGGCTGCGAACTTTTTAACCTTGCCGACGATCGTCTGATAATCCTGGTGATGGAACGGGGTATATTCCTCCGCGATATTGGCCGCCGGAACCTTCTTGGCCAGCAACATCGCGCGGAGAATCTTGTTCGTCGTCCGCGGATACACGTAGTCCGTGCCGAGCAGATAGAACTTCTTGTGTCCGCCGCCTTCCTTGCTCATCAGATATTCCACCGCCGGAATCGCCTGCTGGTTCACCGCCGCGCCGGTATAGAACACGTTGTGCGAGCACTCCTCGCCCTCGTACTGCACCGGGTAGAAGAGCAATCCGTTATTCTTCTCGAAGACCGGCAGCACGGATTTCCGGCTGACTGAGGTCCAGCAACCGAATACCACCGCGACCTTGTCCACCAGCAGCAACTGCTTGGCCTTCTCGGCGAACAGGTCCCAGTTGGAAGCCGGATCCACGACAACCGGCTGGATCTTGCGGCCCATCACGCCGCCACTGGCATTGATCTCTTCCACCGCCATCAATACCGTGTCCTTCAACGACACTTCGCTGATCGCCATTGTGCCGCTTAGCGAATGCAGGATGCCGATCTTGATCGGCTCCTTGTCTGCCGCGTAGGACAGGGCCCAGCCGCCCAGGTTGCCGAGCAGCGAGGCCACGCCCGCCGCCGCCGCCACCTTGCCGCTCTGCGCCAGAAACTCCCGGCGCGTCGAGCTGGCGTCCGTCGCCTTGTCAGTTGAACTCTCCGTGTCAATCTTCGTTTCAGGATAATCCTGCGACATGGTTGGACTCCTTTCGTGACCAGACAAATTTGTAATGTGCCGTGCGCATCCTTGTCCCTAGTACTGGAACTGGAAGGCGAACTTAATAGCATTTGCAAAATGACCTGTCGCATTGGAGGCGTAATTCGTGCCCAGTGAGGCAAGATCGCCATACTGCCAGAATGTCGCAAAGCGCGCATTGAAACCGGAAATGATGTAATTCGTGCCGACTTCCGTTTCCTCGCGCGCGGCGCTGTTGTTAGGCTGAACGGAGGTAAATCTCGCATAGGGCTGAAATTGCCCCATCCCTACTTTATTCGGAAATAGATACATGCCGGCCACGTAGAAGGAATTCCCGTCAAACATACAGAAGCAGTCCGTGACCGCCGGCGCAAAGGCGCCGGTCGTTGCCGAGTTGTTGTAATTCGCAAAGAATTGTTGATACTCGGCATTGATCGTAATCACGCCCTTGTCTCCGCTGTTGCCGAGTGGCTTCTCAAACAGGAGGTCGGAAGTGATGTAAGTAAGATCGGCCTGATTAGCACGTGTTCCGGCACCATTTTTCTGATGTTGCGCCGCCACTGCGAGCGCAAGAATATCGCCGGCTTTTCCGTAGTAGGTCCCGCTTGTGTAGTAACCGGGATTTTTCTCGGGGTTGAAAAAGTTGTAGGTGAGGCGTCCCGCAAACAAGGGGCTGTTTTGTTGATTAGGTCCTGCAGTTGAGCTTGACTGGAGTCCCGTGAACACCCCTGCGCTGTATTGCAAACGGTCGGCTTGACCCCAGAAGGTTATGCCGTTGTCACGGCCATAGACACCAGCCCCGCCATTGCCGTATTTCCCGGCGAAGTCTGAGGACTCGAACGGCGTCCTATACTGGTTGAAGGTCGCTGAGAAGAACGGACCATTCAACTCGCCACGTGATGCTGGCACCAACAAACGCCCGGCCCAGACGTTCACGTACTGATTAAACTCGAGCTTCCCGATCGCATCGAGCAAACCGATCTGATTTTGAGCCCCGGTGCTGGATGTTTGACCAAAAGGATTGCCGGTACCGCTACAATCAAAGCATTCCGTGTTAAACTCGTACTTGATGACCTTAGTGATTCCGCCGTTGATATAGATACGAGCATAGTCGATACCGAAGGAGTTGGTGTAACTCCCACCATTCGCTGACCCGTTTTCCAACGCCGCGAACCCGCCACGAAGACCCATTCCCACCGAAATCCACATGTCCTTGTCGTCCGGATTGACGATCTTGCCATCCGCATAGGCACTGGACGGAGCGGATGCCATCCCGGTCACCAACGCCAGCAGGACTGCTGCAACGAAAAACATGCTCTTGACGACCCACCATTTCTTTTGATCTGTCTGCATGCTCACACCTCCCAAATCCGGTTGGTGATTTCGTAGTTCGGTTGTGCAATTCTACCCGGGCGAATGGGCAAAAAAAAACGCCCTTCTAGTCTCCCATAGACCAAAAGGACGTCATTGTCCTTAACTTGCCGGGACTACGGACGCCGTTGTCCCTCTCCCGGCCGCGTTAACGAGCGTACTTATATCAATCCCCGATACCCCTGTCAAGCACGAATTTTGGCTCTCAGGCCATCATTCGTTTGTGTTAAACTGCGACGCCATGCCACGCTCACAAACACTGCATGGACCGGTCGCATTCGCCCTGCTTGCTTGCCTGATGACTTGGGGATGCACGTCCTCGACGCAGCAAAAGCTGACTATTCACGACAGTCCGGACGGCACGGTCTATCTGGAGCGAATCCCAAACGACTCATTGCAAGCCACCCATCCCATCACGCTGGACAGCGGCACCATTGCGCGCACACTGCGCGGCATTCGTGTCCGTGACAGCAGGAAAACGATACAGACGTTCCTGTCTTCGGTCTTTTCCCCGTCCACGCCTGTGCGGGCATTCTCGGATGAAGAGGCCGACTTTCTCGCCCCGTTCATTGCCTCCGCCTTCGCCAAGGCTACACCGGACCAACGGGTCGGCTTCCGGATTACCCGGACCGGCACCTCGTTTCAATTCCAGAACGCAGGCACAGCCACTGGTTCGCCAGGGGATACCGTTTCGGGAATTCTCTTCGTGTATGGTCGCTCCCTCCAACTCACCCTGACCCGCCTGCCCCCCATCCGGGACCAGGCTGCAGCCAACACCCCCAGCCGCGAATATGCTTCCGATGCGACCGGATTGTCCGGCCGCGAACTCGTGTTTGTTCCCAAGGAAGCCCAACGGCCGGATACTTTCCGGGTTGGAGAGACCGATACGCCCGCGCTGGTCATCGATTACGAACTGCTGGCAAAGCTGCCGGATCAGCCGGCCACCGTCCCCTCGGCGGCTCAAGCGGACACGCCGGCGCCGGCTGCCGCCACACCGACGGGTGCGGCCCCCCTCACCCCCAGCGAGTTGGAATCGCTAAAAGAATCGATCGCCAAGAAAGACGCCGAGGTGGAAGCGCTGAAGAAGGAAATGGAGACGATCAAAAAGCAGATGAACGAGCAGCAGAAACCCGCATCGCCGAGACCCAAGAGCAAGCCGTCAGCTAAACCCGCGCAATAGAGTTTTTCTTCTCTTCCTCCGCTCTCTCAACTGACTTCAATCAGCTCCTTATTGAGCAGCACGATATTCCGGGAATGTGGCTCCCGGAAATTCATCCGGCAATAGCAGGCATAGGTCACGTAGGTATCCTGCAGGCAGTAGTCGGCAATCTCTTTCCCCTGCCCCCTTGCCCACATCTCGGCCACCTGCTTGCCGCTTCCTGATTTCGTCTCGACATTGAGCGCGCGCGCGAGCACGTCCAGTTTGGCCCATCCGCGCTGATCCCAGTTGCTCCAGACCGCCATCGTGTCGTAGACCGGCTCGGTCCTGAACTTCGCCAGGGAAATTTCAAACGGTGGCTTGACTTGATGGACGACCGAACGTTTCTTGATAAACGGCAGATCGAAACCGAGCCCGTTGTGCGTGACATATACGGAAGGGCGGAGCTGCCCGAGTTTCGCCCAGAATTGTTGCAGCAGCCCTTTCTCGTTCTTCCCGTACCAGGACACCGCGCCCTGCGCTTCCATCGTATCGGTCAGGAGAATCACGCCGATGCAGACGATCCGGCTGAACGTGCCGTCGAAGGAAGACTTTTCATATTGTTCGTCTTCGACCTGCCGGCGCCGATCGGCTTCCGCGTGAACGAAGAGATCGTCCCCGCCCTCCGCAACATTTTCAGAAACAGGGGTCAGCCCCGCGATCTTTGCCCATTCCTCGCGCGGCGCCTGAACCGTTTCGATGTCGAGCACGACCTTCATAAATACCGTGACACGTGATGAGTGACGCGTGACGAGTTGCCCATGAGCAAGTCCGTTAACTCATTACCCATTACGCATCACCCATCACAGCTTTTGAGTGCTTCAATCAACGGACGGTCCGCCGGAGGAAATTCGTAATCCGTCATCTCGTTCGGCATCACCCATCGGACCTCCTCGCAGTCCAGCGCCGACGCTTCGCCCTGGCTGATCGCGCAGCGAAAGAAATGCAGCTCGACGGTCTTCCCCGGGTACTTGTGCCGGATCGTGCGGAAATGGACCAGCGACATGACGGCAATCCCCAGTTCCTCCCTCAGCTCGCGATGGAGACAATCTTCCAGCGACTCTCCCGGCTCGCATTTCCCTCCGGGGAATTCCCACAGCCCCCCGAGATGCGTGCCCACTTTGCGCCTCGCAATCAGATAGTGCCCTTCGCGGAGAATGAGCCCTGCCGCCACTTGAACAACCGCAGGCACGTGACGGCGGCCGTTCTTCTTTCTCGTCACTGTCACCCCCACTCGTCACCCGTCACGGTTTTTCGAACGGATACGTTTTGCACAGGTTCTTCATCGGACAGAGCAGGCAGTAGGGATCGCGGGCCGTACAGACCGTGGCGCCGAAATCCATGAGCGCCTGATTGAAATCGTACCCCTTGCCTTTCGGAATCAGCGCCTCGGATAGCTCCCACAGCAGGTTCTTCCGGCTCTTGGGATCGCCGGTTCCCACGAACACGCGGTGGAGGACGCGCATCACATTGGTGTCCAGGATCGGCGCGTCTTCGTTGAACGCAAACGAGCGGATGGCCCCCGCCGTATAGCGGCCGATGCCCTTGAACGACAGCAATTCATCGTGATCGCTCGGCAACTCGCCGCCGTAGCGCGCGACCGTCTCGCACGCAATACTGTGCAGACGGAGGGGACGGACGTTGTAGCCGAGGGGATACCACGTCTTTTTGACCTCGTTCGGCCGCGCATCGGCGAGCGCCTCGAAGGAGGGATACCGCTCCAGAAATTCATGATATTTGGGAATCACGCGATCCACCTGCGTCTGCTGCAGCATGACTTCCGACACGAGAATCTTGTAGGGATCGGATGTTTTGCGCCAGGGCAGATCGCGGCCATGTTCCTTGTACCAGTCCAGCAACCGGCATTGAAACCGCCGTTTGGCTCCGGCCTTGAGCGGCAGTTCCGGCTTGCGGGTCCGTCCGGACGACGGGTTTGTTCGCTTCTGCAGCACCCTGCTCCGCGACACCCGCATGGGTTACACCCCTAGTCCGGATTGTTCCTGCCGCACGAGTTCATGAATAATCAGGGCTGAGTGATATTCTGCGCCATCACGTGGAGTTGCTTGCGTTCGGGCGGCGCCGTCACCACCGGCGTGAGTTTTGCCGCCAGCTTCTGAAACGACCCGTTCGTATCGAAGGAGCTGGCCGCCACGTCGTCATCCCAGATCTCGATCCCCATGCACTTGTTGGAATCCGGATCAACCAGCAACAAGCCCCCTTTGCACCCGCTCTGCTTTGCCAGTTCCGGTAAAATGGTCCCGTTCCAGAGCATGACCAATTCGAACTTCTTGCCTTGCTTGCACTCGAACGTTTGAAAGCCTGCGAACATGGGGTCACCTCGTCAGGGGTTAGCAATGGAGAACAACGTAAGGCGTTTGGCCAGCGGCGTCAACAGGGAAAAACCACAGGAACGTCGCGTAGCGACACCTTGCTTAGCGATAAAACGCCACGACCCGCTGGTACTACTAGCGCGGCACTGCCCGATTCACAGCCGCCCGGAAGGACCAGTCGCGCCAAACGACGAGCGTAGCGAGGAGTGGTGCGCCCGGCTGGAATCGAACCAGCGACCCTCAGCTTAGAAGGCTGATGCTCTATCCAACTGAGCTACGGGCGCGCGGAGAGCGTGATTGGTGATCCGTGATGCGTAATGCGTGCGGGAAGCAGGAAAGAAGGCACTCGCTGTTCATCTCGCCGTTACGGATCACGCATAACGGATCACGTGTTACGGTCTTTTTGGTCGGGGCGAGAGGATTTGAACCTCCGACATCCTGCTCCCAAAGCAGGCGCGCTACCGGGCTGCGCTACGCCCCGACGCTGGAATTACAATCACTTACACCTTGCCCCGATCCCGCTGAGGAGGCAAGTGTTATTACCGTGTTAGCCCTGTACCTCTGAAGCTTCGCGGCGGCCTCGTGAAGGTCCTCCGACTTGATCGAATTATACCGCCTGTGCATCTGTTCGCTCTTGTGTCCGATGATCTTCATCGCCGTCATCGTATCCACCCCGGCCCGTCTCAGGTTGGTTGCCGCACAGTGCCTCAGGTCATGTAGCCGAAGACCCGTAAT
>SHZW01000003.1 GCA_009692155.1 Nitrospiraceae bacterium
ATCTGCCCGACATTGAGGCGGGCGAACCCTCTATAAAGGTAGTGGAACCCCGAGGCCACGGTCAGCAGGACCGCCGAGTACAAAAGCGGGTCGAGCAGATGCATGTCCATCTGGCGGGACACAAAGACCACGGCAAGCAGAAGATAGGTCAACTGGAACACCGTCGTGCCCTTGCCCAGCAGCGTGGGTGCGATATCCACGGCCGAATCGGTCAGATGCGCGAGCACCGCACCCGCCAGCAGAATCACATCCCGGCTGACGACGAGAATCACCATCCACAAGGGCACCAGATGCAATGCTGACAGGGTCAGGAAGCCGGACGTCAGGAGCAGTTTGTCCGCCAGCGGATCGAGATACATGCCCAGCTTGGTGCGCTGATTGGCCGCCCGGGCGATGGTCCCGTCCAGCGCATCCGTGAGGCCGGCGCCCAGCAGCACCGCCAGGGCCGGGTCGTACCATCCGTACAACATCAATCCGACGAAGACCGGAATCAGAAGAATCCGAAGCAGGGTCAGACTGTTGGGAATATTCCACGCGTCGCCGGTCATGAGGATGTCATCCGTGAGGAAGCCGGAACGATTGGGCCCATCTTAGGAAGCGGATCTCCAACTTGTCAACGTTAGCATGTTGCACAAGCCGGCACGGCTGACTATAATGCCGCTCTGTTCATCAGATAAGGAACCAGCCGGCATGCCGCTTCCACTGTCGTTCAAAAAAGAAGGTACGATCGAACGCCATCAGGTCGAAGGCATGGACCCGAGCGATCGTTATTTCAGCCGTTCGATCCTTGTCAACCGGGTCGCGCAGGGCTACACCGGCAGCGTGATGTACGAAGCCCTGACCGTCACCGGCTCCATCAAGCCCACAATCGGCGCCGCTGTCTCCAGCGTCGTGGAGAAGCTTCAGGAATTCGGCTTTACGCGGATACGCACGAGGCCGAACTTCAAAGGCCAGCGCTATCTGGCGGAAAAAGAGACCTGGCTGGATTACCCCGACAAACCGTAGGAGCATATGGCGTATAGCCTATAGCTCGGACCCGCCCGCTTTCAGCAAATCCCTCCGACCATAAGCCATACGCTATAAGCCATTAGCTCTTCTCAACCAGCTCTTCATAAATCGTGTCGTGAATAAGCGGGCGAAACTGTTTGATCGCATCGTTGCGTCTTGTCGGATGCACGCGGTTGGACAGCAGCACCACTTCCAGCTCTTTTGTCGGATCGACCCAGATCGAGGTGCCGGTATAGCCCAAATGCCCGAACGAGGCCGCTGAAAACCGGCTGCCCGAAGAAGAGGGCGCCGACGGCGTATCCCAGCCCAGAGCCCAACTGGACCCGGCGATCTTGTCCTGCCTCGTGACGAACCGCCGCACCAGATCGGGCGGCAACAAACGGCTCCGCCCCGCATAACTGTCGAGCCAGTGACCGACCACGGCGGACACAGCCGCTGCCGTTCCGAACAGACCCGCGTGGCCGGCCACGCCGCCGAGCGCGCAGGCGTTCTCGTCATGCACTTCGGCGCGAAGGAGCCGCCCGCGCCAGGGATCATCTTCGGTCGGTGCAATGAGCGCGGCATCCGTGCGTCGTGCGCTTCCCGGTCCCGTGCCTTGCGGCCCGAGAAAAAACAACGGGGTCCGCATCGGTTCGAATACAGACTCCTGGCAATAGACCGCCAGCAATTTTCCGACGACCCGTTCCACGAGAATGCCCAGCAGCATGAACCCCAGATCGCTGTAGAGACTGCGCGTGCCGGCCGGAGCAGACAGAGCCTCCTGTTTGATGAGCGCCAGCACCATCTGTTCCGCCGCCGGGCTGCTCAGCAGCCCCGGATTGCGACGGTCTTCCTCCGCAATCCGTTCGTACAGAGGCCGCCATGCGGGCAATCCCGCACTATGGGTCAACAGGTGATAGACCGTCGCCTCACCGATGGTGCTGCCCTTCAGTTCTTCGACATGCTGCTGCAACGGATCATCCACGCTCAACCGGCCGTCCTGAACCAGGCGCAACACTGCCGTCGTGGTGGCCAGCGGCTTGGTCAGCGAGGCCAGGTCGTAGATCGTCTCGAGGCGGGCCGGTTCCCGGGCAGGAACCAGCGCGGCGCAACCGAATGCCCGGTGATAGACGCGTTCCCCGCGGAGACGGATCAGCAGCACGGCGCCGGGAAACACGCCGCCGTCCACCGCAGCATTCATGGCATTGGCGATACGATCAGGTTGGCTCATGCGCTAGAAGAGTTCGATCGTCAGCGGGGGGGGGATGACCAGTCATGGGCTCATCATCCACCATCGGCTCCATTCCGGTCGAGGAGTCACCGTCCTGCTCTTCCAGATTCAACGCCCGATCGAACGTCCGCAACGTCCCGCGCAGCCGCTCGATCGCCATCGCCCGCTGCTTGCGAAGATCGGAGAGTTCGCGCTGGAGCTTGGCCATCTCCTCGCGGGTGTGCCTCAGCAGATCCGCCGCCATCACTTCCGCTTCCTTGACGATCAGCTCGGCATCCCGCTTGGCCGCCTCTTTCAATTCCTCCGTCATGGTTTGAGTGGACACGAGCGTCCTCGTCAGCGCCGTCTCGGCCTTTTTGGAGTCGGTCAGCTGCCCTTCCGTCGATCCCAACTTTTCTCGCAACATCACAAGCTCACGATTCAATTCATCGACCGTCTGTGCAATGTCCTCAAGAAACCGGTCCACGTCCTGCCGGTTATAGCCTCGCAGGGACACCTTGAAGACCATATGCTGAATGTCGAGCGGCGTAATTCTCATCGTTTACCTCGCAAGCGTTCGCTTAGTGCAGTTGGGCGGCGACCTCGTACAGCGATGCCACCACGGCGTACTGCAGAAACACAATGATTAAAATCGCCAGAAACGGCGACAGATCGATCCCCATCTGCCACCCCAATCGGCGCCGAATCGGCGCCAGCACGGGCTCGGTGGCCCGCTCCAAAAACTGCACGATCGGATTCCAGGGATCGGGATTCACCCAGGAGACCAGTGCGCGGGCAATGATCACCCACATATACAATGTGAGCACCACCTCCAGCACTCTTGCCAGCCCCTGAAGGACATTCCCCGCCACAAACATCAGCGCTGGATCTCCCGCCCTAATTCCTCCGACCGTTTTGCCGCGGCTTCCACCGCCGCCATCAGCGTGGCACGAAGTCCGCCCTGCTCAAGGCGATGCAGCCCTGCGATCGTCGTCCCGCCTGGGGACGCCACGGAATTTTTTAATTTGGCCGGATGCTCGCCGGTCTCCAGCACCATCCGCGCCGCGCCCAGCACCGTCTGTGCCGCCAGCAGATCCGCGACCGTCCGGGGCAATCCCATCTTCACGCCGCCATCCGCGAGTGCCTCGATCGCCATAAAGACATAGGCCGGGCCGCTGCCGCTTAAGCCGGTCACCGCATCCATCAACCGTTCTTCCACCACGACTGCCCGGCCGACCGCCTCGAACAGGCGGCGGGCGAGCTGCTGATCTTTTTCCGTGACGCCGGCGCCGAACGAGAGCGCCGACACTCCGTCGCGGACCAGCACCGGCGTGTTGGGCATCGCACGCACGATGCGCGCGCCTTTCGGAGCTAGCTTCGCAAGATGCGCGATCGTCACGCCGGCGGCAATCGAGAGTACGAGCTTGCCCGCCAGTGCGGATGACAGGCCCTTCACCACCTCATCGAGAATCTGCGGTTTCACCGCCAGCACCACCACATCGGCCCAGGACACTGCCTCGCGGTTGTCCGATCCGGTGCGCACTCCGAAGCGCCGTTTCATCATGTCGCGCCGCTCGGCGCTGGCATCCGTGGCAAACAGCGCGTCGGGAGGCACCGTTTTCGCCGCCAGCCAGCCGCCGATCAGGGCTTCGCCCATCTGCCCGGCCCCGATGACTGCAATCGTCGTCGCCTTCCCCGATTTAGCCACGCCGCTCACCAAAAATGGACGTCCCAATCCGTACCATCGTCGCCCCTTCCTCGACCGCCACCTCGAAATCACGGGACATGCCCATGGACAATTCTTCCATCCGGACCCGGTGAAGATGCGGGCTTGCCAGCGAGCGGACCAGCTCACGCATCGCTTGAAAATACGGACGGGCGGCGTCGGTACTCAATACAGGCGGTGGAATCGCCATCAGGCCTCTCACCGCCAGATTCGGCATCGCATCGAGAACCGTCATGACGTTTGCCGCTTCATCCGGCGAGAACCCGGTTTTCGTCGCTTCCCGTCCCACATTGATTTCAAGCAGCACGCCCTGCTGCAACCCGGCTTCTCCCGCGCGGCGGTCAATTTCAGCCGCCAGTTCCACACTGTCCACCGAATGAATCAACTCGAACGTTCCGACGACCGCCTTGACCTTCCGCCGCTGCAGCCGGCCGATAAAATGCCAACGGAGATCGCACCCGCCCAGCGCTTCGATTTTCGGGAGCGCCTCCTGGAGCCGGTTCTCGCCACAGATTCGCGTGCCCGCCCCGACCGCCGGACGGATGCGTTCCACCGGCACCGACTTCGTGACGGCGATCAGGCGGATGGTGTCAGGCCGGCGGCCGGCGCGGATCGCCGCCCGGCTGATCCGCTCGAGCACCTCGCGAACATTGCGGGCGATGCGACCAGAATCCAGTCCCGAGTGCTGGGTGCTGCGTGCTGAGTCGGACTCATCGTTCATCGCTCATCGTTCTGCGGTGTCGAAGGTATTGTACCGGAAGCACGGGGCGTTGTCAGTCGGCCCGGCGTTTCCCGCGCGCGCGGCGCGGCGCCCGCCGTCTGGGGAGCAGCATGATGCCGCTCACCATCGTGGCGCGGGCCGTCCCGTCGCGCCGATACGAATGGAAGAGGTCGGGATGGCAGATCGTGCACAGGCTGACGCTGTGGATCCCGTCCTCCCGCACGCCGGCCGATTGCGCCTGGCCGCAAACGAGCCCGCGCAGGTTCAACCGCGCGGCGCCGGGTTTCGTTTCCTGCACGAGACTGCGCCAATCCGCGTACCCGGCCCGGAGCCGGCTCAGGACCGGTTCATCCACCTCGTAGCAGCAGGAACCGACGGAAGGACCGATGCTCACTCGAAGCGATGCCGCCTGCGATCCGAAACGTTGCGTCATCACGGCGAGGGTCTTCTGCACGATTCCGGCGACCGCGCCACGCCAGCCGGCATGCACCGCCGCCACCACTCCGTGAACCGGATCGTGAATCAACACCGGCACGCAATCGGCCGTCCGGACCGTCAGCAGCACGCCCGGCTGATCGGTGACCAGCGCATCCCACCCGCCTTCGAATGTCTGCGGGCCGGCCACCGGACGATCGACCACCAGCACATCCGTCCCGTGCACCTGGTTCACCGAGACCACCATGTGCGCGGCCCGGTCCGGTCCGGACGGCTCGTGTCTCGTCCCGAAAAAATGCCGCACGCCATGCCGGGTGTCGGCGAAACTCGGCACCGTGATGACCATGGCCGCCGCGCCTGCCCGTCAACCGTGCCGTTCCACTAACTGCCTTGCTTGCGCAGGAACGTCGGTACATCCCACGGATCTTCCGTGGTCAAACTGAGCCGTTCCTGCGTCTCACGTTTGCTCGTGAACCGGCGAAGGAAGGCCGGCTTTTCGATCTGTTTGCCCGACTCCTGGCCACCTGCGTCACGGACGCCGGCCAAAGCCGACTCGGCCGCCGCCTGGGACGGCATCGCCGCCGCGCGCGCGCCAGCGGAGAGCCTGGCGGCCGGCTCGTCCTTATCGAATCCGGTGGCCACGACGGTCACGATCAGATCCTCCTTGATCTCCGGATTGATCACCTGGCCGACGATAATGTTGGCCTGCGGGTCGGCCGAGTCATGAATGATGGACGCCGCCTCCCCCACTTCGTGCAAGGTCAGGTTGGGACCGCCCGTAATGTTCACCAGCACGCCGCGCGCGCCCGTCACGCTGCCGTCTTCCAGCAACGGGCTGTTGATGGCTTTCTGTGCCGCTTCCTGCGCCCGGTTCGGCCCGCGTGCCACGCCCATGCCCATCACCGCCCGG
This sequence comes from Nitrospiraceae bacterium, assembly GCA_009692155.1. Lineage (GTDB taxonomy): Bacteria > Nitrospirota > Nitrospiria > Nitrospirales > Nitrospiraceae > 2-02-FULL-62-14. Next base: position 5,990 of record SHZW01000003.1, read on the forward strand.
CCGGTGAAGGTCATCACGGTCCTGACGTCCGCAAAATCCACGTTCACATGGCCCGCCGTCGTGATGAGGTCGGCAATGCCCTGGATCGCCTGCCGCAGCACATCGTCGGCCACCTTGAACGCTTCCAGCAGCGGCGTGGACTTATCCACGATGCCGAGCAGCCGCTGGTTGGGGATCACCAGCAGTGTGTCCACCTGACGCCGCAGCTCGCGCAGGCCTTCCTCGGCGTAACTCATCCGGCGATGGCCTTCATATTGGAAGGGCTTGGTCACCACGCCCACGGTCAGGATGCCCATTTCGCGCGCGATTCCGGCGACGACCGGCGCTGCGCCGGTCCCCGTGCCGCCGCCCATACCCGCCGTGACAAAGACCATTTCCGCTCCTTCCAGACATTCACGGATCTGATCACGGCTTTCCAACGCCGACTCCTTGCCGACTTCCGGCTTGGCGCCGGCCCCGAGACCTTTTGTCCGTTCGGGCCCCAGTTGAATCTTGAACGAGGTCTGGGCCCGTCCCAACGCCTGGACGTCGGTGTTGGCCGAGATGAACTCCACGTTTTTGAGACCGGCATGAATCATCGTATTGACGGCGTTGCACCCGGCTCCGCCGACACCGATGACCTTGATATGGACCGGCATCACGTCGCCTTCATGTAGTGAGAACATTGGTTTCCTCCTTTTAGCTAAGAGCAAGCTGCTTGCTACTTGCTGTTCGCTACCCGCTTGTTTAGAAAAACTCGAACATCCATTCTTTCATTCTTCCAAAGACCCGACCGACTCGACGCCCGTTCCGGCCTGCCGCGTCCATCTCATCCGAGTGATGGCACGCATGCAGAATCAGGCCGACGCCGGTGGCGTGCATCGGCGTTCCCGCGATGTCGCGCAACCCTTCCACGCCGTGCGGGACGCCGCGCCGCGCCGGCAGATTCAGCACCCGCTCTGCCGCATCCGGCATCCCTTCCAGCATGGAGGTCCCGCCGGTGATGACCACGCCCGCTCCCAGCACGCCCTCGTATCCGGCCCGCGTGATCTCGTGACGCACCAGATCGAACATCTCGTCCGCGCGCGGCTCGATGATCTCGGCCAGTTCGCGCCGGGACACGGTGCGCGCCGGCCGCTCGCCCATGCTCGGCACCTCCAGCGTCTCGTTGTCCTTGACCATGTCCACCCGGGCGATGCCGTGCCTGATCTTGATCTTCTCCGCTTCCGTCTGCGACGTGAGCAGCCCGATCGCGATGTCCTTCGTGACGTTCTGCCCGCCGATCGGCAGGATCGCCGTGTGGCGGATGCTCCCGTCCACGAAGATGGCCAGATCGGTTGTGCCGCCGCCCAGGTCCACCATCACCACGCCCAGCTCCCGCTCTTCCTGGCTCAACACGGCTTCGCTCGAGGCCAGCGGCTGGAGCACGATGTCCACCACGTCCAGACCGGCGCGATTGACGCACTTGACGATGTTCTGCGCCGACGTCACCGCCCCCGTGATGATCTGCAGCTCCACTTCGAGCCGCGAGCCGGACATGCCCAGCGGTTCGCGGACGCCGTCCTGATTGTCCACCATGAATTCCCGCGGGATCACGTGCAGCAGCCGCCGGTCCGGGCCCAGCACGGCCATGGAGCGGGCCGATTCGATTGCGCGGTCGATGTCCGCGCGGGTGACTTCCTGTTTTTTCAACGCGACGACGCCCCGCGAGTGCACGCCGGTGATATGGCTGCCGGCAATGCCCGTGTACACGGATTTAATCTGGACGGCCGCCATCAACTCGGCTTCTTCCACGGCCTTCTTCACGGATTCGACCGTGCTTTCGATGTCCACGACGACGCCCTTGCGCAGGCCGCGGGACGGATTGGACCCGACCCCGATGATGTTCACCGTGCCTTCCTCCGTCACCTCGGCCACGATGGCGCAAATCTTCGTCGTCCCGATGTCCAAGCCCACCACGATATGATCTCGTCTAGCCATACTGGTCACCCCCTCCCCTGCAGAGTCACGTTCAAAGTCATGCTCCGGGCGCGGCGGCCTCGATGCGTCATGACAATTGTTCCCGTTCGCGCACAATCACCTTGTCGGAAAACCGCAGATCGATGTCGGACTGTCCCTTCCCGGCGCCGGTCCGGCGCACCGGCTCCACTGCGCGATACCGTTCCCATTGCTCATCGAACGGCAGGGGACCGAACTGAAATCGCATCCCCTGGACATAGGCCACGGCGTGCTCCGGATCGCTCATGTCCACCTCGGGCCGTCCGTCCAGCGACTGCGCCAGCAATCCGGCCAGCTTGATCCCGCTCTGCGCGACATGGCGCAACCGGTCGTCTCCGAGCAGCAACCGTTTCGGGTCGACCCCGACCACCACCGGCAACTCCGGGCGATCCTGTTCCGCCAGCGCCGACAGCACGACTCCCTCCTCGTCCAACAAAAATCCCGAGGACGGCGTTTTCAACACCGCCGCCGGACGCCGTTCGGCGATCTCCACGGACAACACGTGCAGCGGCAGACGGCTGACGGATGCCGATTTGATCCACGGATGCGCCGACGCGCGCGCCTCCAATTGATTCGGACTGATCGACAGCAATGTCGCGCGGGCCTCCAGTTGCAGCCGATTCATCACTTCGTCGCGCGTCACTGTTCGAAGACCGGTCACCCGCACCTCCCTGATTTCGAACCAGCCGGCGACCACCGGTCCCGCCATGCCGTAAAATTGAACCGCCACCCAGGCTCCCAGCAGAAGCGCCGCGCCCCGCACAGTCGCTCGAATGGTTTGCCGCACACGATCAACCGGCCCGCGAGACGCCGCCGGCCGCGGGATATGGCGCCGCATGTTGGGGCGCGGCCCTTTCGTCCGGCCGAATCTGGCCATCGTCAATCGCTTCAGCATCGTGCCGCCTTCGCGCGACGCAGCGCGGACTTCAATATTTCCTCCGTGAGCGTGTCGTAATCCATTCCTGCCTTCGCCGCGGCCATCGGCAGCAGACTCGTTTCCGTCATGCCGGGAATCGTATTCACTTCCAGCACATAGGGCTTTCCTCGCGGCGTCACCCTAAAATCCACCCGCGCCGCACCGTCGCATCCCAGAATGTCGTAGGCCTGCACCGCCAGATCAGTGACCTGCCTGTTGACCCTGGCCGGCAACGGCGCCGGGCACAGGTAACGACTGCGTCCCTTCGTGTACTTGGCGGCATAATCGTAAAATCCGCCTGGCGCGACGATCTCGATCGTCGGCAACGCCCTCGCCCCGCGCGGTCCTCCGAGCACGGAGACGGTGATCTCGTGGCCGGGAATGTAGGCTTCCACAACCGCCTCGCGATCATGCGCATGGGCGCGCTTGAGCGCCGCGCGCCACTCGGAGGCTTTCCGGACAATTGAAATTCCGATCGTCGAACCCTCCGCCGCCGGCTTCACAATCACCGGCCACTTCAATCGAGCCGGTTTCGAAGCTGCCACACCCTTCCGGACGACACATCCATCCGGCACCGGAATCCCGTGGCAGGCCAGCAGCGTTTTCGCCGTCACCTTGTGCATCGCCATCGCGCTGGCCCGGACACCAGAGCCCGTGTAGGGCATGCCGATGGTCTCCAGCAATCCCTGGATCGTGCCATCTTCTCCGCCCGGTCCATGCAACGCGAGAAACGCCATCTCCACCTTCCTGGCCTGCAGTTGCCGCAACAGCGAATCGTTCACGTCGATCGCGACCGCCCGATAGCCCCGGCGCAGCAGCGCCCGATGCACGGCCTGCCCGGTCCACAACGAGATCTCCCGCTCCGACGACCGCCCTCCCATAAGAACTCCAATGCGTGCCTTCGTCAGTGGCATATCTGGTTCATCTGGTTTGTCTGGTTCATCTGGTTTGTCTGGTTGTTACTCGTCGAACCAAAGAAACCAAACAAACCACATAAACTAGTAAAATGGGTCTTCACGATTCCCCGACAATCTTCAGTTCCAGTTCGAGCGTCGTCCCGGTCTGCGCTTCGACCGCACGCCCGATTTTCTTGATCAGCGCGATCACGTCGGCCGCCTTCGCATGACCGAGGTTCACGACGAAGTTGGCATGTTTGTCCGACACCTGCGCGTCGCCGATCCGCGCGCCCTTGAAGCCTGCCGCCTCGATGACGCGGCCGGCCGCGTCATGGCCGGGATTCTTGAACACGCACCCCGCATTGGGCAGCGTCAACGGCTGCGTGTCTTTCCGGTACCGCAGGTACTCTTTGACGGTCGTCTGGATTTTTTCCTTCGACGCCGGCTTGAGCTGCACCCAGACGCCGACCACAATTCCACGCGGCAACAAGGCCCGCCGGTAGCTGAACCGGATGGCCGAGGCCGGGCACTCGACGATCAGGCCGTCGGGATCCACGATGCGCACGGCCTTGACGGAATCCTTCATTTCACCAAGCTTTGTGCCCGCGTTCATCACGACGCAGCCGGCCGCCGTCCCCGGAATGCCGGCCGCCCACTCGAGGCCCGAAAGCCCGCGTCCGGTCGCATGCTTCATCAACGTCGGCATCCCAACGCCGCCTTCGGCATACAGCACATGCCCCGGCTCATCCGCGATCGCCTTCATCTTCGCCAGGCTGACCACGATGCCGCGAATGCCGTGATCGCGGACCAGCAGATTGGTGCCGCCCAGCACGAAGACCGGAATGTCCGCCGCCCGTGCCTGCCGGACCAGCAGGCACACATCCTCGGCGTCGGCCGGCATCACCAGCACGTCCGCCGGTCCGCCGATCCGGAACGAGGTGTAGTCTTTGAGCGGCGCGTTGAACTTCACGTCGCCTCGCAGGCCCGCCACCGCCGCGCGCAAGTCCTGTTTGGTCCATGCTCGATGCATAGTATTCATCGCTCTCCGGGTGACGCGTCATGGGTGCACGCATTCGTCACGGTTCTACAGGCGCTCCAATAACTCAAGCCCGGTTTTCCAAATGTCGCCGGCGCCGAGCGTGATCACCAGATCGCCCGGCTGCAACGTCGGACGGACCTGGTCCGCCAGCCCGTCCCGCCGCTCGACCCATGTGACCGACGGATGCCCCGCCGCGCGCACGGACTCGGCGAGGTGCTGCCCGGACACGCCCGGAATCGGCGGCTCGCCGGCCGCGTAAATCTCCGTCATGAACAGCGCATCGGCCTGATCGAACGCGTGCGCAAACTCGGCGGCCAGGTCTCGCGTCCGCGTATAGCGATGCGGCTGGAAGAGCACCACCAGGCGCCGGTTCCATCCCTGCTTGGCGGCGGCCAGCGTGGCGCGAACCTCGGTCGGATGGTGGCCGTAGTCGTCCACGACCATGATGCCGTTCTTTTCGCCGCGCAGGTGGAACCGCCGCTCCACGCCGGCGAAGGTCGCCAGGCCCTTTCGGATCAGATCGACCGGCACGTCCAGTTCCATTCCCACCGCAATCGCGGCTAGCGCGTTCGAGACGTTGTGGATGCCCGGCGCCGGCAGACGGAACGGCCCGAGGCTCTTTCCTCGGAACGAGGCGCGAAACTCCGTCTCCCATTGTTTCATCGTGATGTCGGTCGCGCGAAAGTCCGGTGTGATGCCGCCGTTCTCGCGCAGGCCGTAGGTCTGATAGCGCCTGACAACGCCGGGCAGCAGCTTCCGGAGATGGTCGTTGTCCGCGCACAGCACCGCCAGGCCGTAGAATGGCACGCGGTTGATGAACTCGAGGAAGCTCTGCTCCAATCGCTCCATCGTGCCGTAGTGATCTAGATGCTCCTGGTCGAGGTTCGTGACCGCCACGATCGTCGGCGCGAGTTTCAAAAACGAACCATCGCTCTCGTCGGCTTCGGCGACCAGCAGATCGCTCCGTCCCAGGCGCGCATGGCTCCCCAACGCGTTGACCCGCCCGCCGATCACCACCGTGGGATCCAGCCCGGCCTGCGCCAGCACCGTCGCGACCATCGTCGTGGTCGTCGTCTTCCCGTGCGCCCCGGCGATCGCCACGCCGTACTTCAATCGCATCAACTCCGCCAGCATCTCCGCACGCGGAATGACCGGAATCACCTTGGCCCGGGCGGCCACCACCTCGGGATTTGTCGGCTGCACGGCGGAAGAAATGACGACCACCTGCGCCTCGCCGATGTTCGACTCCTGATGCCCGATGAAAATGTTGCCCCCCAATTCGCGCAGCCGGCGGATCGTGTCGGACTCCTGCAAATCGGAGCCCGAGACTTTATACCCAAGCGTGAGCAGCACCTCGGCGATTCCGCTCATGCCGGCCCCGCCGATGCCGATCAGATGAATCTGTTGAATCTTTCTAAACATCGTCACTCCGGACACGAGGCGCTGGACGCTAGGCGCGAGACAAATGCTGCTGCTCTCGCTCGGCTCATGGCCCCGGACATCTAGTCTCGTGGCTCGAGTCTCGTGGCTCGAGTCTTTTTTGCAATCAGCGCCAAGCATTCCCGCACAATGGCATTCGCGGCATCGGGCTTCGCCAATTCCAGGCTCCGTTCTCCCATGTCACGCAGCCGCTCCGGATTGCGCAGCAGCGCCGCAACTTCACGCGCCAGCCGCTCCCCCGTCAGTTCTTGCTGCGGCAGCACCACCGCTCCGCCGGCGTCCGCCAGCACCCGCGCGTTGTGCGCCTGGTGCTGATAGATCGCGTGCGGCAGCGGGATCACAATCGCCGGCTTGCCGCACACGGTCAGTTCCGCCAGCGTCATCGCTCCGGCACGCGACACGACCAGATTCGCTGAGCGCAGCGTCCTCGGCATCTCGAACAAAAACGGCACCACTTCGGCCTGCACGCCCGCCTCGTGATACGCCGCCTGTACCCGCGCATGGTCCGCCTCGCCCGTTTGATGCACGATCGCCAACTGCCCGCGCATTGCCGCCCACTGCGGCAAGGCGCCGATCATCGCGTCATTGATCGCCCGCGCGCCCTGGCTGCCGCCGAACACCAGCAGGGTCTGCTGACCCTGCGGGCGCGAGGCCCGAGGCGCGAGGCCCGGGGCTTCGGGACGTGCGTCTTCAAAGAACGCCCGCCTGACCGGCATGCCGGTGACCCGCACCTTGGCCGCAGGGAAATATCGTGCGGCGTCGCGAAACGTGACGAACACCGCGTCGGCAATCGGCCCCAGCACCTTGTTGGCCATGCCCGGATAGGCATTCGGCTCCAAAATCGCCCGCGGCACACCGAGCAGCCTCGCCGCCAGCAAGACCGGCGGGCTGGTGTAGCCGCCGACGCCCAACACGAGCGAGACGCGTCTCTGCCGCAACAGCGCCATGGACTGCCGGAGCCCCCGCGGCAGCGAGAGCAACGCGCCCGCCGCGCTCAGAAAACCGCGCCCCATCACCGGCTGTGCTGCGATCATGGCCAATTCGAATCCCTCGTGCGCCAATACCTTCGATTCGATCCCGCGCGCCGTGCCGACAAAGAGCACCCGGGTCTCCGGATCCTGCCGGGAAAATTCCCGCGCGAGCGCCACGGCCGGATACAGGTGGCCGCCGGTGCCGCCCGCTGCAAACACGATGGTCGTCATCCACTCCGTCCATGCCCATACACGCCCGCCTGCCTCCCGCCCTGCCGGTCACGAGAAATGTTCAATAAGATACCGATCGCCAGCAAGGACACGAGCAGCGAGGATCCTCCGTAACTGACAAACGGCAACGTCAGCCCCTTGGTGGGCAGCAGTCCGGTGGCCACCCCCGCGTTGATCAACGCCTGAAATCCGATGAGCAGCGTGATGCCGCGCGCGAGGTGCCGCCCGAACGGCTCCCGCGCGCGTCCCGCAATCTGAAACCCCTTGAGCACCAGCAAGCCGAACAACGCCATGATTGCGGTCGTTCCGGCCAGCCCCAATTCTTCGCCGACCAGCGCGAGCACAAAATCGGTATGGGCTTCGGGAAGAAAAAACAGTTTCTGCTGGCCTTCTCCCAGTCCGACTCCGAACGCCCCTCCGCTGCCGAACGCCAGAAACGACTGGTTCACTTGAAATCCCGCTCCCGTGGGATCCTTCCCCGGATCGAAAAAGGTCATCAGGCGCTGCAATCGATACGGCGATCGCCAGACCAGCAGAGCCACGCCGGCCAGCGCGACCGGCACCACACTGAAGAGATGGCTCAGCCGCGCGCCCCCTAAAAAGAGCAACGCATAGGTCACCAGGCCGACCACCACCACCGTGCCGAGATCGGGCTCCAACAGCACCAATCCTGCCAGCAGACCGACGACGATCAAGGGCGGAAGAAATCCGGATGCGAATTCGGTCAACCGGCCATCCCGCTTGGTAAGATACGCTGCCATATAAAGAACGACCGCCAGCTTGGCCATCTCGGCCGGTTGCACCGAGATCGGCCCCATCCTGATCCAGCGGCGGGCCCCCTTGGCCATCGCGCCGATGGAGGGCACCAGCACCAGGACCAGCAGCACCGCCGTGAGTCCCAGCGCCGGAAGAGCCAGCCGGCGCCACACCATGTAATCCATCCGCGACGCCAGCTGGAGCAGCAGAAATCCGAACGCCAGCCACGCCAGATGGCGCTTGAGAAAATAGATCGAGTCCTGGAAGCGATTCCCGGCCACCACGGCGCTGGCGCTGAACACCATCACCAGCCCGATCAAGGCGAGAACCACCGTCACCTCCAGCACGCCGCCGTCGACCGACGCCTGCTTGCGCGGACGCTCGCCGGTGGACGACCACGGCAGCGACAACGTTCCCGTATCGAGCATTCTGTGCGCCATCCATTCCTTCTCTGGTCATGCCGGCAGCGCGTTCACGAACTGCTTGAACTGCCGGCCCCGGTCCTGGTAATCCGCAAACATGTCGAAACTCGCGCAGGCCGGCGAGAGCAGGACCACCGAGCCTGCCGCCGCCACCCCGGCCGCTTCCTCCACGGCCGCCCGAAGCGACGGCGCGCGGCTGATGTGCCGGCACTCGCGCAAAACCTCGTGCAGTCTCGGCGCCGCTTCACCGATTAAAATCAGGTGCGTCACGCGCCGGCGGACAGCGTCACGCAACCGCTCGAAATCACCGCCCTTGTCGCGCCCGCCGGCAATCAGCACGATCGGTTCATCGAAGCTTTCGAGCGCCTTGAGTACGGCATCCACGTTGGTCCCCTTCGAATCGTTGACGAACCGCACGCCACGACGCTCACGCACGGCTTCCAGCGCGTGCTCGATCCCCGGAAAGTCGTGAAGCGCCTCGCGGACGGTGGCCATCGGACAGCGGCACGAGAGACCGACCGCCGTCGCCGCCATTGCATTGGCCAGATTGTGCGAGCCGGGGAGACGAATCTCCTCGCGCCGGCAGACCGCTTCGGTACGCCCCGTGAAGGTCGCGATCACCCGTTCGCCATCCCAGGCGATGCCCTCCCCGACACCACGCCCGGCCAATTCCGAGCGGGAAAATCCCATGACACGGGCTCGAATCGACGGCCGCATCGCGGCCACCCGCTCATCGTCCAGATTCAGCAACGCGATATCGCCCTCCGACTGATTGTCAAAGATCCGGGCCTTGGCCGCGGCATAATCCGCCGGCGCATCGTAGCGATCCATGTGATCCGTCGTGATATTCAAGACCGCCGCGAACCAAGGATGAAACCGCCCGATCGTTTCCAGCTGAAAACTCGACACCTCGGCCACGATGTATTCGTACGGCGAGCCGCCGCCGGCCCGGTGCGTCGCGAGCGCCGCCTCGCTGAGCGGCGTGCCCAGATTGCCGCCGACGAACGCCCGCTTGCCGCTGCGCTTCAACATCTCCCCGATCAACGTGACGGTCGTGCTCTTGCCGTTCGTGCCCGTGATCGCAATGACCGGCACCCGCAGGAACCAGGATGCCAACTCCAGTTCGCCGATCACCGGCACGCCACGCCCGCGGGCCGCCTCGAGCATGGGCAACCGCGTCGGGACGCCCGGACTGATCACGACAAGATCAGTCTCCTGCAGCGAAGATCCATAATCGGCTCCGGCGCGGACGGTGAGCCTGGTGCGGTCCAGCCGCGCCAGCGCATCCGCAAGCTGTGCCTCGTCTTTCGCATCGGCTATCGTGACCCGCGCCCCGACCGCCTGCAGCAGACGCGCCGCCGACTCGCCGCTCCGGGCCATCCCAAGGACCGTGACCCGCCTGCTTACTAAGCCCTCGACCGATTCGATCGCCATAATTGCCCATAGAGTGCCATTACCTGAGCTTGAGCGTGCTGAGACTCAACAGCGCCAACAGAATCGCGATGATCCAGAGACGCACGACCACCTTCGGCTCTTCCCAGCCTTTCATCTCAAAATGGTGGTGGATCGGTGCCATCAGGAAAATCCGCTTGCCGCGCGACTTGAAGGACGCCACCTGGAAGATGACCGAGATCGCCTCGATGACGAACACGCCGCCGACGAGCAGCAGCAGCAATTCATGCTTGCTGACGACCGCGACCGTTCCCAGCGCGGCCCCCAACGGCAGCGATCCCACATCGCCCATGAAGACCGTGGCCGGATAGGTGTTGAACCAGAGAAAGCCCAGGCTCGCGCCGAAAATCGCGGCCGTGAAAACCGCCAGTTCGCCTGCGCCGTCGATATGGGGAATCAGCAGATAGTCGGACATGATCTTGTTGCCGACCACGTAGGCCACGATCGTATAGGCCAGCGCGGCGATCATGACGGGACCGACCGCCAGGCCGTCGAGGCCGTCGGTGAGATTGACCGCGTTCGAGCTGCCGACAATGACCAGCACGGCAAAGGGAATGTAGAACAGGCCGAGATCCGGCGTGAAGTTTTTGAAAAAAGGCACGTTCAGCTTCGTGGAGTAACCCGGCAGATAGTAAAAGAACAGGCCGATCGCCAGCGCCAGAAGGCCCTGCGCCACAATTTTCTGCCCGGCGGTCAGTCCCTTGGATTTGCTGCCGGTAAATTTTCGATAATCGTCGGCAAAGCCGATCATCCCGTATCCGAGCGTCGCCCCCAACGCCAGCCACACGTACGGGTTGGTGATATCCGCCCACAGCACGGTGGCCAGGATCACGGCAAAGAGAATGAGAATGCCGCCCATGGTGGGCGTCCCTTCCTTGCTGAGATGGCTGCTGGGGCCGTCTTCCCGGATGTGCTGGCCCACCTTGATGGCCTGCAGCCGTCGAATCACCGACGGCGCCAGCACGAAGGCGATGAGAAACGCCGTGATCGCGGCATAAATCAGGCGAAAACTGAGATACCGAAACACGTTCAGCGCGGCGAACTCGGTGTGCAGCGGATAGAGCAGGAGATAGAGCATGTCAGTGTCCCTGGGCCTGTTTGCCCGTTGCCGTTTCGCCGGATGCGCCCGCCAGCATTTCCACGGCCTGCTCCATCTTCATGCCGCGCGATGCCTTCACCAGCACCACATCGCCCTCCTGCGCGAGCGTCTGCAACGCTGCTCCCGCACGGGCGGCGTCGGGTTCATGCACGACGCGCTCCGGCGCCATGCCGGCACTGCGCGCACCCTCCGCCACATGCTTGCCCAGGGCGCCGCAGGCAATGAGATGCGTCACGCCCCGTTCGGCGAGATAGGCGCCGACCTCGCGGTGCAGGGCGGGGGCGGACGGGCCCAATTCGAGCATGTCTCCCAAAACCGCCACGGAACGCGCGCCGGCGCCGAGCGCCAGCAGCAGGTCGATCGCCGCCTTCATCGACGCCGGATTCGCGTTATAGCAATCGTTGATGATCCGAATCCCGCCCACCGTCAGCACCTGCGACCGCATGGCCGCCGGCCTGAACCGCGCCAGGCCCTCGGCAATCGTCGCCGGACTCAATCCCATGACATGCCCGACCGCCGCCGCCGCCAGCGCGTTCAGCACGTTGTGCACGCCGTGCACCCGCATGGAAACGAGTTGCGGCCTGCCGCGCCCGGGAAGCCGCAGATGAAACTGCGTGCCCTGCCGGGTTCCCATTGTGAGCTGGTCCGCCCGGACCTGCGCTTTCGACGACAGCCCGAACGACAGCACCTCGCAGCGGACGCGCGCGGCGAGATAGCCGAAATAGGAATCGTCCGCATTGAGCACCGCGCGTCCCTCGGGAGGCAGACACTCCAGCAACTCCCCCTTCGCCTGCGCGGACCCATCCATGGTGCCGAAAAACTCCAGATGATCCGGCCCGATATTCGTAATCAGGCCGACGGTGGGATGGGCGATCTCGCAGAGACGCGTGGTCTGCCCCGCCTGGTCCACGCCCATCTCGATCACCGCCGCCTCGTGGCGCGGCGCCAGCTTGAAGAGCGTCTGCGGCACACCGATGCGGTTATTCAAATTTCCCTCGGTCCGAAGCACGGGCCATCGCTGCGCCAGCACGTCGGCCACCATCTCCTTCGTCGTGGTCTTGCCGTTGCTGCCGGTCACGGCCACGACCGGAATCTGAAACCGGTTGCGATGGTACGCCGCCAGTTGCTGGTAGGCCCTGAGCGTATCCGGCACGCTCAACACCACCGGCCCGCGGCCCGCCCGTTGCGGGATGGACGCAGACAGGCGGTACCCATCCTGCACCAGTGCGCCTGCCGCGCCTTTCTTCAGCGCGGCAGGCACGAAGTCGTGTCCATCCATCCGCTCGCCTTTGATCGCGACAAAGAGATCGCCGTCTCCGATGTCCCGGGAATCGGTGCACAGCCGCCGGATGCCCTGCTTGGCGACGCGCGCCTCCCAGTCCGTCAACAGACGGGCGCTGGTGATTTCCCTGACCTCATCGACAATAAAGAGCGGCATCGTATACTTCCCCAATACGCCGATCGGCGCCAATTGCCGGCACGCCTCGATCAGCATCAGGCCCGCCGCGCGGCAAGGGCCGCCCGCGCCACCTCACGATCGTCGAAATGCAAGCGTGTGCTCCCGACAATCTGGTAGTCCTCGTGCCCCTTGCCCGCAATCAGCACCGTGTCGCCGGACTTGGCCTCGCGCACGGCCGCTTCGATCGCCGCGCGGCGATCGGCGATCACCTCGTATCGAATCCGCCTGTCGGCGAGCGCCTCGCGCACCCCGACCTCGATCTCGCGCAAAATCGCCGCCGGATCTTCGCTGCGCGGATTGTCGGACGTCAGAAAGACCACATCGCTGAGCCGCGCCGCCACATGTCCCATCTTGGGCCGCTTGCCCCGGTCGCGATCGCCCCCGCATCCGAACACCGTGATGACCCGCCCCGTTTTCAGTGCCTGGGCGGCGGTCAGGAGGCGCAGCAGCGCATCGTCCGTATGGGCGTAATCCACCACGACCGTGAAATCCTGCCCGGCTTCCACCCGTTCGAACCGGCCCGGCACGTTTACGACCGAGGCAATTCCACGCTGGATAATTTCCGGCGACAATCCTTCATGCAGTCCCACGCCGATGGCCGCGAGGATGTTGTAGACGTTGTGCTCGCCGACCAGCCGGCTCTCGACCGGAAATCGCCCGTGCGGCGTGGCGGCAGTGAAGCGGGTGCCGCTGAGCGCCAGCCGGACGTCTTCTGCCCGGATATCAGCCGGTTTCTGGATCGCATAGGTCCACACGGGCACACGGCTGGCCCCGCACACGCGAGCACCGCGGGCATCGTCGATATTGACGATCGCGCGCTTGGGCCGGAGCTTCCTGCCGGCCGGGTCCAGATCAGCGAACAGGCGGAGCTTTGCCTGAAAATACCCGTCCATGTCGCGGTGGAAATCGAGATGGTCCTGCGTCAAGTTGGTGAAGATCGCCACGTCGAACTCGCAGCCGGTGGTGCGATCCATCGCCAGCGCGTGGGAAGAGACTTCCATGACGGCCGCATTCATCCCTGCCTCCACCATCCGCGCCAGCAGCGCCTGCAGTTCCACGGCGCCGGGGGTCGTATGGGCCGACGGCAATCGCTCCTCGCCGATCTGATAGGCCACGGTGCCGATCAATCCGACGCGGCGGCCTGCGGTTTCCAGGACGCCCTTGCAGAGATAGGTCACGGTCGTCTTGCCGTTCGTGCCGGTCACGCCGACCATGCACAGCCGGGACGCCGGCTCGCGATAAAACCGGCCGGCCAGCACACCCAGTACCCGCCTGGAATCATCCACTCGCACGACCGGTATCGAGGGCGCCGCAGTCACGCTCTGCCCCTTTTGCAAAACCAGCGCCGCCGCACCGGCCCCTACCGCCTTGCCGACGAAGGCATGCCCGTCCACGCGTTCTCCTTTGACCGCCACAAACACGCTGCCCGGTTTGACTGCACGCGAGTCGTCCGTCAACGACGTCACGGCCACGTCGAGATTTCCCTGCCGTTCCGACGCTTGTAATGGCTCAACCAGTTCAGCAAAGGTCATGGCGCCATCCCGGTTCCCGCCCCGATTCCGGTGTGGGCCGCCAGGGCCAGCTTCATCGGCTCCTGAGAAGACACGCCGAGATACGTGAGCGCCTGTTCCGCCACCCGCCGGAAGACCGGCGCCGCCACCGTGCCGCCCCAACCCTTTCCCTGAGGCTCGTCAATGATCGCGATGATCGTCAGGCGCGGATCTTCGGCCGGGACGTAGCCCGCGAAAGACGCCACGGACAAGACCGATGAATAGGCGCCGGTGTCCGGATCAATCTTCTGCGCTGTTCCCGTCTTGCCCGCCACACGATAGCCGGCGACGGCCGCTTTCGAGCCGGTGCCCGCCGTCACGACGCCTTCCAATATTGTATTGAGCGTCTGGGCCGTTTCCGCCGAAATGGGTCGGCGGCGAACCTGCGGTGTCACTTGCGCCACCAACTGTCCATGCCCATCGCGGACTTCCGAGACGACATAGGGCCGCATCAGCCACCCGCCGTTCGCCACGGCCGAGACGGCTGTCGCCAGTTGAAGCGCCGTCACGCCGATTTCCTGCCCCATCGCAATGGAGGCCAGCGTCCGCCTGCCCCACTCGCGCGGCTCCTTGACCAGGCCGGCGGCTTCCCCCGGCAGATCGATTTCAGTCCGTTCTCCGAATCCAAAGGCCTTCAGATAACGGAACAGACGATCCTCCCCCAGCACCATGGCGGTTTTTGCGGCCGCCACATTGCTGGATCGCTGAATAGCCTGCGTAAAGGTGATCCACTTGGCTTTCTCGTGATCGTGAATCACCGTGCCGGCAATCGTCATCTTCCCGTTTTCCGCATAGATCGTGCTGTTCGGCTTCATGGCCCGTTCTTCCAGCGCGGCCGCAGCCAGAAATATTTTCAGGGTCGAGCCCGGCTCATAGGCATCGGTGACGATCCGGTTGCGCCACCGGTCCGCGGACAGTCCACGCACGGCATTCGGGTCGAACCGCGGCGCCATCGCCATCGCCAGCACCGCGCCGGTCTTGGGCTCTATCACGATCACGATGCCGCCTTTGGCCTGGGTTGCCGACACGGCGTCATCCAACTCCTTCTCCGCGATGTACTGGATCACCTCATCGATCGTCAGCGTCACGCTGTGTCCTGCTGACGGCCCCTGCTCCGTCAGCCCCTTGGGAAACACCGTGCGTCCCAGGGCATCACGCTGCAGCACGATCTGGCGCTTTTCGCCGCGCAGGTACGGATCGTAGCGGCGCTCGATCCCTTCCAAGCCCTGGCCGTCCATGCCGGCGAATCCCAGCACGTGCGACAGCAGCGGCCCCTTGGGATAGAACCGCCGCCCCTCCATCACCGTGCCGATCCCATCCAGCGCCAGCCGCTCCAGGCGCCGCCCCTGTTCGGGGTCCACCTTTCTCGCAATCCAGACGAAGCTGCGCTCCTGCCGGAGTTTTTTCTCGATCTCGTCGGCGCGCACGTGCAGCACACGCGCGAGATCGCGCGCCACGCCGGACGGATTGTCCAGCGACGCCGGCATGCCGAACACCGACGGCACCTCCATGTTCATGGCCAGCACCTTGCCCTGGCGATCGTAAATGGAGCCCCGGTTCCCCTCGACCGTCACGGCCTTCTGGTGCTGCCGGTCCGCCCTGACCGACAGCTCTGCCGCCTGCAATACTTGAAGTTGAACAAGCCGCCCCAGCACGGCGGCAAACCCCGCCAGCAGAAGGACCGCGAGCACGATCCGGCGGCCGCGACAGGAATCCATGCCGATCACGGTTTTCTCCAAAAACGTTCGCTCTTCGCGACGTGGACTTCCGGCGACCGTTCACCCATGGTGGACGAAGAATCGGCGGCACTCACCATCACCACCTGTCCCGACTGGGGCGGTAGCATCCCCAGCTTCTCGGTCGCCGCTTTTGCAATACGGTCCGGCGCCGTCAAGGCCGAGACCTTCACGCGCAATTCATCCTGCTCGCGCTGGAGCGCGATCTTTTGAGTCTTCAACTGCTCGACGCGGTAGCCGACCCGCACAATATCCACCCGCTCCCACACAAACAGCAGCAGCACCCCGATGATGCCCAGCCCGGCGAGCAGCCTCATGTCGGCCTCCGTTCCGGCAGCCGTTCGGCAACCCGCAATTTGGCGCTGCGCGCGCGAGGATTGTCGCGGCGCTCTTCGTCCGAAGGCACGTATGGCTTTTTCGTCAGAATTTTGAGACAGGCCCCGGAGCCCTGCGCCAGAGACCGGAACGTTTGCTTGGCGATCCGGTCTTCGAGGGAATGGAAGGAAATCACGCAGAGCCGGCCGCCGGGGGCCAGCACATCGACCGCGTCGCGCAAGGCGCCCTCGATGACATCAAGCTCCTGATTGACCGCGATGCGCAACGCTTGGAACGTCCGCGTCGCACAGTGAATGCGCCCGTGGCGGTACGCCGCCGGAACGGAGCCTGAAACGACAGATACGAGATCGAAGGTGGTGCGAAGTGGGTGGACTTTTCTGAAAGCGATAATGGCACGGGCGATGCGGCGCGAATAGCGTTCCTCGCCGTATTGATAGATAAGATCGGCGAGTTCGCGCTCGGGAAGCTGAGCGACCAGGTCCGCAGCCGTACGGCCCGCACGTTGATCCATGCGCATATCGAGAGGACCGTCGGAGAGAAAGCTCAGCCCACGCTCTGGACGGTCCAGTTGAGCCGACGACACGCCAAGATCAAAGATCACGCCGTCAACCTCCGCCACGCCGACCGACTTCAAATGCTGCTTGAGTGCGCTGAAATTCCCCTGGCCCAGGCGCATTCGCGGCGCGAAACGCGCCAACTGCTCTCCAGTTGCGGCAATCGCATCCGGGTCACGATCGATTCCAATCAGCACGCCATCAGGACTGCTCCGCTCAAGAATGAGCGCCGCGTGGCCGCCCTGCCCGACCGTGCAATCCAGGTACGTTCCGCCCGGTTGCCTGACAAGCCATGCCACCACTTCCCTGGCAAGAACCGGAGCATGGCAGATCAGACCATTTCCTTTTGATATACCATCAGTTACCACTTTCTCCCACTTTGTGGCAAAAGTATACAATTCAAGCCGCCCCTGTCAAGAGAAATATTCGTGAAGTCAGCTAGATAGGAGACTTGGTCTAGTTTGAGTAAATTCTGGGTGGCTGGGAAAACCGAGGAGAACAGCCGGAGCACGTCGTCTGTGCGGACAACCATGGCCGCGACCCCGTACAGTCAGGGACATCGCAAAGTGCGCTGAAAACTTGGTTCAATCTACTTGATGGGTCAGAGACTTTCAAGCCTGCGCGCCGTGCTTTCAATTGACTTTCCCCCGATTGGCTTGCGGAATGTTTGTATGAATCGCACGAGTTCAGCCGCAGGCATGAAGTTGGGAGTCATCGTTGTGTCCGTGCTTCTCGCCGCGCAGGCAGAAGCCGCTCAGACCGCGCCGGTCACAACTCTCTATTGGTGCCCGGGCCAGGCCGGCAATGAAATTCAGGTCAAACCGGGCCCCGGTTGCACACCACTCGTCCAGGAGAAAAAAGCCGATGCGCAGGACAAATCCAATGCAGTGCGAGAACCGATCAAGACCGAAAATTTAGAACGTGAAGTCACCGCATTTCTGCAACGCTATCGCCAATTTTCGGCTTGCTGCACCAACGATCCCGGGGCGACGTCTCTGGATGACATCGAAGAACTCCGGGGCCAGGCTTCCCATCTTCTCAACCAAGTCCTGAAAACAACCTCGGTGGCATCGATCGCAATGTCCAGAACTCAGGCCTTGATAAGCCAGCTAGCTGAGGCGCGGGAACGGCTCGATCTTCTCAAGAACCGCGTGGAGGCTCTCAACAAGTCCAAAGAGAGACTCAATGAGCTTGGCCCTGAACAGGCTGGACGAGAGCGGCGCAGAATCCAAGAGGAAGAGCGCTCGATTTCCAAAGATTTTTCGCCCAAAGCGAACCGTCCCAATGCGCCGACAGGAACGGAAATCGGAGGTGCCGCTCCCACCGGAACGGCAATCGGGCAATCGGCGCCAACCGGTACCGACGTCGGCAAGACAGCCCCGACCGGCTCTGAAATAGGCACTACCCCGCCAACCCTCGGAGAACTCTCTGGAACGGAGGCCGGCCCTGAGCGGAATCGTGACAATTCTCTCACCACGACGCAGCCGGTCACATCGGGCAAAGTAGGCGCTGATATCGGAAGCTCTTCGCCCACCGGTCCCGATATCGGCAACTCAAGCCTCAACGAACGTCGCTGATCTCGTTCGTCGGGTTCACGGTTTATCTGGTTTCTCTCGGCCAACCAGACAAACAAAACAAACCAGAGAAACCGGTTTGCTCAGGCTTTCCCACGCACCGGCGGCATGGGAACCCACGTTTCACCGCCATTTTCACTTTTATACAGCCCGCTGCCGTTTGTCCCCGCGTAGAAGAGCTTGGGATCCAGCGCGCTCTGGGCCAGTGAACGAATGTTCAGACTTGTGAATCCCTTGTTGATCGCTTTCCACGTCTTCCCGCCATCCTCGCTTTTGTGAATGCCTTCCCGGCTGGCGATGTAGAGCGTGCCGGCCCTGGCCCGGTCCAGCACCATCGCGCTGATCATCTGATCCGGCAGTTCCTGCGCGATACGCGTCCAGGACACAGCCGCATCGGTGGATTTGTAGAGGCCGTTGAGCGTCGCTGCATAGACCGTGTCCGGCGCGTGCGGGTCCACCTGCACGACGGTCACGCCCAAGGCGCGCGATGATTTGATCAGTTCGGGCGGCACGAGACCGTTGTTGGCCTTCTCCCATCGCCCCGCGCGGTTGACGGACTTGTAGACACCGCCGCTGGTCCCGGCATACATCATCTGCGGTCGCGTGGGATCGAGCGTTAGCGCCACCACCATCAGGACCTCCGTCATCCCGTCCATCTTTTTCTGCCAGCTCTCGCCGCCGTTCGTGGATTCGAAGACTCCCATGGTCGTGGAGACGAACAGATGGCTGCTCTCGCGCGGATCGAACATGAACTGGGTGACGACGGACGTGACGGTGTTGCTTTCCAGGCCGTTTCGCAGCGACGTCCACCGTTGCCCGCCATCGTAGCTTTTGAAGACCGCGTCGCCCTTCGTCCCGGCATAGACCGTGGCCGGATAGGTCGGATCAATTGCCATGGAGATCACGCGCGAATGGCTCATGCCCCTGGATAAATTCTCCCAGGTCTGCCCGCCGTCGCGCGTCTTGTAGATGTAATCGTTGGTCGCCACGTAGATGATCTGCGACTTCGAGGGATGGAGGGCGATGACGACGATCGGATCGCTGCCGCCGCAGCCATATAAGGCCAGGGCCATGATAAGAACGGCTGCGAGGTGGCTGGGTAGCGGGGGCAACATCGAAAGCTTGAAGGCTACTCTAGCGATAGTTCGTAAACTGCAGGTCAATTCCAAAATCTTTTTGTTTGAGAAACGCAATCGCCGTCTGCAACTCGTCCTTGCTCTTGCTCTGCACGCGCACCTGGTCGGCCTGGATCTGTGCCTGGACCTTCAGCTTGCCGTCCTTGATCTCCTTGACGATCTCCTTGGCCTTTTCCATCGCCAAGCCGCTCTGGATTTTGGCGACCTGCCGGGCCAGCCCTCCCAGCGACGGCTCCATCGCGCCAAACGTGAAGGCCCGGACCGACACGTTGCGCTTGACCAGCTTGCCCCGCACGATATCCACGACGCTTTTGAGCTTGTACTCGTCGTCCGAAACGACCACCAGCTCCATTTCCTTTTCCTTGAGCGTCACCTCCGTCTTCGTACCCTTGAAATCAAACCGCTGCCCGATTTCCTTCAGGGACTGGTCGATCGCGTTTTTGACCTCCTGCATGTCCACTTTCGAAACCACATCGAACGAAGACTGATCAGCCATGTTCCACTCCTATATTTGTCGAGACCCTGCCACAGCCTTTCAACAGCAACCCCCGCCGAGAAGATGAATGCCGTCGCTGATTGCCGGACGCGAGGCGGCCGGTGACGCGCCGCCGCCGCTCAGGATAATCACTTCGCTGCTGGTGAACGGCCGGCCCTGGATCAGATAGCCATACCATTGCCAAACGCTGTCTGTCAGGACGACCACCGCAAGGAGCGCCACGATGCCGACCAGCGCCGCATCCAGATAGAGCGCGAACGCCTGGCCCGCGTCTCCGAGACTCCGTGCCTTGCCGAGAAACAACCAGAACATTTCATGCGACCCTGCCAGCGTGATCGCGCCCACGAACACCATCGGAATCATGGTGATGCCGATAAACTGCGGCTTCTTCATCTTGATCAACACCGTCGTCCCGATACAGAGCGCCAGGGTCCCCAGCAACTGATTGGCCGCGCCAAACATGGGCCAGATCGTCGAGATGTTGCCAGTGCTGATCAGATAGCCCCAGGCGCCCACCACGCACCCGCTGCTGGCAATCACGCCCGGCCACCAGTTGAATCGCCGGAACGGCGCGTAGACGCGCCCGCCCATTTCCTGCAGCAGATAGCGCGCGACTCTCGTGCCGGTATCGATCGTCGTCAGGATGAACAACGCCTCGAAAAGCAGCGCGAACTGATACCAGTAGGCCATCAATCCCGCCATGCCGGGCAACGCGGCAAAGATGAAGGCCATCCCGACCGCCAGCGACACCGCGCCGCCGGGACGCCCTTCGACGTTCACTTCCACGAGTTGTGACAATTCCTGGATCCGATGCACGGGGAATCCCATCGCTGCCAGCGCATCAGCCGGGAGCATCGTATTGATCGCCAGGTAGTCGCCGGGCACCAGCACCGAGGCCGCAATCAAGGCCATCACACCCACAAAACTTTCCAGCAACATCGCGCCGTAGCCGACCACCGCATGGGATTCGCGCTCGATCATCTTGGGTGTCGTGCCGGACGAGACGAGCGAATGAAAACCGGAAATGGCACCGCAGGCAATCGTAATGAAGAGGAACGGGAAGAGCGTGCCGGGAATGATCGGGCCGCCGCCGTTCGCAAACACCGTCACGCGCGGCATCTCGATCGTCGGCGCCATGAGGATCACACCGACCCCGAGCAGCACCACCACGCCGAGCTTCATGAAGGTGGACAAATACCCGCGCGGCACCAGCAGCATCCAGGCAGGCAGGACCGACGCGAGAAATCCATAGCCGGCCAGCAGCCACACCAACGTGTCGCGTTCGAACTCGAACCAGCCTGCAACGTTCGATTGGGCTACCACCCGCCCCAGGATCACGGCCGTGAACAGCAGTCCGACGCCCACGGCCGACACCTCTCCGATCCGGCCGGGACGGAACTTTTCCAGATAGAATCCCATCAGGAACCCGATCGGAATCGTCATCGCGATCGTGAACGTGCCCCAGGCATTCAGATACAACGCATTGACGACGGCAAATCCCAGACCGGCCAGCGCGACGACCACAATGAACAGCACAGCCACAGCCGTGGCCGTACCGGTAATGACGCCCAGTTCGTCACGTGCGATCTCCGGCAACGACCGGCCGTTCCGACGCATCGAGGCCACCAGGATAATGAAGTCCTGCACCGCCCCGGCCAGCACTGCGCCGATCACGAGCCAGAGAAATCCGGGCATATAGCCGAACTGTGCCGCCAACACCGGACCGAGTAGCGGACCGGCGCCGGCAATCGCCGCGAAATGGTGTCCGAACAACACGTACTTGTTGGTCGGATAAAAATTGGTGCCGTCGTTCAGGCGGCAGGCCGGCGTCACCTGTTGATCGTTCAGCTCCAGGACCCGCCGCGCTAAAAACCTGCCGTAGAACCGCAGCGCGAGGATGTAGAAGCAGGCGGCCGCGACGACCAGCCACAGCCCGTTGACCTTTTCATGAGGATTGAAGAGACCGGTGACGAATCCGAACGCCACAGCACATAACAGCGCCACCAGAGCCCAGATCGCGAGCATTGCCGATTTCATGCCGCGCATCCTAGCAAGGGACAAGAGAGCTGTAAACGGGAGTTATGGGGCGGATGTCACGGGGACAGTTGCTGTACACCAAGAACATTGATCGCCCCGGGTCCGACCGGAAGCGGACGCAACAAACGGATCGTATTCATCTCCGCGGCTTTCGTGGCAATCTCCATCGCCAGTTGCTCCCTGCTCCTGGCCCTTCCACCGACCAGAGTTTGCTCGAGCCGCTGCAACGCCGCGGCTTCAAGCGCCGCAACCGCATCGGGCCGCAGCAGCAGATTCAACATGAGGCGGACTTCCTGATAGAGGGGCTTGCCGGCGGCTTTTTCGATCAACTGCTGTCCAAGTCCCACCATCAAACCGCCGGCCACGTTCCCGCCTTCTTTCTTTGCCTTGTCTTCGCCGGTCGGTTCCTCGCCGATCTCCACCGTCGGAATCGTGAACCAGGGAGAGGGAACGATGTCGAGCCCTCCCGGCAATTTCCCGGCGGATTGCCCGCCGGTTATTTTTTGCGCCTGTTCGGCCGATTCCCTGGCCGCCTCAAGACGGGATGCTGCTTCGAAACCGGCGGCCACCTTCCCTGCCGTTCCGCCGATGACTCTGATCCGGCCGATCACCCCCGCCCCGCTCGCCCACATCTGCGAGCCGCTCGATGCGTTGACGAACGATAACCGAACCCGGCTTCGCTTTTCGGTCAGCAGGCCGAAGTTTTTTGTCGCGAAATCATCCAGCACCCCGAACACCAACCCGTCCACCCCCAGCGCAGCGCTGAGTTGCTGCACAGTCGCCATATCCAACTGGCGCCCCAATGTGATGCCGAGTTGATCCCGCAGGATCTGATCAGTCTGTTGCGCCGGCTAGACGACATACTGCAAGGCTTGCAGGTGCACGATCAGTCCATCGCGGACGTACTGCGGGGCTCCCACGTCATTCGTGTTATTGACCAGCGGGAGAATCGCCACGGTTCTGATCGGATTACCGATATTGGGCGCAACCCGAAGATACATCGCATCAAGCGACGAACACGCCGTTGCAGACCACGCGACCAGCCACAGGGCGAGCAGAGGAAACATGGCTCGGGCGCGCGCCATCTCAGCTCCGTGGTCCCGGCAAGCCGTCCTCATTAGCCGCAACCGTCCGGCCGCCTAACGCGGCCAGGCAGGCCAGTCCGATCGCAATCCACACCAACTCACGGACCCGCCGCAGGAGCGCGAAGGTGATGCCGGTCACTTCCGAGTAGCCAAACGCCACCATCACCAACAGATTGCCGCCTTCCTGCGCGCCGAGGCTGCCCGGGATGAAGAAGGTCCCGCCCTTGATAAAGACCGACAAGGCGCCGATCGCGATCGCCGCCAGCGAACTGACCGGCGGCCCGGCGATGACATAGAGGATCACGTAGACTTCCAAGGCTTCCGTCATCCACCCGAGGAAAAAGAAACCGATCGACAGCAGAAACGCCTGCCGGTCGCGCGTGTAGAAATCCAAAATCGTGCGATCCAGCTCGCGCAGCTTCTCCTCGCGCGTTTCCAGGTAGGGAATGTGGATGCGACACCAGCGAAACACGTTCAGCAGGCCCAGGAACAAGCCGATGCGCTGCACCATCACGAAGAGCGCGATGCCGAACAGGAGCAGCCCCACTCCGACCAATGCCGCCAGCAACGACGCGTTCGAGTATCCCGACGCCGAGGTCCCGACGAGCCCGAAGGCGAGGCCGATCCCAAGCAGGATGAACAGCACTTGCGCGATGGTCATCGTGGTTTTAGCCGTGATGACGGAAGCCAGCGCCTCGATCATCGGCACGCCATGCGGCTTGAGCAGGACGGCTTTCAGCGGCTCGCCGCCGACGTAGGCAGTCGGCGTCGTCATGTTCACCACTTCGCCTGCGGTGCGGATCGCCAGCAACCGCCCGAACGGTACCGCCGCGGCATGGTTTCGCAATGTCAGCCGCCAGCCGTAGGCTTCCAGGAGATACATCAGCAGCGACGGAAGCAGAATGACAAGGAGCGCGAGCGGCCCGATGCCGGAGACGGCCGCAAGGATGTTGCCTGGCCCAATGTGCCAGATCAATCCGGCGAAGGTAAGCAGGCCGACGAGAAGGAGGATGAGTCTAAGCACGGAGTGTGGACGGACGTGTCGTCCAAGCCAGCATGACCCAGAAAATATTGGCGCCGATCGCCGTCATCCAGAGAAACCAGTTCAGTTTTCCGATCGCCGCGAAGAACAGCAGAATCACCAAAAAATCACGACTGGCCATGTTCTTGAGAATGAATTCGACGCGGGCAGCCTGCTCCTGACTGTGCCAGCCCTGCCGGGTGCGGATCGCCCTGGCCCGCGTCACCAGCCACAGAGACATGACATTAGCAAAGATTGCTACGCCACCTAATGCCAGCGGAAGCCATGGCCGTGGCGCCGCGCTCTGCCAGCCGCCCTGCACGGCGAACGCGCCCCAGCCGATGCCGGCAAAGATCGCCATGTGCACGATGTTGTCCGTCATGATGTCCAGCTGCTCCCCGAGCGGCGACTCCGTAAAAGTCAGCCGCGCCACCTCGCCATCACAGCAGTCCACGATTGCCGCCAGCTGAAACAGGAGCGCGCCGACAATGCCGGCTGCGTAACTCCCCGTGGAAAATGTCGCGGCCGCGAGCAGGCCGACGGCCGTGGCGACCATCGTCACCGCGTTGGGCGAGAAACGCAAGGCCAGAAAGATCCGGCTTAACTGCGCGGAGACGGCACGGTTGAAGTAGGTGTCCACGAAGCCTTCATGCTGGCCGTGCAGGGATTGAAAGAGCAAATGCTCGGCGGCGTTCGCCGCGGCGGCATCGTGCACGTGCAGGCACCAGCAGGACGACTGCGCGGATGTTTCCACGGCCGTCACGCGGCCCTGGGCCTGCGCGCGGCCGAGCAGCACGCGGATCGGCGGCCCTTCCCCTCTGATCGCCGTCGACACGCTCATGAGGGCGGGGGGCAGCACGGCAATCTCCGTGGCACGGCCGTCGCAGACCACCGTCAGCGCCCTGGGAGCGGCTTCCGCCTCGCGCCCCAATGCTTCGATGAGCGGCCGGGCCATCACCATCTGCGCACCGACGATCAGGCAGGGACCGTTCACCTCGCGGGCCAGCGTGTCCCACGTCCGATGATCGTCAGGGGGAAATTCCCGAACCGGACGCCACCGCACGGCGACCGTCACCCGCGGATCGTCGCGCAGCAGCCGCACGAGTTCCGATTCCTCCGCGCCCGCCAGCACCACAATCTCCTGCAAGCCGGCCCGCTGCAGCGTGAGCACCGTCCGCACGAACAGCGGGAGCCCGCCGACGACCGTCAACGGGCCGACGCCACCGACGCTCTCCGCCGTCCTGTCGAACACACCGGCCACCGTCACCACGATGGCGGTCCGCAAGCCGGTCGATTGCGCCACGTTCTCTTTTGAGAGTGTCCCGGCCATTCCCCTGCTCCGACCCGCTACGCTGTGCCCCTCACGCCTCACGCGAGTTTCGGCAAAATCTCCCGCTCGGCTTTCGCCACGTCGTCCTCGAAATCGATTTCGGTCCACGGCAACCCGCCGATCCGTTCGTAGCCAACCTGCACGTCGCCGAAAAATTCCAAGAGCGCATCTTCATATTCCATATCCAATTGCCCGCGCTCGATATGGGCCTGCACGGAACGGATGAGCGAACCGGTGTCCGCCCCGCTGACTTTCAGAAACCCGACCCCCTCGCCGGCCATATCATAGCGGGCGGGCATCTTCTTGGTCAGCGCAATCACCCGCCCGCCCTGCGCCACCACCATGCACTCCTCGCCGGTCTGCTTGACCGATTCGTCCATCAACAGCGCGGTCGGATGGGCCGAGTCCACCAGACGCTTGAGAATCATGCGATGAAACAGCACATCCGCATCCATGATCAGGGCGTCCCCGTTCAATTCCTCCCGCGCCCGCCAGAGGGACGTGATGCTCCCCCGCTGATAGTGCTCGCTTTCCAGATATCGCACCGCCACGCCGCTCAGGCCGGAGCCGGCGGCTGCCCGGATCATCTCGTGCTTGTACCCGACGACGACCACGGCTTGCTTGATGCCGACACTCGCCAGCGCGTCCAGATACCGGGCCAGGAGCGTGCGCCCGCCCATTTGAATCAGGCATTTGGGATGGTGCTGCGTCACCGGCCAGAGCCGTTTGCCGACTCCGGCCGCCAGAATGATGGCTTTCATGCGCGAACGACTGAGGTTTCCAGGACCTTCTGGAATGCGGAGAGAAATCCTTCAATGTCCTGTACGGACAGGGCGCCCATGTTGGCAATGCGGAACACCTTGCTCTCCAAATGTCCCTGCCCCGCGTAGATGACGTAGCCCTGCTCTTTCAAGCGATCGTGCAGCGTCTGATAGGCCAACCCGTTGGGCAGATGGAAACAGGTAATCGTGTTGGACTGATGTTCCGCCGGAAGGAACGGCTGGATGCCCAATTCCTTCATGCGCTGGCGAATCCGGGTTGCAGCCTTTTTGTACCGTTGAATGCGATTCGCCACGCCTTCTTCCAGCAATTCGTCGAGCGCCTCATTGAAGGCATAGGCCACCTGCACCGCCGGCGTGAACGGCATGCTGGCGGCCTGGTCGCTGTCATAATAATGGGGCAGGTGGAGATACCAGGACCGCTTGGGGTAGCTCTTCATCCGCTCCATGAATCCCTTGCGCACGAGCACGAACGACATGCCGGGAAATCCCTGGATGCATTTGCCCGCCGTCCCGGCCACCATGTACAGGTGAGGACCCGCGATATCCAGCGGCTCGCCGGCCAGGCCGCTGACCGAGTCGACGAGAAACACGCGGTTCTGGCTGTCCACCACCTCGGCGATCTCTTTCACCGGATTGATCAAGCCGGTGGTCGTCTCGTGATGCACCATCGCCACGACGTGCACCTCGGGACGCTGCCGCAGCGCCAGCCGCAATTGCTCGGGGTCGGGACGTTTCGCCCAGTCCATCTTCAATTCGGGCACGGCCAGCCGGTGGACCCCGACCATGGAGGATATCCGCTCGCCGTAGACGCCATTGTTGAGCACCAGCATGCGCTTACCGTTCGGGATTGAGGACAGGACGGCGGCTTCGACCGCGGCGGTACCGGAGCCGGTCAGAAGCACCGCCGTATACTCCGACTCCGAACCAGGCACGAACGCCTTCAGAAGTTTCTGCCGGATCCCCTGCAATAATTCTACGCATTCCGACTCGCGATGGCAGAGGTCAGGCTTCTGGAGAGCTTTCCGGACACGCTCCGAAACGTTGACGGGACCTGGGTTTAAAAGGATCATGGCGTAAAACCTCGTGACGCGTGACCCGTGACACGTGACAGAAAACCAAGCATGACCTGCACCTCGTCACCCATTACGCGTCACCCGTCACGGCTACTCGATCGCTTTCTTGAACCGCTGCGTCATGTCGGACGGCTCGATCATCACGCGGCCGGCGTCTTCGGCCTGTTCGGTGACCTTGACCAGCAACATGCTCGGGCCGTCTTTTTTCAGCATGTCCTTGAACTCGTACACGATATCCTCACGCTCGATCGCGCGCTCGACGTTCACGTACCCCGCGGCTTTTGCCACCTGTTCCAGCCGCACAACGTTCGAGATGGTCGGCTGGTTGCCCGTCGTGCCGTACACTTCATTGTCCAACACCACGTGCACGAAGTTTTTGGGCTTGAGCGCGGCGACCGTCGCCAGCGTCCCCATGCCCATCAGCACGTTACCGTCTCCATCGAGCACGATAACTTTCTTGTTCGGTTTGTTCAGTGCCACACCCAGCCCGATCGCCGCCGCCACGCCCATGGACCCGATCATATAAAAGTGCGTGGCCCGGTCCGCGATTTTGTGGGCCTCGCGGGACGGAAAACCGTTGCAGATGATCACCGGCTGATCGGTGAGCTGTTCGAGCACCGCGGCGATCACGCGCGCGCGGCTCTGCATTGTCCACTCTTCGGGCCTCACGGATGCAAACTCTTCACAATGCCCTTCTTCAGCAGCAGCGCGACCGGCACACGTTCCTTCATAAAAGTCTGTGCCGTCCATCTGAGATCATCCACGAGGGTCTGCTCCGAAAGAGTGCGATGAGGAATGTGGACCGAATCGAGCACCTGCGTCATGTTTTCACCCATCACCAAGTGCTCCGGCGCGTCCTTTCCCTGGAATCCGCGCCACGAGATCAGGAGCAGGCACGGCTGCTTGTAGATGACATTGAGTGAAATGATCGCGTTGAGCGAGGTGCCCACCCCTGAATTCTGCATGAGGACTGCCGGCACCTTGCCGGCCATGTAGGCCCCGGCGGCCATCGCCACGGCTTCATCCTCCCGCACGGCTGGGGTGTATAGCCGCCGTTCCATAAGGGTCTCGATAATCCCGCCCAGAATGGAATCCGGCACGCCGGTAAAAAAATCAAACCCGACATCCTGCAGCGCCTGGACGAATACGTCACTCTCGATCATTGTCATAGCTCCGAAAACAAGAACGGCCGGCCATGTGCGAGCCGGCCGATGAAGCGGTCGCATTATAGCCAAGCCTCGGGGGATTCACAAGGTTGCCTGAATGCGGCGATCATGCTACCGTGTGCGTGTTTAGCCCACATTGTTCATGACGGTTCGTGGCGAAACAGCCGAGGCGCCAGGCGAGACGGGCACGTGGAGTCGCGAGGGAGGGAGGCATCCTTGAAACAGGATGTTGACCGACCGAGCGGCGAGCCTGCCCGCTGGGCCGCTCGAACCCGCAGCCCAGCTTGTCGCAGCGGCGTATCGGCGGTTGCAGTAGAACCGTTCATGAATACTGTGGGTTAGGAGGAGATCCCGTGCCAGACCGCCGTCTCCTGCACACACGACTCGCCGCCTTCGCACTGGCCGCCGGTCTGGTCTGCTCCATCGCTCTGGCGCCGGCGTCTTCCGCCCATGCCGTGGGCATGGCCAACGACCCCAATGGATTCAACAACATTCCCTGGGGAACGGCGCTGGACGGTCGGCCGGAACTCACGCTGGCCAATTCCGCGCCGCACATCAAAGAATACGATCTCAAAGCCGGCCCGCTCCCGGTGGGCGAGGCCAAAGTCGACATGATGCGGCTCTCGACGTTCGACGGCAAATTCGCCCGTGTCACCATCCGTTACCGCGGCAAGAACGTGCATGACCAGGTGCTGGCCTATTTGCAGGCGCAATACGGGTCGCTCGATCGCACGCCCGGCCAGACGATGCGGGGGACGAACCAGCAATACAATTGGCGCGGCACGGACACCGAGATCAACATGACCTATGAAGGCCGGGGCGAACGCGGCTTCCTGTTTATCGAAAGCGCCGTGCTTGCGCCGCGCTTCAGCGATCTGCTCGCCGAACACGGGTACTGACCCGCCGCCGTTTCCGCCCACTAGTACCGCCCACACCGCTCCCAATTGCCGCCCTGCTGCACCTGCTGCGATTGACTCTTCAGATCGGAGTATAATGGATCAAAGGATGAGACTGAGATTCCATTGGCCCGACCAATGATGTTCCATCTGAAACCGCGTCCCGAGCCCGCCCCCAAAACCGCCATGGCCGGCATCGCCGTCCTGATACTGCTCTGCTGTGCTGAACTCCTGACCGTCAAGGCCGCCTCGGCCGTCACCATGGTGAACGACCCCAAGGGCTTTCAAAACATCCCGTGGGGAACAACTCTCGCCAACTTACCGGATGTGACCCTGGTCGAATCCGCCGCCCGCATCAAACAGTTCGACTTGAAGCAGAGCCCGCCCCGGTTGGGCGACATCCCCGTCGAGTCTCTGCGGCTCGTTTCGATTGACGCCAAGTTTGCCCGTGTCGTCGTCCGCTATCAGGGCCTGGCCACGCACCAGTCGATTCTGAAATACCTGCAATCGCAGTTCGGACCGCTCGATCTGACTCCCGGACAGATTGCACGCGGGCTCCTCCAGCAGTTCACCTGGTCCGGCCCGGAGTCCGACGTCAACCTGACCTACGATGTCCACAGGGACCGGGGATTCATCTTCATTGAAAACCGTGCGCTCGTTCAGAAGTTCGAGGAAGGCATGGCGCCCGACTCCGATCTGGCCGGCGCAACCTACTAACTCGCCGGCGCGACCTACTAGCACGTCGCTGCACCTGAGTTTCTACCTTTTCGTTGACAACCCGGCGTGCTCTCTCGCATCATGCGCTCCATGCATCAGGCCACCAAACTCAGAGCCCTGTTCAAGCGTCCCGGCGCCATCAAGATCGTCGGCGCCCACGACGCTCTCAGCGCCAAGCTGATCGAGCGTGCCGGGTTCGACGGCGTGTGGGCCAGCGGCTTTGCTATTTCCGCCTCGCTCAAGTGCATCCCCGATGCAAGTTTCATTGATTCCAGCGAGCAGTTGGGCGTGGAGCGCCGGATGGCCGAGGCCATCGATATCCCGATCGTGGCCGATTGCGACACCGGCTACGGCAACGCGCTCAACGTCATGCGCACGGTCAACGACCGGGAGCGGGCCGGCGTGGCCGCCATTTGCATTGAAGATAACGTCTACCCCAAGCGCTGCAGCTTCTACGCCGGCGTGAAACGCGAATTGATTTCGATCGACGAGCACTGCGGCAAGATCAAGGCCGCCAAGGGCGCGCAGACCGTACCGGACTTCATGATCATCGCCCGGACCGAAGCGTTGATCGCCGGCTGGGGCAAGGAAGAGGCGCTCAAGCGCGCGGAGGCCTATGCGGCAGCCGGCGCCGATGCGGTGCTGATCCATTCCAAATCGAAAACCTTCGACGAACTCAAGTCGGTGTGCAAGGCTTTTTCAGGCCGCGTGCCGCTGGTCGTGGTTCCGACGATTTTCGACCAGACCACGGCGAAGGAAATGGAAGAAGCCGGCGTCAAGATGATCATCTACGCGAACCAGCCGGTGCGGGCCGCGATCCGAAGCATGCGCGAGACGCTGGACATCATCAAGAAGGATACGCGCCCCGGCGCTGCGAACGATCGCATCGTGACGCTGCCTGAGGTCTACGACATCGTCGGCGTGCCGCAGATGGAACAGGATGAAAAGGCATTTCTCCTGGTCGGCGGCGAGAAGATCACAGCCATCATCACCGCAGCGGGCTTCGAGAAGCAGTTACTGCCGTTGATCGAGGACAAGCCCAAATGCCTGCTGGACATCAAAGGCAAAACCATCCTGGACCGGCAAGTGGCGGCGATCAACGACTGCAACATTAAAGACATCGCCCTCGTGCGCGGCTATAAGAAAGAAGCGATCAACCTTCCCAATATCAAGTACTACGACAACGATCGCTATGAGGAGACCGGCGACCTCTTTTCGTTCTTCTGCGCCGAGAACGAAATGAAGAGCCGCACGCTCTTCCTGTACGGCGACATCGTGTTCGAGACGGCGATCCTCGAAAAGCTGCTCAAGAGCCCGGCGGACATCACGCTGGTGACAGACCTCGCCTGGCACGATGAACATAAACGCGGCGGAGCCCATTCACATCTGAAGCCCGACCTGGTCAGCCTCAAGAACCGGCCGAGCACGAATACCACCGGCCGCTACGTCACGCCGGACGAGCATAATCAGATCGTGAAGATCGGCCAGCATGTGCCGGAAGATAAGGCGCACGGCGAATTTGTCGGCCTCGCCATGCTGTCGGAGAAAGGCACGGACGCGCTCAAGCGCGCCTACCACGAGGCCAGCAAGAAATACGCCTCCAAAGGCTTCCACGAAGCCGGCTCATTCAAGAAGGCATCCTTCACCGACCTGATTCAGGAACTCATCGACCAGGGCCAGGAAGTCTCCTGCGTGTCCATCTACAAAGGCTGGATGGAAGTCGATTCCTTCGAAGAGTACCAGCGGGCCTGGGCCAAGCTCCGCCAGTAGGGCACTTTCCCCGCAACAGTCCCGAATTTTTGAAATCACCGGGTGCTTGTCACTTGAACAGTTGATGTGTTATGTTTTGGTAAGTAATTACTCACTCACCATATGATTATGGCGACGAAACGACTTAAAAATTCAAAGAAAGCATCGGGACAGGAGCGCCAGGCCGGCATCATTGCCACGGCCGCATCGCTGTTCGCCGCCCGCGGATTCACGGGCACAACGACCAGGGAGATCGCGAAGGCCGCCTGCTGCAGCGAAGCGCTCGTCTTCAAGCACTTCCCGACCAAGCGCGCCCTCTACGCCGCCATCCTGGCCGAAAAAGTCCCTCTCACGGAGCTGCTGACGGCGGTGGAGGACGCGGCGAAGAAACGGGACGATCGGCTCGTCTTCACGATGCTCGCCAGCCACCGCATCCGGCGCGGGGCGGACCCCACCCTGCTGCGCTTACTGCTCTTCAGCGCGCTGGAGGGGCACGAGCTGTCGAACATGTTCTTCAAAAACCAGCATAGGATTTTCTACGATTACCTAGCCGGCTATATCGAGCAGCGGATCCGGGAAGGCGCGTTTCGACGGGTGGACCCCCTGCTCGCCGCCCGTTCCTTCATGGGCATGCTGGCGCACCACCGGCTCCTGCACGAAATCTTCCGCGTCCCGTCGCACCGGTCTCCGGAAGATTGCGTCGAAAGCTATGTGAATCTATTCCTCGACGGCGTCCAGGCCGGCACATCTGCCACGAGGAAGACCCGCTCATGAACCGGCTGAGGCTGCATCCCATTGCCACGGTGTTCGCCGTCCTCCTGCTCGTGCTCGCGGGACTCATCACCTTCAAGCTGACGAGCAGCGGAGCCAAGAGCGATCAACGCAAAGGCCGCGTGACCACGGTGGGCACCATCGTGCCGGTGCGGCAGGATCTGGACGTTCGGCTCGAATACACCGCCGACATTTCTCCGAACCAGACGGTAAACCTGTTCTCCCGGGTGGACGGGTCTATCGCCAGGATGCATGTGGACAGGGGCGACCGCGTCAAAGCCGGCCAGTTGCTCGTGGAGATCGACCACACCGACTACGTCCACGCGGTCAACCGCGCAAAAGCCAACCTCGCAGCCGCGAAAGCCGAGGTGTTCCGCCAGGATGCCAGCATCCGGAACGCCAAGCTGACGCTGGACCGGATGAAAGCCCTCATCAAGGATCAGTTCGTCTCGCAGCAGGATTTGGACACGGCGCAGGTCAATTACGACGTGGCGGCTGCGCAGATCGAAACGTACCGTGCGCAAGTGCAGCAGATGGAGGTGGCCCTGCAACAGGCCGAAACCAATCTGACCTACTCGTACATCCGCGCGCCGTTCGCCGGCTACGTCGCCGAGCGCAATCTCGATCCGGGCGCCTACGTCACCGGCTCCACCGCCAGCACCTCGACGATGTCGCGCGGCATTCTGAGCCTCCACGATATCGAAACGGTTCGGATCCTGATCGAAGTGGTCGAGAAGGACATTCCGCTGGTGAAGATCGGCCAGCCGGCGGAGGTCCGCGCGGAAGCCTACCCGGACCGTCGCTTCACCGGTCAGGTCACGCGGACCGTGCAGGCCCTGAACAAGAATACGCGCGCGATGACTGTGGAGGTGGATCTCCCCAACAAGGATCAGTTGTTGAAAGGCGGCATGTTCGCCCGCGTGGCGATTATGGTCGGCGTCCATCCGAAGGCGATCCAGATTCCCATCGATGCCGTGACGCGGCTGGAAGAGAACCAGTACGTGTACGTGGTGCGGGACGGCAAGGCCCACCAGATGCCGGTGGAACTCGGCGGGCGCGACGAAAACCGGATTGAAATCACCAAGGGGCTGACCGGCGATGAACAGGTGATCCTCTCCGGCAAGGATCTCGTCAGCGAGGGCACGATCGTCGAAGCGCATCCGATGGAACGAACGTAAGTATGATTGGGTGATTTAGTGATCTGGTGAAGTTCGGAAAATCACCAAATCGTACTTCGCCAAATCAACACATTCTTCGAATATGTGGTTAACACTCCTCGCCCTTCGAAACAGGATCGGCATCCTGATGCTGTCCCTGGCCATGGTCGTGCTGGGCGCGACATCGCTCGACCGCCTGCCAGTGGACCTGTTCCCCAATATCTCCGTGCCCGTCGTCTTCGTCGGCGTCATCTATAAAGGCGCGCCTCCGGTTGATATCGAAAAGAGCGTCGTCTACCCCATCGAGAAGGCGGTCAGCTCCGCCTCGAACGTGGAGCACGTCGAATCCTTCGCCAAGCACGGCATCGGCGCGGTGCAGATCTGGTTCAACTGGGGCGCCGACATCAACGTCGGCCAGATGGAGGTGATGCAGCGCATCACGCAGATCCTCAACAACCTGCCGCCGGGCGTGCTGCAACCCTTCGTGGTCAAGTTCGACGTCTCCAACATCCCGGTCGCCTTCGTCACGGTTTCAAGCGATAACCTGGACGAACGCGCCCTCTACGACCTGGCCTACAACACGATCGCCCCGCAGATCGAGCAGATCAACAACGTGGCGGCCGCGACGGTTGAAGGCGGCAAGGTCCGCCAGATCAACATCAACCTGGATCCCGCGCTGCTGCAGGCGCGCAGCCTGTCCATTCTGGACGTCGTGAAATCCGTGAAAGCGGCCAACCTGATCCTGCCATCGGGCGACCTCAAGGCCGGCAACCTCGATTACAACGTCTTCACGAACAATCAGTTCAAATCCGTCGAGCCGATCAATGACGTGGTCGTCAAGGTCAACCAACTGGGCAATCCCGTCCGCGTGCGCGACGTGGGCACGGTCACCGACTCCTCCGACATCCAGACCAACATCGTCCGGACCGACGGCAAGCGGTCGGTTTACCTGCGCGTCAACAAGCAGCCGGTCGCGAACACGGTCGAAGTCGTGGACGCGCTGCACGTGGCGCTGCCGAAGATGATCGGCATCCCGCCCGGCGTGCAGCTCGGCATCTCGTTCGACCAGTCCCTCTACATCCGGATGGCGATCAAAAACCTGACCGAGCAGGCGCTGCATGGCTCGGTGCTGGCCGCCGCCGTCATTCTGATTTTTCTGCGCAACCTGACCAGCACGCTGATCATCTCCGTCGCCATCCCGCTGTCCATCCTCGTGACGTTCATCGTCCTCTACTTCACCGGCATGACGCTGAACGTCTTCACGCTCGGCGGCCTGGCGCTCGGTATCGGCCGGCTCGTGGACGACTCGATCGTTGAGCTGGAGAACATCCAGCGGCACCTGAACACGGGCCAAAAAAGATGGGACGCCATCGTGGAGGCGGCGCGCGAAGTGGCCATGCCGATCTTCGCTTCCACCGTCACCACCGTCATCGTGTTCCTGCCGATCTTTTTCGTCGTCGGCATCGCCCGGCTGCTGTTGATCCCGCTGACCTTCACGATCGCCATCTCCCTGTTCACGTCTTTTTTCATCTCGCGCACGGTGACGCCCGCGCTCTGCTTCAAATACCTCAAGCCGGAACAGGAGGCCCATCGCGGGATGCCGGGCTGGTGGGTGCGCTTCATGGAACAGACCCGTGTCATGTACGAGGCGATCGACGACCGCTACCAGCAGGCGCTCATCTGGGCGCTCGCGCACAAGAAAACACTTGTCGCCGTGATCGTGCTCGTCTTCACCGGCTCGCTGGGATTAATCCCGTTCATCGGACAGGAGTTCATCCCGGTGAACGACGAAAGCCAGTTCCGGATCGTCGTCCGTGCGCCGGTGGGCCAGCGGGTGGAAAAGACGGAGCAACAGGTCATCGAGATCGAGCGGGTGCTCAGGGAGAACATCAAGCCCGAGGAGCTGGACACCATCGTCTCCAGCACCGGCGTGCTGACGCAGGGACGCTCCTCTCTCTTCAATCCGAACACCGGCCCGCACACCTCGGTCGTGCAGGCCTATCTGGTGCCTCAGGACCGGCGGGCACGCAGCCAGACCCAGATCATGAACGAGGTGCGCCCGAAAATCCTGAAACTTTTCCCCGGCGTCGCGATGTATTTCGATCCGGGCGGGATCATCAAGCGCGTGACCAGTTTCGGCTCGCAAAAAGCGGTGGACGTGGAAATTTACGGCTATGAATTCGAGAAGGCCCGTACCGTCATCAAGCAGGTGGAAGCGATCATGCACGACGTGAAAGGTCTGGCCGACATCGAAGTCAGCCGCGAGGAGAACTATCCCGAACTGGACATCACCGTGGACCGCGAAAAGGCCGCGCTGCTCGGCATCAGCGAGACCGACGTGGCCAACGCCGTGCTCTTCTCGCTCAACGGCAACGGACAGACCGATCCGATCATTTACACCGACCCGGAAACCGGCAACGAGTATTACATCAGCGCCTGGCTGGCCGAAGAGCATCGCAAGGATCTCACCGCGCTGGATCGGATCGTGCTGACCAGCCGGACGGGCGAAGCGGTCCTGCTCAAGAACGTGGCGTCGGTCAAATTCAATGCCGGGCCGGTGAAAATCGACCGGAAGTATTTCCAGCGGGTCGTCCATATCACGGCCAACCCGGTCGGGCGCGATCTCGGCAGCATCGGCGACGAACTGGAGGCGCGGTTTGCTCAACTCCAACTTCCACCCGGCTTCAGCGTCCGCGTGGCCGGCCAGATCGCGCAGCAGCGCGAGACGTTTACCGGCCTGATCTTCGCGACCATCCTGGCCATGATGCTGGTCTATATGGTCATGGCCGCCCAGTTCAAATCGCTCGTGGACCCCTTCATTATCATGTTCTCCATCCCGATGGGCCTGCCTGGCGTGCTGCTGATCCTGTTTCTCACCGGCACGACCCTGTCCACGACCTCGTTCATGGGCATCATCATGATGCTGGGCATTGTCGTTTCCAACGGCGTGCTGCTGGTGGATTACACGAACGTGCTGCGGCGGCGCGGCGTGGCCCTGCGCGAAGCCGTGGTGCTCGCGTCGCGGACCAGACTGCGGCCCATTCTCATGACGTCGCTGGCGACGGTCTTCGGCCTGCTGCCGATGGCGCTGGGGCTCGGCGTGGGCGGAGAAACAAACGCGCCTCTGGCCCGGTCGGTCGTGGGAGGACTCAGTGTCTCGACGATCCTGACCCTGTTTCTGATTCCAACGCTCTATGTGATTCTGGAGGAGAAATTCCCGCGCAAGGCGGACTCGATGAAGGAGCAGGAGAACAGCTCAGCACTCAGCACTCAGGACTCAGCACTTCGCGCCGAATCGAGTTGACAGTGGCGCAAAGGCTCGGAGAGAATATCGGTATGTCTTCCAGGCCGGAACAACAACCCGCCCGCAATACTCCCGCACAGGACGAGATTCCAGACCGTCTCTGCACCTGGTGCAAGGTACCGATGACCAAACGGCTCGTCGGAGACGGGCAGTACCTCCACTACACCTGCCCGAAGTGCGTGTTCCAACACGCCATGAAGTGGGAAAATAAATAACAGGCGGTTTGGTCAATCCCATGTGCTCGCAGAGAGCTGGGGACAGGTCGCTTGTAGACCTGTCCCCTTAGCGCTCGCAGGGTTGCTCGCGCCAACACACGACAATTCTAAATAGAGGAGAGAATTAGGACGGGCCGCGTTTGACAGGAGGCGGCACACTCGCTTCCGCCGGTTTGCTTTTGTCCTCGTACTGCCCCAGGACTTTCAGGATCGTCCTGGCCCGCTTGATCCCAATCCGGTTCCCCGGCGTATCCGGGACCAGCCGCAGGTACTCGCGAAACTCCTGTGAAGCCTCCTTGGGATGGGACCTGGCCATCAGCGCGACGCCAAGATTGTAATGTGCCGTGGCATAGTCCGGCTTGAGCTTCAGCGCCTGGCGATACTGTGCAATCGCGCCGTCCACGTCCTGCTTTTCATGAAGCGCCAACCCCAGATCATGATGGGTGTAGGCGTCGTTGGGTTCGATGCGCAACGACTCCTGATATTCGGCGATGGCGCCGAGCAGGTCACCCTTGGCCTTCAACGCGAGGCCCAGATTGTGATGCGCAACCGCATGATCAGGTTGAAGACGGATGGCATGGCGGTACTCCTCGATCGCACCATCCAGATCCTGTTTGGCCTGCAGGGCCAGCCCAAGACTGAAATAGGCTTGCGCGTTGCCGGGTTGGAGACGCGCCGTCGTCCGATACTCTTCGATAGCCGCCGCCTGATCGCCTGTCGCGGTCAGGGCCCGGCCCAGATTGTAGTGGGCCTCCGCGAGATTCGGGTTGAGCCTCACCGCGGCCCGATACTCGGCAATGGCGCCTGTCAGATCGCCCTTCGCGTGCAGCGCCGCGCCGAGTCCCTGATGCGCGACCACCAGATCGGGCTGGTATTGCAACGCCGCGCGGTATTCCTCGATCGCGCCGTTCAGATCACCCCGTTTGGCCAACGCGACGCCCAACGCGTGATGGGCAGCGGCAAAACCAGGCTTCAGCTGGACCGCGGAACGATAGGCGGCGATGGCGCCGGTCTGATCGCCGATTGCCGTCAAGACCACGCCCAGATTGTAATGCGCGTCTGCGAGATCCGGTTGGAGGCGAATGGCTTCCCGATACTCGGCGATGGCTTCGTGAGATTTGCCCGCAGCCTGCAGACTCACGCCATGATTGTAATGAGTGAGGGCGTCCCCCCCATTCTGATGGCTCTGATGACGCCCGTTCGTGCTGCCGTGGGGCTGATCGCCCTTGGCCAGCGCGACAGGTGGCGGCGACGTGCCGGCCAGCAGCGCGATCACCACGCCCACCCCCACGATCATCTGACGCCACCGGCCTGTCATGAGCGGCTCACCGGCGCGGACGCCGGGCCTCTTTCCTGTTCAACTGCTCGAGCTTGCGTTCCGTCCGTTCAATCAGAGGCTTGTTCGCAGGATTTTTCTCGGCCAGCATCAGGTAGGCATACATCTCTTCCGCGGCCTCCTGCTTTTTCCCCTGCGCCTTCAGCGCGCGCCCGAGGGCCAGGTGCGGGCGGGCCGCGTCGGGCTTGAGGTGAATCGTCGTCCGGTATTCGCGGATCGCCGCATCGAGATTCCCTTCGCTGTGGTACAGGTAGCCCATCTTCAAATGCGCCCAGGGATTGTCGGGGTCCAGCCGTAGCGCCTCCTGGAGCGTCGCCCGGAATTTCTCGCGCTCTTCGGGGGACGGGGCTTTCACCTGGGTCACAATGTCGTCTTTTGTTCCCGCCGGTATCTGCCACGTTCTGGTCAGCAGTTCGTTGGCATCGGCCCGCGCCAGCACTTGCTGCCGCTGCTGCACGGCGGTTTCGGCCTCACCGCCTTTCAGCGCCGCCAACTGCCTGCTCTTGTCGTCCAATTCTTTCCGCAGGCGATCCGCTTCGGCCTTCGCGCGGATCAGTTCTTCCTTCGCCAGTTCGTTCTTGCGGAGTTCGCCGAGCTGCCTGGTCACGACCGCGGGATCCACTTTCACCGTCACATCGACGCGGACCATCGTGGTCTCGCCCTCCAGCGTCGTGCGCGTAGACTGCTCAATCACTTCGACGATCCCAGCCGTGTAGGACCGAATTTCGTCCCTCGTGACGCTGAGGTGTTTGACTTCCGTGACCCCTTCCAGGTACGTGCCGACCTGCTCCAACGCCTGACGCTTCGCATCCAGCAGGGCCAGTCGCTTGGCATCGGTCTTCGTATCGTTGTCCCCCATGCAGTATTCGCCGGTGGCCGTCAGCGTGCGCACCTCCGTCGCGGCAGCGGCCGGAGCCTGCACGAGCCAGATCGCCAGCACGGCAAGCCCCATGGACACGGTGCCTGTTTGACGGAAATTCATCATATAATTTTACCAAGTGTGGACGCGCAAGGCTACCTGAGGCCCTTGCCCCTGTCCAGCAGAACGTGCCTACCGCTCGCCTATCGCTCGATCGTCTCGAGGCGACCGGGCTCTTCGCTTGCCTCCACCACGCGAAACCCGATCCGTCCGATGACGCGCCCATCGTTCGTTTCGACATCCACGCGCCACTCGCCAGGATCCAGGTGTGATTTCATTGTGTAGCCCCGATAGCCGCCATCGCGTCCTCCTGCAATCGTCATGGGGATGCGGTCTGTCGTGACAAAATTCCGGTCGGAGCGGCCCGAGGAACGATATTGCCAGTGATGGATGATCGTCGTTTGCAACGCCACCGGTGCAAATACAGCCGTGAAGCCGTATGCCGGCCCTGGCCCGTGGAACGGATCATCCGACCGCTTCCAAAACTGGTACCAGGCCCCCTCTTCGAAGCTGAGCCGATATCGTCCATCAATCTTCTCGATCGTGTGGTAGACCCCTGCGAATTTCATGGACAGCGGGACAGGAGGGATCCAATGCAAAAAGTAGAACCCGACGAGCACCGCAACCAGTACTACCGCCGGCGCGCCGGTCAACACGACGTCCCGCGTGGACCGATTCGGTGCACCCGCATAGATCAACTCGACCACCCGCAGGGTGACGGCGAGGCTCAGGGCCGCACCGATCAAAAACACGAGCATATTCATGAACCCAGTAAGGACCGGCAGGAAGAAGGTGAAGAAACTGAAGCAGACCAGGGCGTAGAGACCGACGAGCAGTCTGAGATTCGAGAGCCGGTCCTTGAACAGTTCGTTGGCGACCAGAAACGCCACGAGCACGGCGAAGAACACGGCCGTGCCGGTGAGCGACGCGCTTTGGGAGTAGAAGATCGCATACGCGCTGAACAGCCCGCCGAGGAGAAACTGGATGGCCTGCGGATAGTACGGCCGGGCGCACACAAGCAACGCCGGTGGCCTGCCCACCGCGCCGGCCCCGGCCAGATCGGCCCGCCCGGTCAGAATAATCAGCAGGCCCAGCAGGCTCAGGTAGAAAAGCAGGATAAGGTTGTCCAGCAGTCGATCGATCCGCGTCAGCGTGATCGTGTCATAGGTCACGCCGGTGAAAAAGAACACCGCCGGCAGCAGGGGCTTGGCGAACGCAGCGCGAAGTCGGGTCAGCGGCAGCATGGTATCCGTCATGGGAAGGGAGGAAGGGGAGCATAGGTGACCGGCATGCCGACGAGCTGCTCCAGCCAGCCGGCCATCTCATCTTCCGGAAGCGGCGCCCGATTCAGGCGGAATTCGAGCTGAAACCCGCCTTCCGCTCCGACAATGCCCACGATCGCCGACGCGTCGGTCCCGTCGGGAGCCAGTTGCTGGGTTTGAAACTCGCAGAGCGTGGCATAGAGCCGGCCGGCCGGTGCGATGGCGCGCAGCACTTCCGGCAATTCATCCAGCGGGCAATGGACCGAACAGCGATAGGCCGACCGGGCGCCAGGCGCCACCGACTGAAACTCGTCGAGCGCAGGCTCGGTAAATCCGGTCAGGTAGGCGCGGACACGGGCGGGCTCGCTGCCATGGGTCGCCGCCAGCCGGCTGGCCGGCACGAGAAACTCGAACACGTCGGACGAATTGTATTCGAACTGGCACGGCCCGAAGGCATCCGGCCACGAACAAAACAGCGGCATCCGGGTGTCGGCCCCCCGAAGGACCAGACTGTTTTTTTCGATCACCGCTTCGATCGGCACCTCGAGGACCGCGATCGCGGAGAGAAATGCGCGCTGGCGCTCCTCCAGCCACAGCGCGCGCCGGTCGTCGGCGCGCGTTTCACCAGGCGTGACTACGTCGATCGTTTGAAGACGGACCCGGATGAACCCGTGCGTGTGGCGGAAGCCCAGCCAGAGCATGCTGCGGGAATGATGCGTCGCCATCGAACCCGACAGGCACCAGGGATGGCTCACCGAACAGTAGGTCCCGACGGATTGATGCCGCTGGTAGACCGTGTGGTAGCCGCCGGCCAGCAGAAAAAAGTCGCCGCGCCAGCCGTCACGCAGATGGACCAGCGTGACATCTTCCGTCGCCCAGGGATCGAGGTGGTCGAAATCCTCCGGCGCGCGGACTTCCCACTCCTCGACATAGCAGATGACGTCTTTGGCCGGCGCGGCCGGGATCAGCCCCTGCGTGGCCAGTCGCTCGGCGGTTGCGAGGATCTCGTCAAAGCCCAGGTTGAGCCTGGTTTCCCACCGCCGCTCGCGCATGGTGAATTGATCCGGGTTTATCTGGTTTGTCTGGTTGATCTGGTTCGTTTGGTTCGACCTGCGCACTCACCGGCCCTACTTCGTGAGCAGGGCACGATCCTGCACGCGAACATCCGCCAGCAGCTTGTCCAGATTTTCCTTGAGCATCCGGTTCACGAGTTCCTGCGCTTCGCCCGGCTTAAACCAGAACACGGCGTCCTCGCGCGACCCTTCCAAATTCAGCCGAACGGTGCTGCGATCCGACGCATTGGCCACCCGGATCATCACTTTGACTTTCGCCGTCAGCTTGGTCGAAAAGAACCGGCTCCGGGCCTGCACCGATAATTGCTGTACCTGGCCCGTGACCGTGATGTCCGGCTTGTCCGGAAGCTCCTGCGCAGCCGGTCTTTTCATCCATATTTGAAACCCCATTGACTTGAGATTGTCGGCCACCACCTGGGCCACCGCATCGCCCAGCTTGCCCCCCTGCACCGCAAAGATCGTTTCTCCCCCGCCAAGATGGGTGCGGACGCCAAGATGACCCGCTTCCGAGACCTCTTCGAACGGCTCGACGACCACTTTGATGTCCTGAAAATTCTGATTGATGGATCTGACGGAAGGCAAGGCCTGGATTTTCAGCGGGATGACTTCTCCCGTTCCGGCGCAGCCGGCAAGCAGCAGGATTACTCCAAACGCAAATGAGATGATCGGCATACTCCAAGTCTCCTTTTGAAAATCAGGCTCGTGGGCAAATCGGGCGATAGTGTACCCGCATGAACCACGGATCGTCTACGGGGTACGAGAGTCCGTCACGAGCGCATCATCGCTGGTGGGTTTCGAACGTCGTCACATCAAGTTCATAGAGCTTCCGGCACTCCCCGCAACGCAGCCCGGCTGTTTCCCGAACCACGTCCATCGCGCGGACGGCGAGCGCGGCCGGATGCGAGGCGGCGCATTCTTCCAGATGCACGTCGGCCGGGCGCTCATCGTGCACTTTCGCCTCGTCTTCGACCGCATGCACGGCTGAAATACGCAGGGCGAGTGCGCGCAGAGTCAGGCGATGGAGCATGTTGCAGGAGGTGCATCTGAGTACGATGCTATTCGGCAGATGCAGAGATTTCAGATTAAGGCAAAGGGGATGAACGGCGAAACACTGCTGGATAAATGCGCCGCTTTTAAAAACCTGTCCCATACAAGAAAAGCTTCACAGCTTGGCGAGTGCAATCAACGCTACGACTCCTAAAACATACGGAATCAGGCAGGAATACAGAAGCGCCCTGGCTGCGAACGCTCCTGACGGATCGGGCCTCAGCGTCCGCTGTTCCTTGTACACAAACTCGTAGGACAGCACGGCAATGGTGATGGTGAGCACGAGCACCTTGCTGGTCCGGGGCCAGGTATAGATGCCGCTGAGCACGAAATCAGCCGTGGAGAACCCGCTGATAAGCAGAATGATCGGCGCGACGAAGAAACGGACGATGTCCGCGAACCGTTGCGGCCAGCGGGAGCCGGAAGCGGCAACCCTGGTCTCGGCCGGTGTCACGCCCCGACCGTGGACTTCCGAACGGTGCCCGATGGTGACGTGTGGCTGGACTGACAGGCCTTGCACAAGCGCGGGCGCTGCTTGAGAAACTTCGCTTTCCCGCCGGCCAGGCAGCTATAGTGGACAAATTCGTTGCAGACCGTGCAGCGCGCCCAGCCGCCCCGAAAGAACGTGAAGTTCCGGTAGAGCCCCTTGTGGCAGACCGTGCAGATCCGGGGTTCGATCCCCAGCAGCATCGGCTCCCATTGCCCGCCAAACACGCGAATACTCATGGCGGGAGTATACCGAAGGCCTGCGCGGAATGACAAGCCACCCCGAAAGTAGAGATTGGGTGATTTGGTGATCTGGTGATGTACCGACCGGATCCGAAATGATCTCACTTCACCAAATCCGACTTCGCCAAATCACCAAATTCATCACGCGCTTGCCTCGCGCCGCCTCCCTTTGTTAGTCTGCCGCGCGACGGACATGATGATGGACATCAAGCGATATCTCGAACAAAAACGTGACGAAGTGGACCGGTTTCTGGAATCGGTCATCCCCGGCGCCACCGCCCCGCCGACGACTCTGCACGAATCGATGCGGTACAGCCTCTTTGCCGGCGGCAAGCGCG
This sequence comes from Nitrospiraceae bacterium, assembly GCA_009692155.1. Taxonomy (GTDB): domain Bacteria; phylum Nitrospirota; class Nitrospiria; order Nitrospirales; family Nitrospiraceae; genus 2-02-FULL-62-14. Next base: position 50,037 of record SHZW01000003.1, read on the forward strand.
TCCGCCCCATCCTGGCCATCGCGGCGGCAGAAGCGGTCGGTGCAACGTCGAAAGCCATTTTACCGGTCGCCTCTTCGCTCGAACTGATTCATACCTACTCGTTGGTGCATGACGACCTGCCGGCCATGGATAACGACAACTATCGCCGCGGGAAGCCGACCAACCATAAAGTTTACGGGGACGCGATGGCCATTTTAGCCGGCGACGCCCTGCTGACCATGGCTTTCGAGCTGTGCAGCCGGCCCGACTTGATGGACGGCCTCGATCCCGCGCGCCAGATCCAGATCGTGCGTGAGCTGGCCTACGGTTCAGGCAATCTCGGCATGGTCGGCGGGCAGGTGTTGGACATCCAGGCGGAGAACAAGGACATCGACCTCGCCACGCTCCAGAATATTCATAAACATAAAACGGGCATGCTGATCCGCGCGGCGGTGCGCATGGGCGCGATCACCGCCGGGGCCACCGCGGCACAGCTGGACAGCCTGACGAAATACGCGGAAGACACCGGCCTCGCCTTCCAGATCGCCGACGACGTGCTGAACGTCACCGGCACGCGAGAAGAATTGGGCAAGGACGCCAATACCGACGCCAAGCGCGGCAAGAAGACCTACCCCACGTTTTACGGCGTGGATGGCGCAAAAAAAATGGCCGATGAATGTACCCAGCGGGCAATCGGACGTCTCTCCTCATTCGACGCAAAGGCCGATCCGCTCCGCGAACTCGCCCGCTACATTACCTCCAGAAAAAACTGAAGGGTTCGAGGTTATGGGTAAAGAAAATCGCGCACCCCGCACCCCGCACCCCGCACCCCGCTACCGTTATTCTGCATGAAAGCTCTGATTACCGGCGCGACGGGATTCGTGGGAGCCGCCGTGGCCCGCGCGGTCGCCGCGACCGGCACGGACGTGCGCGTGCTCGTCCGGCGTGACAGCGACCTTCGCAATCTCGAAGGGCTCAACGTCGAACAGACGCACGGCGATCTGCGCGACCGCGAGTCGCTTCGCAGCGCACTCGCCGGCTGCCGGCAGCTCTACCACGTCGCCGCGCATTACGCGCTCTGGGCGAAAGATCCCTCGGTGTTCTACGACATCAACGTCACCGGCACCCGCACGCTGCTGGAAACCGCCCGCGACACCGGCATCCAGCGCATCGTGTACACCAGCACGATCGGTGCGATCGGCCTGCCGGAAGGCGGCGGCCCCGGCACGGAGCAGACTCCGGTGTCGCTGGCGCAGATGGCCGGCGACTACAAGCGGTCCAAATATCTTGCCGAGCAGGAAGTCGTGACGCTGGCCAAAGCCGGCCTGCCGGTCGTGATCGTGAACCCCAGTGCGCCGGTCGGTGAACGGGACATCAAGCCCACGCCCACCGGCCGGATGATCGTGGACTTCATGAAGGGGCGCATGCCGGCCTATATCGAAACCGGCATGAATTTGATCGATGTGGACGACGTGGCCGTCGGCCATGTCCGTGCGATGGAACGCGGCCGGATCGGCGAACGCTATATCCTGGGGAACCGGAATTTAATGTTGCGGGAAATCTTCGAGATGCTCAGCCGGTTGACCGGTGTCCCCGCCCCGACTATCAAGCTGCCCCGGCTGGCAATTTTACCCCTGGCCTACGTCAATAAATGGATCGCGGATTATGTGACTCATCAGCCGCCGCGCATTCCGCTGGAAGGCGTGAAGATGGCCAAGTACAGAATGCATTACGACTGCAGCAAGGCCGTCCGCGAACTGGCCTTGCCCCAACCGCCGATCGAAATTGCGCTGGAGAAGGCCGTGCGATGGTTCCGGGATCATCATTACGCATGATGGACATCCCTCTTCTACTGTTCAAAACGCTGCTCCTCCGCCCCTACGTGTTCGTCTTTCTGGCGGCGGCGCTGTTTTGCGCGCACAGACTCATTGGCTGGAAGCGGACCGGCCTGTTTTTGGGCATCACCTGGTTCGTCGCCTTCGTGTGCGAATGGTCCTCGACCCGCAACGGCATCCCCTTCGGCTGGTACCACTACACAGGGTTCACGGTCGGCCAGGAACTCTACCTGTCGAACGTCCCCTTCATGGATTCGCTCTCGTTCAGCTTCCTGCTCTATGCGAGCTATTGCCTCGCGCTGTTTTTTCTGCTGCCGAAGCAGGCGCCGAACGGTGCGCGCTGCTGCCAGCCTGCGCTCGGTTTTCCGCTTGAAGCCCGCACATCCTGGCCGGTGTTTGGACTGACCGTGCTGTTCTTTGCCTTCATCGATATGGTGATCGATCCCGTGGCGCTGCGGGGAAGTCGCTGGTTCCTGGGCCAGATCTATTTTTATCCGGACCCCGGCATCCATTTTGGTGTCACGATCGCCAATTATGTGGGCTGGGCCGTGGTGGGAGCCATCTCGCTGGCGATGTATTTCCCTCTGGACCGCCACCTGCCAACGCCCGCGAACAAGCCCAGCCGATCCGTCACCGGCGACGTGCTGCTGGGCTGCGGACTCTATTATGGGGTGCTGCTGTTCAACCTGGGCGTGACCTTCTGGATCGGCGAATTGCTGCTCGGCATGACCGGCACGCTCATCTATATCCCGGTCACGGCGCTGTTTCTGCTCCGGCTGTTCGATCGGTTCCCATACCCGGGCCCCCTTCAATCGGATACTGGCTCATAACCCAATGCATTCTTGGGTTCCGTATCGGAAGATTGTATACTGCGCATGATGTCGAATCGCACCAGGGTCCTGATTGGAATCGCCGCAGCTGCCGCCCTTCTCGTGGTCATGGTCTCAGGCTGGTTCGCCTACGCGTTCTTCCAGACCGGATTCAGCGCCAAGGCAAAGCCCTCCGCCCTCGAAGTTGTGCTGGCCCGCCAGGCCCGGCACCTGGCCGTTCCGTTCTCCCAGCGGAACGCCGCCAATCCGATTCCAGCGAGCCACGATCTGATGACTGAGGCGCGGCATCACTTCGCCGATCACTGTGCCACCTGTCACGCCAACGACGGCAGCGGCAAAACACCCATTGGAGAAAACGTCTATCCCAAGGCGCCTGACCTGCGCCTCTCCGACACGCAATCCATGTCCGACGGCGAACTGTTTTTCGTCATTCACAACGGCATCCGTTTTACCGCCATGCCGGCCTGGGGCAAGGGCAAGCCGGAAGAAGACAAGGAAAGCTGGAAACTCGTCCATTTCATCCGCCATCTGCCCAAGCTCACGCCGGATGAATTGGAGGAGATGAAACGGTATAATACAAAAACCGAACAGCCCGCGGCAGATCACCATCATTGACGTCGGCCGTGGAAGAAACGACAATGACACGCGTATTCGCCCAACCAGGAGTTACGTTATGAAAGGCCTGTTCATCCGATTCGTCATCACCGGCGTGGCCGTGCTGGCCGCCGCCGAGATCGTGCCCGGTATCAAGATCGACGGCGTCCCGGCCGGCGCCGCCACCGTGATCATCCTGGCGCTGCTGAATGCGATCGTGCGGCCCGTCCTCTACCTCTTTTCCTTTCCGATGATCATGTTTTCCATCGGCCTGTTCATGGTCATCATCAATGCCATCCTGCTCCAGTTCACCTCCTGGCTGGTCACCGGCTTCACGGTCGACGGATTCTGGCCGTCGGTATGGGCCGCGCTCCTGATCAGCGTGGTCAGCACCGTGCTGACGCTGCTGATCTCCGAAGAAGGCAAGGTCGAGGTCCTCGTCCACCGCCCCAAGCCGCCGCGCGTGCTCAATTGAAACCTCGCCTCAACGCTGTTACAATCCGGCCGCTCTTCGTTCATCGTTCAGCGTTCATCATTCAGCGTTAGGAACCCCGATGGCACACCAGGCATACGCACGAACAGACCGTTCCCCAAAGACCGAGAAGCAGACCACCCTGCAACGCGCGCTGACGACCGCGCTCAACGAATTGGGCGCCGACACGGCGCTCATCGGCATCTTCGAGGTTGAGGGCAGCCCCCTCTCCCTGCAAGGCTGCCGCGGCTTTGCCCAGCGCGAAGCCCAGGCGATCCTCCGCACGCTCTCGACGCAGGACGTGGACGCGCTGTACGCGCCGACCGTGGCAGTGGACGGCGAGTCGTTTCGCGCCATGCGGTTGCGCATGATTACGCCGGTCGCCAAAACACTGCTAGCCATTCCGTTGCAGCATCACCAGCGGACCTACGGTGTCATGGTGATCGGACGCAAGGAAAGCGCAAGCTTCACCAAAAAGGAAAAGTCGCTCCTCGAACACGCCGGCGATCAGATCACGGCCGTGCTGCATCGAGCCGAACTATTCGACGGCACGCTGCTGCTGCGCCGGCCGGCGGTCGGCTACGAGCCGGCTGCGGCAGCCCCGCCTCCGGTCGCGGCGGAACCGCTGGCGCCGCCAGCTTCCTACTCGACACCGGATATGCAGGAACGGGTGTCCACCCTGCTTGCGAACACCGCCGCGGCACTGCCCTTCGACCGCGCGCTGGTCACGCTTTACGATCCCGTTACCGGCGTCATTGAAATCATCGGTATGGCCGGCGAAGCGAAAAGCGACGCCAAAAGCGACCCCAAGAAGGATCTAAGGCCGGGATTGCGTCTGGCCTTTGACTCCTCCGCCGCCGGATGGGCCATCCGCCACCGCAAGGCGCGCGTGGATCTGGACCTGGCGTCCACACAGGGCCGGTTCCTCGATCACAAGCCACTCTATAAGGAGCAATACGCCTGCGCGCTCGTCGTGCCCTTCTTCGTCCGCGGGCAGGTCGGCGGGACCGTCACCGTGGCTTCCAAAACATCGGGGCAGTATTCGCTCCAGGATACGAAGCACCTGGAGGGCTTGATTGGAAGCCTGGTGGAGTTGCTCCAAAGCTCCCCGGCAGCGGCCGCACCCGCGGGCAGACCGGGGCCTGGGGAAACCGGGCACGACGCGCCGATCCCGGCACCGCAGGGCCCGTCCGAGCCGATGATCCGCAAGCAGGAACGACAGGCGGCCCTCGGAGAATTCAGCGCATTCCTGGCGACGGAAGTCCGCGAGCCGCTGGCCTCCGTCCGGGCGCAGCTGGAAGACATCACCCGGGAAGGCATTCTGGATTTCGATCCGCAAACGCGGGTCGAAAGCGGAATGCGTGACCTGATCCGTGTCGAGGCGACCCTCAACGAAATTCTGGACTTTGCAAAACCGCTGGAATTGAACCGCCGGCCCTGCCGCATTTCCGAAGTGATCGACGGCACCCTCAGCCTGGTCGCCACCGATCTGGAGATGAACCGGATCGCCGTGACGAAAGAGTACGAGGGACACCCCGTCCCCGTCCGGTGCGACAACGCCAAAATGCAGCAGGTCTTCCTCAGCATCATCAAGAACGCGCTGGAAGCCATGACGCCGGGTGGGCACCTGGACATCGCCGTGTCGTCCCAGAAGGGAGGGCGCATGGTGCAGATCGTGATCAGCAACGACGGCGCGCCGATCCCCGCCGAACACGTGAGCCAGCTCTTTGAGCCGTACTTTACGACCAAGCGGTCCGGAACCGGGCTGGGCCTGGCGACAGTGAAAAAGATCGTCGACGAACACCAGGGCGAGATTTCCATCGCTGGCGGCCAGGAAAAAGGCACTGCGGTCACGATCCAGCTCCCGGCCGCAGCTCCCCGCGGGGGACGCTTCCGTGGGCGTGGGGGCCGGGGCCGTCGCCGGTAGGGCGCTGTCGCGCCAGATGCAAGGCGAGAGATTCGAGGTTATGGGTGAGGCTTCTCCGACCTATTGCCTATCGCCCATACCCCCTTGCCTGCGGTCTTGACAGACCCCCTGATGGCCGCTAAGATAGCCTCGTTTTATGGCTTATTGGCGTTGATTTGAGACTCAATTTTCACTTTCTCTCATCAAAAGGAGTGCATCATATGAAGACGCTTATCGGCACTATTGCAGCACTCGCGATCGTGGGATTTTCCGTCTCAGTCGCGCTGGCGAATCCGGCGATGCTCCCCAAGCACGAAGGCTATCCGGCCAAGGCGTCGACGAGCCCGGTGACGGGCCAGCCGACGGCCAATGATGCCGGCCAGACTGGTGGTGGTGGGGATAAGGCCATCACAAAGTCCATCACCAGCACCGATAACCACGTGCAGCAGAACCTGGTCGATCCGAACAACCACCGCATCAAGGAAAAACACGGCGCCGGGCAGCTCCCGTCGGTCCAGGGTCCGCAAATCAAGATTGCGCCTCCGGTGACCTCCGCCACCAAAATCAGCGGCGACCGCAAGATCGACTAAGCGTCGTCAGGTCCGAATAGAAAAGGGGAAGCCGGTCGCCGGCTTCCCCTTTTTCTTTGTCTCACGTCGAATTTCTTTTGTCTCAGCGACCGGGCACTCCTCACTTATTACTTTTCACTTTTAACTTTTGACTTGGCGCGAGACGAAATCTCCATCGTCTCTTTGCCCAGATGCCGGCATAATCCACCCCGATCCGGCGACCTGTCGTGACCGCCGACGCCGCTGTTCGTCCTCCCCGATCTTCCACCCACAATGCCCTGCCCTTCGTCAGATCCAACCGGTTCAGTCTCCGATCGATCGCAAGAAACCGGCAGACGCGTCCCGGTCCGTCGATCAGCGCCTGCGTGTCGACATCCTCCACAGCCCGCACCAGCACGGCTGACGGATAACCGACCCGTTCCGTTACGATATTGAAACAGTGGTACATGCCGTAGATAAGATAGACGTATGAGATGCCGGCCGGACCAAACATGACTTCGGTGCGGGCCGTGCGCCCCTTCGAGGCATGGCAGGCACGGTCCTCCATGCCGATGTAGGCTTCCACTTCGACGATGCGTCCGGCCAGAGTCTTGCGTCCGTTCTTTCGAACGAGATATTTACCCAGCAGCGACCGCGCGACTTGTAACGTGGGACGGCTGAAATAGGGTCTCTTGAGAATCCTGGCAGCCATCAGATCAAAAATACCATGCGACGCCGCCCATAAACATCCTCGGATTCCCCGGCACAAAATGAATATCCGTCACCCCCGCCGGCTCGTTTCGCAGACGTGAATTGAAGGCAAACGTCGCCTGTTCCCAGTCCGTATCAAGAAGATTCTGGATGAACATGAACGCCTCCAGACGCCCACGCTCGAGCTTCACGGGAAGCTTGTAGCGCATGGACAGGTCGAAATCGATCCACGAAGGCGCCTTGATGCTCCGGTCCTCAGTCAGTGGACGGACACCCAGATAGGTCGCTTGCAGTTGCGACGTCAAGCCCTGCGGCCATTGCAGGATGAAGGCACCATATCCCGTCAGCTCGGGCGCCAGAGGAATAGCATCGCCGTTCCTGAACTTGGGGCTCGTCATCGTGAAGCTGCCGTTGAAATACAACGGACCCATGATTTGACCGCGCGCGGCGACCTCCATGCCGCGTCGCCTGGAGGCGCCGCGAATCTCGGTTGTCCCCTCGTCTCCGACGAACACCAGTTCGGATTTGAGATCCACCTGCCACAACGTGGCTGTCAGTTCCAGTCCATCGGCCCCCAGGGTTTTGACTTCACCCCCACCTCATAGGTCTTGGCCCGCGCGAGAGGCGACGAGCCGGCGACGACGGCTGACCGCGCATCGTTGCTGTGGAACCCCTCGCCGTAATTCGCGAATAACTCCGTCTTGAACCACGGTCCCAGGATCAGGTTGGCCTTCGGGAGCACCATCGAAGAAGTCTTTCGACCGGCCGGCTGCCCGGCACAGGTGTCGCAACGATTGCGGACATCGAAGGCAAAGAACTCGCTCCTGAGCCCGCCGGCCAATCTCACCCATGGCGCCGGCTGAATCTCCAGTTTCGCAAAGGGCGAGTAGGAGGCTTCGAGGACGTCACTGTCCGTCGTCGTTCCGGTCGGGTCACGCTTCGTCTGGGGGCCAAGCCGCGCGTGAATGTCGTCCACCCGGATTTGCACGCCGATCGTTGTCGATGCATCCATGTCCATCAGCTTGCCGGCCTGGCGATAGCCCGTATCCCCGCCGTAGATGACGCGCCGGTCCGACTGCTGGATGCCGTCGCCGTTGACCGGATCGTTCAGGAGGAAAGTGAAATTCGTATAGAGGTCGAATTTATAATATTGCGCATGGGCATTGGCAAAGAAGCTCCCGCCGCCAGTCGTATCATAGTGATAGTTCAGCTTTCCTGTCGCACGGGTGGTTTGTCCGCCTTCGGTCGGATCGATCGCGCCGAAGCGATCCAGCGAGCCATCCGTCACCGCCCGCAGTTGAATTTCTCCCGAAGCGTTCCACTGGGCCTTGTGATAGGTGCCGGTGAGGCTCAGCTCCGACCGGTTCGTCGGATTCATCGTCGCCTTGCCCATGACATTGGTGCGGAAGTAGCGGTTGTCGTTCTGGAACGGCCCGTTCGTATAGTAGCCCTCGGCCGAAAATAACGTGCGGACCTTGCCCGTGGTCGGTGAGAACATCAGCAGATGCCGCTGCGTGTCGAACTGCCCGCCGGCCAGTTGCACCACGCCTTCCTTGACGACCTCGCGGGTCTTGAAATTCACGGCACCCGCCGTCGCGAAATCCCCGAACTGGGCGTGATAGGCCCCCTTATGCACGTCGAGGCCTTCGATGGTCTCGGGGATGATGAAATTCAGGTCGGTATAGCCCTGTCCGTGGGCATGCGTGCGAAAATTGATTGGCATTCCGTCCGAAAAGAACGCAACGTCGGTACCGTGATCCGCGTCGAATCCGCGCAGAAAATACTGGTCGGCCTTGCCCGCGCCGCCGGAATGCTCCACGGCAATGAAACCGGGAATCAGGCGCAGCACCTAGGCGGGGCGGCCCTGCGGCTGCAAAAGGTATTCCTTGTCCGGGATGAACTGCTGCGAGGAGGCTGCGACCGGACGCTCGGTCGTCACCCCGACTTCCGGCACGGTGATCTCCGGCGCCTCCGGATCGTGCGCAAATAACGGGGATACGCCACCCAAAGATATAAACAACCAGATTGGGAGAAGAAACCTGAGCGGACGCATACGACGACTTAATGAAACGCTTCCCCGGTTGTCGTCATAGCCAGCTTTCCGTGTTTCACGCCCTTGGTGCCAATGAGGATATCGGCGACTTTCCTGACTTCAGAGCCCCTGCCCCGCACGACGAGAACCTCCAGACAATGGTCATGGTCCAGATGCACGTGCATGCCGGATACGATCAGGTGCTGATAATCGTGCTGAATGCTGGTCAGTTTGTCGGTGAGGGCGCGGACGTGGTGGTCGTAGACGATCGTGACAGTCCCGACCGTTTCCTTATTCGCATGCCATTCCTGCCCGACTAGGTTGTCCCGAATCAGATCCCGGATGGCTTCGGAGCGGTTGCTATAGCCCTTTTGGGCGATTAGCCCGTCAAAGTCATCGAGCAGATGGTGGTCCAGAGAGATGCCGAACCGGACGAGTTTCTTCATGGCAGGCTCCAGTGTTACGTTTATTAATTTCGTAGCACTAATGGATAAATCAAGTCAACGGGAAAACTCGTGAGAGAAGAAGGGCTATTCGCCTTCGATGGGTACGAAGAGGACAGTGCCCTGGCGGTTGATGAGCAGGAGGGTCAGGTCTTTGGGTTTGATCGGCTCGACGAGCCGTTGATAGGCTTCGAGATCCTCCACCGGCTTGCGATTCACTTCCAGAATCTGGTCGCCCATGGAAATGCCGGCCGACTCGGCGAGACTGCCTTCCTCGACCCCCGTGACGACCACGCCGGTGGTTGAAGTGAGCCCGAGCTGGCGCGCCACCGGAGGCGTGATTTCCTCCACGAGCAAGCCGCCGAGCGGATGGCCCATGGTAACGCCGTGCGCGATAGCCGTCGCCCGCTTCGTCCGCTCGCGGGGCGCTTCCTGGATGACCAGCTCGGCCTGCATCGGCTTGTTCTCACGAATGATGTCGAGCTTGTGCCGGCTGCCGATCGGTACCAGCGCAATTATGTTTCGCAACTTGCCGGAGTCCACGACATCCTTGCCGTCAAACCGCAGCACGACATCGCCACGCTTGAGCCCGGCTTTTTCCGCCGATCCTCTGGCAAAAATATCCGTGACGATCACGCCCTTCACATCCGGCAACTTGAACATCTTGCCCAACAGTGGGGTCACGTTCTGCGTATTGGCGCCGAGAAATCCACGCACCACCCGTCCGGTCTTGAGCAAACTCTGCATCGCTGCGCGCGCCATGTTGCTGGGAACCGCGAAGCCGACACCGACGCTGCCGCCGGTCGTGCTGGCGATCGCCGTATTGATGCCGATCAGCTCGCCTTTCGTATTCACGAGCGCCCCGCCCGAATTGCCGGGATTGATCGGCGCATCGGTCTGGATGAAATCTTCGTAATCGGCGACTCCGACGTCCGCCCGCCCCACCGCGCTCACGATGCCGAACGTGACCGTCTGGTTGAGGCCCAGCGGATTCCCTATGGCCAGTACAAAATCGCCGACGGTAAGCGTGCCGGAATCTCCCCACGGAATAGTGGGAAGGCCGTTCGCGTCGATTTTGACCACCGCCACGTCGGTCTTGGGATCGGTCGCGACGACACGGCCCTTGAACTGCCGCCGGTCGGCCAGCAGCACTTCAACGTTCACCGCTTCGGCCACGACGTGATTGTTCGTGACAATGTAGCCGTCCGCCGAGACGATGACGCCGGAGCCCTGCCCATATTGACGGCGCGGCGCCGGTTGGGAGAACAGGCCGAACGGCAGGCCTTCGTCGCTGAACAGCTGGTCCCGAACGATCACCGTGGACGCGATATTCACGACCGCCGGAGTGACTTTCGCGGCGGTGTGCTTGATCTGTCCCTGGAGGTCGGACAAGGCCGAGTGCGAGGCCGGCTTTTCGGCAGAAATGGCCGGTAGCCCCCCCGATAGAAGACCCAATCCAACGAGGCCGACCAGTCCGGCCAGGCCGACGATCAGATGGCGCGCGGTGCTCGACATACGGTTATCGCTTGCCGTCCTTTACCAGAATGCTCGCGATGACGGTTTTTAAATTCTCCGGACTCAGGTTCTCTCCCTCGACCTTGATGTTCCCGTCCAGCACCACCGTCGGCGTGGATTGAACCTTCACCCGCTCGCCCAGCTTGCGGCCCGCCTGAACCGCTTCGGCAGGCTTTCCGCTGGCAAGTCCGGCCTCGAAGGCGACGGGATCGAGACCCACTTCTCTAATCAACGTCTCACGGATCACCTTGTCAAAAATGTGCAGCCGATCCTTGTGAATCGTGCGAAACAGCGCATTTTTCATCTCCACGCCCTTGCCCATGGTCCTGGCCTGCTCGTACATCTCGAACGCCGTGGGCAGCTTGCCGCCGATCACCGGAAAACCGATCATGTTGACCTCGACCTTGCCGCTAAACTCCTTTTCGATAAACGGCACCAGCGCCTGCTCGAACGCATGGCAATGGGGACAATAAAAATCGGCAAATTCCGTCAGCTTGACCTTGCCGGCCTGGTGCGTGGACGTTTCTTTCAAGAGTTCATACTTGCCGGCCGGCTTCGGCTGCGCGGCTGGTCCCGCCCATGCCGCTCCTCCAATCATCCAGCAGACCAGCGCAATCGTCAGCCACCCCGTCGCATACTCTCGACGCATATGCTTCGTCCTTTCTCGATAGTTCCGCAAAAACGCGCCCATTATAGCCAATTCGATTCTCTGATGCCTCTGTTATAATGGACCATGTTCCGGTTCTCGCCGATGGGTCTGGGAGGCCTCGCGCTGATGGCGCTCCTTGCCGGCTGCGCCTCCGGCAATGTCGTGCCTCCTGCCCTCCAGGCCCAGCTCGATAAAACCCTGACGTTTCCGCAGCTTCGGGAAGCGCCGGATTCCTACCGCGGGCATATTATGATGGTGCTTGGTGGCGAGGTGCTGTCGGCTAAACGCTTGAAGGATGGAACCAGGATCGAAGTGCTGGAGATTCCGCTGGACGGCTCGCTCCAGCCGGGGATGGACCGCACCGCATCGCGAGGGCGTTTCATCGCCGTCCAGAAGGAATTCCTGGACCCGGCGACAATTCCACCCGGCACGCGACTCACCCTCGTTTGCGAAGTGACCGGCTCCGTGGCCGATAAACTCGACGAAACGGACTATACCTACCCGATGGTGGAGATCAAATCGCTGAAAGTCTGGCCGCACAGGGACACGCTGTCCGGCCTTCCCAACTACTATTACCCGCCCTCCTACTACTGGCGGCCGTATTATTACAACTTCGGACGGATCAGACGGTAGGAATTAGCGGCCAGCTTGTCCAACGATGCGCTCGATGCGCTCGTCACGCCCGCCCAACTCGATGTATTTCCTGTAGGACGCCAGCGCTCTGACCATATCCTTGCGATGCAACTCGTAGAAGAGTCCCAGGCTGTAATGGGCCTCGGCAAGGTTCGGCTTCAACTGCACCGCCGTTTCATATTCTTCTTCGGCGAGATCGAGCTTACCCATGTTGGCATAGAGCCCGCCCAGGTTCAGATGGGCCTCGGCATATTCCGGCCGGAGCCGGATGACCTCTTCAAAGCGCTTGACCGCCTCCGGCATCTTCCCTTCGCTCCGGTACAGGAACCCCAGATTGAGATGGGCGTCCACGAAGTCCGGCTTGGCCGACACGGCCATCCGGTAGGCGTCGATCGCCTGGGGAACGTGACTTTCCTTTTCCTCGATCCGTCCGAGCAGGTACCAGGCGTCCGGGTGGGTCGGATCCACTTTGGTCAGGTGTTCAACAGTGTTACGCGCTTTCTGGCTCTCACCCTGCGTATCATAGACCATTGCCAGACTGAACAACGCGCCGGTGTGATTGGGGTTGATGGCCAGCAAGGCCTGAAAGATCTCGACTGCCTGGTCGTTGCGGCGGTTGCGCTGGAACTGCCGGCCCAGCGCCCAGTAGGCCTCTTCGTATTTTGACACGAGCTTGATGGCCTGGCGCAGCACCTGCTCGGCGTCTCGAAATTTGCCCTGCGTCTGGTAGACGAGCCCGAGATGATAATAGGCCTCGGCATAGTCCGGCTTGAGCTGGATCGCCTGTCTCATCGCTGAGATTGCGTCCGCCGCCCGCCGCTTGCCCTCGAAATAGATCTTCCCCAGCAGCAGGTGCGCATCGGCGAACTTCGGCTGAAGCTGGATGGACTTCTTCGCGGCCGCAATCGCCTCGTCGTACCTGTCCTGCTCGAACAGCTTGGCCGCTTGAAGATACTGCTCGTGCGCCTTGCTGTCGGCAGCCGGCGCGAGGCCGGGCAGGCAGAGCGCGAGCACGAGACCGAGTGGCAGGAATTGCACGAGGCTGTGTCGTATCATACGTCGCCCTCCATAAAAATGTCTGCGGACTATACGCGGGCAGGAGGACGAAATCAACGCGCGGCGGCTTGGATCGGCTTGACCGAGCGAATCCGGGCAATTTCGTCTTCGATCTTCTGCTCGGTGAGCAAGCCGCCTTTGATATAGGCCTGCACCACGCCTGCCTCGTCGATGAACACGCTCACCGGCAGGCCATACACACCGTAGAGGTTGGCCACGCGGTTCTCACGGTCCATCAAGACCGGAAACGTGTGCTTGTAATCGCGGATGTGCGCGCGGACTTTCTCATCGTCTTCAAGCTCGTTCACCGCCAGCACGACGAAGCCCTTGCCGCGCAGCTTGTCAAAGGTCGCCTGCATCGCCGGCATCTCGGTCGTGCAGGGCTTGCACCAAGTCGCCCAGAAATTCAGCAGCACAACCTTGCCACGATACTGGCTCAGGCTCTGCTGGCGACCCTCCAAATCGGTCAGCGTGAACTCCGCTGCGGGCATTCCCGCAGCCGGCACCCGCTCGCCCATGCTCCAGGCCGTCCGATCCGTCGAGCCAAGGAGAATCATCCCTCCGGCCAGAGCCATCATTGCCATCAGCTTTCCATTCATTTTTTTCCTCTCGCTCTTCGAATTTCCTGGGCGGCGGTTTAGAAAACCGCCGCCCCGGCTCATAGCGCTACGGCGTCAGCTGAAACGACCTTGTCATCCCGAATATAAAACTTGTTCCTTGGGCCAGATTGTTGTTGGAATCGCGCACCATCGGAATCTGCGAGTAAAAGTAGAGCGACGTCATCTTGACCCATGAAGAATCCACGAGTTCGCCCAGTCCGACCTGCAACCCCGGCGTGAACGCAAGGTACGTCGAGCCGGTATTCGTCACTCCACGGTTCGTGATGTTCGGATCCAGTACCTCCGGGTCATCCGGGAAGCCTGCGTCTGCGGGCGTGAGTGACCTCAACAGTGACGCGCTCATGATGTCGTGCACCAGATAGCGGTAATTGAATTGGCCCATCACCGTGAGCCACGGTCGCGCCATATAATTGAGCCCGACGTTAAGCAGATATTCATCCCCGAACTGATATCCTTCGTTGTTCTTAAAGGTATGGCGATAGCTGGCGTAGGCAAACTGATTCAACTGGTGCGGAATCAGCTCATAGGTCTGATAGGCCGAGCCGATCAGCCCGGCATTGCCACGGCCCAACTGCGTCGGAGATTCCATGATGCCGCCCGTGCTCTCCTTCGCACCGGTATCGCCGGTCGGAATGTCCACGCCGAATCCCATGACCACCATGCTCCGCAGTGTCGGCAGCACGTTGTACTTGGCCGTGACCCGAATGTCACCAATGCCGTTGTCGGAGAAGGTCGTCGGGTCCCCCGCGCCCCCGTTATCTTCGCCGAGCCCGTCAATGTGCTTGTGCGTCCGCTTCAAATACGGAATGTTCATCTCCAGCCCGAACCGATCCGTGACACCATAGTTCAGATTCATCGTGACCATCTGGGTGATCGTGCGTGTTTCCTGGTGATGGTCCAGGATCAAACTCCGCCCCGTCTGATCGACGGCGGAAATGATGCCGGAGGTCCCGTCCAATTTCCGCATCGGGGTATTATTGTATATACCGTTGACTGTGAGCAGGCCTTTCTGCGGCACCTGCTGCTGCGATCCGATCACGATAAAACATTGCACGGCCCCGCAGGACGCCTGCACGGGCGGTACAGCAAGAATCCCGATCAATGCCAATCCTGCAAAAATCCGCGCAACGAGTGCGCACATGACTGTCCTGTTGATCATATCTTCTCCGTCTCCATGAAGAATACCGGTTCATACATTCCTC
This sequence comes from Nitrospiraceae bacterium, assembly GCA_009692155.1. Classification (GTDB taxonomy): domain Bacteria; phylum Nitrospirota; class Nitrospiria; order Nitrospirales; family Nitrospiraceae; genus 2-02-FULL-62-14. The sequence goes on from SHZW01000003.1 coordinate 65,062, forward strand.
GCCCGCAGCGCCAGGTGAACCCTCAAATCCGCACGTTACGCGCGCGGACGCTCACCCAAAATGCTGCGAGCCGTTCTGGAGTTAGACGGAGAGAGACGGAGGACCGCGGAATGGAATAGCTAAGCGAGTAACACTCGTGGGTTCTGAAACAGTGATCAGGCTGGCGAAGCCGACCGGGCTGCGATCCGATTGAAGGACGACCGTGGTCCCTTCAAACACCTGCCCGGCCGCGCACATCCACGAGCACAGGGCCGACGCGTGGGTCTTGGCCGTATGCTGGGCATGGTGCCCGGCATGTGCGACCGTCTGCGGATAGGCCAGCCCGCTGACGAGCAGCAGGCAGACGGCCACGCTGACGGCAACGGATCTGAGGATGCGTCGAGACAACATCGTGGCAAATACTAAAGGTCGGTACTCTCCCTGTCAAGCAATCTCCTCGTGGTGGGATTTGGCACTTTAAATCGGGTATACTGCCGTGAAATCTAGGAATTTCTGATGCTCACACGACTGCTCAATATCATCTTCGGCAGCAAAAACGACCGGGAAATCAAGGCGCTCCGTCCGATCGTCGAGCACATCAACTCGCTCGAACCGGCCTTGAAACCCCTCTCCGACCAGGCCCTCGCCGACAAGACGCAGGTCTTCAAAAAGCGGCTGGCCGACGGGGAAGTCCTCGACACGCTCATACCCGAAGCCTTCGCGGTCTGCCGGGAAGCAGGCAAGCGCCGCCTGAACATGCGGCACTTCGACGTCCAGCTCATCGGCGGCATGATCCTGCACAGGGGCCGCATCGCGGAAATGAAAACCGGCGAAGGCAAGACGCTGGTCGCCACCCTGCCGATCTATCTGAACGCGCTCGAAGGCAGGGGCGCGCACCTGATCACCGTCAACGACTACCTGGCCAAACGTGACGCGCAGTGGATGGGACAGCTCTATCACAGCCTGGGCCTCTCGGTCGGCGTGATTCAGCACGACGCGTCGTTCCTCGTCGATCCGGCCTACGACGCGCCGGACAAGCGCCTCCAGCATCTCAGGCCCTGCACGCGGCAGGAGGCCTACCATGCGGACATCACCTACGGGACCAATAATGAATTTGGATTTGATTATCTTCGGGATAACCTGATCGTCCACAACATGGACCAGTGCGTCCAGCGCGAATTGAACTTCGCCATCGTGGACGAGGTGGACAGCATCCTCATCGACGAGGCCCGGACGCCGCTGATCATTTCGGGCCCCACGGAGGAAACCACCGATCTCTATTACCGCATCAACGCCATCATCCCGCAGTTGAAACCCGAGCGGGATTACACGATCGAAGAAAAGACCAAAACCGCCGCGTTGACGGAAGACGGCAACGCGCGCGTCGAAAAGCTCCTGGGCGTGGACAACCTCTACGACCCGGCCAACATGGACCAGGTCCACCACGTCATCAAGGCGCTGCAGGCGCACGCAATCTACAAGCGCGACGTGGATTACGTGGTAAAGGACGGCGAGGTCCTCATCGTGGACGAGTTCACCGGACGCCTCATGCCGGGCCGCCGCTGGAGCGACGGGCTGCACCAGGCCGTCGAGGCGAAGGAAGGCGTCAAGATCGCCAACGAAAACCAGACGCTGGCCTCCGTCACCTTCCAGAATTATTTCCGCATGTACAAGAAACTCGCCGGCATGACCGGCACCGCCGACACGGAAGCGCCGGAGTTCGCCAAGATCTACAACCTCGACGTGAACGTGATCCCGACCAACCGCACGATGATCCGGAAGGACTACGCCGACATCGTCTTCCGGACCGAGAAGGAAAAATTCAACGCGATCGTCGAGGAGATCAAGGACTGCTATGAACGGGGCCAGCCGGTCCTCGTCGGCACCATCTCGATCGAGAAATCCGAACGCCTGGCGGGCTTTCTCAAGCAGCAGGGCGTCAAGCACAACGTCTTGAACGCCAAATTCCATGAGAAAGAAGCCGAGATCATCGCGCAGGCGGGGGTGAAGGGCGCTGTGACCATCGCCACCAACATGGCCGGCCGCGGCACCGACATTCTGCTCGGTGGCAACCCGGACTTCCTCTACAAGCGGTTTATCTACCAGGAAGGCAACGAGGCCCTGCTGGAGGAACAGAAGAAGGCCATGCTGGATCAGATCACGAAGGAGTGCGAGGAAGACCGGGCGCAAGTCGTGGCAGCCGGCGGCGTGCACATTCTCGGCACGGAGCGGCACGAGAGCCGCCGCATCGACAACCAGCTCCGCGGCCGCTCCGGCCGGCAGGGCGATCCGGGCTCGTCGCGGTTTTATCTGTCGCTTGAAGATGACCTGATGCGCATCTTCGCCTCCGAGCGCGTCTCACAGATGATGCTCAAGCTCGGCATGGAGGAGGGCGTCCCCATCGAGCACGGCATGGTCACGCGCGCGATCGCGAACGCGCAGAAGAAAGTCGAGGCGCACAACTTCGACATCCGCAAACAGCTGCTCGAATACGACGACGTGATGAACAAGCAGCGCGAGGTCATCTACAAGCACCGCCGCGCCATTCTCACCGGTGAGGATCTCTCCGAGCAGATCGCGCATATGACCGCGCAGGTGCTCGATTCGCTCATCGATATCCACTGCCCCAAGGAGCAGTACCCGGAGGAATGGAACTTCCCAGGCCTCATTGAGTCGCTGCACGCCCAGTTCGGTTTAACGTTTATTCACAACGGGAGCGGGCCCGGTACCGCGGAGGAGTTGAAAGACCACGGGCGCGAGGCGCTCAAGCAGGAACTGCACGAGCGGGTGCAGAAGATCTACGCCCAGAAGGAACAGGAGATGGGCTCGGAGCTGCTGCGGCAGCTGGAGAAGATGGTGATGTTACAAGTCATTGATTATCACTGGAAGGACCACCTGCTCAGCATGGACCACCTGCGCGACGGCATTGGCCTGCGCGGCTATGGGCAGAAGGACCCGCTGATCGAATACAAGCGCGAGGGCTACGACATGTTCGCCGCCATGATGAGCCGCATCAAGGGCGACGTGCTCGACCGGCTCTTCCACATCCAGGCCGTCAGGGGTGAGGAACCGCCGCCGGTCATCCGCGAGCCCGCGGTCCCCCTCCGCATGAGCTTCAACCGCGGCGAAGAGGAAGCGAAACCGCAGACCCCCGTCCGCACCGCCGACAAGATCGGCCGCAACGACCCCTGCCCCTGCGGCAGCGGGAAAAAGTACAAAAAGTGCCATGGAGTATGAGCGTTGGGCGCGTTGTCTGCGAACCCGGCCAAATCCAGCACAAACACGCTGGAGCAGAGCCTCTGCCTGGGCCTGGTCGTGGCGGCCCTGACAGTGTTCTGGGTCAAGACCCCCCGGACCTTACCGCGATTCTGTTCAATCTCATTGTCGCCGGGCTGATTTTCGTTCTACTCTACGTGGGCTATAACCGGGAAGATATGAAGCTGGTCAACATCGACATGTCCTGGCTCGGGGTGCTGGTCCTCGTGCGATATTTCGACTTCTTCTGGGAACTGCTCCCGCGCTCCCTCTTCTTTCTCGCCGGCGGCCTGATCCTGGTCCTTGGCGGCATGGCGCTGGAGAAGAAGCGGCGCGAGCTTAGAACCCAATTCAGCGCACAGCCGGCCGCCTAGCGATGCCGTCTCAAAAAACCTTCTTGCTGCTGGGAGCCTTCTGGCTGCTGATCATCGGCGGCTTCATCGCCAGCAAGGAGTTCACGCTGCGCACGGGACAGAATGTGCTGCTGAAAACCGTCCCGGTCGATCCGCGCGACCTGTTCCGCGGCGACTATGTGATCCTGCGTTACGAGATTGGCACGGTGGATCTCAAGACGATTCCGGGTGGAAACCAGGCGTTCAAACCGAGAGACGCTGCCTACGTCACCCTGGCTGTCGGGGGGAAGTACGCGGCCGCCTCTTCGGTCTCCGCGGTGCCACCTGCCGGCGGACTGTTCTTGAAGGGCACGGTCAAGGACACGCACAACAGCCGCATGACCGTCGAATATGGTATTGAAAGTTACTTTGTCCCGGAAGGCAAAGGCCGCGTCATCGAGCGACAACTCGGGTGGGCGGTGGACGTCAAGGCCGCGGTGGATTCATCGGGGACTGCTGTGATCCGCTCGCTTCTGCTGGACGGGAAGGAAGTTTCGTTTTCGAAATGACACCGGCCACGCCCACAAGGACGGTGGCGGGATTTGAAGCGGTGCCTTGGATCAGGGGAGGTGTCGGTTGGCATCTCCCCTGATCGGCACGCCTGCTATTTCCTTACTATCTCCAGCAACTCGACCTCGAACACCAGCGTGGCGCCCGGTTTGATCTTGGGCGGCGCGCCCCGGTCGCCGTACGCAAGAGCGGCCGGGCAGATCAGCCGGCTCTTGCCGCCGACCTTGATCTGCTGCACACCCTCGGTCCAGCACGGAATCACCTGATTCAGCCCGAACGTCGCCGGCTCTCCCCGCTGCACGGAGCTGTCGAAGACCGTGCCGTCGGTCAGCGTCCCGTGATAGTGCACCTTGACCGTATCCGTCCCCTTCGGCGTGGCGCCTTTGCCCTCCTTCAGCGCCTGGATCACGATGCCGGAAGGGGTTTTGATCGCGCCCTTTTCGGTTTCCGCCTTGACCAGAAACGCCTCGCCAGCCTTTTTCTCTTTCTCCGCCAGCACCGCCACCCGCGCCTGCTGGAGTTTCTGCACCTTCGGCATGAACGCCTGCACATCCACCTTGGACTTCCGGTTGAGCACGCCATCCGCCAGGCCGGCTTTCACGAATTCCAGCTCGGACTCGCTGAGGCTGAACGCGCCGAGCGACTGGCCGACCGCGGCGCCCAGGGCATAGAGTGTTTTTTGCTCGTCGGTAACCGGCTCGGACGACGCCGCTGAGCACGCCCAGAGCGCGAGGCACGCGAACACCGGGAGAGAAATCGCAACAATACACATGACGTTCCTTCCTTGTCAGTTATGGTTTCAGCGTGGATTAAGACGCGCTTGGAGGAAGAGGAATCTGGGCCGAGACTGAACGGCCGGTCGACGGCACACCGATCATGAGATCGGCGTGCGATTGATGAACGCCTGCCACTGGCGTTCCTGCTGCTCCGGCGAAGCTGGTTCGTGCTCGTTGCAATCGATGCGGATCAGCCGGTCTCCGAAATCCGCATTCATCAGCGCGCAATGATAGGGCCGTTCGGAGTCCTGATTGACATACGGCCGGAAGTGCGTGCAGGTGACGCACATTTTGGCGGCGGGAATCTCGCCCCGCTCCTGGATGGACCGGATCAGCTTGACGAGCGTGCGGAGCAGGCTTTCCTGTTCTTCCGGCGGCAGCAGCTCAGCGGCCCAGAGCAGAAAGTCTGGCCAGCCCTGGACCTGCTCGGCCCGGCGCCGCCCGCGGGCGGTTAGCAGGACCGTGAAGACCCGCCCATCCGCCTCGGTGCGAAACTTCCGGAGCAACCCCCGCTTGACCAGCACGGCAATCACGTCGGATGCCGTGGGCATGGTCACCCCGAGCATCCTGGTAATGTCCGACACCGTGGCGCCGTGCGTGGACCGTTGCCGCAAAAAGGCCAGGATTTGAGCCTGCAGGGGGCTGATGCGGCGGGACGCGGCATCACGCCAGAGACGGCGTTTCAACGAGACGCTGACTTTGCTCAAGGCCGACGCCAGCCGGTGCGGCAACGGATCGGTCGTCTTTTCGAGCAGATTCTTCTCCACTTCATCGACTCCTTGTTTTTAGGGCTACGAATAAGCTGTGGTTCCGACTGTACCTTATTCAGCTCCTGCTCGTAAACCCCTCATCTTTCAAGGTCTTTGGCCTTGACTTGCCACAACGCAGCAGATAAGTTAAGCCCTCTTTTCGTAGGCTGAAAAGACCTATGACAACCACTGTGCACAAGGCCGGTGCCATCCCCATCGGCCATCCTGATCTTGTCGCCGAAATCATTTCAGAAATCCGTGCGTCCGGCCCGATTACCTTCGCGCGCTTCATGGAGCGGGCCCTCTACCACCCGAAGTTCGGCTACTACACGCGCGCCACGGAACCGGAAGAGCGCATCGGCCAAAGTCGCATCGGCCCAAATCGTATTGGATGGGACGGCGACTATTACACCAGCTTCGACGTGCATCCGATTCTCGCGCAGACACTGGCACGGCAAATCCGCCAGGTTGATGGAGGGCTTGGCTCGCCTGATACCTTCACCGTGATCGAGATGGGGCCCGGCAAGGGCCTGTTGGCGCGCGATTTCCTCGCCGCCTGTGAGAAAGACTCCCCCACCTTTTTTGCCCGCCTGCAGTACGTGCTGATCGAGCGCAGTCCGATGATGATTGCGGAGCAGCGGCGTACGCTTGCCCTGTGGGTGGCTGCCGGCAAAGTGTCCTGGCTGAACGGCATCCATGAACTGGTTGATGGCAGCCTGACCGGTGTGCTGCTGTCGAACGAACTGGTGGACGCGTTCCCGGTCCATCGCGTCAAGATTGTGCAGGGCGAGCCGAAGGAACTGTACGTGGCCGATGCAGACGGCCGTTTCGTCGAACAGACCGGGCCGCTGTCGACACCAGCCCTGGCCCGGTCTCTGGCGCGCCTGGCCGCGATGGACATCACGCTGCCGGAAGGCTACACGGCGGAGATCAATCTGGAAGCGATGACCTGGATGAAAGAGGTCGCGCGGGTCATGAGACGCGGCATCGTCCTCACGATCGACTACGGTCACACGGCGCAGGACCTCTACGGCCCGGATCGCGCACGCGGGACCCTGCTCTGCTACTGGAAACAACTGACGTCCGAGGATCCCTACACGCGCGTCGGGCTGCAGGACATGACGGCGCACGTGGATTTCACGGCCCTCGCCGCCGTCGGAGACGAAGCCGGCCTGCGCGTGACGGGCTTCACGAATCAAATGAGCTTCCTCATGAGCCTGGGCGTGGAGCAGGAACTGGATCGGCTGGAGCCCGGCACGAAGGAATTTCAGGAGATCGTGCAGTTGCTGCGGCCGGACGGCATGGGCCGCACGTTCAAGATTCTGATCCAGCACAAGGGGATCGCCGAACCCGCTCTTGACGGATTGAAGTTTAAACCGTTCTTCGGTTCGGTGTTGGCGCCAAGCGCGTCGAAAGTCGCAAAGTCTTAAAGTCATCATGTCAATGATCGAGACTTTACGACTTTATGGCCTTACGACTTGAAAGACTGAGTCTATGGGCAACGAATCGGTTCCGCTGAATTACATCCCGATCCTGATCTTCATCGTGGTCGCGCTGGCCTTCGGCGTGGTGTCGCTGCTGGCCGGTTGGGTGGTTCGCCCCAGCCACCCCTACCCGGCCAAGCTGAGGACCTACGAGAGCGGCAGCCCCCTGTTCCAGGACGCGCGCGTGCAGTTCCCGATGCGCTACTACATCATCGCGATGCTGTTCGTGATCTTCGACATCGAGTTCGTGTTTTTGTATCCCTGGGCCGTGGATTTCCACAAGCTGGGGCTGGCCGGCCTGGTGGAGATGATCGTGTTCATCGGCATTCTGCTGGTGGGGTTCTGGTACGCCTGGCGCAAAGGCGCGTTGGAGTGGGACTGAACGGAGAAGAGCTAATGGCGTATAGCATATGGCTGATGGCCAGAAAGTCCAGGTTTCCTCCGAACCATAAGCCATTCGCCATAAGCTATATGCTCTTGAGGTAGTTATGAGCATGCTGGAACGGCAGTTTGAAGCAAATATCATCACGACGAACATTGATGCGTTGGTGAACTGGTCGAGAAAATCCGCGCTGTGGCCCATGAGCTTCGGGCTGGCCTGCTGCGCGATCGAGATGATCGCCGCCGTGTCGTCGCGCTACGACATCGACCGCTTCGGGGCCGGCGTGTTCCGGGCCTCGCCCCGGCAGTCCGATCTCATGATTGTTGCCGGCACGGTGACGCGCAAGATGGCCGAGGTGATCCGCCGCATCTACGATCAGATGCCGGAGCCGCGCTACGTCATCTCGATGGGTTCCTGCGCGACGTCGGGCAACCATTACAACAGTTACAGCGTCGTGCAGGGCGTGGATCAGATCATACCGGTGGATGTGTACGTGCCCGGCTGCCCGCCCCGTCCCGAGGCGCTGCTCGACGGGCTGCTGAAACTGCAGGAAAAGATTCAGCGGGAAAAGGTCTTTGTGAAGTGAAATGTGAAAAGTAAAAGGTGAAAGGTTCAAGGAGAGGAATAGGCTTCTTGTTTTTTAACTTTTTACCTTTCACTTTTTACTTGGAGTGCCATGCATTCGATACTCGACATACTGAAAGCCAAGTTCCCTGACGCGGTCCTGTCGGTCCACGAGGACAAGGATCGTGGGGAGCTGTCTGCACGCGTGAAGGCGGCGCACATGCTGGACATCGCGCGCTTTCTCCACGACGACCCACGGATGGCCTTCAACCACATCACCGACGTCTGCTCGGCCGATTACCCCGACGACCCGGAGCGGTTCGAGGTCATCTACCACGTCCTCTCGCTGCCGCACAGCCTGCGCCTGCGCGTCAAGGCGCGGGTGACCGAGGAGCATCCGACGATCCCCTCCGTCGTCAGCGTCTGGAAAGGCGCCGACTTCATGGAGCGCGAAACCTACGACCTCATGGGAATCAAATTCAGCGGCCATCCCGATCTGCGGCGCATCCTGATGCCGGAGACCTATGACGAGGGCTACCCCCTGCGGAAGGACTTCCCCACGGAAGGCAGGGGCTGGCGGAGCACCTTCCCTTTTCTGCCGAAGATGGACGAGTCGGCAGTTGCGACGGGCGACAACGAGGTGCCGGAGGCGGAAAAGAAAGCGTTCCGGGCCGGCAACGGTGCGGTTTCGGCGTACCGAACCGAAGAACTACTCCTGAACATGGGACCGCAGCATCCGAGCACGCACGGGGTCCTGCGGGTCGTCCTCGAGCTGGACGGCGAGCGAGTCGTCAAAGCCACCCCGGACCTGGGCTACCTGCACCGCGGCGTGGAAAAGCTGTGCGAGGGGCTGGCCTACATGCAGATCATCCCGCACACGGATCGGCTGGATTACGTCTGCTCGATGACGAACAACTATGCCTACGTCCGCGCCGTGGAGAAACTGCTCAACCTCACCGTGCCGGAGCGGGCCGAGTATATCCGCACGATCGTGGCCGAGATGCAGCGGATCATCGGGCATCTGTTCTGGCTCGGCACGCAGGCGCTCGATATCGGCGCGATGACGGTCTTCTTCTGGACCTTCCGCGAACGCGAGGTGCTGCTCGACATGTTCGAGAAACTTTGCGGCGCGCGGCTGACGCTCAACTACTACCGCATCGGCGGTGTGGACAGCGACTTCACGCCCGATCTCGTCCAGGGGATGAACACGTTCCTGGATACATTCCAGGCGCACATCAACGAGTACGACTCGCTGATCGCCAACAACCGGATCTGGGTCGGCCGGACCAAAAACGTGGCGGTCATCTCGGCGGAGGACGCGATCAATTTCGGTCTCACGGGTCCGCCGCTACGCGGCTCCGGGGTCAACTACGACGTGCGCAAGATGGAGCCCTACGGCGCCTACGGCAAGGTGGAATGGGAAGTGCCGGTCGGCAAGCACGGCGACACCTACGACCGTTACTGGGTGCGTATGGAGGAGATGCGGCAGAGCGCGCGGATCATCCGGCAGTGTCTCGCCCAGTTGCCCGAGGGCCCGATCATCGCCGACGCGCCCCAGATCATTCCGCCGCCCAAGGCGAACGTGATGCGTGACATGGAAAGCCTGATTCACCACTTCATCATCTTCACCCAGGGCTTCAAGCCGCCGAAGGGCGAGACCTACTGCGCGACGGAAGCGCCAAAGGGGGAGCTGGGCTTCTTCATCATCAGCGACGGAAGCCCGCGGCCCTACCGGATGAAGATTCGCGCCCCGTCCTTCGTGCACATGGGCGCCTTCGACCACATGGCGCGGGGCTATTTGATTTCGGACATCATCACGATCTTCGGGACATACGATATTGTTATGGGTGAATGCGATAGATAAGGCCGCGAGACACGAGGCACGAGCCTCGTGCCCAGGGAAACGAGTAGAGACAACATGTTAAGAGAAAAGCACGGGAAGGAAATCGACGACATTATCAGCCGCTACCCGGTACGCCGGTCGGCGCTGCTGCCCCTGCTCTATCTTGCGCAGCGCGAGCAGGGCTACGTGACCGAGGCGGCCATGAAGGAGATCGCGCAGATTCTCAAGCTGACGCCTCCGCAAGTCTACGAGACGATCACGTTCTACACGATGCTCAACCTGAAACCGGTGGGCAAGTTCCATATTCAGGTGTGCAAATCGCTCATGTGCGCACTGGTGGGCTCCGACCAGCTCGTCGGCTGGTTCCATGCCAAGCTGGGCATCAAGCCGGGCGAGACGACGCCGGACAAGCTGTTCACGCTGAGCGTGGTGGAGTGCCTCGGCGCCTGCGGCACCGGGCCGATGATGCAGATCAATGACGACTATTACGAACGGCTGACGGAGCAGAAGGTGGACCAGATTCTGTCCGATCTGAAAAAAACGGGGGCCTGCCCTCTCAAGAGCGGCCCCTTCATGTGGCCTGAAGCGCGCAGCGCGAAGTAAAAAGTGAAAAGTGAGAGGTTGAAAGTGCAGAAAAAGATCGGCTTGAACATTTCACCTTTCACCTTTTACTTTTCACACTAAGCCCTTATGCCCAAGCACGAACTCATATTGCTCAAGAACATGATGACACCCGGTTACACCGGTTCGCTCAAGGACTATGAGAAGACCGGCGGCTACCAGGCGCTCAAGAAGGTCGTGGGCAAGGTCCAGCCGGCGGATGTCACGCAGTTGGTGATGAAGTCCGGCTTGCGCGGGCGCGGCGGCGCCGGCTTCCCAACCGGCGTGAAGTGGAACTTTCTGCCGAAAGACTACAAGGGACCGAAGTATCTCTGCTGCAACGCCGACGAGAGCGAGCCAGGTACGTTTAAAGACCGTCAGCTCATGGAGCGCGATCCGCATCAGGTCCTGGAAGGCATCGCCATTGCCGCCTATGCCATCGGCGCGGAGAGTTCCTACATCTATATCCGTGGCGAGTTCGTGCTCGGCGCTCACATTCTCGACAAGGCCGTTGCCGAGGCGCAGCAGGCCGGCTATCTCGGCAAGAACGTGCTGGGCTCCGGCGCCAACATTCAAATTTACGTCCATCGCGGCGCGGGCGCCTACATCTGCGGCGAGGAAACGGCGTTGCTGGAATCGCTCGAGGGCAAGCGCGGCCTCCCGCGGGTCAAGCCGCCGTTCCCGGCGACAAGCGGGCTGTACGGCAAGCCGACCGTCGTCAACAATGTCGAGACGCTGGCCAATCTGCCGCACATCGTCAACCGCGGCCCCGAATGGTTCGCCGCGATCGGCTCGGCACCCAAGAGCACAGGCACGCGCATCTTTTGCGTGAGCGGCCACGTCAAGAACCCCGGCAACTACGAAGTGCCGATGGGCATCACGCTGCGGGAATTGATCTTCGAGCATGCGGGCGGCATGCGATCGGACAAGAAGCTCAAAGCGATCATCCCCGGCGGCGCCTCCGCGCCGTTCCTGACCGAGCAGCACCTGGACGTGAAACTGGACTTCGAATCGGTGGCCCAGGCCGGCTCCATGCTCGGCTCCGGCGGCGTGACGGTGATGGAAGAGGGCACCAGCATGGTCTGGGCCGCGCTCCGGCTGATGGAGTTCTTCTTTCACGAGTCCTGCGGCAAGTGCAGTCCCTGCCGCGAAGGCAGCTCCTGGCTCACGCAGACGGTGCGCCGCATCCTCGCCAAACGCGGGCGGATGGAGGATATTGAAACCCTCAAGCAGTTGTGCCAGAACATCGCGGGACGGACGATCTGCGCGTTCGGCGACGCCGAGGTCGCGCCGATCATGAGCACGTTGCAGTACTGGCGCCACGAGTACGAGGAGCTGATTCGCGAGGCCGAGGCGCATCGCGAAAAAGAGCTGCCGATGGCGGCGGCGAGGCATTAACGAGTCTTGAAAGTCCGAAAGTCGTAAAGTCATCATGTCTTCGGCTTTCGAACTCCCAGACTTTAAGACTTGATAGACTTTCTGACTTTATTGACCAAATTATGGCAACCACAACAGTTGACACGGTCAAGCTAATCATTGACGGGGTCCAGGTGACGGTCCCCAAGGGGACGCTCGTCATCGAAGCGGCGCGCCAGATGGGCGTGATGATCCCGCATTTCTGCTATCACCCCAAGCTCACGCCGGACGCCAACTGCCGCATGTGCCTGGTCGAGATCGAAAAGGTGCCGAAGCTCCAGACCTCCTGCAGCACGCCGGTGGCCGAAGGCATGGTCGTCCGCACCGCTACGACCGTCGTGAACGAAGCGCACAAGTCGGTGCTGGAATTCATCCTGGCCAACCACCCGCTGGACTGCCCGGTCTGCGACCAGGGCGGCCGGTGCGATCTCCAGGATTTCTCGCACGAGTACACGCCGACCACCAGCCGGTTTGCCGAGACCAAGCGGATCTTCCCGAAGGAATATTTCAGCCCGGTGATCGAGACGCAGATGAACCGCTGCGTGCAGTGCCTGCGTTGCGTGCGCTACTGCGACCAGGTGATGGACGTGAACGCGCTGGCGCCGTCCGGCCGGGGCACGATGACGGAGATCAAACACTTCGGCGCCCATCCGCTGGACTGCGAGTTCTGCGGCGGCTGCGTGCAGATCTGCCCGGTCGGCGCCATCACGAGCCGGCTGTCCATGTACGAGTTCCGTCCCTGGATGCTCAAGCGTGCCGATACGACCTGCACCTACTGCGGGGACGGCTGCCAGATCACGCTCCAGACGAAAGACAATGACCTCATCGAGGTCATGTCCGCGCAGGGTGCCGGCCGCAACAACGGCGACCTCTGCGCGCGCGGCTTCTTCGGCTACCACGTCAGCACGCACGAGGACCGGCTGAAGCACCCGCTGATCCGGCGCGACGGGAAGCTGGTCGAGGCGACCTGGGAAGACGCGCTCGAATACGTCGCCGAACGGGCCATGCAATTGAAGATGGCGCACGGAGCCCAGGCCTTCGCCGGTCTGATCGCGTCCCGCTGCACAAACGAAGACCTGTACGTGTTTCAGAAGTTCATGCGGCTCGTCATCGGCACGAACAAGCTCGACAGCAGCGCCCGCTACGGCCACATCAACGGCGTTCGCGCGCTGCGCCGCGTGCAGGGTACTCACCGTTGGACGGTCACGTTCGAGGACATCGTCAACGCCGAGGTCCTGTTGCTCGTCGGCACGAACATCACCGAGGCCAATCCGATCACCGGCCTCAAGGTTAAGGAAGCGGTCAAGAAAAATGGTGCAGCGCTGATCACGGTGGAAGCCCTGCAGCCGGCGGTCGGCACGATCAGCAACATCGCCAATCTGTCCGCACATCACTTCGGCGCGCATCCCGACCGGTTCCAGGCCCTTGTGCTCGGGTTGATCAAGGCTGTCGTGGAAGAAGGATTGGTTGCCCCGCCGCTCACGCAGCGCGCGCCGGCGTTTGTGAAAGCAACCAGTGACGCCGTGAAGGCTCTTGCCTGGCCGGTGATCGAACAACAGACCGGCACGACGTCCGCCGCATTGAAAGACGCGGCCCGCGCCTTCGCCAAAACGGCCAGGGCAGTGATCCTGGTCGGCCAGGGTGTGCTGCGGCAGCCCGGCGGCTCCGGCCTCATGACGACGCTGCTCGATCTGCTTGTATTAACGGGGCATCACGGGCTGGCCGGCTGCGGTGTGGCGCCGCTGGCCGAGGGAAACAACGACCAGGGCGCAATCGAGATGGGCACGGTGGCCGAGTATCTCCCGGGCCCGGCCGAATTGGGCGATCCAGCGGCACGCCAGCGGCTGGCTCAGCTGTGGAAGGAAGAGGTGCCGCAGACGCCTGGCCGGACACTGCTGGAGATGCTGGACGAGGCCCGCACCGGAACGATCAAGGCCATGTTCATCGTGGGCGAGAATCCAGCCGGCTCGCTGCCACCGTCAGCCAAAGCGAACGACGCATTGGGGAAACTGGACCTCCTCGTCTGCCAGGAATTGTTCCTGACCGAAACGGCGGCGCTCGCGCATGTGGTGTTACCCGCCTGCTCCTATGCCGAGAAGGACGGCACCTTCACGAACACCGAAGGCCACGTGCAACCGGTGCGGCATGCCATCGAGCCGCTGGGCGAAAGCCGTCCCGACTGGGAAATTCTCTCCGCCCTGTCCGTGCTGATGGGCGCTCCGCTCGAGTACGGCGACGCGAAGGAAATCACCAACGAGATCCGCAGCCTGCTGCCCGGCCACGGTCTGCTCGGCGCCGGACCGAAGCCGCCGCGCCCGAACGATGCCGCGGTGAGCCGGTATCTCCAGCAGGGATACGCGGACGATCTTGGAGAGCGATACCGGCTCACGGCCTCGGGGCTCGGGGCTCGGGGCTCGGGGCAGGAAGAAACTTTTACGTTATTGATGGCGCAGAGCCTGTTCCATTCTGGAAAATATTCGACGCGTGCGAAAGGCTTGCTGCAAATCCAGTCCACCGGCGCGCTGACCGTTAATCCGGCGGATGCAGGCAGATTAGGTATTGTGGATGGGAACCCTGTCCGTCTCTCCACGCAGCAGGGCCAGATGACGACGACGGTCAAGCTGCTGGATCGCATCCCGGAAGGACTGGCCGTGTTTCCGGAACATTTCGATCAGGACCTGCGCCGTCTGTTGAGCGTGACCGCCGACCCGCAAACCGGTGTGCCGTATTGCAAGACAGCAAAGGTGCGAATCGAGCGTCTATAAAGTCGTAATGTCATCATGTCATAAAGTCTTGACGTTCGGACTTTATGACTTTCAGACTTGAGGGACTGATACATGGCTGAACTGGCGTTAAGAATGGCGTTTTCCCTGACCCAGATCGTCGTCGTGATGGGCGTGATCATGCTGACGATCATGGTCCTCACCCTGGCGGAGCGCAAGGTGCTCGGCTGGATGCAGGACCGGATGGGACCGATGGAAGTCGGACCCTACGGAATTTTACAGCCGGTCGCCGACGGCCTGAAGCTCTTTTTCAAGGAGGACATCGTCCCGGCGGGCGCGAACAAGTTCCTCTTCACCCTCGCACCGATCCTGGCGCTGGTTCCGGCATTGATCGGCTTCGCCGTCGTGCCCTTCGGGCCGGACTCGACGATCGAACTGTTCGGCGTGCAATTCAAGCCCTTCATCATCAGCGACATTAACATCGGCATTCTGTACATCCTGGCGTTCACCTCGATCGGCGCCTACGGCATCATCCTCGGCGGCTGGGCCTCGAACAGCAAGTACTCGCTCCTGGGCGGCTTGCGCGCCGCCGCGCAGGTCATCAGCTACGAGCTCAACGTCGGCCTGGCGATCGTCGGCGTGCTGCTGCTCTCCGGCTCGTTGAGTCTCGTGAAAATCACCCAGGCTCAGGCAGGCGGGTTCTGGCATTGGTTCATCGTGGGCGTGCCGCCCGACGGCTGGTTCCCGGTCCACACCCAGATCTTCGCCTTCGTCGTCTACGTGATTTCGGCCGTGGCGGAGACCAACCGCGTACCCTTCGACCTGCCGGAAGCGGAGAGCGAGCTGGTGGCCGGCTTCTTCACCGAATACAGCGGGATGCGGTTCGCCTTCTTCTTCATCGCCGAGTACGGCAACATGATCCTGGTGTCCTGCATCGCCGCGGCGCTGTTCCTGGGCGGCTGGAACGCGCCCTACCCCGGCACGGCGCTTGCGCGGATGGGCTTTGCACAATTCGCCTGGATCGAAAACGTCGTGTGGTTCGCCGCCAAGGTCTACTTTTTCTTGTTCCTGTTCTTCTGGCTGCGCGCGACGCTGCCGCGCCTGCGCTACGACCAGCTCATGCGGTTCGGCTGGAAGGTGATGCTGCCAATCGCGCTGGGCAACATACTGGTGACCGCAATCGCGGCATATTTGTTTCCGCGGTCATGAGAGGGTTCATCTGGTTTATCTAGTTTGTTTGGTTCAATTAAAGAGCCGGATCAACCAGATAAACCAAATAAACGAGACAAACGAAACAAACATGAGCATGAAGTTTAAAACCTGGCTGAAGACGATCACGTTCTACGAAATTCTCGTGGGCATGATGGCCACGATGCGGCATTTAGTGAACTATAAGCCCATCACACTCCAGTACCCGCACGAGAAACGGACGCTGCCGGACAGCTATCGCGGTATGCTCGCCCTGCTGCGCTACGACGACGGGACCGAGAAATGCGTCGGCTGCGACCTCTGCGAAGCCGCCTGTCCCTCGCGCGTGATCCGCGTGGTCAGTTCGGAAGTGCCCGGCGAGCCGACCAAGCGCTTCGCCAAGGAATATTACATGGACATGACCCGCTGCCTGTTTTGCGGGCTCTGCGTGGACGCCTGCCCGGTGGACGCGCTCGGCATGACCCGCGAATACGAGTGGGCCGTGTACGACAAGCGGGATCTGCACCTGAACAAACAGCAACTACTGGCAATCGGCGACCGCTCCTATCCGGTGCGCGAAAAACGGCTGGAGTTCCAGCATCCGAACGTCGCGTTCTTCAACGTCGCGTTCAAGAGCCTGCCTCCAAAGGAGAGCTGACCACCGTGGCCCAGCTCTTCTTCTTTTATTTCGCCGGCATCATTGTCCTGACATCCATCCTGGTGGTGGCGCTGCGCAACCCCGTCTACAGCGCGCTCTCGCTCCTGATCATGTTTTTCCACGTGGCCGGACTGTACGTCACGCTCCACGCGGAATTCGTCGCCGCCGTCCAGATCATCGTCTATGCCGGCGCGATTCTCGTGCTGTACCTCTTCGTCGTCATGCTCCTGAACCTGAAGCACGAAGACCGCTACCATGCACAATTCCCCGTCGGCGCGTTGCTGGGCGTGACGATCCTGACCGAGGTGGTATTGCTCCTGCTGCAGCAACACGGCGACCCCGGCACGCCGGTCGCACCTCCGGATACGGTTCCACCCGCCGCGGCGATCGGCAACACGGAGGCGATCGGCGAGGCGCTCTATTCAACCTATGTGTTTCCTTTCGAAGTGGCCTCGCTGATCCTGCTGGTGGCCATGATCGGCGCGATCGTGCTCGCGAAGCGGGACCTCTTTGACGTAAACCGTAAAGCGTAATCCGTGATGGGCAAGACTATGACGATGCAAGGCTTCTTTCGCAGTACGCGTCACGGATCACGCATCACGAAACCATGATTCCCATATCCTACTACGTCACCTTGAGTGCGATCGTGTTCATCACCGGCGTGGTGGGGGTGCTGATCCGTCGGAACATCATCATCATCCTGCTCTCCATCGAACTGATGCTGAACGCGACCAACATCAACTTCGTCGCCTTCTCGAACCATTTTCACAACGTCGCGGGGCAGGTCTTCGTGTTCTTCGCGCTGACGGTCGCGGCCGCAGAGGTCGCGGTCGGTCTGGCGATCATCATTGCCCTCTACCGCAGCAAGTCGAGCATCAACGTGGATGAGTTCCAGCTGATGAAGTGGTGACAAGGGAAAGTAGGATGTGGCGATTGGGCGATCTGGTGAAGTGAGCAGAAAATGAACCGACTCTTAAGAAATCACCAAATCACCAAATCACCAAATCACCAATTGTGACCATGGAATATACGCTGATTCCACTGCTTCCCTTCGCCGCGTTTTTGATCCTGGGCCTGTTCGGCCACTGGATCAAGGACAAGGCACACCTGGTCGCCGTGCCGGCCGTGGTGGTGTCGCTCATCCTGTCGGTGCTGGCGTTTCTGCAAGTGGCGGGCGGGCACCAGACGACAATGCCGCTCTACACCTGGCTCACGTCCGGAGACCTGCGCATCAGCCTCGGCATTTCGATCGACCGCCTCACCGTCGCAATGCTGATTCTCGTCACCACCGTCAGCTCGCTCGTCCACATCTACACGATCGGCTACATGCAGGGCGAGAAGGGGTACGCGCGGTTCTTCGCCTACATCGCGCTCTTTACCTTCTCCATGCTGATGCTGGTGATGGCGGATAATTTCCTGCAACTGTTCGTCTTCTGGGAAGCCGTCGGCCTCTGTTCCTATCTGCTCATCGGCCACTGGTACGAACGGCCGTCGGCCTGCGCCGCGGCGACCAAGGCCTTCGTCGTCAACCGCGTCGGCGATTTCGGATTCATGCTCGGCCTGCTGCTCGTCTGGTACAGCTTCGGCTCGCTGGAATACCGGCACGTCTTTGCGCAGGCCGCCGACTTCGCCGGCGAAACGATAAACCTTCTGCGCCCCTTTGGCGGAACGTGGGAAGTGTCCACCCTGACCCTGATAGGCCTGCTCTTGTTCACCGGCGCAGTCGGCAAGTCGGCGCAGGTGCCGCTGCACGTCTGGCTGCCGGACGCGATGGAAGGCCCGACGCCGATCTCGGCGCTGATCCACGCGGCCACGATGGTGACCGCCGGCGTGTTCATGGTCGCGCGGCTGCATCCGCTCTACAACCTGTCGCCGATGGCCATGGACGTCGTGGCCGTCACCGGTGCCTTGACGATGGTGCTGGGGGCCACGATCGCGCTGACACAGACCGACATCAAGCGCGTCGTCGCCTACTCGACCGTCAGCCAGCTCGGCTACATGATGATGGCCTGCGGCCTGGGCGCCTACGCGGCCGGGATCTATCACCTCCTGACGCACGGCGCGTTCAAGGCGCTGCTGTTCCTCGGTTGCGGCTCGGTGATCATCGCGCTGCACCACGAGCAGGACATGCGCCACATGGGCGGCCTCAAGGACAAACTGCCCGTCACCTACTGGACCTTCGTCATCGGCTCGCTGGCGCTGGCCGGCTTCCCGCTGACCGCCGGGTTCTTCAGCAAAGACGAGCTGCTCGTCTCCGCCTGGTCGTCCGGATCGTTGGGGCAAGTCCTCACGGTGTTCGGCCTGCTGACCGCGCTCATGACGGCGTTTTATAGTTTCCGCCTCGTGTTCGTGACGTTCTGGGGAACCTATCGCGGCGGGACTCACGGGCACAGCCATGGACAGGGGCACGGCGGCGCGCACGATATTCATGAGCCCTCTCCGACGGTCACCGTCCCGCTAATCGTGCTGGCAATGCTGTCGGTGGCTGCCGGCTATTTCGGCATTTTCGAATTTCTCGCGCCGGCACTGCCAGGCCCGGCTGCGCATGAAGTCGGCGCGCATCACGGCCCGGCCGCCACCATCATCATGATTCTGGCGACGCTCATGGGACTCACCGGCATCGCCGCTGCCTACTATGTGTACGTGAAATCGCCCGGCCTGCCGGATCGTTTCGCGCAGCAGTGGCAGCGGCTCTACCGCCTGTCCCTGAACAAATGGTTCGTGGATGAGGCCTACGACCGCACGGTGGTCCGTCCGACCTTCGCACTGGCCGATCAGTTATGGCGGCGGGTGGACGTGGCGGTCATCGATGGCGCCGTGAACGGCGTGGCCCGCGCTGTCGCCTGGTCGGGCTGGTTGATGCGGCTGTTCCAGAGCGGGCAGACGCAACACTACGCACTCGGCATGACGCTCGGCGCGGTGGTGATTTTAGGCGTGTATCTGTTGTTCTAACCATGTCTATCAAGTCGAAAAGTCTGAAAGTCATCAAGTCCGAAGACGTTCGACTTTACGACATTACGACTTTTGGACTGAATTATGAGTGACGTCATTCTCCAGACCGGCGGCTTCCCCTGGCTCACGACCATCGTGTTCCTGCCGCTGGCCGGCGCGCTGCTGTTGATGCTTGTCAACAAGGCGGCCCACCACACGATCCGGTGGATCGCGCTGGCCGTGTCGATCTTTGATCTCGTCCTGTCGCTGCCGCTCTGGTCCCTGTTCGATCCTGCCACGTCCCGCATGCAGTTTGTCGAACATGTCGCCTGGATTACGTCACCACCGATCACCTACAGCGTCGGCGTGGACGGCATCAGTCTCCCGCTGCTGCTGCTGACGACGTTCCTCACGCCCTTCTGCATCCTCTGCTCCTGGCGTGCCATCGAAACCCGCGTCAAGGAATTCATGGCCGTCCTCCTGATCATGGAAACCGCCATGCTGGGCGTCTTCGTCGCGTTGGACTTTGTACTGTTCTACATTTTCTGGGAAGCGATGCTGATCCCGATGTACCTGCTCATCGGGGTCTGGGGCGGGCCGAACCGCCTGTACGCCGCGGTGAAGTTCTTTCTCTATACCCTCGTCGGCAGCGTGCTCCTGCTGGTCGCGATCCTCGTGCTGTTTTTCCAGGGCGGGCAGACGTTCGACATTCTCCTGCTGAGCCGGGTCGAATACGCGCCGGCCCTGCAGAACTGGCTGTTCTGGGCCTTCTTCGCCGCTTTCGCCGTCAAGGTGCCGATGTGGCCGTTCCATACCTGGCTGCCGGACGCCCACGTCGAGGCGCCGACGGCAGGCAGCGTGCTCCTGGCCAGCGTGTTGCTCAAGATGGGCGCCTACGGCTTCCTGCGGTTCTCGCTGCCGATGCTGCCGGACGCCACCGCCGCCTTCACGCCGATCATGGTGACGCTCTCGCTGATCGCCATCATTTACGGCGCGTACATGGCGCTGGCGCAGGCCGATCTCAAAAAACTCATCGCCTATTCCAGCGTGAGCCACATGGGCTTCGTCACGCTCGGGATCTTCGTGCTCAACGCGCAGGGCATCGAAGGCGCCATCCTGCAGATGGTGAACCACGGCATCACGACCGGCGCGCTGTTCCTTTGCGTCGGCGCGATCTACGAGCGTACGCACAGCCGCATGATCACCGACAACACGGGGCTGGCCAATCCCATGCCGCGCTACGCGACGGTCCTCGTCATCTTCACACTCTCGTCTCTTGGACTGCCCGGCACGAACAGCTTCGTCGGCGAGTTTCTCGTGCTCGCCGGCACGTTCTTCTGGAGCAAGTGGATCGCGGCGATCGCGTCGCTGGGCATTATTTTAGCCGCCGCCTATCTCCTCTGGATGCTGCAGCGCGTGGTCTTCGGCGTGCCGAATGCCGCCCATGCCGCGCATCTTCACGATCTCAACCTGCGCGAGATGGCCACGATGATACCGCTGGTCGTCCTGGTGTTCTGGATCGGGTTTTTCCCGAACCCGCTGCTCACGAAGATGCACGCGAGCGTGAACGCTCTTATCGAGCACGTGGATACGGAAGAACTTGAAGTCGCGCAAACAACGGACTCGAGCCACGGGGCACGGGGCACGGGACTGGAATCCCGGCTCGCGGCTCGCGGCTCGCGGCTCGCCGCCAAGGTTGTTGCCCCATGACTTTTCCTTTATCCGACCTCGTCGCCATTCTCCCCGAGCTGATCGTGATCGGCGCGGCCTGTCTCGTGTTTGCCCTGGATCCGCTCACGCCCCCGTCGCGCAAAGACTGGCTGGCATGGTTCAGCGTGGCCGCACTGGCCGCCTGCGCATACCTCACCATCTCGCGGATGGGCACATCGGTTTCGGCTTTCAGCGATCTGGTCATTCTCGATCCCTTCGCCGGCTTTTGGAAGCTGCTGCTCTACGGCGTCACCGGCTTTACCATTCTCTTGTCCCTCGCCTATTTGAAAGCCGCGCGGCTCAACCTGGGCGAGTATTACGGCTTCATCCTGCTCTCGCTGGCCGGCATGATGGTCATGGTTTCGGCCGCCGACCTGCTCACCATCTATCTCGGCATGGAGCTGATGTCGCTGTCGCTCTACGTGCTGGCCGGTTTCAAGCGGTTCGAGGCCCGCTCGCTCGAAGCCGCGGCAAAATATTTTGTCCTCGGCGCCTTCTCGTCCGGCATAATGCTCTACGGCATCTCCCTGCTCTACGGCGTATCCGGCAGTACCCGCCTCTCGGCCATCGCCGTGGCCGTCACGACCCGCGGCCTGGACGATCCGATGCTGACCCTCGCCATGATCCTGCTGATTGTCGGCTTCGGATTCAAAATCGCCGCCGTGCCGTTCCACATGTGGACGCCGGACGTGTACGAAGGCTCCCCGACATCGGTGACGGCCTTCATGGCCGTCGCCTCGAAGGCCGCCAGTTTCGCCGCGTTCCTGCGCGTGTTCCTGGAGGGTCTGGGCGGATTGAAAGCCAACTGGTACGTGCTGTTCCTGATCCTCTGCCTCGCCACGCTGGCCCTCGGCAACGTCGTCGCCATCGTGCAGACCAACATCAAGCGGATGCTCGCCTACTCGAGCATCGCCAACGCCGGCTACGCGCTCATCGGCGTCGTGGTCTCCGGCTACGTGCCGGCTGACCGGGCCGCGCAGGCGTTTGGTCTCTCCAGCGTCATGCTCTATCTGGTCATTTATTCCTTCATGACCCTCGGCGCCTTTGCCGTGATTGCGATGCTCCGGAAAGACGGCGTCGAAGGCGACGAGATCGACGACTATGCGGGGCTGGCCAAACGGCAGCCGGTGGCCGCCTTCCTGATGCTGGCGTTCATGGCATCCCTGGCCGGCATCCCGCCGACCGCAGGATTCATCGGCAAGTTTTATCTGTTCATGGCGGCAGTGAAAGCCGATCTGGCCTGGCTCGCGGTCGTGGGCGTGCTGTTCGCCGCCGTCTCGGCCTATTACTACCTGCGCGTCGTGATGGTCATGTACATGCGGGAGCCGGAAGCCGCGGGCGCCGAGTTCCGGCTCGTGACCTCGCCGGTCCTGGCAGTCGCGCTGGCCTGCGCATTCGCCGGCGTGCTAGTCTTCGGCCTCTATCCCAACCCTCTCGTGTCGTTTGCCACCCAGGCGGTGCTGGTCCTACGGTGAACGGAGAAAGCCGTGGTGAGGGGCTGGTGGGAGATGAAAAACATCAAGAGCCTTCAGTACGTTCTTCGCTAACCACGAACCACCACGCACAAACCACTCAGGAATTTCCTTGTCACTAACCACCAAACCACTCGCTCCTGCTCCACATCACGGATTGTTTCACTCTATGAAAGCCTTCTGGACCACCGTTGTGACGTTTGTCCAGGCGCTGCTCGGCGCGTTCGCCGACTTTCGGCGTCTGGGCTGTCTCAGCCTCGCGGCCTCCCTGTCGTTCTTCACGCTGCTCTCATTTTTCCCGATGATCGGCCTGCTCCTCTACGCCATCAGTTTTTTCATCAACCGGGACATCATCTGGTTCCAGTTTCTCATCAACTTCTTCCAGGGATTCCTGCCTGGGTTTGGCGCCACGTTGGCCGAGGAGGTGCGGCACGTGGCGAACGAGCAGATCGTGGGCTGGGTCGGACTGCTCGCCTTCTTCTGGTTCAGCGGGCTGGTCTTCTATGAAGTGGACTATGCCGTCAACGTCGTGTTCGGAACGGCGCGCACGAGGAATGCGCTCATCTCGACCCTGATGTCCGTGGCGTTGCTGGGCTTCGTGCTGGCGCTGATGATCGTGTCGTACGTGATCACCCAGGTCTCGGATGTGATCGTCTCGTACGCGCCCCGGATGGGCGACATCGACGTCATGGCCGTCGTCGCCAATCAGTTTCTCCTGGGCTACGCCTTGCCGTTTGCATTCATTCTCGTGACCGTGACATGCATCTACCGCTACCTGCCGCAAAAACGCCCGACGTGGCAACAGGCCGCAGGGGGCGGGCTGGTGCTGGCCCTGCTGTGGGAGCTTGCCAAGCATTTCTTCAGCAACAATGTGCAGAACGTGATCGTCTACTACGACCGGATGTACGGGTCGCTGCTCGTCGTCGTGATGTTCCTGTTATGGGTCTACTATTCGGCTTCACTCTTCCTCTATGGCGCAGCCGTGGTCCGCCGGCTGCAGATCGTTCAGAAATCCTAATTCACCGGCCGCCCGGTCTTTCGGTATACTGGTCCTATGCGCGCACCCTTTGTTGCTTTCATGACCGCAGGACTTGGCCTGTGTGCGATCCTCACCACCGTGGAGGGTAGCTCCGCGCAAGTCATTCGGGGCGGGACGCCGAGTTGCCAGACCGTGGCCCTAACCTTCGATCTCTGCCCCGTACGGCAGGGGACCGGCTACGACGCCGATCTCATCGACTACCTGATCGAGCACAGGATCCCCGCCACCTTCTTCCCCTCCGGCCGCTGGATCGACAAACACGATCCTGAAATGAAAAAACTATTGTCGGTCCCTTTCTTTGAAATGGGTACGCACGGCCAGGTCCATGCTCATCTGGCGACACTGGATGAAGAAGCTCAGCGGGCGGAAATTATCACTGCCGTGGATCGTGTGAAAACCCGCTACGGACTGACCGCGCCGTTATTCCGTCCGCCCTACGGCGAATTCAACGATGCGACGGTCGAGATCGTCAGGAAGCTTGGCTTGCAGTTCATTCTCTGGAACGTCGTATCTGGCGATCCCGATCCGTCGCTCCCGACAGAAAGGATGCTGACGCACCTGACCGCATCCACTCGCGGAGGCGGCATGATCGTGTTTCACGCGAACGGCAAAGGGAAGCACACCCGCGAGGTCGTGGAGACGCTCACGCAGGAGTTCTTTCCAAAACAGGGGCTCAAGCCGGTCACTGTGACGAAGTTGCTCGCGTGCGTCCCGCAGGCGAAGCCATGAGCGACACCATCAGAGCGTACAGGCCGGAAGACCGTGCCGCCATCGTGGGGATGCTGGCTTCCTCCGATCCCTGGAAGAAACTGGGGTACACCGACACCGATTGGCAGAAACTCTTCGCTCCGCTGCCGGCAGGGCGCGAGGGATTCGTCATTGAATCAGACGGCGCCGCGACAGGATTCGCGCTGCTGCGACCGAAGTTTCTGATGGGTGACTATTTGGAACTCCTGGTTATCTCGCCGTCAGCCCGCAGCAAAGGACTGGGAAGCGCCCTGCTGAAGCACATTGAAAGCATGGTCTTCGCACGCACAAAAAATTTGTTCGCCTGCGTGTCCGACTTCAATGCCGAAGCCAGGAAGTTTTATAAACAGAACGGCTATCAGGAGATCGGCCCGATGCCGAATTTTCTGATCCCCGGTTCAGCAGAGATGTTGCTGCGGAAAACCGTCGGTCCCACCAAGAATCCATAGAGGATCACGATGCGTGTCAAAAAACTCCTCCATACCAGGATGCGGGTCAGCGACATGGATCAGACGATCAACTTCTACACGGGCGTGCTGGGCCTGGAGGTCATGGAGCGCAAGACTTCTCCACGCGGGTCGCACCTGGCGTTTCTCAAGGTGCCCAACAGCGAGGAATTGATCGAACTGTGCAGCTTTCCTCCGAGCGGGCCGGTCAAAGTCCAGGAGGATCTCGTCCATCTCGCCTTTGAAGTGGACAATCTCGATCAGACGATCGAAACGCTCAGCGCCCAGGGCATCAAAATCACTGACGGTCCGACGAGAAGTTCCTCCGGCAGCCGGTTCATCTTCATCGACGCCCCGGACGGCTATGAAGTAGAATTGATTGAGCGCCCTCCGGGTACCGCGATCGTCTAACGAGGCAATGGGTAATCGGCTATAGGCGATAGGAAGAGCCTTGGCGCGCCCATCGCCTATTGCCCATCATCTATTGCCCACTCCGTAAACCAGCCGTACAATCCCCTCATGGGCACATCCCCATCAACAGCGACGCAATTGCAATCCAAGCTCGATCACTTGCCCGGTCAGCCCGGCGTGTACTTGATGAAGAGCGCCACGGGCGATATTTTGTACGTCGGCAAGGCGGCCGTGCTGGCCTCCCGCGTCCGCTCGTACTTTCAGAAGGGCGCGGACCAGACGCCCAAAACACGCCTGCTCATGAGCCAGGTTGCCGATCTGGAAACCATCGTCACGCGCTCCGAACTTGAAGCACTCATTCTCGAAAGCAATCTGATCAAGCGGCATCGGCCGAAGTTCAACATCATCCTCCGTGACGACAAACAGTATCCGTATCTGCGCCTGCCCGTTCGTGAGAATTTCCCCCGCCTGTCGATCGTGCGAAAGGTCCAGAAAGACGGCGCGTTGTACTATGGCCCTTACACGGATGGTGGCGCGCTCAAGAGCACGCTCAAAGTGATCCGCAAGGTGTTCCCGCTGGCCACCTGCGAGATCGAGATCGACGGCACGGCGGAACGGGCCTGCATCGAGTTCGAAATCAAGCGCTGCATGGCCCCCTGCATCGGCAACCAGAGCCGTGATGACTATCACCGGATCGTCACGCAGGTCCGGCAGTTTCTCGAAGGACGGGACACGGAGCTGCTCGACGACCTGCGCGAGCAAATGCATATCGCCGCCGACCGGCAGGCCTTCGAAGACGCGGCACGGCTGCGCGATCGAATCGTCAGCATCGAGCGCACGCTGGAAAAGCAGCGGATCGCGCAGACCACGGCCACCGACCAGGACGTGTTCGGTGTGGCCCGTCAGGGAACGGCCGTAGACCTTCAGATGCTGTTCGTGCGCGGCGGGCTGCTGATCGGCCGCAAGGATTTCTTCTGGCCGGAAGCATCCGAAACGTCCGACGAAGAGCTCGTCCGATGCACCATTGAACAGTTCTATAATAAGGATGGCCTTCCGCCAAAGGAGCTGCTGGTGCCGGCTGCCCTGAACGAGGCCGGCTTGATCGAGCATTGGCTCGCCGTGAAAAAAGGCGCCTCCGTCCGGATCGTCGCTCCCGAACGCGGCACCAAGCATCAGCTGGTGCTCTTGGCGGAGGAAAACGCCGCCGCAGCCCTGGCGGATCACCTGAGAAACGAAGAAGCGGGCCGCCAGGCCGTGGAAGAACTCAAGCGACTCCTCCGCCTGGAAAAAGTCCCGCAGCGCATCGAGGGCTTCGACATTTCCAATACAATGGGAAGCGAATCCGTCGCCTCCTTCGTCGTGTGGGAGGAGGGACGGGCCAGGAAATCTGACTACCGCAAGTTCCGCATCAAGACCGTGACCGGGGCGAACGACTTTGCCAGCATGAAGGAAGCGGTCGCGAGACGTTACGGCGAGGCCGAAAACCTACCGCTCCCCGATCTCGTTCTGATCGACGGCGGGCTCGGCCAGTTGGCCGCTGCCATGGATGGACTCAGGGACGCGGGACACCCCGGGCTGCCCATCATCGGCCTGGCCAAGGCCAAAGGCGAGAAAGAGGAGCGGATCTTCCTGCCCGGGCGCAAGAACCCGATCATCCTCAAACCGACGTCGCCGGCCACGCATCTGCTCCAGCGCATCAGGGACGAAGCCCACCGCTTTGCCATCACCTATCACCGCAAGCTGCGCGGCAAAGCCCTGACCACCTCCAAGCTCGACCACATCATCGGCATCGGCGAGATCAGGCGGAACATGTTGCTTAGGAAATTCGGCAGCCTCGACAAGATCGCCGCCGCCACCGACGCGCAGCTGCGCGAAGCCGGCATCGACGCCAAGACTGCTGCGGAAGTCAGAAAAGCGTTGACTCTTAAGCCCGTCTAATAGGCGCCCTGAATTGCAATCTCAGATCAAGAAAGTGCCTCTAATATATAAATTGAGGCACGCAAATCTCTTCCTCTCATCTCCTGACTGCTTCTAGGGGATTTTCCATCTTTTCTCAGAGAATCCCCGATACTCAATCTTGTAGTCCTATGCAATGCTTCGACCCGAGGTCGACCGGATTCTGCGTGGCCACGACGACACCCAGCCCGAACGCGCGTGCCTGCTTGAACAACGTCAATAGCGGTTGTTTGGACGGCGGGTTGGCGACGGGCGGAAAGTACCCGAAA
Organism: Nitrospiraceae bacterium; assembly: GCA_009692155.1. Taxonomy (GTDB): domain Bacteria; phylum Nitrospirota; class Nitrospiria; order Nitrospirales; family Nitrospiraceae; genus 2-02-FULL-62-14. The sequence goes on from SHZW01000003.1 coordinate 92,562, forward strand.
ATTTCATCCATATAGAGAATGGCGCGCAGGCTCGTCGTCCCCGACTGCGCCCGCATCCAGCCCAGCGTCTGATTCAACAATAACGAAACGAAGAACATCCGCTCCGCGTCGCTCAGATGCGCGATGGAGAAGATCGCGAGGCGCGGCTTGCCCGCTTTGGTATGGAGCAGGCTCTGGATGTCGAGCGCCTCGCCTTCCAGCCAGGCCGAAAAGCCCGGTGCGGCGAGCAGATTGTTGAGCTGCGTGGCCAGGGCAAACCGGTCTTTGGAAGGATAGAAGGCGTCGAGATCGAGTACGCCGACCTTGGTAACCGGCGGCGTTTGAATCTGTTGGATGAGCCCGGCCAGGTCGAGGTCCTTCCCCTGTTTCCAGGCTGCGTCGAGAATGGTGGACAGCAAAATATGCTCGCGGCTCTTGATGGGATCGGCCTGGACGCCCAGCAAACCCAGGAGGCTGGTCGCAGTGGTGCTCACCCGTTCCCGCAGCAACTCCACGTCCTCTCTCATCTCCCTCGACGGCGCGGCAAATGACTTGAGGATCGAGACAGGAATGCCTGCGTTGCTGCCCGGCGTGTAGATCGCGACCTCGGCCGCTTCTTTCAATCGCGTGATGCGGTCACCGTCCTGTTTCCATCCGGCCAGGCCCTTTGTCCATAATTCCGCCTGTTGCCTGGCATAGTCGCCTGCCGACAGGTTATTTTTGCGGGCATCGTCTTCGTTGACCCACGGAGCAAAATCCTCCGCCCGCAATTGAGGAAACGTCAGCATCAGGTTGGCCAGATCGCCCTTGGGATCGATGATGAGTGCCGGAACGCCGTCGATCGCGGCCTCTTCGAGCAAGCCGATGCAGAGCCCGGTCTTCCCGCTGCCGGTCATCCCGACACAAACGGCGTGCGTGACCAGGTCCTTGGAATCGTACAGCAGCAGACCGTCCTTGGCCTTCTTCGCCGCCAGATCGTAGGGCCGGCCGAGGTAAAACACACCGAGCTTTTCAAAGTCCTTCGCAATGGCCTGCTTGTCGGTGGATTCTTTCTTAGCCCTTGCCATGACGTGCTCCTGAACACACCGGTATTCGTGCGCCACCATTGTATTGAGCGCTTGCACCGACCGCAAGAGTCATGCGATCACGCGCGAAATTCTTGCTTCCGGTGCCGGAACGGAGGGCTGCAACTTCTGATCGTTGAGCTGGACCTATCAGTTGGAGCGTTACAGGGGTGGGAACTCCACCCTGACTGCAGGAACAGGATCGACGCGTGACGGCTGCGGACACATTCGGCGCCCAATTCACGTTCGACCCGTTGTTGCTCTAGAATTCGTGGACGGAGAGAGGACCTGACCGGTCTATTGCTTCTTCATCTGCGCCGCCACCTCCGCCGGATGCCAGTAGGCCCGGACGGTTTTGACTTTACCTGCGTCGTTTACTTCGTAGACGCTAATGCCGTCGATGACCACCAGCTTACCGTTCTTCAACTTGCCCGTGGCCGTGTATTTGACAGCCGCTTCATTGCCGGCCACGAACATGCTTTCCGTGGTAAGTTTCCAGTCCGTAAAGCCACCGACCGTGTTTTGGAATACCCGTTTCATCGCCTCGTGCCCCTGAAGAGGCGGCGTGCCGACGGGATTGCAATTCTTTACGTCGTCGGCAAAGTAGGTCAGCCATGTATCAAAGTCTCTCGCCTGCATGGCGGCAATCAGGCTGGTCACCGTCGTCTTGACCGTTTCGGGGTTCATGACTACCTCCCTAATATGGACTACGGGCTGATTCTTCCGAGATGAAGGACAAATGTAAAGCGCCCTCTTCGGGGACCCGAACATTTCCCAGCGGGCGGGCTTCATCCGAGCGGGGACAGGCCTGTGAGCGGTCTGTCCCCGCCTAACTCCCTAAAAAAGTGGCGACGTGGCTGACTCGCAATTGCGCGCGTCCAACGAGGGCCTTCTGAGGCCGCGCGTTGCGCGAGCACAGCGAGTCAGCCAGGGAGCCAGAATTCTTCAACCCACGCCCGCTTCTTTCAATACTTGCCCCGTGTACGAGCGCTTGATCTTCGCCAACTCACTCGGCGCGCCTTCGGCCACGATCTCGCCGCCACGGTCGCCGCCTTCCGGTCCCAGATCAATGAGCCAGTCTGCGTTCTTGATAACATCCAGATTGTGTTCAATAATCAGCACGGTATTGCCCGCCTCCACCAGCCGGTTCAACACGTCGAGCAGCCGCTGGATGTCAGCGAAGTGCAGCCCCGTCGTCGGCTCGTCCAATATATAGAGCGTACGCCCGGTGGCGCGCTTCGATAACTCGCGCGAGAGTTTCACCCGCTGGGCTTCGCCGCCCGAGAGCGTCGTCGCCGACTGGCCCAGCCGGATGTAGTGCAGGCCCACATCGTGCAGCGTCTGCAGCTTATTTTTGAGCAGCGGGATGGGCTGGAAAAATTCCAGGGCCTCGTCCACCGTCATGTTCAACACATCGGCGATGCTGCGGTCCCGGTACTTCACTTCGAGCGTCTCGCGGTTGTACCGCTGGCCTTTGCAGACCTCGCAGGTCACATAGACGTCCGGCAGGAAATGCATCTCGATCTTGATCAGCCCGTCACCTTCGCAGGCCTCGCACCGCCCGCCCTTCACGTTGAAACTGTACCGGCCCGGCTTGTAGCCGCGCACGCGCGACTCCGGCAGTTGGGCAAAGAGGTCGCGGATGAAGGTGAAGAGACCGGTATACGTTGCCGGGTTGGACCGTGGCGTGCGCCCGATCGGCGATTGGTCGATGTCGATCGCCTTATCCAGGGCCATGACGCCTTTCAGTTCCTTGCACCCGTCGATCCTGGGATGCTTGTGATAGAGCAATTGCGAGAGCGAGTGAAAGAGCACTTCCAGCACGAGCGTGCTCTTGCCGGAACCAGACACGCCGGTCACGCAGGTGAGCAGGCCCAACGGAATTTTGACCGTGAGGTTTTTCAGATTGTGTTTGCGGGCCCCGACGACGCTGAGAAATCCCCTCGGTTTGCGCTCGCGATGCGGCAACGTCACCGTCATCTCGCCGCGCAGGTACTGGCCGGTCAGCGAGGCCTTGGTGGCCATCACCTCCTTCAGCGTGCCTTGCGCAATGATTTGCCCTCCGTGCGCGCCGGCGCCAGGCCCCATATCAAGAATGTGATCCGCAGCCTGCATCGTTTCCGCGTCATGCTCCACCACCACGACCGTATTGCCGAGATCGCGCAGCCGGATCAGCGCCTGGAGCAGCCGCCGGTTGTCGCGCTGGTGGAGGCCGATGGACGGTTCATCGAGAATGTAGAGCACCCCCACCAGCCCCGAACCGATCTGCGTGGCCAGCCGGATGCGCTGCCCTTCTCCTCCGGACAGAGTCGCGGCGGCACGGTCCAGCGTCAGGTAATCAAGCCCGACGTTGACGAGGAAGCCCAGCCGTTCGCGAATTTCTTTCAGAATGCGCTGGGCGATGAAGGTTTCCCGCTCCGTCAGCTTCAGCGACTCGACAAAGCCTGCTGCCGCCCTGATCGACAGTTGCGTGACTTCGGCAATCGAACGCCGGCCCACCCTGACCGAGAGGCTTTCCGGCTTCAGCCGGGCGCCCTTGCAGGCCGGGCAGACTTCCAGCAGGGTCAGGTCCTCCTCCTCGGGGCTTCCCGGCGGCATGGCGAAGCCGATCCCGTCACAGGTCGGACAGGCGCCGTGCGGACTATTAAAGGAGAACACGCGGGGGGTGATCTCCGGATAGCTCACGCCGCAGCGGATGCAGGCCAGTTTCTCGCTATAGAGCAAGCTCTTGCCCTCTTCCGTCAGCACGCCGACCAGCCCCTCCGCCAGTTTCAGCGCCGCCTCGACCGAGTCGGCCATGCGCTTGGATAACGCATCGCCCGGCCCACCGGCTTTCATGACCAGCCGATCCACTACGACTTCGATTGTGTGCTTTTTCTGCTTGTCGAGAGGAAATTCCTCTCCCAAATCGACCATCCGGCCGTCGATCCGCGCACGCACGTAGCCGGCCCGACGCATGTCCAGCAATTCCTTGCGGTATTCGCCTTTGCGGCCACGGACGATCGGAGCCAGGATCTGAAACTTCGAGCCGTCCGGAAGAGCGCGGATCGCATCCACCATCTGCTGGACGGTCTGGGCCGAGATCTCTTCGCCGCACTGGTGGCAGAAGGGGTGCCCGATGCGGGCGAAGAGCAATCTCAAGTAATCGTAGATTTCCGTGACTGTGCCGACCGTGGAGCGGGGGTTGTGGCTGGTGCTCTTCTGCTCGATGGAGATGGCCGGCGACAGCCCTTCGATCGAGTCCACGTCGGGCTTGCCCATCTGTTCCAGGAATTGCCGCGCGTAGGCGGAGAGCGATTCCACATAGCGGCGCTGCCCTTCGGCATAAATGGTATCGAAGGCCAGCGACGACTTGCCGGACCCGCTCAAGCCGGTGATGACGACGAGCCTGTCCCGCGGAATCTCGACGTCGAGATTCTTGAGATTATGCTCCCGCGCCCCCTTGATGACGATCGAACCTGACATGGAAGGTGTGATTATAGCATTGCCGTGGCTTTGCTTGACAAAGCCTCAAAGCGGGTGCCACCATCGGCACGATGTTACAACTCGAAGAAAAATTCACGCCCTCGGTAGAACCATCGGCGCGCGCGGTGTCCGAATGGTCCGGCCGCGCGCGCGAGCAGGCTGTGCAGCGGATGTTCACGGCCATCGCCCGCCGGTACGACCTCAACAACACGCTCCTGAGCTTCGGCCTCCATCACCGATGGAAGAAACTGGCGGCATCCTGCGTCCCGGAAACCGCTCAGGGACGGGCGTTGGACGTGGGAGCCGGCACGGCGGACTTAGCGCTGCTCCTCGCCTCCCGCATGGGTACAGGTGGGCGGGTGCTTGCCACTGATCTCAATGAGGCGATGCTCCGGGAGGGTCGGAGAAAAGTCATCGCCCTCGGACATGCTGATGCAATCGCCTGTCTTCGGACCAATGCCGAACACCTGGGTTTTTCCGATCACGCGTTCCACGCCGTGACCGCCGGCTTCTGCATTCGGAACGTCGGCAATTTGATGAACGCCTTCGCCGAGATCCGGCGTGTGCTGAAACCGGGAGGGCGGTTCGTGTGCCTGGAATTTTCCCGGCCCGTATACGGCTGGCTCCGCGCGCTCTACGACTGGTATTCCTTCCGCCTCCTGCCGTGGATCGGCACGCGCGTGGCGCATGACACCACCGGTGTGTATGAATACCTGCCGGCGTCGATCCGGACCTTTCCGAATCAGGAAGGTCTCAAGGCCATGCTGCTGAAGGCGGGATTCTCGCAGGTGGACTACCGGAATCTCAGCGGCGGCATCGTGGCGATCCACATTGCGATAAAATAGCCACGAGGCGCGAGGCACGGGACGCGAGACAAAAACCCTCATGATTTTTCAACTTTTCCAAGTCTCGTGGCTCGCGGCTCGCGTCCCGCGTCGGCGGTACCTATGAACTCCGTTCTTTACGTCTTTCTCCCCTGCAAGAAGGTGTACCCGATCGGGATCACCTACCTGGTGGACTTCATCCACCGGCGCAAGCCGGATGTTCGGCAGCGCATCCTGGACCTGTCGCTCTATCCGAAAGATCAGCGTGGCAAAGTCCTGCGCGAAACCGCCACGGCCTTTTCGCCCGATCTGGTCTGTTTCTCCTGGCGGGATATCCAGATTTTCTCGCCGCACGAGGGCGACAATTCGCTGGAGCATGCGTTCAACTTTTACTTCGCCAGCAACCCGTTCAAGCGGATCACCGCCTCGTTTGAAGGCGTGAAACAGCTCTACCGGTACTACGACCACATCCGGACGATTTTGTCGTACCCCTGGCTGATCCGGAAGGAATTCCCTAAAACGCAGATCATGATCGGCGGCGGCGCCTTCACGGCCTTTGCCGACCAATTGATCGAAAAACTTCCCGACGGCACGATCGGCATCCTGGGCGAGGGCGAGGACGCCATCTTGAAAGTCTTGAGCGGCGAGTCGCTGGCAAACGAGCGCTATATCGTCCGCGAGAACGGGAAAGTTTCAAAAGGCCAGCAGGGGGCGCCGGCTCTCCTCGATGCGCTGACCGTGGATCTGCCCTATCTCACGTCTGTCTTTCCCCAGCACACCGAGTTCCGGGACGAATGTATCGGCGTGCAGACCAAGCGCGGCTGTCCCTATGACTGCGCCTTCTGCCTCTATCCCTACATCGAGGGCAAGCGCGTGCGCTACCGCCCGCCCGAAATGGTCGTGCGGGATATCTCGCAGCATTATCATCAGTGGGGCGCGCGGCGATTCTGGTTCACGGATGCCCAGTTCATCACCGGCAAGGAAGCCTATCCGCAGTGCACGGAGATTCTCGAGCGGATTCTCCGGGAGAAACTGGAGATCGAGTGGTCGGGCTATATCCGCACGTCGCTGATCACCGCTGATCTGGCGAAGCTCATGGTCCGCTCCGGCGTGGGCGACCTGGAAGTCGCCATTACGTCCGGCTCGCAGGAGATACTCAACGATCTCCACATGGGCTTCAAACTGGAAAAGCTCTACGACGGCTGCCACTATCTGGCCGAGGCGGGCTTCAAGGGCAAGGTGATCCTGAATTACTCGCTGAACTCCCCGCACGAGACGGAAGAGACCCTGCTGCAGAGCGTCGAATCCTACAAAAAGGTCGCGGCCATTTTGGGCGAAGATAGAGTATTCCCGCTGATGTTCTTCCTCGGCATTCAACCCAACACCGATCTCGAACATCGCCTGCTGGAGGAAGGCTATCTGTCTGCCGGGTACAACCCGCTCATGCTGACGCCGCGCAGCATCAAGAAACTCCTCTATAACCCGGCTCCCCTGAACAAGATCATCGCCAAGGCCTGCTTGGCCGCCTGGGAGAGAAAGCACGGCAGCCAGGATTCCCGCGCCTGGTCCGGGTCACTGTCGCAAGCCGAGCGGACGGCTCCTGCATCGACCGGTTATGCGGACGGGAACCTGATCCGCGGCATCGAACAGAATTCAGGACGGCACGCGCTACTCACGCTGGAAGAAATCATCCGTTCTCGAAAAGTGGCTAGCTCCCCAAAAGGTTCGACTCCTGCCAATTCGCCAGCTATCTCATCTAGTTAGTTCTCTTCACCCACCACATCCTCCTCTGAACGGAGGCGTGGGAGCGTCCGACTGCGCGCATTCATCGAGCACCTTCTTAGCGTGCGCGGTGCGCGAGCACGGGATGCTCTCACGCCGTCACGTTCATCCCCATTCCCGCTTGCAATCCCCGTAAATCCAATGCTATCATTCGAACTCTTTTGAGCCTTTAACGTAAGAGAATTGTTCGAATTTTTATACGATTGCGTCCGCTCTGACGGCGCAAGGACCGCCTGTTTAGAGCCAGGAGAAACGCCCTCGATGTACAAGACGATTTATATTCCCGTCGACAACTCCGATCACTCCAACACTGCCGTCGACATGGGCATCTCCATCGCTAAAATATTCGGCTCCAAGATCGTCGGCAGCCACGTCTACGCCGCCAAGATGCACGACAAGCGATTCAAGCAGATGGAGGCGGGCCTCCCGGAGGAATATCACGACGAGAAAGAACTGGACCGGCAGCGCCAGATCCATGACTCGCTGATCACCCGCGGCCTGCAAATCATCACCGACTCCTATCTCGACTACGTCGACAAGCGGTGCACGGAAACCAACCTTCCCCTGGAACGCAAGTCTCTCGAGGGCCGCAATTGGAAAGTCCTGTCCGAGGACATCAACACCAGCGGCTACGACCTGGTCATCATGGGCGCGCTGGGCGTCGGCGCCGTCAAGGACAGCGTGATCGGCAGCAACACGGAACGGGTGATCCGCCGCGTGCGCAACTCCGACATGCTGATCATCAAGCAGACCCAGCCGATGGACGGGGGCAAGATCGTGGTCGCGGTGGACGGCAGTCCCTATTCGTTCGGCGGCCTGATGACCGGCATCGCGCTGGGCAAGGCCCTGAACAAGCCGGTCGAAGCCATCGCGGCCTTCGATCCCTACTTCCACTATGCGGCCTTCCACAGCATTTCCGGCGTCCTGAACGAAGAAGCCGGAAAAGTCTTCCGCTTCAAGGAGCAGGAAAAGCTTCACGAAGAAATCATCGACAGCGGCCTGGCCAAGATTTACCAGTCGCACCTCGACATTTCGCGCGAGATCGCGCAGGCCGAACAGTCCGACATCAAGACGACGCTGCTCGACGGCAAGGCGTTCGAAAAGATCATCCAGTACGTCCGCAAGGAAACCCCGTGGCTGCTGATCGTCGGCCGCATCGGCGTGCACAGCGACGAGGACATGGACATCGGCAGCAACACGGAAAACCTGCTTCGGAGCGCCCAGTGCAACGTACTCGTATCCAATCGCAAGTACGTGCCACCGATCGACACGCAGGCGGAATACACCATTGCCTGGACGGAAGAGGCCCTGCGCCGGATGGAGAAGATTCCGATCTTCGCGCGCGGCGTGGCCAAGACGGCCATTCATCGCTATGCCATCGAAAAGGGCCACACGATCATCAGCAACTCGATCGTGGATTTGGCGGTCGGGCACATCCTGCCGAAGGGCGCGATGGACGCCATGCGCGCGCTGGGCGGCAGCCTCGACGCGGCGGGGATCGATCGGAACAAGATGCAAGCCGATGACGCGGTGGCGAAAGATCTGATGGGCTCCACGCTCAGCGGCATGGTCAGCGGGATCGTCGAGGAGAAACCGACAGTCAGCGCGGGCACCCAGGCCTACCTGGACCGCATGAGCCAGAACTACTTCGTCTGCGACGGTTGCGGCTACATCGGCAAGGGCGAGACGCCGGTGAAATGCCCGGTCTGTGGCGCAGCCGGCGATCGCTTCAAGCTGGTGGATAAGAGTATCTTCGAAGCGGCCGCCAAGGCGGAAGGCGGGCTCGAAACCGACGTGGCCTACGACGACGTACCGATGCAGTGGACGAAGGACGCCAAGGAGGCGATTCGGGCCGTACCGGCCGGCTTCCAGAGACGGCGCGCCAAGGCCAAGATCGAAAAGACCTCCCGCAAGCTCGGCATGACGACGATCACGCTCGAATACGCCGCGCCGATGATCAAGGAAGCGGCCGATGAAGACTACACGCCGATTTTTGCCAACAAGGGAACCGGAACGGACACCGACGCTGCCGCCAAGCTCGCTGGCCTAGATAACGGACAGGCCAACGAACAGGGTAACGGCCATGGCAATGGTCACGGTAACGGAAACGAGAATGGAACGAGCGAGGAAGCCGCCATGAACGAGACGCCTTCTCCCTTTACCTGGACGCCGGATGCACAAGCGCGGCTCGAACGGGCCCCGGCCGGATTCATGCGCGACTGCACGCGTTCGCTGATCGAAAAGCATGCCCAGGAACTGGGCGCCACGACGATCACCGGCGAGATCGCCAACGACGGCATCGAACAGGCCAAGGGCTTTATGGAGGAGGCCATGAAGACCGGCAACCTCAAGGAAATTATCGCAAGCCTCACCGGCAGCCAGCAAAGTGCCAAGTCCTGAGTGCTGAGTCCTGAGAAAACGCACGATCGTGCACGTTCCGAGTCTTTCCACTCAGCACCCAGCACTCATCGCTCAGCACTGGATCTAACTCATGGGTAAGCCGCTCCCCGTTTTCGATTTCTCCAAGCTGGCCGGCCAGTTCGCGTCGCTTCCGCAGCAAGTTCAGCAGTTCATGACCGCGCCAGGCCCAACGGGTGGATTGTCCGCACCCGGCGATGGCCGCACAGTCGACGACTTCAAGCCCTATCTCCTCGCGCTCAACCTGACCAAACGCTGCAATCTCAAATGCGCCCACTGTTATCTGGACGCCACCACCAAGGCCGGCGGCGGCTCGGATGAGCTCACGACGGAAGAATGCTTCCGCCTGATCGACCAGATTGCGGAAGTGAACAAAGGCTGCCTGCTGGTCATCACCGGCGGCGAGCCGCTGACAAGGCCCGACATCCTGGATATCGCCCGGCACGCGGTGACGCACGGCTTCATGGTCGTCTTCGGCACCAACGGCATGCTGATCAACGATCAGATGGCCAGGACGATGGTGGAAATAGGCGTCATGGGCGTCGGCATCAGCATCGATTCGCTCGACTCGCAGAAGCACGATAAGTTCCGCGGGCTGTCCGGAGCCTGGGCCGGCGCGGTGGCCGGCATCGAAGCCTGCAAGCGAAACGGACTCCAATTCCAGGTCCACTTCAGCGCACAGCCGATGAACTACAAAGAACTGCCCGAGGTCGTCGAATGGGCGCATACTATTGGCGCACGCGTGCTCAACGTCTTCTTCATGGTCTGCACCGGACGCGGCGAAGAACTGACGGACATCACACCGGCCCAGTACGAAGAGGTACTCAGCTTTCTCGTCTCCTCCCAGGACAAGTACAAGGATATGCTGGTCCGCGCACGTTGCGCGCCGCACTTCAAGCGGCTGGCTTACGAGAAGGATCCCAATTCTCCGATCACGAAAGCGACCGGCTACATGGGCGGCGGCTGCCTCGCCGGCACCAATTACGCGCGGGTCACGCCGAACGGCGAACTGACGCCCTGCCCCTACATGCCGCTCTCGGCCGGGAACATCCGCGAGAAGAGCTTCGTGGACCTCTGGGAAAAGTCCGACATTTTCGATTCCTTCCGCTACCCGCATCTCAAAGGCAAGTGCGGCGACTGCGAGTACAGCGAGATCTGCGGCGGCTGCCGCGCCCGTCCCTATGTGGACCACGGCGACTGGCTGGACGAGGATCAATGGTGCCTCTACACCCCGAAGGGCGGCGAGAAGGTCCGTGTGGCCTTCAATACCGAGGAGGCCTTCGCGGGCACGTGGGAGGACGCGGCGCAGACGCGGTTGGGCCGGATCCCCTACTTCCTCCGCGCGATGGTCAAAAAAGGCGTCGAACGGCAGGCGCGCGAGCAGGGCCTCACGGTCATCACGGTCGAGTTGATGGAAGAACTGCGCAAGAAACGGTTCGGCAACGACGCGCCGGTCTTTAAATTCTAATGGACGCGCTCCAATCCATCCTGTTCGACATCAACCAGCTTATTCCCATCGTCAACCACTGGCTGCATCTGGTGTCGGCGGTCATTTGGATCGGCGGACTGGCATTTCTCGTGCTGTCGCTCACGCCGACGTTGCAGACGGCGGTTCCCCGCGAACTCGTCAGACCCATCGCGGAAGGCCTGCACAGACGCTACAACAAGATCGTCGGCATCGGCCTGGTGGTCATTCTGTTCACCGGCGGGATCAATCTGCACTACGTCAATCGCCTGCTGATTTCGCAGACGGGTGAGGGCATTCCGCACCACACCAAATATCTCATGATCTTCTTCGTCAAGCTCGTGTTAGTGCTCGGCATCCTGACGCTCTACCTCTATAACGTCATTTTTAAAGAAGATCCCAAAGCTGAAGCTTCGGAAGAAGAGAAGGCCGAACGATTCAAGGAGCCCATTCCGTTCCAACGCGCCGCGCTTGCGATCGGCCTCTTCATCATCCTCTGCGCCGCCGCCCTCAAGCACTTGCACCAATAGCCCGTCCGGATCCGGCTGCCGAGCCCACGGTAATCCCGTCACTTCGCCGTTCTGCCCCCACACCATCCACGCGCTTGACACGACGCAGGGAAGGGCCTAGCCTACCGCCGTCGGGGGCTATTCTTCGTACTCCGAAAAGACTTTTTTCTTCGCGACGATGGAACTACTACCCAAAGACCGCCGCATCCTCGAAAAGGGCTCGATGGAATTCCGCCCCTTCGGCGTGAATCCGGACGGAACCAAGATCCGTGACGTCAGCGGCATCAGCATCCGTTCCATTGTGGACTACCTGGAAGACTGCATGACGCGAAAGGAGGGAAACGGCGCCCGGGCCGTGGAAGACCTGTGCCGGCTGCTGAACGAACGCATTCGCGATCCCGCCTACCACGTCACGCCGGTCTTCCTCAGGAACGCGTGGAACAGTTACTCCTACGAATTCGTCTCCTTTGTGCGCGAATTCGGTATCGTACTGTCCGGGGACCCTCAATTCAACTTCAATGCAGGGAGGGAACGGAACGTTTCACCGCTGTTGCAGATCCTGGGCCGCCCCTTCACACCGTCGCAGATCTACAACATGTGGCCGTATTTCGGTCAGAAATACGCGAAGGACTCCGTGATCTTCAGCGTGGGCGCTGTCACCGACCGGTCGGCTGTCTTGAAACTGCAGTTTACGGAACGGACGCACCAACAGTTTGGACCGTACGCCAGACGCTGCGCCGAACTGGTCTGCCAGTCGGCAAAAAGCGGCCTCGCCATGGTCCCCGAGAAGGTGCATGGTCTGCCGCCTGCGACGGTCAAGGATCTTCAGTGCATGGCGGAAGGCGACCCCTGTTGTGAATGGGAATTCATGTGGACTCCGCATTCAGGCAGACCCGTCGCGTGGCTGGCAGCGGGTGCACTTCCTGCGCTGGCGACGTTTGCCTACTGCCGTTTTTTTCACCCCACGCTTTCGTTGACCGAGTCGCTCGGGCTCTCTCTCCTGCCGGCACTGACCGTGTGGGCGGCCACCAGCCGGCTGTTCCGGAAAAAAGTTGTGCAGCTGGAAGGCTTGATTCTGGAACAAGACCGGGTGGTCGACACCCGGCACGAGGAACTCCGTGAAGTCTATTTGGAGCAGGCACAGATTTCGGTGGAGCTTCGCCAGAAAGTGCTCCAGATCAAGGAGCTCAACGTCGGCTTGGAAGCCAAGATCCATGAACGTACGACGGAGTTGGAACGGTTGAATCGGGAGCTGCGAGCCGCCAACGACCAGCTACAGGAATTGGACCGCCTCAAATCGGTGTTCGTCTCGATCGTATCCCACGAGCTCCGTACGCCGATGACCTCCATCAAGGGCTACGTGGAGAATATGTTAGACGGACTGGCCGGCGGGCTCACCGAGAAACAGTCCTACTACCTCACGCGCGTCAAGATGAACACGGAACGGCTGACCCGCATGGTCAACGATCTGCTCGATCTCTCCCGCATCGAAGATCCCTATAAGCGCCACGATTCTCCCCTGCCCGTCTCCATGTCCATCCGGGACCTCACCGCTGAAGTCGTGGAAAGCTTTCAAGCAATGGCCCTCCAACGGTCCATCACCGTCAGGGCCGATAACCCCGCCTCGCTCCCCCTCATCCAAGGCGATCGGGACAAGCTGCACCGGGTCCTCACCAATCTCATCGGCAACGCGATCAAGTTCACCTCCGCGGGCGGCGCGGTCCTGATCGAGACGGCCGCAGAGAGTAACGGGTTCGTGCAAGTCTGCGTCACCGACACCGGCTGCGGCATCCCGTCTCACGAGCGTGAGAAAGTGTTCGACAAGTTCTTCCGCGGCGCAACCATCCCGCAAGAAGCCCGCGGAGCCGGGCTTGGGCTGGCCATTACGAAAGCCCTGGTGGAGCTCCACGGCGGCCGAATCTGGCTGGAGAGCACCCCGGGCAAAGGCAGTCGTTTCTTTTTTTCACTCCCTCTTACACATCCCGCCGTACAGCTTTCTCGCTGACTCTCTGCGTACGTATCGAACCGGATACGCTGTACGAAAATTTTAATACATTGCTGCTTTCGAACTCTGCATCAGGCAGGAGCGGAAAGCATCCCACCATAAGTGCTTGATTGCAAAAGAATAAAGTGGGCCGATTTGTTGATGTTTGGAAATGCTGCCCCAAGACTTCTGGTACAGAGGTTGCTAATCCTGTCACGGCAACCAGCAGGAACACCGCAGAAGGAGGCGAGCAACATGGGAGCCACGGCACTGGAATCGCTGAGAACGCGCCACCGGGTTCTGCTTGTAGAGAGTGATCCGGATGCCCGCAAAGCAATTCTGGCCACCTTGAAGAAAGCCGGCTATATGGTCGTGGACGCCACGAGCAGCGCTCAGGCGGTGATTCTCCTGGGAGTGAACGGACACCTCGGCGCCGTCAGCGCCATCCTCTGCGATATCCGCACACCGAAAATCAAAGGCATCGAAGCCGCGGCCTACTTTCGCGTGCGTTATCCTCTCATCCCGGTGATCGTCACGGCCGCCTACCAGGACATCGAGTGGGCCATCACACTCATGAAGCGCGGTGCCGCCGACTACCTGGTGAAACCAGTCTCGAAGGACGATCTGTTGATGGTCCTCAAAAGCGCCGTCCACCGGTACGTGACGATCACCCGAGGATCGCTCTAGAAGAGCGGAGAGAAGGGCGCGGAAGCCGCCGGCTAGGACTTTCCTTTGAAGACGGCTTTGAGACCAAAATAGGCGAACGAGTCTTTCAAATTCGAATAGAGCCGCTTAAACGTACCCATCTCCGGATCCGTTACATATTCCATCGTGAGCGCAATACGCTCTTCGCCTTCTCCCAGCGGCGTCACGGCATGCCAGAGCTTGTCCCCGTTGAAAATGACCATGTCGCCAGGCGCCGTCGACAGGATCAACTCCTTCATGGGTCTGGACGGATCGTCCTTGTAGAGCTGGCAGACCAGCTTGCAACTTGGGGCCCGATCCAGAAGCCCCATCAGAATGGTGTACCGCGCCCCTTTATAATAGGACGTATCGTAATGAAACCCGATATGATCGCCCGGTTCCGTGTAGTAATAGAGCGCGCAGGCATGGGGATCGACTTCCGGACAGAACTGCAGAGGCACGTTGGTGAGCCGCGTCAGAAATCCGAGAAACGCGGGTGAGCGGTACAGGGCTAGAAACTCTTTCGCCTGCTCCCGCACGGTAAAGTAGCTGACGCTTCCCCCTTTTTTGTGTCCCGGAATATAGTTCCGATTGAGCTGAGGCTTCAGGCGTTCCGCCTGCGGAACGAACACATCCGTAATCACCGCGGGCGGCAGGAAGCCCTTCAAAAAGACAAACTCGTTCTGCTCCCAGTATTCGTGTTTGATCCGCTCGACGTCGAGCGCGGTGACTGCCTGCTCGACTGCCTGTTCCAATCCCATCGTACCGGCAACACTCATCACGATTCCTTCCTCCGGCCTGGCACGGCTCCCTCAGGGCGGCCCGAGTGCGGGAGCCTTGACGACTTCCACCCCGGCCGGGACGGCAAACTCGAACAGCGCCGCCTTCAGGCCGGTATTCGGCTGTAAATTGCTGAACTGGAACGTGGCCACGTTGCCGCTGACTTCGTGGATGGACAGGGTTTTAATGAAATAGGTCTTGGGCTGCGCTTCCACCACGATGCGGACCACGGTCTTCACCGATTCGGGGCCGGACTCCCTGGGGATCAACGTCACCAGCGGTACGCCGCCTTCCCCCCGCTCGCCCCCCAACGTCGCCTGCGCCTCAAAATGTTCCTCCAGTTTAGCGGCCCCCTGGAGCAACTGCAAGGGCGCCTGGGAAGCCGCCATCTGCGTCAGCTTCCCGACCAGCACCTGCTTATGCTGCGGCACGTACATCATCAGGTCGTTGCCGTTGACGTAAATCTCCTGCACGTCCGGCTCCCGATAATCCCAGCGGAGTTTGCCCGGTTTCTTAATCATTAGATTTCCGCTCGAGGTGAGAAGCGTGGCAAAACCTTCGATCTTCGTGACTTGCCTGAACTCAGCCTGCAGATCTTTCGTCTGCTCGTACCGGGCCTGGATTTTCTTGACGACCTCGCGGACCTCCCTGCCCGCCTTGTCGTCCGGACGATCGTCGGCGGCCATGGTATCCCCTGAAAGACAGATGCCGCCGGATAGCATCAGCACGGCGGTTGGAACCAGGCCAAGCCTTGAGAAGATCACAGGTCGTCTCCTCCGACTGGCCCTTTGCGCGCCAGAACTTCACGCCGTCCATCCCGACCTGGCGCGCCGACGATCCCGTCCTGCTCCATCTGTTCGATCATGCGCGCCGCGCGCGGGTAGCCGACGCGCAAGCGACGCTGGATCAGCGACGCAGAGGCCTGACCAGACGACATCACGAGATCTTTGGCTTGCTCGTAGACCTCGTCCCGCTCTTCTTCCTCTCTCGTGTCCTCTTGCTTCAGCGACTTCAGTTCTTCCGTGTAGACAGGCGACGCCTGCTTTTTCACGAATTCCACGGTGCGGTGCACGTCGTCGTCCGGCACGAAAGACCCGTGCAGACGGACGAGCTTCCCCGTCCCGGATGCCAGATACAGCATGTCCCCCCGTCCCAGCAGCGCCTCGGCGCCGTTGGCATCCAGAATCGTCCGCGAGTCCGTCTTCGACGAGACTTGAAACGCAATGCGCGCCGGGAAATTGGCCTTGATCAAACCGGTCAGCACATCCACCGACGGCCGCTGCGTGGCGAGAATCAAGTGGATGCCCGACGCCCGCGCCATCTGCGCCAGACGTGTGATTTTTTCCTCGACCTCCTTCGGCGCGACGGCCATGAGGTCGGCCAGCTCGTCGATCATGACCACGATATAGGGCAGCGGCGACGGCGGCGTCTTGGGCTCCATGATCAGTTTCGGCCCTTCCGAGACCGTGCTTTCCCCGGCTGCCAGGCGGGCATCCTCGGACAAAAACTCGATCGGCAAATCTTCTTGCGTCGGCTTGGCCTCCGACGCCTCCTTGAGCAGAACGCCCTGCTCCTGCGCCACGCGGCGATTGTAATCATCCATGTTGCGGACGCCCGCCTCCGCCAGCAGCTTGTAGCGGCGTTCCATTTCCTGGACCACCCAGCCGAGACCGCGCGCCGCGGACTTGGCGTCCGTGATCACCGGCCGCAAGAGATGCGGAAGACCGTCATAGGCCTTGAATTCAAGCATCTTCGGATCCACGAGCAGCAGCTTGACCTCGTCGGGCTTGGACGTGAACAGCATGCTGAGCAGCATGGTGTTCAGCGCCACGCTCTTACCCGCGCCGGTCGCGCCGGCCACCAGGAGATGCGGCATCGTTTTGAGATCCGCCGTCACCGGTTTCCCGAAAATGTCCTTGCCCAGCGCCAGCCGCAGCTTCGAGCGGGACTTCGTGAAGGCCTCGCTCGTCACCACTTCCTTGAGCGAGACGGTTTCGCGGCTCGGATTGGGCACCTCAACGCCGACGACCGACTTGCCAGGGAGCGGCGCCACGATACGAAGGCTGATGGCCTTCATCGCCAGGGCCAGATCGTCAGCCAGATTCACAATCCTCGCCACTTTCACGCCGGGCGCCGGCTCGAACTCGTACATCGTCACCACGGGACCGGGATGCACTTCCGTCACCTTCCCCTCGATCCCGAAATTCAGCAGCGCCCTGGTCAGCACCTCCGATTGCGCCTTGAGTTGCTCGTCCGTCAACCGGTCGATCGGCCCGGAGGGATCGCTCAACAGTTCCAGAGGGTCCGGCAGCAGATAGCCTTCCGCCGCGGCGCGGGCCATGGCGACTTCTGATTTCTTTGATTTTTTCCTGGTCTCCTTCACCACCGGCTCGACCAATGGAGGCAGGGCCTGATCAGGCACGGCGGACGCCGTGTCCGATTCCGGCACCGGCTCAGGTCCCGCAACAATGGGCTTTTCTTCCACCGGCGTGGCTGGCAAACCGACCGGTTCAGGACGATTGATCTTGAGCGGACGCGGTTTGGATTTTTTTGCTTTGACAATGTCATCGGCCGGACGCTCGGGCAGCAGCGCCGCCACGGTTTCCTTGCAGCGCTCCCACCAGGCCGGGACACGAAGAATCACCAATTCACTACACGAAATCCACCACTGGGACAGCCGGCGCGCGAGATCGGCCAGCGACATGGGTGTCGCCAGCAATAGCGAGATGATCAGGCCGGCCAGTACGATGATGTGGGCGCCGGTGCTGGCAAAGTACCCGCGCAGGCCATCTGCGATCGCCAGACCCACCCGCCCGCCTGCCTGGCCCCGGTAGACGAAGCCGCTGGAGAGCGTCGGGATGGCCGTGACTTCCAAATGCAGCAAGCCGCTCAGGAACAGTAGCGCGGCGAACGAGCCGGCCGCGCTCCGAAGCGTGACGGCCAATTCTCCTTCCACAAAACATCGCGCTCCCAGCATGGCCAGGAGCACCGACAGGAGGTAGGCTCCGCCTCCGAACAGCCCGAACAGAAACGCAGCGAGGGTTGCGCCGACCGAACCGATCATGTTGCGGGTTGAGCCCGCCGGCGCGCCATCGGAAGGCGACGAGCCGAACAGCGACGCATCGGCCGGCACGAACGATACCAGGCTCAGAAATGTCAACAGGCTGAGCGTGATCAGCAGGACGCCGATCACCTCGTGCTTCAGATGGGTTGGGGGTTTGAACAGGCCGCGGGAATCACCGCGCTTGGTCGTGGTGGCTCCAGCCATGCGCGCGATGGTAGCACCCGGCAGAGGCATGGAGCAAGAGCCTATGGCATATAGCTTATAGCCAAATGGCACAAGACCAAGAGCCTATGGCGAATGGCTTATGGTCAGAGCTATTGGCTATACGCTCTTAGTTTCTGCCAACGCATCGGCCAGCGCAGCGAATTGCTCGATCACAAGCGATTCGGCCCGCCTAGTCGGCTCGATCCCGGCCGCTTCGAGCGCAGGCATGATCCGCTCTGAAGAGAACCCCTCGTCACGCAGAGAATTGACCAGGGTTTTCCGGCGATGCGCGAACGATGCGCGTACGGTCCGGATGAACATCGGCTCATTCGCGACTGAAACCGACGGCGTACGCCGCACCGGCAGCACAACCACCGTCGAACTCACGGCCGGTTTTGGACGGAAACAGCCGGCGGAGACGTGAAACGCCAGGGACGGAACGGCCCGATACTGCGTCAAAATCGAGAGGATGCCGTAGTCCTTCGTTCCCGGCCGGGCCACGAGTCGCCGGGCCACTTCGGTCTGCAGCATCAGCACCATCCGATCAATCAGATGGTGGGCGCTCAGGAGCTTGAACAGCAGCGGTGTCGAAATCGCGTAGGGCAGATTGGCAACTACCACCGTCCCGCGCGGCACCGTGTCGTAGGGAAAAGCCAGCGCGTCGCCGAACTGAAGCTCCAGATTATCAATTCCTGCCAGCGCGGCCTGCAGGATTTCGTCCAGCGAGCGATCCAGTTCGATCGCGATGACATGCCCGGCTTTCTCGCACAGGGCACGAGTCAAAATCCCGCGACCCGGGCCGATCTCCAGGACCGTCTCGTCGCGCCGGAGCGCGGCGGCGGCCACAATTTTCCGGACAATATTATGATCGACGAGAAAACACTGGCTGAGGCGTTTCTTGGGACGCGGCGGGAGCGCCATGGTCAGACGGAACCGGACGCCGGCCCGGCCTGCCGGGCTTCCTTGATGAGCGCGCGGATCGCCGTTCGGTAGACGTCCACTTCGTCGGAAAACTCTTCGAACAAGTCGTTGGTGAACGACGGGCCTGGCTTGGTGTCTGAAAATCGTTGGGCTGCCGCCGCACTCAAATGCTGCGCGATCAGCGGGGCCGTGCGGGCCTTCCATTTCTGCATGTCCTCGATCCCGCGAATCGTATTCAAGTGTGTCGTCACCGTGTCTTTTTCGATGGCGTCCAGCTCCTGGAGCTGTTTTTGAAGCATCGCCGGTGCTGCGTTCAGTTGGTCGGACATCAATGAGCTCCTAGTATGTCTGGTTTATCTCGTTTGTCTGGTTCAACGAAAGAAACAAAACAAACAAGACAAACCAAAGAAACGTTTATTTTTTCCGCTTCGCCAGCCTTGCGGCCAGCGCGATCGCTTCGACCATGCTCCCCGGATCGGCCTTGCCCTTGCCGGCGATGTCGTAAGCGGTCCCGTGATCCACCGACGTACGGACGATCTGAAGGCCGATCGTCAGGTTGACGCACCGGCCGAAGGCCAGCAGCTTGAGCGGAATAAGGCCCTGGTCGTGGTACATGGCCACGACACCGTCGTAGACGCCCCGAGCCGCCTTGCCGAACAGCGTGTCGGCAGGCAACGGATCGCTGGCGTTAATCCCTCGCGCGCGCGCCTGCCGGCAGGCCGGCAGAATGACCCGCTGTTCTTCGTTGCCGAACAGCCCATGTTCGCCGGCGTGGGGATTGAACGCCGCCACGCCGATCTTCGGTTTATTGACGCCGAAGTACTCTCGCAGCGCCTTGTGCGCCAGCCGGATGGCCTTGCCGATCCGCTTGGTGGTCAGCAAAGCCGGCAGGTGTTTCACCGCCACATGCGTCGTGACGAACATGATCTTGAGCGGCCCGCCCAGGATCATCATGCCGGATTCCCTGCTCTTGGTCAGATCAGCCAGCATCTCCGTGTGGCCCGGATAATCGTAGCCGGCCAGGTTGATCGCCTCCTTATTAATAGGCCCGGTGACGATCGCATCCAGGCAACCGAGCTGAGCCAGGCGGACGGCCTTGATAATGAAGGCTGCCGAGGCTGCGCCGGTCTGTTTGCCAACCCTGCCCACGGTGAATCGCCCGAGCGGGCGCGCCAGGGGATCCAGCACCGGCAGCTCGCCGCGTCGGCCGATCGCATCGCCATGCCCGCTCACCCCGACCACCCGCAGCGGCAGGCGCAACGACCGGACCGTCCGTTCCATCACCGGCAGCGACCCAATCACCAGCGGCCTGCAAAGACGCCGCACTTCCGGCATCGCACAGGCCTTCGCGACGACTTCAGGCCCGATCCCGGCAGGATCGCCCATCGTCAATCCAAGAATCGGTTTTCGAGTTACGTGTTTCATCTTGGCGATCGCCTCGGGTTCAATTCATCAGACCGTGACATGCCGGTTCGCCTTCCCGTTCGCATGGCATTGGCCTTCCGGCTCGATGTGCACGATCACCTCCGCCACACCCTCGAACTGCTGCTTCAGCGAATCCTCCACCTGGTGCGCCACGTCATGCGCCTCCGTCAGCGACATGGCGGCGCGCACGTGCACGGACAGATCCACGAAAATATGATCCGGCAGCCCGCGCGTCCGGATTTCATGGCAGTCGATCACTTGCTTGTTCGTCAGCACAGCTTGACGCACAGCCTCCGGGTCCAGCCGGGCCACATCGGTCAGCGACTGAGACGTTTCCCACAACACCTGCATGCCCGTGTAGGCAATCACTCCTGCGATCGCGACCGCGACGACGGGATCCATGAGCGGGTATCCCATCTGCACCGCGGCAAGCCCCACGAGCACGGAGAACGAGGTCAGAATGTCGCTGCCCGTATGCCGGGCGTCCGCCGTCAGAATCTCGCTGCGCAACTGCTCGCCCCTGCGCCGTTCCCATCGCATCACGCCGACATTGATCAGCATCGTGCCCACCATGATGCCGAAGCTGGCCGCCGTGACCTGCGGACGCACCACTCCCGTCCAGTGCTGATAACTGTTCCACAGCAGGTACAGGCACGTCATCACCAGCATGGCCCCGATGGAGGCCGCCGCCAGGGTTTCGTACTTCTTGTGCCCGTACGGGTGATCCGCGTCGGGCGGAAAAGCCGCCAGCCATAGCCCGGCCAACCCCACGACATTGGACACGCTGTCGAACAACGAATGAAATCCGTCGGCCTGCATGCCGAGCGAGCCCGTCATCACGCCATACAGCAGCTTGGCCCCCGCCACCATCAGATTGAGGGCCAGCACCGCCCAGAGCACGAACCGGACGTCCTTCGTGCGCGCCGTGCCGTCGCCCTTCAGAAGCGCGGCCGTCGTGGCGTGATGGTGTGATCGTTCAGAACCCATAATAGTAGAGCGACGCCGTGTACCCGAGATACAGCGCCACGCCTCCCCCAAGCAACCACGGCCGCCAGTGGCCGCCCCACACTAATTGCAGCGTGCTTGCCCCTGCCGCGACCAACGCCAGGCCCATCGTGGCCATCGCCGACGGCGCCAGGCTCCAGTCGGTTCCAATGAGACCGATGGAAACCGGGAACGTGCCCTGGAAGACCATCGCGCCGGTGACGTTCCCGACCGCCAGCCTATCCTTCTTACGATACAGCCACAGAAAACTGTTGGACATCTCCGGCAACTCAGTCGCGACCGGCGCGATCAGGAGCGCCAGAAGTAGCGGCGACACGTGCAGGTCCTCGGCGATGGATTTGGCGGCTGTCACGAACAGATGCGCGCCGCCCGCCAGGCCCACGAGGCCCACGACCCCCTGCAGGCCGATCATGCCGTAGGAGGGCACCGCCCGCTTGGGTGCAAAGATCAGCGGTTCCAGTTCCGACTCGCCGTCGGCCGCTGCTGAAAACTTCAGGCGCATGTAATAAACATAGCTGGCAATCAGTACGACCGCCGCGAGGTAATGAACCGGCCGGGAGACAACGAAACCGCACCCGACCGCAATCGCGTAGGCGCTCAGAAAGAACAGCAGATCCACCCGCACTTCACGATAATCCAGTTTGAATACGGCCTCCCGTTTCCCCAGCCGGGCATAGAGCAGCAGCAGGAACGCCAGCACCGGCAACACCAGGGTGCTGAGCATGAAGGGAGCGCCGAGAATCGCGCCAAGCCCGACCTCCGTCCGCTCCTGACCCGTGCCGAAGAAAATGGCGATAATGGGAATCGAGGTCTCCGGCAGGGTGGTGCCGACGGCCGCAAGCACGCTGCCGATGGCGCCTTCTGAAATCTTGCGGCGCTTGCCGAACCATTCAATGCCGTTGGTGAAGAGGGCACACCCGCCCAGCGTCACCACGATGGATGCAAAAAAAATGGCGACAGCCATGAGCATGCTCATGGCTGCGCCCTGGAGTAAAAAGTAAAAAGTGAAAAGTGAAAAGTTTGGACGGCCATTCTGTCTTTCTACTTTTTACCTTTTACTTCCCTTGCGGTACGCCAGCATCGCCTCGGCCATCACGTCCCGCACCGGCCCGTCGCGCAACTGGACCTTTTCCATCTGCCGGGCCAGCAGGCGCCGACGCACTTCCTGCATCCTGACACCCAATGACGTGGTCTCCGTCAACACGACGCCGGCCACTGCATCCGCTTTCTGCGGCGGCGCAAGCGCGGTCAGGACGATTCCCGGCCGTCCCCGTTTCATGATCACAGGCGCCAGCGTGACGTCCACGGCGCCGGCGGCAAACAGCCGCGCCATCACCGTCTCGTAAGCCTGCGGGTTGAGATCGTCAAGGTTCGTCTCAAGCTGGACGATGATATCCTGCTCGCCAAGCGTCGCCGGCACCGACTCGCCAAGAAACACGCGTAACGCGTTCGTCCAGCCGTCTGGGTCGGCCATCCCGGCGCCATAGCCGATCGCCGCAGGCCGCATCATCGGCAGGGAGCAAAAATCCTGTGCCAGCACGCTCAGTACGGCCAGCCCTGTCGGCGTCGTCAACTCGCGCGCGGGACCGGCGCTATAGACGGGCAGCCCCCTGGCCAACGCCGCCACGGCCGGGCCCGGCACCGGGAGCGTTCCGTGCGCGCACTCGATGGTGCCGGCGCCAAGATTGACGGCGGACGCCGTAATGCGGTCCACCCCAAGCAGGTGGCACCCCAACAGACTCCCCAACACATCCACCAGCGAGTCCACGACGCCGACTTCGTGAAAATGCACGCGGGAGACCGGTGTCCGATGCGCCCGCGCCTCCGCTTGCGCCAGACGCTGAAAGACCTCGCGGCCCTGCTCCTTCACACGCCCCGGGAGCCGGCTCGAGGCGATGAGACCCTGGATGCGACGGAGCCCGAACGGCGCGCTGACCCCGCGCTTGATAATCACATCCACCTTGGTCGCAGGCATCCCGCCGCGCCTGGCTGTGGCCGCGCGCAACACATACCCGCTCAGTTTTACGGCCTTCAGCCCTTTAGCGAGATCGGCCAACGGAAGACCGACATCCACAAGGGCTCCCAGGACCATGTCGCCGCTGACCCCTGAAAAACAATCGAAGTGGAGCTGTTTCACATCATCTCCGGTTTCACATTGCTCGATGGCGCCCATCTTAACGTAAGCGTCTCGCAGACGGCAACGAGCGTTCAGTAGAGAGTGTTGAGCCGGTTCACTGGCTCGGTCCGAAACGGGCTGAACAGGCTCACCGAGCACAACCGGCCAAACGTTCTTCGCTAACGCTGATTGCCGACTGCTGGTCGCGCATTGTTGACAGCTCTCAGCTCCTGTGTTATCCACGAACCGATTTCCATGCGGAACTTTTCTCATTGTGTTGTTGTTGCAGGCAGCTTCGCATTGGCTGCCGCGCTCCTGAGCGCGCCGACCGTCGACGCCAAACGGCCCCCCGCCAACGAGCCCGACCTCCGGATTATCCAGGTGACGATGTCGACCGACTCGTACGTGCCCGGACAAGGCATGCTGGATGTGGCCGTCGTGATCGAGCTTCCCACCTACCTTGACGGCGAGATACTGCTCGAAGTGTCGTCGCTGATCAGCTCGCCCTCGAAACGCGCGATGCGATTTCTGGCGAACCGCCAGCCGATGGCCCTGCCGCGGGCCGATGGGGTGTCACGCATCACCGTGACGCTGACGTGGGACGGAACGGACCAGCACGAGCAGGTGGTCGGCCAGGGACGGTATGCCTATGAAATCAAGGCAAAGCTGCTGGCGGTAGGAGAGAAAGGGCCGCGGACGTTGATGAACTCCTGGCCGAAACGGGGCGCGATCGAGATCAAATAGCCACCGGCTAGGGGCCAGTGGCTAGAGGCGAGAGGAAAGACCCCTCGGACCACTAGCCTCGTGCCCCTTGCCTCTCGCCTAACATATTGATCCGGTGCGCGAGCACGCCGGCTCCGAAGCCGTTGTCGATATTCATGACGCCGACGCCGGCCGCGCAGGAATTCAACATGGTCAATAACGCGGCCAGTCCGCCGAAGTTGGCGCCGTAGCCGCGACTCGTGGGGACCGCAATCACCGGCCGGTCCACCAGCCCTCCCACCACGCTGGGCAGCACGCCATCCATGCCGGCCACGACGATCAGGACGCGCGCGCGCCGGATCCGCTCATGACGGCCCAGCACGCGATGAATCCCGGCGACACCCACGTCGAAGATCGTCTCGACACGACTCCCCATGGCCTCTGCTGTGACGCGAGCCTCCTCGGCCACCGGCACATCCGCTGTCCCGGCCGTGACGATCAGAATATCCCCCGCGAGGGCCGGCTTCTTCCGGTGGACCACCACGGCGCGTGCCGCCTCATGATACTGCGCGCGCCGATCCAGCTTCTTGAACGCCCTGGCCACATCGGCCGTGACGCGCGTGGCGAGAAGAGGCCCGCCCTTCGCAAGCAATCCGCGCGCGATCGCCACCACTTGAGCGCGCGTCTTCCCCTCGCAAAAAATGACTTCCGGAAACCCCTGGCGGAGTGCGCGGTGATGGTC
This sequence comes from Nitrospiraceae bacterium, assembly GCA_009692155.1. GTDB lineage: Bacteria > Nitrospirota > Nitrospiria > Nitrospirales > Nitrospiraceae > 2-02-FULL-62-14. The sequence continues at coordinate 117,695 of SHZW01000003.1, forward strand.
GAGGGAGGCAAAACCGAGGTCCTCGTAGGGAAGGGTCTGGAGACGTTCCAGCGCGGCCGTCTTTGACAGACGACCGGCTTGCAGGTCGCGCAGCAGTTTCTCGATCCGCTCGCGGGTCATTTGCCGGTTTGCTCCGCCTCATCGCGGGCTGCGCGCTCCATCAGCTCCATTACAGATTGGCGGGACAGTTTCCCAGCAAACAGCACCTGGCAGACTTCCTGGACGATCGGCATGTCCACTTTGTGCTTCTTGGCCAGGCCGAGGGCCGCCCGCGCGGTCCGCACGCCTTCGGCCACCGTGCGCGTGTCCTTGAGCACTTCCTCCAGCGTATCGCCCTGCGCCAGCTTCACGCCGACGCTGTAATTGCGGCTCAACGCTCCGGTGGCAGTCAGGATCAGATCGCCGAGTCCCGACAAGCCGTAGAAGGTACGTGGGTCGGCCTTCATCGCCGTCCCGAGGCGGACCATCTCGGCCAGCCCGCGTGTGATCAAGGCGGCCCGCGCATCGTGGCCGAGCTTCAAGCCGTCCACGACGCCGGCTGCGATCGCGATCACATTCTTCAACGCTCCGCCGAGTTGCACGCCGACCATGTCGGTCGACGCATAGATTCGGAAGGTCGGCGTCATGAGCAGTCCCTGCACGCGTTTGACCAGCATCGGCTCCTGCCCGGCCAGCGTCACGGCAGTCGGCAGCCCTTTGCTGACCTCCTGCGCGAAGCTCGGTCCGGACAACACCATGACCGCGCGATCCATCGTCGGCAGCAGCAATTCCTTCATCACATCCGACATCAATAAAAGCGTGTCTTCCTCGATTCCCTTCGTGGCGCTGACGAACCCCACCGGCGCAGAGAGCAGCGCCGTCATCTGGCTCAGCACCGCGCGGGCCGCGTGTGACGGCACGGCGAAGATGACAAGTGTTGTCTGATGCATGGCGTCCGGCAGCGCGCCGGTTGGCATGATGTTCTGATGCAGTTTGACGCCGGGGAAAAAGACGGTGTTCTCGCGTTTATTGCGGATCGCATCCACCACCTCACGCTCGTGGGCCCAGAGCTTGACCGGCATGCCCTTGGTGGCCAGCAGGTTGGCCAGCGCCGTACCCCAGGCGCCGGCGCCGATCACAGCCACTTTCTGCGACTCCGGACCGATCTGCATCGTGATGGATTGTTCGTGCGCGCCGTCTTGCTTCTTGGGAGCCACTCAAATTCTTTTCTGGAAATTGCCTCCGACAGAACGCGGTAACTCAAACACGATTATGAAGCTCGCCTGCGGCCGTGTCAATGAACCGCCACGCCCAAGGTTGGCATTCCGATGTAAGGCAGTGTACGGTAGGTCCACTTAACTCTCTGAGGTAACCGCACATGAAAATCTGCATCACCTGCAGCCAGGAACTCTCTGACGACCACCGCTACTGCACGCGATGCGGCCGGCCGCAACTCCCCGCCTCGTCTCCGAATGTGACGCAGCCGGGTGGATCCGAGATGGAAGAAATGAACATCACGGCACTGTATGCGATGATCGGCGCGCTGATTCTGGCGCTGCTCGTCCCACCGTGGGAAACCCCGCCGGGCGTGCCGCCAGAATTCCTGGGTTTCCATTTTTATTGGAGCCCGCCCGAACCGGATGCCGTCGTCAGCCGGCTCATGATGACCATCGAGCTGACCACCATCGGCATCGCCGGGTTGTATTTCTCGTGGCTTCTCCGAAAGAAGCACTGAGACGGGAGGAATAGATATGTATTTATGGAAAACGAGTGCTCTGGCTGAAGATCTCAATGGTGGCCGAGTATCGCAGCTAGAAAAAATGAAATATTTGATTATGTTCACCCTGCTCAGCTCATGTGCTTTTGATATGCTCTTGTGGTGGTTTGCAGAAGAGTCTGAGCCCATTAGGGTCGCTTACGAGATGGCATTTTGGCCTGTTGGTATTGCACTGATCATCGGAGGAACTAGACTTTGCTATCAAGCTAACCTGCAAGGAGACGGCAGAGAGTTCCTGGACAGGTTCGTTTGTCTTAATTGTCCTATTTTTATTCGACTAGGTGCGCTTACGGTGGCTGCTTTCTCCATCTATCTAACTATAGGATTTTCTCTCGAAGGCAGCGATTTTGATCCTTTCCCTGAAAGTCACATGAAGGATCTTGCGTTCAATATTTTTTCTATCGTATTCCAACTCCTCTACTTTTGGCGAGTTCGCCATCACCTTTTGAAGATTTCCTACCCTATCGACGAATCAAATCCTCTTTCCCCCTCAGCAACAGTCTAGGATCATGTTCCCGAGGCTGCTCAAAACGGCTTTCCAACAAGGCCGCAGGGAGTCCGGCGACTGAGGCATACGTTTTTCTGTATGTCGCAAGGAGACGGGTGACCGAGAACGAAGTTGGAGGTCGTTTTCAGCAGCCGTTAAGCGGTTTTCATCAATTCCCGCAGAACATTGGTCGCATAACCGCCCGGCGGCAACGTGAATGAGACCGTCAGCGCATCTCCCTGGATCGACCAGTCCGGGTTCTCCAGCCTGACGCGCAGGGCGCGGCGTTCGCCGCGAAACCCGCAGGCCTTCCCGGCTTCCTGTAACGATTCTGGCGTGGCGTCGAACTCGGCGGCCACCGCCCGTTCTATTTCACCAGGCTCGCCGTCAGCCCACGACGCTCGCGAGCCGAATAAGAGACCAGTCGGACTGATCTCAAACGCATCGGCCCGTTTTTGTTCCGCCTCGACATCTTCAACCTGAAAACAGGCACCGTTGACGTGCTTCATTGCCCAGTCCCCGGCCAATATCCGGTCGATCCGGTCGATCCGTTTCGTCAGGATGCGATTGAATACAATGGACTGGTAGGCATTGAGATACCAGATGCGCTTGGAGCGTGGCATCCTGGCGCGCCGTTTCTCGTCGTAGAGCAAGGCGGCCCCGACTTCGTAATTGGTGCCGTCGCGGCCCTGCCGCTGCGGCCCAAAAAAATTGGGCACGCCGCGCCGCGTTAATTCCTCCATCATCGCCGGGACCACCGCCGAGGCTGCCGGCTCGATCTTCCGAATCACGAGACGGAACGTATTGCCGGCATGATGCCCGGTCCGGAGCCGATTGCGGTGACGGCCCAGAATGGTGAGCGAGAGAATTTGCTCGTCAGGAGTAATTCGCGCGACCGTCTCCGGTGTCGCGTGCTGGAGCGAGACCATCTGGGTCGTCACCGCGCGGGCGTCTTTCAGACCGGCCACACCGATGCTCTGAGCTTTGATCCCAAGCGTGGAAGAGAGCCGCGACACGAGCTGCGGCGTAGAGAGTCCGCGCTTGGTGATGGACACATAGAGGTGCTCGCCTTGCCCGCATGGGAGGTAGAGCGGTTTCTCCTCGACACGGAAATCCTCCGGCGTGGTCCGAATCACACCTCCGATGCCGGCCACGGCATGGGTCAGATAGGGCAGGGTCTCTTCAACTCTCGTGGGCATGGTTCTCGTCCAATGTTATACTGTGCGCGTCATGTCATCACAACGGGTCAGCGCAGGTATCGTAGCATGGTCCGCCGGCCTGTGGCTGTGGTGGCCGGGCCTGGTCGCGGCTCAATCCCTGGCCCTGGACGTCTTTCAGGGGTTCACGGGACACATCGAACGGCAAATTCATCGGGACAAGCAAAGCTTTGTCGACGCGCAAACCTGCACCGAGTGGTTTTACAAACAACAGAAGAAACCCGGCCAACCAAAAACCGAGGGGATCGTGTTTTCAGGCCGGCAGCCGACTGTTCGTCCAGCCGTCCAAACATCGGACTGTCCCGCCCGCTATCCTGATGGACTGACTGCCGCGCGGGAAGATTTCAGTTCAACCCAGTCAGCCCTGTCGCTGAGCCTGACCTTTTACCAATTCGCGCTGGTAGGCGACCGTAACGACGACGGGCGCTACAACGCCGCTGAGCTGCAGGACATGCTGGAATCATTCGGGCTCTCATACGATGGAAGTCATCCTGCCTCGACCTATGTGACTTACCTGACGTCCACTTTCGACGGACTCCATAAAGCCGGCGGCCTCGAACGTCTCATGACCAGCATGGGCACGCTCTACGACAAGGGCTATCGCCTAACTCCCAAAGACCGCAGCACGCTCGACCAGATTACAAAATAAGAGGCGGGGTGGCATGCCCTTCCGCTTCAGCGCCTCTCGGAACGGCCCTTTCGGACTTTGCCAGGCGGAAGCCTTCGGAAATTCCTTCGCGGACTCAGTCAGTTTCCGCTTTCCTTCCTGGCAAAGTCTCGATGGGCACCCCGTTCCTCCAGCGAATTCCGCTCAGGGTATGACACCCCGCCAGCAAGTCCTCAGCAAATAAAAAATAGTAAGGCGACAGGCCGCTACAAGCCTGTCGCCTTTCTATTTTCTTTTTGGCGGCTGGAAGGGATGAACTCGGAGGCGTTTGGCATGGCGAGGCCGGGATGCCGGGGGCTGTGGGGCGCCGCGAGCCGTTCTGCTGGTCCGGTAAGGCGAGCGGCCAACAGTACGACGTGAATGGCCGTGAGAGATCAACGCATCATGCCGACGCCGGAGCAGTTTGCCCTTCGTCAGCCGCTGTCCTTTTGATTACTCCATTCTCTCTAATGCTTCCCGGCACCGGCTCCTCACCGTCTGATCCCAATCCTCCGTCGCCATCTGCTCCAGCTTGGCCTTCGCCTCACTTGCCCGCATCCGTCCCAACCCCAATGCCGCCTGCGACCGCACCCACCAATGGTCGTCGTCGAGTACCGTCATCAGGGTAGGCACGACAGAAGGGTCCCGCACCACACTGAGATAGCTGGCCGCCATGCCGCGCGTCCGATGCTGTTTGTCCCCCACGGCCGACTTCAGCGTCCGGCCGAAGATCTCCAGGAAATCCTTCGCCACCGCTTCCAGCCCTTTGAGTCTGTATTCATTCAGTTCGATCAGCTCGCAGGCCAGGTCAAACCGTTTCCCCGGCGAGGTCTCCCGCTGGAACTGCGCCAGGAGCGTCGCACGCTCCTTACGGACGGCTCTGCGCCGGCGAATCCAACCCACAATCCGCCAGACCACGAACAGCGCCGCAACTGTCAGCGCGACCAGCGGTACTGCCTGTTCGACGATCACATCCTGAATGTCCGGTGTGAGGCGCTTCCAGATCCATACTCCGGTAATGACGAGACCGACAATGAGCAGCGCGACCGTCGGATTCGCCTGGCCCTTTTCTGTCCCGTGGATCATAGCGCGCATCATAGGTCGTAGCCGGCACCCCGTCAACGCGCGCGCAACTGACAGCACATTGACACTTCATTCTAACTAGGACTATCATGTCGGCATGGACCTCCCGCATCTCAAAGACGATCCCTATCTTAAAATCCTCCGGCCGCTGGTCGAAGCCTATCTGGCTTTTTGGCTGGTGGACAGCCGGCACATCAAGTCCCTGAAGCTGACCCCGTCGCAGTTCGACGTCATCGTCACCCTGGGCGACACCGACGGCATGACCTGCGCCGAGTTATCCAACGCCACACTGGTGACGAAGGGCACGTTGACCGGCGTGTTGGACCGGCTGGTCGCCAAGGGATTGATCAAGCGGGAAACCGTCTCCGGTGACCGACGCTGCACCAGGATCAAACTGACTGAGAAGGGCGAGGTACTGTTTCGCAAGGTCTTCGCCGCCCACATCGCCCACATCAAGCCGTTTTTCGAGCGGGCGCTGAGCCAAAAAGACGTCGAGCAAATGCGGACGCTGCTGCTTCGCATCCGCGATAGTTTCCAGGAGGTGGGATAAATGGAAAAACCGGCAGACACCCAGCACCCGATTCATGACCTGCTCGCGCGTCGCTGGAGCCCGCGAGCCTTTGCGGACCGTCTTGTCGCGCCGGACGTCCTACGAAGCCTCTGGGAGGCAGCCCGCTGGGCACCTTCCAGCGCCAACCAGCAGCCGTGGAGTTTTCTCGTGGCGACCAGGGACGACCAACAGGAATTCGGCCGCATGCTGGGATGCCTGGTCGAAGGCAATCAAATCTGGGCCAAGCAGGCGCCGGTGCTGATGGTTTCGATAGCCGGCAAGCTTGACCGTGACAACGATCCCAATGCCCACGCCTGGTACGACGTCGGACAGGCCGTCATAAGCCTGTCCGTCCAAGCCACTGCCCTGGGTCTCTTCGTGCATCAGATGGCCGGCATCCTGCCCGATAAGATCCGCGAGCTCTACCAAATTCCCGATTCGCACGAACCGGTGACGGGCCTCGCGCTGGGCTATCCCGGAACCCCGGAGCAACTCACGGACAAGCTGCGCCAGCGTGAAATAGCCGCGCGGACCAGAAAGCCGATCGGGAAATTTGTCTTCGCCGGCCGCTGGGGTCAGAAGTCGAAGCTCGTTTGATTATGCCCGCTTCACGTCAGCGCCGATGCGAATGGGCCGCCAGCGATCTCATGGCCCGCTACCACAATAGAGAATGGGGCGTGCCGGTCCACAATGACCGCCGGCTGTTCGAATTCCTGATTCTGGAAGGAGCCCAGGCCGGCTTTAGCTGGGAGACAGTCCTGAAAAAACGCCCGGCCTATCGGAAAGCATTCAACAATTTCGATATTATAAAGATCGCCCGATACACCCGCAGCAAGGCAACGCGGCTGCTCGTCAATCCTGGCATCATTCGCAACCGGCTCAAGATCAAGGCCGCGACGCAAAACGCCAGGGCCTTTCTTGCCGTTCAACAGGAATTCGGAAGCTTCAACCGGTACATCTGGCAATTCGTCGGTGGGGAACCCATCATCAACAGACGGCGCTCGCTCAAAGATGTTCCGGCCACGACCGCCGAATCTGACGCCATGAGCAAGGACTTAAAGAAGCGCGGATTCACCTTCGTCGGCTCCACCATCTGCTACGCCTTCATGCAGGCAGTCGGCATGGTCAACGACCACACCGTCGGCTGTTTCCGCTACCGGTCACTCGTCACGCGTCACTCGTCACGGTCTTTATGAAACTCACCATCCTCGGCTCCGGCACCAACGTCCATCCGACCCGAGCCGCGGCCGGCTATCTCGTCAAGACCGATCAATTGCTTCTGCTCGATTTCGGCCCCCGTACGCTGAAGAATCTGATGGCGGCCGGCGTCAACCGCCACAGGATTCGCCACATTCTGTTTTCGTATTTCCAAGCCGATCACTTTGCCGATTTCGTGCACTTCTTCTTCGACGCCGTATTCTATTCAAAATTCATCGGCAAGCGGCCCGACCTGGCCATTATCGGCCCGCGCGGTACCAGGAAGCTCTTTGGCGTCATGCTCAACAACTTTCCTGGTTTCAATGCCGCGCAGTTCAAGACGACGATCCGGGAGGTCGGCGATCAGACCTTCCGAATCGGCCGGACCCGCATCACGGCCCGCACGGTCGAGCACAGCAAGCGGCTGCACTGCCTGGGGTATCGCATCGAATACGGAAGGAAGGTGCTGGCCTATTCAGGCGATTCGATGGACTGCGACGGCTTGCGGCAGCTTTGCCGCCAGGCCGATGTGGCGGTGCTGGACTGCTCGTTCCCCATCCAGCGGCGGGGACCCAATCACATGCATGCGGGCGACTGTGGAAAAGTCGCGCAGGCCACCGGCGTCGGGCGCCTCATTCTTTCGCACTTTTACCCGATTGCGGAACGCTACGACGTGACACGGCAGGCAGCCCGGCACTTCAAGGGCCGGATCACCAAGGGACGTGATTTGGCGACGTTGACGGTGTGAGCTCCGCGAACCCGCCGGAGCTTCAGCGAAGGCGGGTGATCCGCCTGCGATTATGCAGTTGGTTTTGCCCGCTTCAAAACAAAGAAGTAGTACCGATACCGCTCGGCAAAGACCGCCGGATCGCTTCGTCCCGGGACCTGGGGCAGGACCCGTCGTTCGAACCACCGCAGGATCCGGCTAAGACAGAGCCGGTACAGGCGGGGATATTTCTGGGAAAGTTTCGCGGCCACATACCCGGCGAGGGGCACGTAGAACTCGCAAATGACATCGTAGGTCAGCTTGATCGTCGGAAGGATGTTCTGCGTCACATCCCGCTCGACCGCAACGGTAAAGCCCCTGGCCGACGTTTCTTTTCGCAAGAGATGATGATCGTGATCGTGTCCATGGCGGGCCTTGGCGCCGGCATGGACGAACCAGTCGGCAATGACCACGCATCCGCCCGGGGTCAGCAGCCGGTCAAAGAGCGGAAACGCCTCATCGAGAGCGATGTATCGGAAGCTTTCCGAAAAGAGAATCAGGTCGAAGGAGGCGGTTGGGAGGCTCACGCCCACGTCCTGGAAACGCGCATTTTTCACGGTGACCGCGGGGTAGCGTTTCATGATTTGTTCGGCTTGATACGCGCAGGGGGTCACCGCCGTCACGGCATGCCCGCGGGCAGCCAGCTCTGACGAGAATCGTCCCTGTCCGGCCCCCACGTCGAGGATACGATAGGTCCCGGAAGGAAAGCAGGCCAGCAGTTCGTCGGCAAACCTGGTTTGTGCCGAGCGAAACCGCTCCACCAGCGCACCCAAATCGACCTCGTTGGGGCTGCCTTCCGACCAGAATCCGAAGTGCAGGTACCCGGATTGGAAGAGGTGGTGGTAGAGAATGTGGACCGGATCAAAGGAGCCGGTTTGCCGTCCCAGCGCAGAGAGAAACTCCGGAAAATCCTGAACCTTCACGTGATCCTCAATAAAAACGTTGCGTGCGTCTGCCGTGCCGCGCGGAGTCTAAGTGATACGGGGAGACCTGTCAACGACTGAACGCAGGAATCGCTGCTACCGCTCTTCCTGCTTGCTCTCGCCGAGGATCTCCATGAAACGGGTCAAACGGTCGCGTTTGACGTGCTCGTTCATCTTGTCGTAGACGGCGACAAGATTCTTGAGCATGCGGACAAGAATGGCACGCAGGGAGCTGTGCTGGATATATTTGTCTTCAAACCCGTAGCCTGCCTGCATCAGGAACCGCTGACAATCCTTCTCAGTCAGCAACGCACCGGCGTTGAAACAGTCCACGAACATCTTGTAGCGCTCGGCTTCGTACTTCACCAGGAAATGGCCGGGCATGCCGATGCCGTAGACCGGAAGGCTCAGACGCTTGCCGATCAGGAGATAAAAGAGAGAGAGGCTGATCGGAATGCCGGTCCGGCGGTCGATGACACGATTGAGATAACTGTTATCCGGCTCGTAGTAGTTCTTGGTATTGCCTCGAAAGCCCTGTTCGGTAAAGAGATAGCGGCCGAGCGTCTTGATCGTCTCCTCTCCCGAGACACGCGTCCCGATTCGGTCCAGCACCTCCTCGGCGATCGCGTCGAGTTTCCGGGTGTACGCCTCGACGTCCAGCCCGGGATAGGCATAGCGGGCGATGAGAAAGGCGCCCCGCTCCAGATCCAGCTGATCGTCCGGACCTTCCACCAGCAGCCGCAATTCCTCTTCCAGCCGGCCTCCTCGAATCTCGTCTAGAACCCCCTCGATCCGCTGCGCCATTTCCGGCTGCTCGATTTCGGCTTCCAGGAGAAGCGGAATGGCCGGATCGCCGATTTCGATAAGCTTCTCCCCGATCGTCCTGGCAACCCTGGTGTTGTCGTCGGACAGCAGCTTGATCAGCGCTTTGATCTGGTTGGCACCAGTGGGCGGCATCATCATTCCTTATCCCATCGCCCGGCGGAACGCCCGGGCACTCCCATAGAGGCAAATCGCGTCAAACACCAGCATGATCATCACGACCATGCCGACTTTCGGCAAGGCCTCGGCCCACCCGGAAAGGATCAGGGACCGGACGGCGTCGATGGCCCAGGTCATGGGATTGAACTTCGCCAGCATGCTCATCCAGGCCGGCATGGCCTGCAGCGGCACGAGCGCCGAGCTCAAAAATATCATCGGCAGCGACAGGAACCCCAGAACCGAAAAGAAATCGCCGTGGCTTTTGACGGAAAAGGCCAGCGCCATCGAAATGGCCGTCAGCCCCACGCCGAACAGCATGCTGATGAGCAGAATCACGGCAATGCCGGGAAGCCCCGTCACCGCCTCCACGCCGAAGAACCAGGCCACGCCGAGAATCACCAGGACTTGCAGGCACGTGATCGTCGTGACGAACAGGAACCGGCTCAGCACGACCGACGTCCGGTTGATCGGCGTGGACATGAGCCGCTCCAGAAAACCGTTTTCCTTGTCGAAGAGCAAGTCCACCCCGCCGGCCAGGCCGTTGTTCAGCACCGTCATCACCACGACGCCGGCCGCGAGAAAGCTGATGTAGTTGGGGGCCTGGGTCACCTGCGGATCGGCGGCGCGCTGAAACAGATTGCCGAAGAAGATCAGCCAGAACAGCATCGGCTGCACAAGCGTGAACAGCATGCTGAACTTCTCGCGGCTCAACCGGCGGACCCACCGCATGGTCAGGGCACGGATTTCTTGAAGATACTCGTTCATGGCGTTGTCTTCGATATTGAGGCTAGAGGCTATGGGCTATGGGCAATAGGTGATGAAGAACGCTTTGTTTCCGACCTATGGCCCATTGCCTATCGCCCATCGCCTCTTTACTCCTCGGTTTCAGGAAATTCACTGCGGATTGCATGCCCCGTGTGCGCCACGAAGACGTCATCCAGGCGCGGCCGGTGATAATCCACCAATTCGAGCCGGCAACTGGTCCGATTGGCCGCTTCCAGCACCGCCGGCAGGGCTTTCTCCGACGACTCCACGCGAATGTCCAGACCGGACGGCTTGGCCGTGACCGCCCGTACCATCGGCAGGACGCGCAGCGCGGTCGCCAGCGCCTCGATGCGGCCCGCGTCCTCCGCGCCGATGGTCAGCGAGACAATATCGCCGCCCAACCCGGCTTTCAATTCAGCCGGCGAACCCATCGCCCTGATCCGGCCGCCGTCGAGAATCGCCAGGCGGTCGCACAGCTGGTCCGCTTCGTCCAGATAGTTCGTGGTCATCACGATCGTGATGCCGCGCGCCTTGAGCTGGCGCACGTAATCCCAGATGCGCAGCCGGCTCTGAACGTCCAGCCCCAGCGTGGGCTCGTCGAGAAACAAGACCTTGGGATTCGGCAACAGGCCACAGGCGATGTCGAGCTTGCGCTTCATGCCGCCCGAATAGGTTTTGGCCGGCTGGTCGGCCCTGGCTTCAAGGTCCACCAGTTTGAGCAATTCAGGAATGCGGCGTTGCGCTTCGTCTTTCGGCAGGTGATAGAGATCCGCCAACAACAAGAGATGTTCCCGGCCCGTGAGAAACCGGTCGATGGCCCGTTCCTGGGGCACGTAGCCGATCAGGCGCCTCACCAGGTCGGCGTCCCGCGCGACGTCGTGGCCGAGGACGATCGCCTGCCCGCTCGTGGGGCGCAGCAGCGTGATCAGAATCCTGAGGGTGGTGCTCTTGCCGGCGCCGTTCGGACCCAGCAGCCCGAACACTTCGCCCGCGTAGACTTGAAACGTCAGATCATCGACGGCAGCGAGCGTGCCGTAGGTTTTGCGCAGCTTGATGGTTTCGATTGCAACAGCCCGACTCATGACGGTTCCCGCTCACCCCCAACCTTTGATGTCGCCATGCTCGTGTAACATGAACTGAATCAGGTCGTTCAACCGGCGGGCGCGCTGCCGGAGGGTTTCGGCTTCGAGCAGGAACTGTTTTTCGAGCGGCGTGCATTCCAGGCCCACGGACAGATGGTTGACCAGAATCTCGTCGGGAATGTCGAGCCGGAAGAATTCACGCCACGTCACCGCATCGCCGGCCGTCCGCAGGTAATCCCCGACGGCGCGCAACAACTCGGCACGCACCGCCGGGTCGAGCGAGATGTCAGACTCTTCCTCTTTTAAGGTCACGCGGGCTTCGCGGTACGGCTTGTCGTAAAACTGCTCCCGGATTTCATACCGGCGCAGCCCCTGAAGCAGAATATTGGACCGGCCATCCGGCAGGCGCTGCATGCTGACGATCCGCCCCACGCAGCCCACGTCGAACATCGGGGGATTGGCGTTGTAATTCTGCTCCCAGCCTTCCTTCAACAACGCCATGCCGATGCACTGCCCGCGCACCGTCGTGTCGGCGATCATCTCGCGGTAGCGCGGCTCGAAGATGTGCAGCGGGAGATACGTTTTCGGGAAGAAGACGACGTTGGGAAGGGGAAAAACCGGAATGCGGTCGGGGATCGGAAACGCCGGCTCTTGTTCGGAGTACGACCGGTCAGATTCCGTTTGCATGCTTCACGATAGCCGAAGCTCTCGCGCCTTGTCAATAAACGGACGCCTCATGCATCGTCTTTCCAGCACGAGAAAACCAGCTCCTGGCCGTGAGAATTGCGCGTTCACGCGCACCGTGTGATAAGCTGCGCGCGCATGACTACGCCGGCTTTTCTACGAATATGTACCGGCCGCCGGTTCGGCCGATTCCTCTTTGTCGCAATCGGCGTGCTGGCATTTTTCGGCGCACTGCACGCCATTTCGTCAGCCACCACATCGAACCACACCCGGCCCGCCGGATTCCGTTCAGCCGAGCCGGGCTACCAGTACCGCTTTCCGCGTGACCATGGCACGCATGACGACTTTCGCACCGAGTGGTGGTACTACACCGGCCACCTCACGGCTGCAAATGGCCGGCGGTTCGGCTATCAAGTGACGTTCTTCCGACGTGGCATCGAGCCGGAACGAGTCGGCGCCAACTCGTCGCAATGGGCGATCCGCCAGCTCTACCTGGCCCATGTCGCGCTGTCCGATCTCGATCACAAGCGATTCCGCTACGCCGAAAAAGTCAGCCGGGCCGGATTGGGCAAGGCAGGCGCCGACGCCGGGCGCCTGCATGCCTGGATCGACCGATGGAGCATCGAGGCATCCGCGTCGCCGCATGAACACCATCGCGTGCTCGCCGGCACCGACGAGTTTTCGCTCGACCTGACGGTCACGCCTGAGAAACCGCCGATCGTGCACGGCGAGCGCGGCGTGAGCCGCAAAGGCAACGCTCCCGTCCAGGGCTCGCATTATTATTCGTTTCCCCGCCTGGCCACATCAGGCGCGCTGACCGTCAATGGGGAGCGGTTCGCCGTCAACGGCCTGAGTTGGATGGACCATGAGTTCGGCTCAGGCGATTTGGGCGACGATCTTGCCGGGTGGGATTGGTTCAGCGTCCAACTGGAAAACAAGACCGAACTCATGCTGTACCGGCTGCGCCGGGCCGACGGCACAGTCTCGCCGGTCTCCAGCGGCACCGCCATTTTCCCGGACGGCCGAACGCAGCACCTCTCCGCAGCGGACGTGCAGGTGGACGTACTGGATCACTGGCCCAGCCAGACGAGCGGCGGACGGTATCCCAGCCGCTGGCGCCTGACCGTACCGGCGTTGGATCTTTCGCTGGATCTGCGCCCGTTGCTACCCGACCAGGAGCTCACGACGTCGCACAGCACGCAGGTCACCTATTGGGAAGGCGCTGTCGAGATTTCCGGACGTCTGCGTGGCGCGCCGGTCACCGGCCAGGGCTATGTGGAACTGACCGGTTATGCCAAACCGATCAAAAAGCGGTTGTGAGCAGGCATGGGCAAACGCATATGCGAAACTTTTTGGGGCTGATCGCAGGGCTGGCCCTTATTATTGCGGTGCCGGCCTGCGGCGATTCCAGCGACACGATCGCCTCGCTCGCGCTCCATCCCGCCAATCCGAATATCCTGTACGTCGCCACCAACGACGCAGTCTACAAGACCCGCGATGGCGGTCCGACCTGGGAGAAGTTCCCCATCTTCAGCTCCAGGCGGGTCACGACCCTGGCCGTGGACCCCCAGTTCCCTGCGACCGTCTACGCCGGCACCGTGGGCGACGCCGTGTACAAAAGCCCGGACGGCGGTCAGCACTGGCTCCCGCACAACGTGGGATTGAAAGAGCACGTTTCCTACGTCAATCAATTCGTCTTTCATCCGGCCCGGAGCGAAACCATTTATCTCGCGACGACGGTGGGCGTGTTTCGCACGGCCGACGGCGGGCGCACCTGGGACGAGCAGATGGCGGGCATGAAGGAAGTCCATATCGTCGTGACGCTGGCGATGGATCCGAAGGACCCGCGCGTCCTCTACGCCGGCACAACCGGCGGCGCCTATCGCAGCCACGACAGCGCCGCGTCCTGGCACAAGGTCAACCGCGGCCTGATCCCCGAGGAGGTGCTGGACGCCTCGCTTGCGTTGGGCGTCAACACGCTCGCGGTGGACCCCGTGGACTCGAGCATCGTGTACGCCGGCACGACCAACGGCCTGTTCAAGACGACGAATCACGCCGACTCGTGGACGCGGATCGGGCAGTCCCTGCCCGATCAATTCATCAGCAGCCTGGCCGTCCATCCGACGCAACACGCCATCCTGTATGTCGGCGGGCGCGCCGGCGTGCTGAAAAGCGCGGATGGCGGGCAGACCTGGCAGGCCATGAACGCAGGGCTGGCGACATTGAATATCCGGACGCTCGCCATGAGTCCCCGCGATCCCCAACTCCTGTACGCGGGCACGAACGGCAGCGGCTTGTATCGTTCAACCGACGGCGCCGCCACGTGGACTCGTGTACCGCTGACGGCAAACACATCACCGCCGTCTCAGCCCTGAGCGAGCACATGCCCACCATCCTGCTCGTCAGGCACGGCGAAACCGACTGGAACCGCAGCGGCCGGATCATGGGCATCCGGCCGGTTCCACTGAATCAGAACGGCCTGACTCAATCCGCACGGCTGGCGCTGCAATTGACCGCCCTGCCGGCGCCGGTGCTCTATTCCAGCCCGGTCGTCCGGGCACGGCAGACGGCGGATATTCTTGCGTCAACCCTGCATGTGCCTGTGATCGAGGAGCCCGGCTTGAGCGAAATCGGTGTCGGAGAATGGGAGGGGCGCCATTGGAATGAATTCGACGGCGATCCGGCGCGGGTGAATTTCTACCGGTTGCCTCAGGAGGCCCGGCCGCCCGGGGGAGAAACGCTGGGCGAGGTGCAGCAGCGCGCCATCGCCGCGGTGGAGCGCGCACGTGCCCGGATGAAGGCCGGAACGGCGGTACTCGTTACTCATGCGGATGTCATCAGAACCATTGTGGCGCATTATCTGGAGACTGACATCCAGACCATGCGCCACATGCAGATCGGCCACGCTTCCGTGACCGCGCTTGAGATTGCAGGCTCGTCGGGAACGCTGCTCTGCCTGAATTCCTTACCCGACCTCGGCTGGTTACAATAAAACCTTAGTACCCGTCCTTTTTCTCTTCTTTCCCTTCCGCCGCCTCATGGCCGTGCATGTACCGGGCCCGTGACGCGTTCAAATTGTCCGTGAAGGCCTTCCACTCTTCAGCCGTCAACATCTCCTTGATCTTGAACCGCGTCGCCAGAATTTTTACGCCGGTCCGCATGCGATTGTTGTTCAGATCGTCCAGAATCCTGGTGAACTCCTCCGGGGCCGCCGTGTAGTTGGCATTGAGCTCGTAGAGCTTCCGATGAAACTCACGGTTCTGCTTGTAGGACTGCGAGGCTTCTTCCATGATTTCCTTCAGCGCGTCCTGCACGCGCTTGGCCTTGTCGGGGTCCGGCACGGCCTTCTCCACCGCTGCCATCACTTCCTTGCCCCGATCGGCCCCATGCCCCTGTCCCATCCCGCCGCCCTGACCACCACCGTGATGATAGGCACCATGATGCCCGCAGCCGGCGACAAGCAGCATTCCTGCAATCAGTGCGAATGACTTAACCGCGTTCATAGCTCATCCTCCATGAAATGAATCGAGTGACGCAACTGGGTCACTGTAGCATAGGAAACAGCGAGGAAACAGAGCGAGAGAGTCGAGAGAACACGCGAGAACGAAGTTGGAAAAGTTTTTCAGTGTCCGTCAGAACGCGGGGGAGGCTGCCATCGCCGGAGCGAGGCTATACGAAGCAGGCACAGGCTTGACTTGAGCAGAGCTGGTCACCGCCTCGACAGATTGGACGAGCGTCCAGCACTCAGGCTGCCGGAGAATGGTTTCAACCAGCTTGGTATGGAGCGCATGGCCGGAGCGATCGGCTACGAGGTGCCCGATCACCGGCAGGCCGAGCAGCGCCACGTCGCCGATCAGATCGAGAACCTTGTGCCGGACGAATTCATCCTGGAACCGCAGGCCGGACTCGTTCATCACGCCATGCTCGGTCAGCACGACGGTGTTGTCGAGCGTGCCGCCCTTCGCCAGGCCCTTCGCCCAGAGCATTTCAACTTCCTGAAGGAACCCGAACGTGCGCGCCATGGCAATTTCCTGCTCAAATGCCGACACCGACCAGTCGAACGTGTAGGTCTGCGTCTGGATGAGCGGGTGGTTATACTGAATCGTGTAGGTGATCCGCGAGCTGGACGCCGGTTCGATCCGCACGCGCCGGCCGCGATCCGACACTTCGATCGGCTTCGTGATTTTCAGGAACGATTGCTGGCGGCCTTGCGGAACAATCCCGGCCGCCCTGATCAACTGCACGAAGGGCGCCGCGCTGCCGTCCATGACCGGCACTTCCGGAGCATCCACTTCCACGTAGGCGTTGTCCACTTCCAGGCCGACCAGCGCCGAGAGAACATGCTCGATGGTTTGGATCGAGGTCCCGTTCACGCTGATGGCCGTGCAGAGTTCAGTCGGGATGAGATTACAGACCGAGGCCTTCACCGACACCGACTTGCCGACCCCATGCCGGACGAACACCAGCCCGGTATCCGGAGCCGCGGGACGGAGTGTCAGCGTGACCGGGTGACCGGTGTGAAGACCGATCCCCTTGCAACTGACCGTTCGGTTTAATGTGTGCTGCGGGCGCATAAGACCTCACTAACAAGGCACTTCATCTACCGCAACTACAGCAACGCTCGTGCCAACTTTCATAATTCGTGAGCTGTTCTAAGCTATTGATATTATTGACTGTAAAATGGGTTCTGGGATCTACTTTGTTGCATAAATCCGACAACTGTAGCTTTTTCACAGATGGTGCTTTTAAGACGGATTCCACTCCATGAAGGAAGCGGCTCCAAACTGTAAGCTAAATTGTAAGACTGGGGCATGAGTTCAGATTCCTGATTGCAGCCTGAAAAATGAGCGTGCTAGAGTGACCTTCGCTGAGAAGGTTCAGGGTGTCAGGAACCTTATCAGCACATGGTTCCTGACATCTTTCCTGTCCATGAAATGGAGCAATAATGGAGCCAAACGAGCGGCTGATTGCCAAGAAAGAAGAATGGGCCAGGGCCAAACGTGGGCTGCTGGAGGACGGCGTGGCCCAGGATCAGCGCAACAGGCATGATCGCCTTCCGCCAGGCCAGCACCAAGTGAACGGCTGGCCTGTCCTGGATCTCGGCGTCCATCCCGATCTGCCGCTGGACAAGTGGACCCTCACCGTCAGCGGCCTTGTCGAGCATCCCTTCACCTGGACCTGGGAACAATTTCTATCGCAGCCGCAGGTCGAGCTCGTCACCGATTTCCACTGCGTCACCACCTGGAGCACCTTCGAGAACGCCTGGAAGGGCGTCTTGTTTCGTCACATCATGCAGATGGCGAAGCCCAGTCCGGAAGCCAAGTTCGTCTATTTTACCGGCTACGACAAGTATTCGACCAACCTGCCGCTCGAAGCCTGCGACGACGAGGATGTCCTGCTCATCCACCGCTGGAACGGCAAGCCCCTGCCCAAGGAGCACGGCGGCCCCGTGCGCATGCATGTCCCAAAGCGCTACGCGTGGAAGGGATCGAAGTGGGTGAAGGAAATTATCTTCCTGGCAGAGGATAAACCGGGCTACTGGGAGATTCGGGGCTACTCGAACACGGCTTTACCCTGGGACGAAGACCGCTACGCTTAAGGCTTCGGGTTGAGTTCAATAATCCCCTTGCGGATCGCCAAAATCGCCGCCTGCGTGCGGTCGTAGACTTGCAGCTTGTGAAAGATATTCCGCACGTGGTTCTTGACGGTCTTCTCGCTGAGATCCAGATTATTGGCAATCTCCTTGTTCGTCTTGCCGTCGGCCACCAGCCGAAGCACGGTAATCTCGCGCTCCGTGAGATCGTGCTCCGCCCCCGGCCGCTTTCTCCCCTTCCCCTGGGCCAGCAATGAAAACTCAGCGAGAATTTTGCTTGCGACGGACGGGTGGATCAGCGATTCGCCCCGGTTGATGGCCTTGATGGCCGAGACGATCTGCGCCGAATCGGTGTCCTTGAGCAGATAGCCGGTGGCGCCGGCGCGCACCAGATCGAAGATGTACTGCTGCTCTTCATACATTGTGAGCGCGACGATGCCGATGTGGGGCAACTCACGCTTGACGATCCGCGTCGCCTCCACGCCGCCCATGCGCGGCATACTCACGTCCATCAAAATCACATCGGGAAGCAAGGCCCGGGCCTTCTCGACGGCTTCCTGCCCGTCTTTGGCCTCACCGACCACTTCGATCTCTTCCTTGGTCTTGAGGATGGCCGAGAGTCCCTCCCGAACCACGCGGTGATCATCAGCGATCAAGACTTTAATTTTTTCCATTCCGTCCGGCCTCCTTCTCCACCAGCGGCACGGTGATCAGCACCCGTGTTCCCTTGCCATTTTTGGATTCGATGACGGCCGCCCCGCCGACCAGCCGCGCGCGCTCCAGAATGCCCCGCAGCCCGAAGTGGTCCCATTTTTCCGGATCGCGCGAGACCGACTCGACATCGAAGCCGATGCCGTTGTCCGCGATCGTGGCCGTCAGCGTTTTCTTGCCGATCGCGATCTGCACCGCCACGCGATCCGCCCTGGCGTGCCTCTGCACGTTGCTGAGCGCTTCCTGCATGATGCGGAACAGGAAGACTTTGGTTTTCGGGAACAGCGCCGCCTCGTCGCCTGCGACCGAAAACTCCGTTTTGATATGCGACTGGCTCTCGTAGGACTTCAAATAGTTCGTCAGCGCCGGGATCAACTCCATCTTGTCGTAATGGACCGGGCGCAGGTTGACGATCACCTGCCGCGCTTCCTGAATGGCCGTTTTCAACTCGGCTTTCGTCTGGCGCAGCGCCTCTGCGCCCGCCGCTGTGTCCTTTTTGAACAACTCCTGGCACAAGTCCAGCTTGAAGTTGAGCCCGGCGAGGCTCTGCACGAGGCCGTCGTGGATTTCGCAGGCGATCTGCGTGCGTTCCTCCGACACCGCGGTATCGGATTCCTTCACGTAGAGTTTGTACAGCGTCTGGTACTGGTTTAGGGTCCGCTCGATTTCCGTGGTGGCCCGGATGCGCGCCTCGATGAGTTCCCACATAAATTTGGCGCTGGCGCCCCCGATGATCATGACGCCCATCCGGTGGAAGTCCAGCAACACCCGCCCGATCTCCTGGTTACCGCTCACGTCGATGACGAGGTCCACCCGCTCCATTTCGAGCAGTTCGCGGTAATCGCGCGTGATGGGAATGTGGAGGCGCTTGGCGAGCGTGATGCCCGCCGCTTTCGGATTGATTTCCGCGATGGCGACGATGCGGACGAGCGGATCCTGCGTGAAGATCTCCATCAGCGCGGTCCCGCCCCTGCCGGCGCCGATGATCGCGACATGCGTCGTCGAGCCGGCGCTCCGCTTGCTCGCTGCTGCCGTCCGCGTGCGTTTCGTTTTTACAGCGGTCATGCGACTGGGTTCCCGGCCATCATCCTGCGCGGCAGAACGCCGCACCGGTCCTTACTATACCACGATCGTACCGAAGGAGGAATCGAGGGGAAGGGGGCTACTTTTTCTCGCGCTCGCGGGCCAAGGTCTTCAGTTCATCCATGAACTGATCGATGTCCTTGAACTCCCGGTAGACGGACGCAAACCGGACGTAGGCGACCTGGTCGAGGTTGTGCAGCTCTTTCATGATCTCCTCGCCGACCGCCCGGCTCGGAATCTCGGTTTCGCCCATCTCCTGAATGCGCTTTTCGATCCGGTCCGTCACCGCTTCGATCGTGGCCACGCTGATGGGACGCTTTTCGCAGGCTTTTTTGAGGCCGCCGTGGATCTTCGAGCGGTCGAAGGGCTCGCGCCGCCCGTCTTTCTTGACCACCATGGGCAGGCTTTCCTCGATCCGCTCATAGGTCGTGTAGCGGCGCTTGCAGGAAAGGCACTCGCGGCGGCGGCGAATCATTTCGCCCTCCTTCGCCATGCGCGAATCCACCACCTTATCTTCCAGATCGTCGCAGAACGGACATTTCACGGGCGACCGCCCAGGTCAGGGTTCATCGCGATGCCTTGTAGGCGTAAATGAACGGGAACTTCTTGCACAGCGCCTTGGCCTGGGCGCGCACGTCGTTCTGGACCTTGGAATCCTGATGGTGCTGCAGCACGCGATCGATCAGCGCCACGATTTTAGCCATGTCCTTTTCCTTCATGCCCCGGGTGGACACAATCGGCGAGCCGATGCGGATGCCGCTGGCCACCGCCGGCGGCTTCTCGTCGTAGGGCACGGCGTTCTTGTTCACGATGATGCCGGACGCATCCAGCGCAGTTTCCGCGTCCTTGCCGGTCACGCCCCGGCTGTTCAGATTGACCAGCATCAGATGGGTGTCCGTGCCACCGGAGACAACCTTGTAGCCCCGCTTGATCAATTCCGCTGCAAGCGCCCTGGCATTGGCCAATACTTGTTGTTGATATCTCTTGAACGAGGGCGCGAGCGCTTCCTTGAACGCCACCGCCTTGGCCGCGATCACGTGCATCAACGGTCCGCCCTGCATGCCGGGGAACACGATCTTGTCCACCGCCTTGGCGTGCTCCGCCTTGCACATGACCACGCCGCCGCGCGGACCGCGCAGCGTTTTGTGCGTGGTCGTCGTCACGAAATCCGCGTAGGGCACAGGGCTCGGATGGAGCCCGGCTGCGACCAGGCCGGCGATGTGCGCCATGTCCACCAGCAGATAGGCGCCGACGGATTTGGCGATCTGCTGAAACCGGGGGAAGTCCAAAATCCGCGCATAGGCGCTGGCGCCGACGACGAGCATCCTCGGCCGGCACTCCTCCGCAATGCGCTGCACTTCATCATAGTTGATTTGCTCGGTCTCTCGATCCACGCCGTAGAAAAACGACTGGAACAGCGTGCCGGAGAAATTCACCTTGCTGCCGTGCGTCAGGTGCCCGCCCTGGGCGAGGTTCATGCCCAAAATCACGTCGCCGGGCTTGAGCACCGCGAGGTAGGCCGCCATGTTGGCTTGCGAGCCGGCGTGCGGCTGGACGTTGACGTGTTCGGCGCCGAAGAGCTGCTTGCAGCGCTCGATCGCGAGGCTTTCCACCGTATCCACGTACTGGCAGCCGCCGTAGTAGCGTTTACCGGGATAGCCTTCGGCATATTTGTTGGTCATCAAACTGCCCTGCGCGGCGAGCACGGCGGGGCTGGTGAAATTTTCGGAGGCGATCAGGAGGAGCTTTTCACGCTGACGGACTTCTTCGGCCTTGATGGCGACGTAGACGGCCGGGTCGGACGCTTTCAACGCCTTCATGGAGGCTTCGGCATCGCTCATCGCATCACTCGTCCTTGCTCTTCTTCTCTTTCTTTTCTTTTTTCTCGGACTTCGCCTTCTTCTCAGGCTTTTCGTGCGTCTCGTGCGCTTCGTGCACTTCGTGCGCCTCGGCCGCTTCATGCGACGCCGTTTCTTCTTCCTGCTTCTTCACGACCTCGATCGAAACGGTGGCCGTCACGTCGCGATGGAGCTTGATCGGCACCGCCACGGTGCCCAGCGCCTTGATCGGATGCGCGAGATGGATCTTTTTGCGGTCGATCGTGAAGCCCTTCTCGGCCAGACCCTCTTCGATGTCCTTGCTCGTCACCGATCCGAACAGCTTGCCGTCCTTGCCGGCCTTCATGGTGATCGTCAGCGACACGGCGGAAATTTTCCTGGCATGCGCCTCCAGCTCGACCTTCTCTTTCTTGGCCTTCTCGACTATGACGCGCGTGGCGTGTGCAAATTCGTTGACATTCCGGGAATTGGCTTCCAGCGCCTTCTTGCGGGGCAGCAGAAAATTTCTGGCGAAGCCGTCGGACACCTCCAACACGTCGCCCAAGTGCCCCACACCTTCAATGTGTTCCTTCAAAATGACCTTCATGTTGCTTAACTCCTTCAGTTGGAAGGCAAAAGCATACGGGCCGGATGTTCAAAAGTCAATCGAGGATTAGGCCGAAAATCTCGAAACTCCACAAGATGCTGTGGTCTGTAAACACCGCGCTGGATGTGAGATTAGGCGTGCCTGGACTCCTCTCTGGACGCCCTTGAAGCCCTGGGCTAAGATGCGCGAAATGAAACTTGCTGAGTTACTTCAGTTCTATTCTCGCTCTCTCGCCGATGAAGGCCGGACTGTCTTGACGCGTGGAGCTGATGCTCCAATCACGTCGCCGAATGGACGGCAGGTCTCAGCCGTCGGCACGCTCTTCCTCTACGCATTTGACTTACCGACAGGCGCCACGCTGCCGGAGGACCTGCCGGTCAGCATCGTGCCGGGCGACACAACCGCTGAAATTGATCCGACGGAAGGCGTCGTCATCGGCCGCGAGGGCGATGCGGCGCTGATTCAGACCTACGAGTCGCTCGGCCACAACGTCGGGCCGTCCACCATCGTGCCGGATGCGGCGGGATTTTTTCAGACCGCCTCGCAGCGGCTGGCCGACATGGAAAGCCACGCCGACCGGTTCGCACTGGGACCGGCAGAACGCCTCATTCCCTGGCTGCACCCGGATGAATCCGCCCGTAATCACACCGCACGGGAGTCCGCCGCCTTCACGACTTTCTGGAGCGATGATTTGACCGCGCGGCGGAGCAAACTTGTCACCCTCGCCGTCACACTGACCCGCAACAATAAACGGCTGCTGGTGATCAGCCCCGATCACCAGCGGTCGGACGAGATCACCGGCCTCATTGCCCGCGCGCTCAAGCACGCGCCCCTACCATATAAGAGCCTGGTCGCCCGCTACGAGATGCCGGTGGAGAAAACCGTCGCGGGCATCACGCTCGGCGAGCTGGGCTTCGAAGCGCAGATGCACCAGTTCTATGCCAAGTCTCGGGCCGACAAGGCGACCTTGCGCCGCAAGTACGAACGGTTTCGTGAACTGACGCCGTTGCTGGCCTACAAGGCCGAGAAGCAGCGCGACCTCAACGAAGTCCGGCTGCTCGAATGGCGGCTAGTCACCCAGACGACGGACTTGCAGAACAAGATCAAGGAGAATACCGAGACGCTGGCAACCTACGACTCTCTGCCGCTCATGAAGCGGTTGGCGATGCAAGCCCTGGGCAAGAACCAGACGTCGCTCGTGGAATACAATACTATATACGAACAGCAGATCGTGGGCCTGAAAGACGAACTGGACACGGCCCAGCGCCGCATCGCCGAACTGACGCCGGAAGCGGCCATCCCAAAAGACTTGAAGCCGGAATACAAGGAACTCAGGGACGAGGTGAAGCGATTGGGCGGCACGAAGAAAATTCGCGAACTCCTCGCCGCCGAGGAAGGCACCAACCGGCAGGCGTTCTTGCAGAACAAGCGGCTGGTCGTGACTGCCGCCGCACGCGTCGCGTCCGATCCGTTGTTCGCCAAAGTCCGCTTCGATGCGTTGATCGCCGATGAAGCTCCGTGGATTCCCGCCGCCTACCTGCTCGCCGCCGCCGGCCTCGTGCGGGAGCGCATCGTCCTGAGCGGCGACCAGCGGGACATTGCCGCATCGAAGACGTGGGAATCAGCCTCCGCCGCTCTCCCCAAGCTGTGACTCCCTCTCCATCCGGATTTTCAACACCTTCTCTCGATGTCCTGCACGGGAGAGCAGGAATGACCCTGCTTGACTCACGTACTATAAACGGGTAGCTTAAACGTACCATTGAACGTGTTGGAGGACGACCGTATGCCCAAGGTCAGCTTATCGGAAGATCTCATGCCCATCAGCGACTTTCGGACGCGCACGGCTGAAGTTGTCGCGAAAATGAAGAAAACGAGACGACCGGTGATCCTGACTCAGCGCGGACGATCCACGGCGGTCCTGGAGGATGTCCGGGAGTACGAGCAGCGCACCGAACGGGTGGAACTGCTGGAATCGATCCTCGCGGGCATCCGGGCAGCCGAGAAGGGCCACGTGGTCTCACACGCAAAGGCCATGGCTGAACTCGACCGCGCGTTGAATGCCTAAACGCGCGACGGTCGTTTGGACCAAGCCCGCCCTTGACAGTCTTCTTGGTATTGTTCGCTACATCAGGCGAGAAAACCCCGACGCCGCACAGCGGTTTGGCACGGCCGTCAAGTCCAAAACCACCCGCTTGGCGTCATTCCCCGATTCCGGGCGCGCGGTTCCTGAGTTTCCCGCCAGCGGCCTGCGCGAAATAGTGCTCGGCAACTACCGGATCATCTACCGCCATCTGTCGGATGAGGCATCGGTAGAGATCTTGACGGTCCGACACGCCGCGCGATTACTGGAACCATTGTCCCGCACTAAGTAAGTGGCAGGACCTCCCACAGCTTGACGGCACCGCACCCCATTGGTGATAATGCGGCTCCCTGATCTCCGAACTTTCCTAAGCCGAAGTGGCGAAACTGGCAGACGCACTAGATTCAGGGTCTAGCGCCCGAAAGGGTGTGCGGGTTCAAATCCCGCCTTCGGCACCAACCCACTTTCCCCACTCCTATCAAGGCGTTCCTGCGCTTCCATCATACCCGCATGCCTGTGATCCTGGCCCCACAGGACTATGACCGGTGGCTTGATCCGACGGCTCAGACACTCAGCCTCCTGGACTTTCTGAAGCCCTATGCGGCAGATGATCTGGAAGCCTACGCCGTAAGCAAGATGGTCAACAACCCTCGATTCGACATACCTCAATGTTTGGAACCTATTTAAGTAACATCGGGCGTGGCCGATCAATTGACTCTAGCCTCACCAGCGCCTAATCTCTTCACCGTGAGAGGTTCTAGATGAGGGTTCTTCTAACAATTATCACTGTGAGCTTCCTTTCTGGCTGCGCTACCTCATATCAACCTAGAGGCTTTACGGGCGGTTATGAAGAAGCTGAAATCAAGCCCGGAATCTATTATTTGGAGTTTCAGGGGAATGGCTACACGGGCATGACGACCGTTGTAAAATATTGGCATCGGCGGGCCGATGAGATATGTGCGGCGAAGGGACAGGTTGCTGAGGTGCTGAGCACAGAACAGGCGAAAGCTGTTACTGGAGCGTTCGTTAATTCAGACATTGTTGCTTTCATTAGAAAGCCGACAAAGTCGGGATATATTCAGTGTGTCCTCGGAGAGGGCGCACCAAAATAAATCTAGTCTATCCCCCACCCCTTTCCGACTAACTCCACTCAATTCCGCTTTTCAAACTGACCCGCTACCCGGCCGAGACTAGGCTTTTCAAGCCTCTCCAGTTCGGTTAGACTGTCCCCGACCGTTGGAGGTTCCGCCATGACTGTGAAGGTCGAAGTCGTCTCTACTCCCGATCTCTCCACGGCCTATAAGCTACCTGTCTTTCTGGAACGGGTTCCCGCTGGCTTTCCCTCTCCAGCCGGTGACTACATGGAGGGCAAGCTCGACCTGAACCAGCACCTTGTTAAACATCCTGCCGCCACTTTTTTGTTCGCGTCACGGGCGATT
>SHZW01000012.1 GCA_009692155.1 Nitrospiraceae bacterium
ACCTTCATCCCCCACGCGGCGTCGCTGCGTCAGGCTTTCGCCCATTGCGCAATATTCCTTACTGCTGCCTCCCGTAGGAGTCTGGCCCGTGTCGCAGTGCCAGTGTGGCTGATCGTCCTCTCAGACCAGCTACCCGTCGAAGCCTTGGTAGGCCGTTACCCTACCAACAAGCTGATAGGACATGAGCCCATCCTTGAGCGTCATACCCACGGTATGACTTTCCTTCCGAATCCGAAGACCCGGAAGCGTACGCGGTATTAGCCAACCTTTCGGCTGGTTGTTCCCCACTCGAGGGTAGGTTACCCATGTATTCCTCACCCGTTCGCCACTTTACAAGTGTATTGCTACACCTTCTCGTTCGACTTGCATGTATTAAGCGCGCCGCCAGCGTTCGTTCTGAGCCAGGATCAAACTCTCAAATGGTGTTCTCTGAATTGGGATCAAGGGCCACCACTTCAATACACCTTACCTAAATCATCTCGCTCTATTCAGTTGTCAAAGAACAAAATGCTCCCCGAATGAAGCCTCGTAAAATACTATAGGGTAGTCCCATTGTCAAGGATCAATTTCGGGCATCTCTCTACTGAGGCAATAGATTGATGCCGTTGTGGCTGGCTTGCGAGAGACCCTTTGATAGCCCATAATGAGTCATCATGTATCGCCGGACATTCTTACAACTCAGCGGCCTCGGACTCCTCGCCGGCCTCGCCGGCTGCGATGCCATGGGCAGCGTGTTCGGCCGCATGTTTGCCATCCCGCCTCGGGACACCACCTACTTCACGCCTAACGACAAATTCTACCTGGTGAATTACTCGAACTCGCCGTTCAGCCTCTCCCACAACTTAAGCCAGGAGCAATGGCGGCTGTCCATCACGGGCGAGGTCAAGCACAAGGCCTCGCTGGGGTGGCGTGATATTCTCAACCGGGAATCATTTGACCAGATCGTCACGCTCGAATGCATCGATACCCTTCCCGGAGGCGACAGCCTTGGCAACGCGCAGTGGCGGGGCATCTCGCTCAAAAAACTCCTGACCGAACTCGGCGTGGAGGAGGAAACCGCTCGCGACATCGTCTTTCGTGCGGCCGACGGGTATCACGACAGCATCCCGTTCGCACGCGCCATGCAGGACGACGTCATGCTGGCCTATCTGATGAACGGCGAAAAGCTGCCTCAGGAGCACGGATTCCCGCTGCGATTGATCGTGCCCGGCCTTTACGGCATCAAGAACGTGAAATGGATCACTGAGATCGAGGTCTACAATGGCGACTATAAAGGCTACTGGCAGCAGCGCGGCTGGACCGACGACGGCACCATCAAAATCTTTTCCCGAATCGACAGCCCCGGTCATTACCAGCCTCTCCGCGGCCCGGAGCACACGTATCGCGGCGTCGCGTTTGGAGGTCCCCATAGCATCAGTAAAGTGGAGATGAGTTTCGACAGTGGCAAGTCTTGGCAGCCGGCCGAAATTGAGCCGCCCCTCTCGAAGAAATCCTGGGTCATCTGGAACTTCCACTGGCGACCGCCTAAACCCGGCAAATATCAAATCTCTGTCCGCGCGACGGACACCAAAGGACAACTCCAAATCGCCGATATCATCCGCCCCCAGCCCGCCGGTGCGTCCGGGCTGCACACGATCATCTCCGATATCGAACAGATCTGAGGCCTGCGCGGTGCACGTTCTCCTCGGACACGACCAATCCTCCCCGCCGCTTCGATGGTATTCCACGTTGCTTGCAGCCATTATGCTGTTCAGCGCCATACCGGCCTCTGCAGAATCGTCCGGCACGCAGCCATCCGGCGCCATCGAGCGGGCGATGCAGGCGACCGTCGGAATCCTGTCTGAAACACCGGCGGAACGCGAGTCAGGATTCCACGGTCGCACATCGATTCGTGGAACCGGCGTTCACCTGCAGGCCGGTTACATCGTGACGGCACGTCACGCGGTGGAGCGTGACCAGGGCAGCAAGAAGGTGCTGCCCAAGGAAATCTATATTCTGACCGCCGATTTGGCGGAACTCCCGGCCCACCTGGTCGGCGGCAGCGCCTACCTTGATCTCGTGCTCTATCGAATCGGCGAGGCGCAGCGCGACCAGTTGCAGACCATCACGCCGTTTGCAGGCACAGGCGCCCTTGCGGGGGATCACGTGTTCACGGTCGGCTACCCGCTCGGATGGGGACCCACTGTTGCCTATGGGCAAATCGGCAATCCCAATACGTTTCTCCCGACCGCTGAGACCCGCCTGCTGCAAATTGATCTCTCCGCCTGCAGCGGAAACTCCGGAGGAGGACTGTTCAGTGCCGCCGGCGAGCTGGTCGGAGTCATGCACGCGATCATCAAGACCGACCAGGGGCAAGGGGACCATCGCTGCAGCCGGTTAGCTTTTGCCGTACCTGCTATACTGGCACAATGGGTTGTCACCGCCCTGACCGAGGGCAGGCAGCCCGGCTTTTCCCGGCTCGGCGTGCAGATGGCCCAGGTCCGCATCGGTGCCAAATGGCGCGTGAGCGTGGGGGATGCCACAGGGCCGGCCAAAGACGGCGGGGTTCAAAAAGGGGATCTGCTCGTGGCGATTAACGACACGGTCATTACCGATGCGGCGCAGTTGAAGAATTATCTCATGGAACGGACGACGCCTGGACAAACGGTGACCCTCCGCGTTCTCCGTGGCGATCAGGAGTTGCAGCTCTCCATCACACTGGCGGGCGCATAGACTCATTCATGAAAAGGCGGCGCATATGAACAGACCTCTCATCATGGGAATTGCGAGCCTGCTCGCGTTGATCGCGGGGGCTCTCCCCACCGGCGTTCCGGACGCGGCGGCTGATTCGATTGCCTTCGAGGCCATGGTGATCGACGTGCAGGACGGCGATACCATCATCGTTCTTAGAAACAACACGCGCCTGACCGTGAAACTTCCCGGCATCGACGCCCCTGAACTCGATCAGCCTTACGGACCGGAGGCCAAACGCTTCGCGGCCAAGTTGGTCAAGGGACGGGTCGTGACGATCGAGACCACGCAACCCGGCAATCCCATCTACGACGGGGTGCGGTTTTCAAAAAACCGGATGCTGGCCCATGAAATGGTGAAAGCGGGCATGGCATGGACGACCTCGATGGACAAATCTTCCATGTTCGGCGAAACCCAGGAGGAGGCAAAAACAGCCCGCCTCGGCTTATGGGTAAACAGCGAGGACGAAGAACCGATCCCGCCGTGGGAATGGAGAGCTCAAAAACGTCCCCGGTAATGGTTGCGGAAAACGCCCGTGCCTCCCCTTATTTATCTAGGGCGCCTAGTTCGTCGCCGCGAGGCCGGCAACCGCACTGCGCCCGGCGAGATAGCCGGTCGCCCAGGCCCACTGAAAGTTAAACCCTCCGATTCGACCGTCGCAGTCCAATAGTTCCCCAATGAGATAGAGCCCGGGCGCTTTGCGCGATTCCATCGTGCGAAAGTTGATCTCCGCCAGCGGAACACCGCCGGCAGTCACCTCGGCATAGTTCCACCCGCGATCACGTTCGATCGGCAACGGCAAGCTTGTGAGGCCTTGCACCAACGCCTGCCGCTGCTCCCGCTTCACCTGCCCGGACAGCGTGGCCGGGTCGATCCCGATAAACCGGCAGAGCGCTGTTGCGAATCGATCCGGCGTGCGACTGGCGACGAGCTTGGCCACCGCGCGGCGCGGCTTGCCGGCGATCTCGGCTTTGAGCCAACGATCGACCGCCTCACGATTCATGTCAGGCAGCACATGGCACCGCATTTCGACCGCCACCCCTTCCCCTCGTGCCCTGGTCCAAAAGCGGCTCGCATCCATGACCACCGGCCCGCTGATCCCAAAGTGCGTCCACAAGAGGCTGCCCCGACGCCGATCAACGGTCCGGCCGTTCACCTGCGTCGTCAGCTCGACCTCCTGCGATACTCCGGACAGCTCCGCATGAAACATGTCCTGGTGGAGGACGAGCGGCACCAAGGCCGGATAGGTCGGCGTAACGTCATGCCCAAGCCGGCGAACCATGCCCCATCCCCCGCCGTCGCTGCCCGTCTTGGGCAACGAGCGTCCGCCGGTCGCCAGAATCACCCGCCTGGCCGCCAACGTGCCCTGCTCATGCCTGACGAGAAAGGCAGAACTCTCCGAACTGTCGGCCGGCGGGATTATTTCGCGCACACGATGATGCAGCAGGATGGTGGCTCCCAGCGCCTCGCAGCGGGTCGTCAGGGCCTGCAGCACCGTGCGCGCCTGATCGGTCACGGGGAACAGTTTACCGGTCTCTTCGCGCTTCAATTCGACGCCGAGGGAAGCGAACCACCGCCGCGTCGCCTCAACACCGAAGGCCGCCAGGACGTTCCGGACGATATGCGGCGAACCGTTGAAGTCCTCATGGGTGACGTGCTCGTGCGTGACGTTGCAGCGGCCGCCGCCCGAGATCAGGATTTTGGCTCCGATCTTTTTGGCTCCGTCCAGCACCACAATGCGAGACGATCCTCGCTCGCGTGCCGCTTCAGCCGCGAAAATGCCCGCCGCGAGCCCGGCCGCCCCAGCCCCTACGATGACGATATCTGCACGATCATCCATGTTGTCTTAGCTGCATAAAAGCGGCACGCACTGATTGCAGGGATGCATGGGAAAGAGGCAGGCACCGCTACAAGAACGCTACTCGACCTTGTCCAGCTTGATCCGCAATTCTTTGAGCTGGGCAGGGTCAACCGGCGAGGGCGCATCGGTGAGAGGACACTGGGCTTTCTGCGTTTTAGGAAAGGCAATCACTTCACGAATGGAATCGGCATTGCCAAGGAGCATGATGAGCCGGTCCAGGCCGAACGCAATGCCGCCATGCGGCGGCGCGCCGAATTCGAGCGCTTCGAGGAGAAAGCCGAACTTGGCCTTGGCCTGGTCTTTGTTGATGCCGAGCAGATCCAGAATCCGCAGTTGCACATCGCTCCGGTGGTTTCGAATGCTCCCGCCGCCGATCTCGTTGCCATTCAGCACCATATCGTAGGCCTTCGCCCTGACTTTCAGCGGCTCCGAATCCAGGAAGGCGAGATCTTCATCCATCGGGGCCGCAAAGGGATTATGCATGAATACATACCGCTTCTCTTCCGCCGAGTAGTCGAGCAAGGGGAACTCGGTTACCCACACCGGCTTCCAGGCGGTCGTATCGATCAGCTTCAGCTCCTCGCCCAGCAAGAGACGGATACGGCCAAGCACATCGTGAACGATGGACGGTTTATCGGCGCCGAACAAGACCAAATCGCCGGGCTTCGCGTCCGGCAGGGCTGCCCTGAACGCCTTGGCATCCAGAAACTTGGCGATGACGGATTCCAGTTGGCCATCGGCCGTGATTTTGAGCCAGGCCAGTCCCTTGGCACCGAAGCTCTTGGCCGTTTCACCCAGCGCGTCAATCCTCGTCCGTGACAGCGGTGCGCCACCCTTCACGATCAGCGCCTTGACGATTCCGCCCTTCGTGGCCGCATCCTTGAACACCTTGAACTCGCTCGTGGCGGCAAAGGCAGTCACGTCATGCAGCGGCATCTCGAATCGAAGATCCGGCTTGTCGGACCCGTATCGTCCCATCGCATCGGCGTAGCGCATGCGCGGGAACGGAGTCGGAAGTTGCACGCCCCCGGCTTCACGGAACACGGTCACGATCATCTGTTCCATGAGGCTCATGACCTGCTCGCGGTCCACGAACGACATCTCCAGATCGATTTGCGTAAACTCAGGTTGCCGATCGTTGCGGAGATCCTCATCACGGAAACAGCGGGCGATCTGGTAGTAGCGGTCCATGCCGCTGACCATCAGCACCTGCTTGAACAACTGCGGCGATTGCGGCAGAGCAAAGAACATCCCTGGATTGACCCGGCTGGGCACGAGATAATCCCGCGCCCCTTCCGGCGTGCTCCTGGTCAGAATCGGCGTCTCGACCTCGAGAAACCCTTCCTTGTTCAGGAACCCCCGTACCGCCTGCGCGATGTTGTGGCGCATGGTGAGCAGCTTCTGCATCTTCGGCCGGCGCAGATCAAGATACCGATACTTCAGCCGCAGCGCCTCGGTCACTTCGGCCTCGTCCTCGATCAGGAACGGCGGCGTCTGCGACGGGTTGAGCACCTCCACGGTCTGCACCATCACCTCGATCTGACCGGTCGGCAGTTTCTGATTTTCGGACCCGGCCGGACGCTTCAAGACCGTGCCTTGAATGGCCACGACGAATTCACTCCGAAGCTGGTGCGCCTGTTCGTGCGCCTTCGCGTTGGTTTCCTGGTTGAACACGACCTGGGTCATGCCACGCCGGTCCCGGATGTCGTAAAAGATCACGTTGCCGTGGTCGCGTCGCGTGTGGACCCAGCCGTTCAGTACCACGGTCTGACCGACATGCGCGACGGTCAATTCGCCACACATATGCGTGCGGATCATCATGTCGACACCTGCTTGGTAGACACGTTCCTCTGCCGGCTCGGGCGGGTATTCCGCGCCCACTTCGCCCGTGCCCGTTTAACCCGTGCCTGCCTGGCCCGCGCCTGACCGCCTCCCGCTTGCACGTCCAGCCGCTCCCGCGCCAGTTCACGCACGGCATTGGCCTCACGGTCCGTGAGGTAGCGGTAATGCCCCGTCGGAAGATCGCCCAACGTGAGCGGTCCAAACTTCACACGCTTCAGCTTCAGCACCGGGTGGTGCACGGCATCCAGCATGCGTTTTACCTGATGCTTGCGTCCTTCAAAAATCGTGACCTCCAGCCATGAATTTTCGGTTGCCTTGCCGACTTTCTTGACGACCGCCGGACCTGTCCGACCGTCATCCAGCATGATCCCCTTCTCCAGGGCATCGATATGCTCGGGGGCCAGCATTCCCTTGACCTTGATCAGATAGGTCTTCGGCACATGGTGACGCGGATGGAGCAGCAGTTGTGCCAACTCTCCATCATTCGTCAACAGCATCAGCCCTTCACTGTCGAAATCCAGCCGGCCGACGGGAAACACCCGCACGTGGACACCGGGGAGCAAATCGGAGATCGTCGAGCGCCCGCTGGGATCGCTCATGGTGGAGATGATGTTCTTGGGTTTGTTCAGCATCACAAACGTCTGCGGAGGGACCGGCTTGAGATGACGCCCGTCCACCTTTACATGGTCTTTGGCGGGGTCGACCTTGGTGCCGAGTTCGCACACCACCTGCCCGTTGACAGTCACGCGCCCCTGGACGATAAATTCTTCCGCTTTGCGCCTGGAAGCAAGCCCCGAATCGGCAATCACCTTCTGAAGCCTAACGGCTTCTGGCGCGGGGCGCGAGGCACGAGGCGCGGGACAGGACACAGATCCAACATGAGTCTCTTGCTTCTTTTGCATTGTCTCGCGTCTCGTGGCTCGTGCCTATTCCCACTCAATCGTTGAAGGTGGCTTCGAACTGACGTCATACACCACCCGGTTGACGCCCCGCACTTCATTGATAATCCTGTTCGAGATTGTGCCCAGGAGTTCAGGCGGCAGCCTGGCCCAGTCCGCCGTCATGCCATCCAAACTGGTCACTGCCCGGATGGCAACAACATGCTCGTAGGTTCGCTGATCTCCCATGACCCCCACGGTTCGAATCGGCAGCAGCACCGCAAAAGCCTGCCAGATTTCCTGATAGAGCCCGGCGTTCATGATCTCCCAGGCCACAATCGCTTCCGCCGCCTTGAGCATGTCCAACCGTTCTTTGGTCACGGGACCCAGGATGCGGATCGCCAACCCGGGCCCAGGGAACGGTTGCCGCCAGGTGATGTCATCCGGCAAGCCCAACTCCTTGCCCAGCACGCGCACTTCGTCCTTGAATAATTCCCGCAGAGGCTCGATAAGCTTGAGCCGCATTTTCGTCGGAAGGCCGCCGACATTATGGTGCGTTTTGATGGTGGCCGACGGTCCCTTGAAGCTGACGCTTTCAATCACGTCCGGGTAGAGCGTCCCCTGGACCAGATAATCCACGTGCCGGAGCCGCTTCGCTTCCTTCTCGAAATTTTCGATGAAGAGCCGGCCGATTATTTTCCGCTTCCGTTCGGGGTCCGCCACGCCCTTGAGGGCCTTCACAAACTGCGCGGACCGGTCGAGAAAATGCAGATTGAGCTTGAGTTGCGTGGTAAACGTCTTGCGCACCTGTTCGCCTTCGCCTTGCCTCAACACGCCATTGTCCACGAAGATGCAGGTCAGTTGCTTGCCGATCGCGCGATGGGCCAGGACGGCCGCCACGGAGGAATCCACGCCGCCGCTCAGGGCGCAGATAACCTTGCCCTTGCCCACGGTCTCGCGAATCTGCGCCACGGCCGTATCCACATAGGAATGCATCGTCCAGGTCGGTTTGCAGCCGCAAATCTCATGGACAAAGTTCTGTAAGAGCCGGAACCCGCCGACCGTATGCGCCACTTCCGGGTGGAACTGCAGGCAATAGAACTGCCGGCTTGCATCCGCCAGCTTCATTGCGGCCACGGGTGAATTATGGGTATGCGCGATCGAGCGGAACCCTTTTGGCATCCGTTCGATCCGATCGCCGTGCGACATCCAGACGGTGGTGGCCCGCGCCGTCCCCACGCCTTTGAACAGATCGGAATCGTCGTCGATGATCAGCTCCGCCCGGCCATACTCCCGCCGGGATGCTTTGGTGACTTCGCCGTCCAGCAAATGCGTCATCAACTGCATGCCGTAGCAGATGCCCAGCACGGGCACGCCCAGGTCGAAGAGCTGCCTCGAAACACGCGGTGCCTTCCGCTCATAGACGCTGGCCGGCCCCCCGGACAGAATGATGCCCTTGGGCCTGTAGGCCGTGATCGTGGCCAGCGGGACGGTGCAGGGAAGTATCTGGGAATAAACGTGGGCTTCACGGACGCGGCGGGCGATGAGCTGGGTGTACTGCGACCCGAAATCGAGAATCAGGATTCTGTCATGCCAGAGTTCCATCTTAAGCGTCGCTAGAGGAGAACGTCATCAAGTTTATAAAGTCATCAAGTCTTAAAGTCTTGAGGCCCGACAGTATGACTTTTGACTTTACGACTTTATGACGTTACGACTTTCGACGTTCAAGGCTCATTCTCCATCCATGCGGTAGTTCGGAGCTTCTTTCGTAATAATCACGTCGTGGACGTGGCCTTCACGGAGACCGGCCAGCGTCTGCCGGATGAACTTGGCGTTCTTTTGCAAGTCCTGGATCGTCCGGCAGCCGCAATAGCCCATGCCCGAGCGGACACCGCCGACCAATTGGTAAATCACGCCGGACAGAGTGCCCTTGTACGGCACCCGCCCTTCGATCCCTTCCGGCACCAGCTTGGACTCCGCCCGGCCGGCCTGGGCATAGCGGTCCTTGCCGCCCTTCTCCATGGCCCCCAGCGAACCCATGCCGCGATAGACCTTGTAAGTCCGTCCCTGGAAGAGCACCGTTTCTCCCGGAGACTCCTCCGTTCCGGCAAGAATGCCACCGATCATGACCGCCGAGGCGCCGGCCGCCAGGGCCTTGGTCACATCGCCAGAATATTTAATTCCGCCGTCCGCGACAATCGGCACGCCGGTCCCTGCCAGGGCCGCGGCGCAATCGGAAATGGCGGTTAACTGCGGCATGCCGGCTCCGGAGACAATCCGTGTCGTGCAGATGGATCCCGGCCCGACACCGACTTTCACGGCATCCACCCCGGCCTTGACCAGATCGCGCGCGGCCTCGGCCGTGGCGATATTGCCGGCGATGACATCCAGGTTGGGATATTTCTTTTTGACGATCTTCACCGTCTCGAGCACGCTGCGCGAATGGCCATGCGCGGTATCGACCGCCACCAAATCCACGCCGACCTTGACCAGCAGGTCGAGCCGGTGCTCGGTTTCCGGACCGACCCCGATGGCCGCCCCGACCCGCAAACGGCCGTGCGTGTCCTTGCAGGCCTGCGGGTATTTGATGCGCTTCTCGATATCCTTGATCGTAATCAGGCCCTTGAGCTCGAACTTCTTGTTCACGACAGGCAATTTTTCGATCCGGTGTTCGTGCAGGATCTCGCGGGCTTTTTCCAGACTCGTGCCTTCCGGCGCCGTGACCAGCTTATCTTTGGTCATCGCCTGCGACACCTTGAGCTCCATCCGGCTCTCAAAGCGCAGATCCCGGTTGGTCAGAATGCCGACGAGCTTGCCATTCCTGGTGACGGGGATACCGGAAATGCGGTATTTGGTCATCAACTGGAGAGCCTCGCGGATCGTGGCATCAGGCGCGATCGTGATGGGATCCAGAATCATCCCGCTCTCGGACTTCTTGACCTTGTCCACTTCGACCGCCTGATCTTCGGGAGACAGCAGGCGATGGAGAATGCCGATGCCGCCTTCCCTCGCCAGGGCGATGGCCAGGCGCGCTTCGGTGACGGTGTCCATGGCTGCGCTGACGATCGGAATGTTGACCGTCACATGACGCGAGACCTGCGTGCGGGTGTCCGTTTCACCGGGTAACACTTCGGACTTCGCCGGCACCAGCACGACGTCGTCGTACGTCAATCCGACTCTGACATCCTTATCCAACATGAGTATGCCTTGCCCTACCGCCGCGGCGCATCCGCCGCCTGGCTGGACAGCTCCGCAGCCGACTCGGCTTCCTCTTTCAGGCGTTCTCCGCCTTCCTCCGCCGGCATGAACTGTTGCACGCGGGTGTTGGCGCTATCCACGACGAACACGCTGCCCCGCGCATCCACGGTGATGCCGTACGGGAAATTAAACTGCCCGGTGCCGTTGCCGTACCCGCCCCATTGCGTAATGAAATTGCCCTCGCGGTCGAACTTTTGCACGCGCTGATTCCCGGTGTCCGACACATACACGTCGCCCTGCCCGTCCACTACGATGCCCCAGGGCGACCGGAGTTGTCCCGGCTCCTGGGCACGTGGGTCGCTGGCGTGGCCAGGACCGATCCCCCCGCCCCACTTCGTGATCAACTGCGGGAGCACGTTCGTACTCGTGTCGAATTTCTGAATGCGATGGTTGCCCATATCCACGACATACACCCCGCCGTCCGTGGAATCCACCGCCACGCCGCGCGGGAAATAAAACTGCCCGTCGTTGGCGCCGAAGCTTCCCCACTGCATGATGAATTCGCCGTTGGCATCGAACTTCTGCACGCGGAAGTTGGCGCTGTCCACCACATAGATATATCCGCGTACGCGATCGCAGGCGATGCCCCAGGGCGAACTGAACTGCCCCTCGGCGTTTCCGCGCGAGCCGAATTTCATCAGATATCCGCCCAGTTTTCCGTCGAATTTCTGCACGCGGTGATTATTGGTATCCACCACGTACACGTCGCCCCTGGCGTCGCAGGCGACGCCGGTCGGGTTGTGAAAGTTGGAGTTGGCGGAGCCGAAACTGCCCCAGAGAATGATGAAATTACCGGCGTTGTCGAACTTCTGCACCCGGTTGTTGCCGTTGTCCACCACGAACAGGCAGCTCTGCTGATCGATCGCCATTCCGTACATCGGCGCCGAAAACTCGCCGCCGTGCAGCAGCGAGGCGCCGCGGCCAGGCTTCCCCCACTTGGAGACGCAGAGATAGCCGGACGTGTTGACCAGGATGCTGGTGCTGGCCGGGACCGAAATATTGTTGCCGACGTCTTTGAACCAGATATAAATCGTCTTCGGGCCGTCACCTGGCGAAAGCGTGCAGGGAATCGTCGCACCGAACGTGTTCGCCGGCGTGACCTCCACCCATCCCGGCATGGTCGCGCTCGGCGCCATCGGGCTCTCGGCAATGTAGTAGGCGGCGACACCGGTATCCACGTCGTTCGCCGAGAT
This sequence comes from Nitrospiraceae bacterium, assembly GCA_009692155.1. GTDB lineage: Bacteria > Nitrospirota > Nitrospiria > Nitrospirales > Nitrospiraceae > 2-02-FULL-62-14. Next base: position 11,763 of record SHZW01000012.1, read on the forward strand.
CGTCAGGACGACATCCGGCGTGTTCGTCATGAATGCGCCGTGGTTGACGACGGCGTAGGGATTCTGCGGCGCCGTGATGTCGATCAAGACCGGCGTGGCGGTCACTTCCTCGGACAACACGCTCTCGCTGTCGTCTTCGTAGAGCGCGCTCAAGGCATAGCAATAGGGGCGATCGTTCGTCAGACTGGTGTGCACGAAGGGGCTCGACGCGCCTTCGATCTTCGTGCCCGTCTGCGTCGTCACACCCGGCGACGTGTGAAAATAGAGGTTATAGGACACGGCGCCCGGCACATCGAGCCAGCTCAGCGTGATTTCCGTGTCGCCCGCCTTGGCGACCAGACTGCGGGGAGCCGGCGCACCGACTATTTCCTGCGGGCGGCTCTTTGCCAGCCGGTTGAGTTCTTCTTCGGTCGGCATGTACTTCAGCACGCGGTTATTGCCGCTGTCGACGACATAGACGTGCCCTTCGGCGTCCACGGCAATGCCGGAGGGGAAATTCACCTGTCCCTCCGTGACGCCGCGGTTGCCCCACTGGCAGAGGAAGGTGCCGTTGCCGTCGAATTTCTGAATGCGATGGTTCCCGCTGTCCACTACGTACACGTTGCCCAACTTGTCGCAGGCCACGCCCCAGGGCGCCTTGAACTGACCGGGACCGTTGCCTTCCTTGCCCCACTTGGCCAGGAAGCTGCCGCGCGCATCGAACTTCTGAATCCGATTGTTGCTCTCGTCGGCCACGTAGATATTGCCGACAAAATCAATCGTCACACCGCGCGGGAAGAAAAACGCGCCGTCGAAGCTGCCGTCCCGGCCCCACTTGAGCAGCGGCGTGCCGTCCGCTTTGAACTTCTGGACGCGCGAATTGCTCGTGTCCGTCACGTACAAATTGCCGTCCCGGTCCGTGGCCACGCCCCACGGCACGTCGAACTTGCCGATGTCGGCGCCCCGCCAGGCAAACCCGAACTTGCCCCAGGCGTGCATCACATTGCCCTCCGCATCGAACCTCTGGATGCGGTTGTTGCCGCTGTCCGAGACATAGACCTCGCCGTTCGAGCCGATCGCGAGGCCGCGCGGGTAATAGAACTGGCCTTCCTGCCCGCTGGGATCGCCTCCCCATCGCGCGAGAAACTTGCCGTCCTTGTCGAATTTCTGGATGGAATGGTTGTCCGTGTCGGCCACGTAGATAGAGCCGTCCTTGTCGAGCACGATGCCGGTCGGCGCCCTGAACTCGCCGTCCTCCACGCCCTCCTGGCCAATCGCCTGCACGATCAGGTAGGGAGACGGAACCGCCATCACTTCGGCCGATTCCAAGCTTTCGCCCTGGGCCGTCACCACCGTCACGACATAGTAATAGCAGGTGCTGTTCGCCAGATCGTCATGCGTGTAGGGCGACGTCGCCCCTTCGATGCAGTTCCCCTTTTCCTTCTTCACCCCCATGACTGGCTTGAAATCCTCCGGGCTGGCGATCGGACGGGTCAACTCTGAAAACTTGATGCTCACGCCTTTGTTCGTCAGAAAATAGAGGTTGTAATACATGGCCTCGGGCACAGGATCCCACGTAATGGTGATCTTGCCGTTGCCCGGTTTCGCCGCCACATTGGCCGGCGCAGGAGGAAGCTGCTCCTCGGTCGTCTCGCCCGCACCCCATTCGTCGGCATGCCCCTGCGCGAGAAGTTTCCACCGATTCGGAACGTCTTGTTCGTCGAATTTCACTGGTCGCACTCCCTTATGGCCTGATGGAAGAAAAGCTCAATACGGTGGATGTTTCAAGCACTTATGATGAATAGGGCAATTTAACAAACGGTGCTCCGCCAAGTCAATAAGTCACGCGCTGTCCGCCATCCGCACCGCCCGATTGTCCACTCACAGCGAATTCGTTAAGATGTCTCACATCATGCGCCCGAAACTCTATATCGCCAGACCATTTCCGGACCTGGTGATGGCCATCATCCAGGAACGGTTCCAGCTTACTGTTTCGCCGGCAGACCACCCGCCGTCCGCCGCCGAGATACTCGCTGGTGTCCGCGATGCTCAGGCGGCAATCTGCACGTTGAATGAGCGAATGGATGCCGGGATCCTGTCTGCCGCGCCGTCGCTTCGCGTCATCGCCAACTATGCCGTCGGCTACAACAACATCGACGTGGAAGCGGCCAAGGCCCGCGGCATCGTCGTCACCAACACGCCGGATGTGCTGACCAACGCCACCGCCGACATCACCTGGGCGCTGATCCTCGCGGTCGCGCGGCGGGTGGTCGAAGGCGATCAGCTTGTCCGTCGAAACCAGTGGACCGGCTGGTCGCCGACCCAGTTGCTGGGCGTCGATCTGGCTGGCAAAACGCTCGGCATCATCGGGATGGGTCGCATCGGACAGGCCGTCGCGAGACGCGCGATAGGATTCGAGATGAACGTGCTGTACTCGACTCGCAGCGAACGTCCCCTACAACTTCCCAATCCTGCGTGGCAGCGGGTCTCGTTCGAAGAATTACTGCGCCGTTCCGATTTTCTCAGCCCCCACATACCCCTGGCACCAGACACGCATCATCTGATCAACGATGCCGCGCTGCGGCTCATGAAACCGACGGCATTTCTGATCAATGCGGCGCGAGGGCCCGTGGTGGATGAAGCGGCGTTGGTGCAGGCGTTACAGGAACATCGCCTCGCCGGAGCGGGACTCGACGTCTATGAACGGGAACCGGAACTCCAACAGGGCCTGCGTGAACTCCCTCAGGTTGTGCTGCTGCCGCACCTCGGCTCTGCCACAACGGAGACGCGCATCCGAATGGGCATGATGTGCGTGGAGAACGTGCTGGCCGTACTAGAGGGGAAACCTGCTCCAAACAGAGTTGCTTAGGACGGGTGATGAAGGGTGAGCCTCTCCGGCTGGCCGATCATGCGTTGATGTCTCTGAGCTTTTATTACCGTACCGTTGGCCCCTGCGCCTAATCGGACCAGCGGAACGGCGCAGGGGCACCCTCACCGCTTTCTTATATCTCATTCCCGCTATCGGCCAAGCCTTCGTGGCTCACCCTTCCTCCCCACTTCATCTAAAAAAAGAGTGGGATGTTCCATCCGAAGCACAGCTTGAAAGGAACATCCCAACCGCTTCGCTACAATAACAAGGGGTCCGCAGCGATGGCTGCGGACCCCTTGTACGGAATCGTGTCGTGAAGAAAACGCTGGTTCCGGTGCGCTACGCGGACATCTTCAACACATTACCGTGCCGTTAAGAAGGAGTGGGATCCGGCACGCTACCGGACATCTTAGACACATTGGCGGCTTGCGGCCCTTTTGCTCCCTGCACAACGTCGAACTCGACGTTTTCGCCTTCTTTCAGAGTCTTGAACCCTTCTCCCTGGAGCGCGGAATAGTGCACAAAGACATCTTCCCCATTTTCAAGATGGATGAACCCAAATCCCTTTCGATCGTTGAACCACTTGACGGTGCCTTTACTCCTCACGCGCCCCTCCCTTCCTCAAACCCAGGAGGGATGGTCGCCCACCCCTCCCATCTTGCAAACCGGACAAAAAAATACCGCAGAAGGAACCCTCCTCCTGCGGCCCTTGCAACACAATCGCTATCCTCATGTGTATCCCGAAATACTGAAATTCGGGCAAGCATTTAACATAGGGTGGTAGGGCTGTCAAGGTATTCTTTTACGTATCCACACGGTTTCCGACGCGCGGGACGCCCGCGCAAGCTTCGCGGTTTAATTTACAAGCCATTGGAAATCCCGTATATTTTCCTATCCGTGTTATCGTGCCTGTGGAGTGGCCGTGCGAAAAATTCTCGACCGATACATCTTTACCGAACTGCTGGCGCCCTTCGCCGTCAGCCTGAGTGCGCTCTGCTTCGTGATGCTGACGAAAGAGCTGCTGCGCCTGGTCGAGCTCCTGGTCTCCAAAGGCGTCGGGATCGCCGCCGTCATCAAAGTCTTTCTCCACCTCCTGCCGTCCTTTTTGGTCCTGACGCTCCCCATCGCCGGCATCATTGCCTCGATTACGGCCTTCGGCCGGCTGTCGTTCGACAAGGAACTCGTCGCCATGCGGGCGTCCGGCTTGAGCCTCGTGCGTCTGTCCCGTCCCGTTCTGCTGTTCTCCTGCCTGGTGTTCGGCCTGACCCTGGCCCTCTCGCAGTGGGGCCAGCCGTGGACCAGCGTCTCGCTCAAAAAACTGGCTACGAGCCTGTTGCGGGACAAACTCACGCTGGCGCTGGACAGGGGCGTCTTCAACGAACCGGTCCCGCACATGGTGATCTACGTCTCCGACAGCCGGACCGGCCCGTTCCGCAGGGGCATCTTCATCGCCGACGATCGCAACCCGGCCGACAGCCGCGTCATCGTCGCCGGCGACTACTCGCTGCTGAACGATCCCGGCAACAGCCAGGTCGGCCTGCGCCTGTTGAACGGCACCGTACACAGCCGCCCCGACAATCTTGAGCAATACCACCAGGTGTCGTTTTCGAGCTACGATCTGAAACTGAGCCTCGATCAAAGCGTGTACGCCGCCGTCGACGAACGCCCCTCGCGCGAAGCGGTGCTCGCCCAGCTTGAGCGCTCAAACTGGCAGGATGCCGGCGCGCTGCGCCGGCTGATGGAATCCTACAAGGATCTGGCCTTCCCCACCGCCGCCCTGATTTTCGGCATCCTGGGCGTGCCGATCGGCATCGTCTCGAAGCGGTCCGGGCGCATCGGAGGATTCGCCGTCGGAGTGGGCATCGTCATCGCCTATTACGTGCTCAACGTGCTGTGCGAGTTTTTTGTCACGACCCTGGTGCTGCCCCCCTTCGCCGGAGCCTGGCTGCCGAATGCGCTCTTCTTCGCCGTGACCGTGGCCCTGTTTATCCGCATGAACCGCCAATAACCCCCATGACGATTTTATTCCGGTACATGCTGCGCGAACTGGTCAAGGTCTTCGGCATGTGCCTGTCCGGACTCATGACCGTCTATCTGGTCATTGACTTCTTCGAGAAAATCAGACGGTTCATCCGGTATGACGTCGAACTCGTCACCCTCGCGGAGTATTTTGCGCTAAGAACGCCGGCGATTTTCTTTCAGATCGCCCCCCTGGCCATGCTGATGGCCACGCTGCTGACCCTCGGCGTCTTTTCCAGGAACCGCGAGATCACCGCCATGCGAAGCTGCGGCATCAGCCTGCCCCGTATCGCTGCTCCTTTTTTTCTGTTCTCCGCCGCAGTAGCCTGCGTGCTGTTCCTCTTCAGCGCCATCATCATCCCCTACGCAACGGCCCAGGCCGACTACATCAAGACTGCCAGGATTGAAAAGAAACCGGGCGGCCCGTCGGTCAAAACGGACCGCTCCTGGGTCCAGATCGGCGACCGGACGCTGATGAATTTCGACCTGGTCGAGCCGGACGGTTCCACGCTGCACGGCATCAGTTTGTACCAACTGGGCGAGGATTTCCGGCTCCTGCGGATGACCGAAGCCACCGGCGCGCACTACACGGCGCACGGGTGGGCGCTGCTGGACGGCACGCACCGGCACCTCCTGCCGGACGGCGTCGTGCGCGTCGAAGCCTTCGAGTCTGCACCCATTCCCTTGTCGCAGACCCCGGAGGATTTCAGCACCTGGCTGTCCACCGAAACGGAGGAGATGACGCTGGCGGACCTCCGCACTTACACGAACCGGCTCCGGAAAGACGGCTATAACGTGGCCCGGTTCCTGACGGATTTCCATGGACGGATCGCCTTTCCCTTCGTCAGCATCGTCATGGCCGCGGTCGGCATCGCCTTGAGCCTGCGACACAGCGGCGTCCGTGGACGCGGCATGGCGATAGGTATCGGATTGGCACTCGCAATAGGTTTTCTGTACTGGACCGCCCATTCGGTCGCCATCGCGCTGGGTCACAGCGGCGCGCTGGCGCCGGTCATGGCCGGCTGGCTGGCGAACGTCTTGTTCCTCTGTCTCGGCTCGGCGCTCTTCCTGCAGGTAAGACATTGACGGCACGGGACGCATAGAGTAAAAAGAACAGAGACGTGACCATCTCAACTATTTGCCTCGTCAGCGCGCCAGCACGGATTTCCCCATGAGCCAACGGGTCGTCATCACCGGCCTCGGCGCCGTGACCCCGATCGGGATCGGTGTCGGGCAATTCTGGAAAGCGGCGCTGGAAGGCCGCTCCGGCATCAGCGCCATCCGCTCGTTCGACGATCTGCCGCTCGATGCCTACCAGTCGCGCGTGGCCGGGCAGATCCACGACTTCACGCCGGCACAACACCTCGACGGACCGCACGTGAACCGCGTGGACCGGTACGCGCAGTTCGCCCTGGTGGCGGCCAAGGAAGCCCTCGCGGACTCGGGCCTCCGCATCGAACGGGAAAATCCCCATCGGATCGGCACCATCGTCGGAGCCGGCATGGGCGGCATGGTGATGGGCGAGCGCGAACTCACCCAGCTCTACCGCAGCCAACGGCCCAACCGGGTACACCCGAACTTCATTCAGACGATCACGCTCAACTCGGCATCCGGCATCATCGCCATGGCCCATGGCGCCAAGGGCCCGAACCTGACCATTTCCACCGCCTGCTCGTCCAGCGCGCACGCGATCGGCCAGGCCTTGATCGCCATCCGCACCGGCCAGGCGGACATGGTGATCACGGCGGGGGCTGACGCCAGCATCACGCCGCTGGTCTTCGCCGGATTCTGCTCGCTCCGCGCGCTGTCCACCAACTTCAACGAAACTCCAGAAAAAGCTTCGCGCCCGTTCGACCGGACCAGGGACGGGTTCGTCATGGGCGAAGGCGCCGGCGCCCTGATTCTCGAATCGCTGCCTCATGCCAAAAAACGCAAGGCCCGAATCTATGCCGAAGTGGCCGGATACGCCGCCACCAGCGAGGCATACCACATGGTCATTCCACGGGAAGACGGCGTGGAGGTCGCCACGACGATGGCCCTGGCCTTGCGGGACGCGAAGGTGCGCCCGGCCCAGGTGGACTACGTCAATGCCCATGCCACCTCGACGCCGATCGGCGATGCCGTGGAGGTCAAGGCCCTCCGCCATCTCTTCAAATCCCGGGCTGACCGGATTCTGATCAATGCCACGAAATCCATGATCGGCCACACGCTTGGCGCCGCCGGCGCATTGGGCGGCGTCGCCTGCGCCCTGGCGCTGGATACGGGACAGATCCATCCGACGCTCAACTACGACGACCCTGATCCGGTCTGTGCCTTGCCGGGCATTTCCACCCAGGTACAGGAACGACCGATCACGATCGCGCTTCTGAACGCGTTCGGCTTCGGCAGCAACAACGCCGCGGTCGTATTCAAAAAATTCTCACGTTGACGGAATCTATGCCTGCTGAATCAGACATCGCTGTCCGCATTCGAACCGCCATGGGCGAGTACCTGAAACGCGATCCGGCGTCCATTGAGCCGCGCCATGCCTTGCGGGAGGACCTGGGCCTGGATTCCATGGCCACGATCGAACTGCTCTTCAAGATCGAAGAAGTCTTCGACCTGCAGATTCCCGATCAGGATCTCCAGAAACTGGCGCGGGTCTCCGACGTGATTGCCTATGTGGAAGGCAGGGTCGGCAAGCCGGCGGCGCCGGCGCCTAAACCGCCCGCCAAACGTCCGGCATCCAGGGAAAAAGGATAGCCCGCATGTCGATGGGAATACCCGCGCGGTCGGTCACGCTCAGCGAACTGGCCCGCGCCGTCGATGGACAGGTGAGCAGTACAGCCGACACGGTCATCTCCGGCGTGTCCAGCCTGGAGCAGGCCCGACCGGGCGACCTGGCGTATGTCGAAGGGGATCGGTTCATGAAGGCTGCGCTGGATTCAAAGGCTGCCGCCTTCGTCGTCGGGAAACCCCTCTCCGGGTTATCCCGCCCTCAACTGGTGGTGGCCAACCCCAAATACGCCTTTGCGCGCCTCGTCCAGCAATTCTTTGCGGCTCCCTACAAGGCCCGCGGCATCGCCCAGCAGATCGTCCAGGGAATCGGCGCCCAGATCGGCCCCGACGTGTCCATCTGGCCGTTCGTCACGCTGGGCGACCGCGTGAGAATCGGCGCCCGGGTCACGCTGTATCCGGGCGTCTTTATCGGGGACGACTCGGTGGTGGAGGACGACTCGCTCCTCTATCCGAACGTCACCGTCCGGGAGCGGTGCACGATCGGGAAACGCGTCATCATCCACAGCGGCACCGTCATCGGCAGCGACGGCTTCGGGTACGTGCAGCATGAGGGCCGCCACCACAAGATTCCCCAAATCGGAACGGTGGTCATCGAAGACGACGTCGAACTGGGCGCCAATGTGACCGTCGATCGCGCGACCTTCGGCCGGACCCTTATCAAGCGCGGCACCAAGGTGGACAACCTGGTCCAGATCGCCCACAACGTGACGGTGGGGGAACACAACATTCTTGTCGCGCAGGTGGGCATTGCGGGCAGCACGACGCTGGGATCGCACGTCGTCGTGGGCGGACAGGCCGGCCTCGCCGACCACATCCAGATCGGCGATCAGGTGATGATCGCGGCGCGGTCCGGCGTCAACCGCAGTCTGACGGGCAATCAAATCGTCTCCGGCACGCCGGCGATGCCGCACGAGGTGTCGATCAAGGCGCAAGCCGTGATCCCGCGCCTACCGGAGTTACGCCAGCAGGTGCGCGAACTTCTGCATCGGGTCAGCGCCTTGGAAGCCCGCACCGCTCGCGCAAGTCGGGCTGGTAAAAAGTTAAAGGTGAAAAGTAAAAAGTAATCTCTTCGTAACTTCCCTCTTTCAACTTTTCACTTCTCGCTTTTCACTTCTTACTTCTACCTTCGGATAAGACCTTCCGCCAGAAGAAGAGCTTCGCCCAGAAAAACCCGGCCCACGGCATCAGAAAAGCCGCAACCTTATCGACGTACCCGCCGACCATGCTGAATCCGGACAGCCCCAGCAAGAGCCCGATCCCCGCAACATAACAAAACGGCACCAGCGATCGTCCCGGATGGTCCAGGACGTCTGCCGCAACGTCCTTGGTGGACTTTTTCGGCCCCTTCCGTTCAAAGGCCCTCATGCGGGCGGCAAAATATCCCGGAAAGGCTTGAAGCAGATACCGGTGGTATCGAGTCTGCCCCCACCCCAACAGGACCCCCGCTGCCAACAGGCCGGTCGTTTCTTCGAACGCCCGCACGCCGTAGGCTGCCGTCACAAACTGGTAGACCAGCGTAGCCGCCGATGACACGACGCTGATCAGGCCCAACAAGCCGGACGGAAGCAGTATGTGCGTCTTCACATACTTATGCGCCTTCTCAACCTCCGATTCTTGCCGATGAACGGTGACCAGTTTGGGCATGACGCTGTCCGATCCAGAAATGGTCCTAGTGATTGTCCACGGAGTCTTGAGACGTAGCAGGGATGGTCAGCGATCGGTCCGGCACGCGGTACCATTCGGCCGATTTGGCGGCCGCCCAAGCCCCTAAATCGGTGAACCGGCATCGTTCAGAGCAAAACGGACGCCAGGGATTCGGTTCCCATGGCGCCTCGCCCGCGCACGCAGGGCATCGAACGACCTTGACCGTCAATGATTCGATCCTCCGCCCCCTATGGCCCGGCATGCCTGCGACGATTTCCCGCATCCAGCGCAGTGTTGCAACGACAGTACCTGCCATCGCCGCATTGCGACTCGCGTTACGCATGCGCTGCTGCATTTCGTGAAGCGTGGCGCGCACGCTCGCAGTCGGCCTCGCGCATCGCAGCACCCAGCACGTCGATTTGCATTTCATGGTACGAATCACAGCATTCAGACGGTCGATCCGCAATCGAGATTCTTCGCGCAGGAAATTCTTGTCCACCAAAAATGTGAATGGACTGTGGATAGACATGTGCGCTGCCAGACAATCTGTCATGGTACGTCAGCATGGCGACGGGACTGCACAAAATTTAGGCTGACATTAACCTGAAACTCTGAGCGCTTATGAGTCCTGTTGTGCGACCGCGTTGACCACGCAAGCTATGGGGCTCCACCAGCGGCCAACACCTTTCGCGGGCTGTTTCCAGCCGGTTCGGCGTCAAAAATACATTCATCGGAAGCGGAGCGTCTTGAAGAAAACCGGCACGGCGGGATTACTTGCCCAAAAATTGCTCGACATTCGCTTTTTTCATGCGCCCGACGTCGACCCATTGCTGCGTCATCGTCAGCGCCGACTTGCCGTTGACCACCGTCATCCGGGTATATTCCTTCCCCTTCGGATAATTCGCGTCGGCAAAGAGTTTCAACACCTCCGCCTCGAATTCATCCGGCTTGTTGCCGGGAAACCGGTAATCCATGTTGGTCAGCTTCAGCCTGATGCCTGTCTTTTGTCCGAATTTCTCCCCCGCCAGCCGCCCCCAGACAGCCGGAATGAATCCTTTGAATCCAATGCCCTGCTTGTTGATCTTAAACTGGTTGTCTGCGACAACTTCCCTGCCGGCCTCCAGCAGCGCCAGCAACAGCCTGGTTTGAGCAGAGCCGTCCGGTTTACTCAGATCAATGTGGTCTTTTCCTTAAACTTCGCGACCTGCTTCCCCTCGAACACCTGCGGCGTGAAACCCTTGTCGCCTTTCGAAGCATCGTTGATCAATTCCTGGTTCTCCGTCACGACCGCACGGCCGGCTGAAACCAGTTTCACCAGCAACTCGCCCGTTTCAGCCTCATTGGCGGCATGGACGGGATGTCCCATCACCAGCATCCAGGCCAACACACCGCCCCCAATACCACGTGCCACAACTCGCACGCTCATAACCCCCTCCTCCTGCCGCTTCCCTCCAGCTCGCGTTGGACAACTTGCCAAGTCTGGAATAGCCGACGATCTGCCTTGAATGAATAGACGAATATAATCCGCGTGTAGGTTTCTCGTACCCAGAGTGTGTAGGGTATGCCTTTCGTAAAATGCTGTCAAGCTGAAGATTCTTTGAATAACAGTGGGTTGTGGCGAACTTGCCTCAACGATTGTTGAAGCAGGTTCCATGTGGATAATTCAGTGGTCGGAGACCCAGACGGAAAAAATAAACCCTGTTTTTCCGTGGTCTTTTCTATCTCACGTCTCGCGTTTCCAGAAGCGTTCCGGCTCCCGGTTGAGCTTCCCCACCCAACGCGCCAGCACAAACAGTGCATCGCTCAACCGATTCAGGAATGTGAGCAGGATGCCGTCCACCGTCTCCTGACGCGACAATCGCACGCAGGCACGCTCCGCCCGCCGGCAGATGGTCCGAGCCTGATGCAGCAGGCTCGGCACCCGGCCCCCGCCCGGCAGGATAAACTCCTTCAGCGGAGGCAGATCCTTCTGGCAACGATCCATGAGATGCTCGAGCCGCTGCACATCCTGCTCCGTCACCCGCGGCATGTTCGGAAACACCTGCCCCGGAGTCGTTGCCAGAAGACCGCCCAGATCGAACAGCTTGTTTTGAATCCAGCGCAGCTCCACGTCCAGCTTCGCCATACCCGCGCCACGCCCGCGCTCGCCGGCGTGAAACGCCCGCACCACGCCGACAGCCGCGTTCAGCTCATCCACCGTCCCATAGGCCTCGACCCGCAGATCGTCCTTCCAGACCTGCTGGCCCCCGGCGAGGCGGGTTTTCCCCGCATCGCCGGTGCGCGTGTAGACCTTGGTGATCCGCAATCCTTTTCGTTTCTTCATAACCGTGCTGAACCGGCGGATTAAAACCCTGCAAACTTGAAACTGAGTCCTCCGTAAATCGCAATCTCGGGCGCCGGCACCACGAACCGTTCTGCCGCTCCCCCACCGGTTAACACATTGGGCGCGATGATGCCAGAAGTGGAGTAATTTTTGTTCAGCATGTTATTCAGCATCAGAAACCCGCCCAGTATCCCGCCCGTCACCGGCCGCTCATAGGTGACCCGGCTGTTCAACGCGAAATAGCCAGGCAGCCGCGGCTGGGCGTTTTCCTCGTCGTTCAGACTGAACTGGGTGCTGACATACAACCCGATCAACGACACCGTCCAGCCTTCGGCAGGATGGTAATTCCCCGTGACACTCAGACGATTCTTAGGCACCTGGGGAATCGAATCGCCTTTCTGGACGTTCTCGATAAACGGCGTGAACCCCACGAAATACGGATTGAGCGTAAAGTCGTTCTGGAAGGTGGCCTCCGTGTATGTGTAATTGAGGACGCCGTCGAAATATTTGTTGAACCTGGCCTTCAGCGTCGTCTCAATCCCGCGCCGCCTGGTCTTGTCGACATTTTGATTCACCGCGCTGGTGCCCCCAAACACGCCGCAGGTCCCCGGATCTCCGCACACCAGGAGAATTTCGTTGCGCACGTCGGACTGAAACAGCGCAAGCGACGCCTCGCCCCACTTGCCGAGCGCCGCCTTGGCGCCCACCTCGTAGTTTTTGGACCGCACCGGCCGCAAGTTCGGGTTTCCTGCCCCGAAGGGACCCAGGCCCGAACCGAAGAGTTCGTTATACGTTGGCACGCGAAATCCCTGGCTGTAATTGAAATACAGGCTGGCGCCGGGCGTTACCTGATAGGCGATCCCCGCCCTGGGCGTCACACGGTGAAAGATTTTCTGGCCGTTATTGGTGGGATCGACGTTGTCGATGAAATCCAGCGAGTTGCGATCATATCGCACGCCGGCTGTCAGCGTCAGCCTGGAGCCCAGCGTCACCGAATCCTGCGCATACAAACCGAGAATCGTCTCATCCGTCGACCGTACCGAGGGAAACGAACCGGGACAGCAGAGAAACGACGCCACCGAATTATTGCTGAAGTTGTTCTGGGTATACTCGGTGCCAAACACCAGCGTGTTGCGTTGCCCCAGCGGGTTCCCGTCATGCGTGAGCTGGAACACCCCGCCTTTTGATTCGGTCTTGACGAGGTTGGTACTCACGCTGGTCTGCCCCCTCGTGAATTGATCCTGCGACAAATGACGGTAAAACCCATTGGCGTTGATGGACAACCCGTAAGGGAGTGTCTGCCGCCCCGTAAACCGCACGACATTCGTTTCCGAATCGTAGAAATCGCCTGGCGTGAAGTTATCTTTAGGATCAATCGCCCACAGGCTGAGCGGCAGGGCGCCGGCCTGAAGAAGACGGCTCTTGACGTAGGTATAGGACAGCGTCAGATCCGTCGAGTCCATCGGTTTGTAGCCCATCTTTCCAAAAAACCGCGAGATCCGGGCGCCGGAATCGTCTCGATATCCGCTTTCCGTCTCCCGGCTGAAATTTGAGTAATAGTCGAGTTGCTTGCCGATAGGCCCGCTCGTATTGATCGTATACCGTTCGCGCTGAAAGCTGCCGAACATCGTTTCACCTGTGGCTTGCCGCTTGTCCGTCCCTCGTTTGGTGATGATGTTGACAACGCCGCCCATCGCGTTTTTGCCGTAGATCGCGGATGGTCCCGGCAGAATTTCGATCCGTTCGATCGTCTCGTAGGGAATGAGGTCAAAGTTCACCGTGTTGAAATCCGGTTCGTTGATCCGTTGCCCGTCCACAAACACCGATGTATTGGGAACCGGCTGTCCGTTAAATCCGCGCAGATCGATGGTTTGCTGGAACGCATTGCCGACCTGATCGTACATCACGATGCCGGTTGCCCATTGGATGGCTTCCTGGACGGTTTTGGCACCGGACTTCTTGATGTCTTCGGCCGTAATGACCGTCACTTTCGCCGGCAAGGTGTGGGCGTCCACCGGGGCATCCGGCAACCGGGTGCTGGACACCACCACGTCTTGGACCTGGACGTCTTCCTGCTGTTCGGCATGAACCGGCGGGATGAAGAGCACACCGAGGAACGCAGCACAGATACTGACAGCACTCAACGCAAGACGAACCATGACACTACCACCCTTGGACTCGAAGGGATCAGTAGATTTGTCCGACAGCCGGGTCTCCTGACTCGCGGATCGCTGCGGCTCTGCGCCTTCCCATGTGCCAACGCACACAGTGGCTCTTGTGCAGAGTCACTCCCCGCTTACAGTGGCGGTACCGTGATGGCTTTGCACCATCTTCCCCTAAAGCCTCGACCATCCATGAATAGTCGAGGTTAGCTATCGACCACTTCCGATCAAATCTCCCACATGATTAATGTGTACCCCCTGATGATTTGCGGGCGACCGGGTACGTGATCGCTCCCGCCACACTCTTACCCTGTGCCTCGAGCCTCGGGCCTCGTGCCTGACGCTTCGCGTCATGGCAACGTCACGCGCGGCACGCCGGACGCCGGATGGCGGTCTATCAGCACCGGGCAACGATAGACCGATTCGATGACCTCCGGCTGCAGGACTGCCGACGGCACGCCAAGCCGGATCAAGGCCCCTTCCTGCAACAACAGCAGGCGATCACAGGATTGGCTCGCCAGATTCAAATCATGCGAAACCAGCACGACCGTCAGCCCCTGCTCCCAGTTGAGCCGGCGCAGGATTGCGCAGATATCGACTTGATGGCGAAGATCGAGAAAGACCGTCGGTTCGTCCAGCAGCAGCACCCGTGGCGCCTGCGTCAATGCGCGCGCGATAAAGGCCCGCTGCCGCTCGCCGCCCGACACATCGCTGATCATCCGGCCCGCCAGATACAGAATTTCCATCGCCTCCATGGCCTGCTCGGCAACGCGCACATCTTCTGCGGTTTCCCATCCGAACCCGCCCAGCATTCCGCCGGTCCGGCGGTGAGGGAACCGGCCCATCAGCACGAACTCCGCCAGCGTGAACGGGAACACCACCGAGCTTTGCTGCGGCACGTAGGCCACGATCCGCGCCAGTTCCTGCCGCGCGAACGAACCCAGAGGCCGGTCCTGCAGCCGGATCGTCCCCTGCTGCGGCGGCATGATCGAACCGAGCAGCTTGAGCAGCGTGGACTTGCCGGAGCCGTTCGGGCCGATGATCCCAAGGATTTCTCCCTCATGCACGTCGCACGTCAGCCCGCGAAGCGCCCATCCGTCCGCATCAGCCCCCGCCGGCCCCCGGCGCGACCCATAACTGAACGCCACGCCTTCAACGCGATACGCAACGGCGTCCGTCCTGCCCGATTGTTTCTCCGCTGTCATGATGCCATCCCGCCCTTGCGGGCCATCAGGAGATACAGAAAAAACGGCGCCCCGACCAGCGCCGTCATCACGCCGACCGGCAGTTCAGCCGGAGCCAGCGCGGTCCGCGCCACGGTATCCGCAATCACCAAAAACATCCCTCCGGCAAACACGCAGGCCGGCATCAGCAACCGGTTGTCCGCCCCGCACAACATCCGGACCGCATGGGGGACCGCCATGCCGACGAATCCGATCAAGCCGCTGACCGACACCACAGCGCCCGTCAGCAACGCCGTCGTGATGAGGAGTGTTCGTTTTACACGTTCCACATCGACGCCGAGCGATCGCGCAGAATCCTCGCCCACCGTCAACAGGTTCAGCGCCCGCGCCTGCCGTCCCAGCAACAGACCGCCGAACGTCAGAAAACTCGCAACCACCGCCAGCGCGATGTCGTCCGGAGCCGCCAGCGCGCCCAGCATCCACGACAGGATCCGAAACGCGTGCGTGGGATCCATCAGGGACGTCATGAACATGATCAGCGCGGAGAACAGCGCGTTGATGATCACCCCGGCGAGCAGCAACGTGTGCACGGACAGATAGCCATATGTTGCGGCAATGCGATAGAGCAGCACCAGCGACAGAATGCTGCCGGCAAAGGCGCTCAGCGGCAGCCAGACCGCGCCCGCCGCCGACAAGCCCGTCACGATCGCCAGCGACGCGCCCACGGCCGCCCCGCCGGACACGCCGAGGACGTAGGGATCGGCCAGCGGGTTGCGCAGCAGCGCCTGCAACGTCACCCCCACCGCGGCCAGGCAGCCACCGACAAAAAATCCCAGCACCAGGCGCGGCAACCGGACCTCGAGCAAAATCACCGCGGACGATCCGGCGGACTCGGCGGCCAGGCGGCCGTCCTGCAACGCGCGCCAGACGATCGTCGCCGCCTCCGCGACGCCGATCCGCTCCGCGCCGAATTGCAGGCACACCAGCACCGTGATCACGCTGGCAACCGCCAGCGCCGACACCGTCGTCATCCAGCGCGTCGCAGTCAGCACGGCCGGCACAATCCCCGCTCCGGTTTCCGCCGCGACTGGAACAACCGCTCCACGCATCATCGCGGCCCTCCAGATGGAAAGAGGTCCGGATGGAGCTGGCGCGCCAGCAGTTCCAGCCCCTCCACGACGCGGGGGCCAGGCCGATCCAGCAGCACGCTGGGAATCCGCACAAACCGGTTCTGTTTGACCGCCGAGAGCGTCGGCCAGCGCAGCCAGCGCTGCTGCTCCTGATCCGGGATGCCCTCCTCCGTGCCGACGGGAAACAGAATCACTTCCGGGTCCTGCCTGACGACTTCCTCCAGGCTCAACCTGGGATAGGACACCGGCGAGCCGGCCGCGACGTTCGTGCCTCCAGCCAGTTCGATCAACTGATGGATGAAGCTTCCGGGCCCGGCGGACATCAGCGGATCACTGTTCAGCACATAGAAGACGCGGGGACGCGATGCGGTGGTGGTGCGTGTTTTGACCTCCGCCACACGCCGGCGCAAGCCGGCCGTCACCGCATCCGCTTTCTCCGACCGGCCCACGATCCGCCCGATCGTCTGGATATGCCGGAAGACGTCCTCCAGCGTGTTGGCGTCCAGGATAAAGAGCGTAATCTTGAGCTGGTCCAGCTTGGCCACCATGTCGGGCCGGATGAAATCGCGCGGCGCCAGCACGAGGGTGGGCTTCAAACTCAGCACGACTTCGAGATTGGGGAAGGAGCCGCCCACTTTGGGCTTGGCCTGCGCCTCGGCAGGATAGTCGCAAAACGACGTCACACCGACAATCTGCTCTCCGGCGCCAATGGCAAACAGCATTTCCGTCACGCTGGGAGCCAGCGACACGATACGCGTCGGAGGGTCTGCAAGAAAGATTTTTCGACCGGCATCGTCCACGAACGTGCGCGGTGCCAGGTTGGCCATGAACGGCATGCCGGTCAGGATGCCCTGCTGTCGCCGTTTCTTCATAGCGATCGAATCCGTGTCGTCAGCCAGAATAAGACCTGGAGTCAGCAGGTAGCTAACAGCTAATAGCCAGTAGCTCAGAACCACAAATCCTGGCCTCTTCGCTATTCGCTGCCCGCTGTTCGCTACCGGCTGTTCGCTGCCTGCTTCCAAAACAAAAAATCCCCAAGGCCTATAAGACCCTGAGGATTGTTCCCGCTTCTTCACCCTCACCTTTTCCCCGGCCCACGAGGGAAAGTCGGTCATCAGTCGGGCAGGTTTTCTGGCTTCTGGGGTTTTACCTCACTCCCCGCGCCTTCCCATCCGCACAGACGGACAGTGGCTATCGCGGGCTTCATCCCCAGTCACAGCGGCGGGACCGCGAGGGTTTTTCACCCTCTTCCCTTCACCCGGACTGTCATATTATGTGCGTCACTCTAGGTGAGCCCCGCCACCAGAGTCAAGCGCAAAGGCTCCGCGCGCCTCCACGCGGCGCGTCGAAGAGGTTTGTCTTGCTTGTTTGGTTTCTCTGGTTAAAAACATGCCCGGGCCAACCAGACAAACCAGACGAACCAGATAAACTAGATAAACCATGAAAGCAAAGATTCATGTGAACGCTCTCGAATTGCAATCGTTCCGGCACTTTGGTATATCCACCTCAGGACAACACGGGCTCTCTCAGGCAGCAGGGGAACGTATGAGTAAACTGTTCGGATATCTTGTGGTGTTCGCGCTTCTCGCCGCGGCCATCAACGTCAGCGTTCTGGTCTGGTCCGGCGCCAAGGATCCTGCCTCCGATGCCTTCACCGCCTATACAACGCCGCCTCCCGACTTCGTCGCCGGCCCCACCGAGAACGGGTATTTCATGCTCGTGGGGATTGCGGCAGGGCCGAATGCGGACCCCACGAAGACCGGCTACGACATTTGGCGCGAAACCGAGAACGCGCGCGGCCACTATTTTTACGACTACGCCGAGGAAGGGCGCGCGGAACTGCAGGTCCCTCTAGATCTCACGCAGATGATACAGGCGTGAAAGGTCGAAGACCTCGTCACGAAGCCAGACCAGTTCGAAGAGACGTTGAAAACCTTTCAGGCCGGTCCCACAATACTGCTGGACCGCTACGCGCAATGGCTCGCCATGCCGTTCGACGACGAGGGGTACGGCCACACAGGCAGTCCGCGGCTGGCCGAATTGTACCTCGCGCACAGGGCCTATCTCGCGGCGGGATTCATCCAAAGCCAGGCGAAGGGTCTCGACCGGCTGGCAACGGACCTTCCCTCCTGGCGGGTGGTCCTGGCGCATGCCAAAACGCCCGCCCTGAAACTGGTGGCCTCGGCCGCCATCAACGATGACGCGCGGCTCATCTCCGCGTTGTTGAGCCGCCAGCCGGACGCGGCCACGGCCAAGCGGCTGGACGACCTCGCGCAGCCGCTGAATGATGAAGAGCGGTCGCTACGCTGGCCGTTGCAGCACGAACTTGTGACCGGGTTGAACCGGTTTAAGTCCACTGCGCTGACCCAGGGACCGGCCCCGCGGCAGCAATCGGAAGACCATGAACGCTGGCTGACCGCCATGACCGGTCTGAATGCCGACACCTTCGAACGGATCGAGCTTCCGCTGCCTGCCAATCCTGTCCTGCGCGCCATGGCAAAAAAGCAGCGGACGCTGAACATCTACGCGGCCTACTACGACGACCTGCTCAAAGCGTCCGGCAGCGCGCCGATCAAACTGCCGACGCTGCACGACACCTCCCGGCACGGCACTCGCACAATGCTTGATCCACTCTTGAATCCCGTTGACAACGTTTTTATCAGCGTCCCTGAGCCGGCCTGGGCTCCGCTCCTCGGCTACCTCCGGGAAACGGATGCGCGCCTGCGTCTGGCCGGCCTGCAAGTTATCTTACGAAACGCCCCTCGTCAGCAGGCGATGGCGGTCACGATCGGCAAAGCGGGGCCGGAATTTTACGATCCATTCACGGGCATCCCGATGGTCTGGAACGCCTCGCAAGGCACGATCTACAGCGTGGGACGGGACGGCCGGGACGACGGTGGAGAGAGCTCCTTCGATGTGAGCGTCAAGCTGGACGAACCGCTGCCAACTCCCAAGGTTCCAGTGAAGCCGGGCAAGCCGGGAGCCAAACCGGCTCCCAAACCGGCCACGAAGGCATAACGCCGAATCCTCTCCTTCCATGAAAATTCTGCGCAACCAGCGCGGCGCCATTGGAACGGTCGGCGACGTGCTTATTCTACTACTCGTGCTCATCACAATCGGCGCCTGGTGGATCACCCAACGCAATAAACCGCGCGTGCTCCCTCCTCCAGTACCGGCTGGGCCGGTCGCTTCCGCCCCTCTTCCAATCGTCACTCCAAGCCAGACTGCGCCGGCCCCATCGCTGGTCGCATCGCCGCCTTTGCTGCAGGGCGGACAGCTTCGTCCCTTCACGCCCGGATCGCTGCCAAGCTCCCAATATGCCACTGCCATCGAAACGATCCATGCGTTGATCGAGCAGGGACGGGATGGGGACGCGGAAGCCAGGCTGGCCGCCCTTCCACGGGAAGCCCTGAGCGACGAACAGATCCGCCAGGCCGCAGCGGTCCTCTAGAACAATCTCGGCATCATCCGGCAGCAGTCACGCGGAGCATCGGCAGCAGTGCCGGCGTTCAAGACGGCGGTCGCTCTCTCGCCCCGCGATCAGATTCCCCGCCTGAACCTGACCCACGCCTACATCGAAGCGAAGGACCCGGCGCTCACGCGGGATTTTCTCGAAGAGACCATTCAACTCGCGCCGAACGATCCCGTGGCGCATGTGGCCCTGGCCGATCTGCTGTACGACAAGGACGATCTCGCCGGCGCCGTGCTCCATCTGGAACATGGACGCCAGCGCACTCCCGCCGGCTCCTCCCAACGGCCGTATCTGGATCTGGTGGCCGCCCGTGTCTCGCGCGCCGAGCAGGCGGAGCAGAAACTCTCCGCCCGCGAAAGCAGCCACTTCCTCGTGAAGTTCAACGGCAACGAGGATTACGACACCTGGACAAAGGTGCTGGACATTCTGGAGGACGCGTACCGGGACATCGGCCAGAAGCTCAATTACTTTCCCGGCAAACCCATCACCGTCGTCCTGCATACCAAGGCGACCTTTCAGGGCGCGACGGGCAGTCCGGCCTGGGCGGATGGACTCTACGACGGCGTGCTGGGCCGCATTCAGGTTCCCACGCAAGGCGCGTTGACGGATCAGGCCTGGCTGGCCCGCGTGCTGCGCCATGAATTCGTGCACGCGCTGTTGCATCAGTGCGTCGAAGGAAGCCGCGTGCCCACGTGGCTGAACGAAGGACTGGCCATGCAGTTGGCCGGGGACAATTCCTGGCCGGATCTCGATCGCGTCATGAAGGGCGACGTGGCGCTGATTCCGCTCAGCCAACTGGAGGGCGGCTGGACGGGATTTCCCCAGAATGTCGCCACTGTGGCCTACCTGGAAGGCAACTCCGCCACAGCCTATCTGATTGAACGCTACGGAATGGGCAAGGTGCAGGACATTATTGAAACGCTCGCCAGCCACCAGCCGATGGCCGTCGCCATCAAAGACCGGCTGCTCATTTAGTACGACGAATTTCAGCAGCGCTGGAACGATAACATCAACGAGAAGATCCGGGCGGCGAAATCGTGACGGCTCCGAACCACTGGTACCGATACCGGGCAATCACACGATAGAGCGCATAGGCAAGTGGACGCAGCAAGGGCACGCGCCAGAGCGCCAGCAGCAGCCACCCACCGTGCAGGCCAGGCAGCAGCGGCACAAACGCATCCAGCCCTTTCTTGATTGTTCCGTCGTCTTCAACCAGAAACGCGGCGTCCGGGCGACCAGGCCTGTAGTCAAACCCCAAATAGTGAGCCGCCTCATCGCTTTGATAAGGCACAAAACGGACATCGCCGCCATCAGCCCGCCGCTCCAGCGTCTCCTTCGCCGTCACGCAGAGACGGCACTGCCCGTCGTAAATCAGGATGCGGTGCGGTTGCGCCATGCGAGCACGCTAGCACTCTGTTTCCTCTGAAGCAAGGCGGAGCATCTGCTATAGTCGGGGCATGGCCCATCGAACGACCCTGATCCTCCTGCTCGCGACGCTAATGGGAGCGGCGGCGTTCCCGCACGCACTCGGTCCGGTGACACGCACCGTGCCCTGGGAAGTCTTTCTATTCGGTCTTCCGCTTGCGTTGATCGGCTGCCTGCTGGCGAATCAGCGGTGGGCACTGATGGCTGCGGTGATGTATGGAACGGTGGGGCTTGCGTTGGATATCTCGACCATCGTGCAGGGGCTCACGAAACCGGACGTCCCGCAAACAATCCTGATAACGAGCGAAGTAACAGTCGTGTTGAATTTTCTGGTGATCGTCTTCGGAGGGAAAGGTTTTCTAGCTGCTATGGGAGCTTCGTCGCCTCCAGGATTCCCCCGTCCCAATCCTCCGTCCCCTTCTTCATCGTAAGCGTCCGCACCAGGCCGAATCCTGCCCGTTTCAGCCATGCCGCGGTGTCGCGGACCGAGTAGGTATTGCCTCGATCCGTAAACAGCAACATGGTCACGGCAAAGAGAGAGGCTTCATGGGGATGGAGACCGTGCGCGTCATGAAGGAACGCGTCCTGGATCAAGAGGCGGCCACCCGGCGCGAGCGCCTTCGCCATCTTCCGGAACAGCCGCTGGTTTTCTTCCGGTGAATAAATATGAAGCACGTTCGAAAACCAGATGACGTCGTACCGTCCCGGAATGGCCTTCGTGACAAAATCAAGCGGCAGATACGACAGCCGCTTCCCGTGCGGCACGGTCGCGGCGATCTCGCGCGCCACTGCAAGCGCCGGCGCGCGGTCGCAGACGGTCGCCTTGAGCGCGGGGTTCCGCTTCAAAAACGCCAGCGCATAAGTGCCGGGGCCGCCGCCTAAATCCAGCAGCGTCCCGGCACCGCGCAGGTTGATCCGGGCCGCAATCTTCGGCGCCACATCAAGCGACCGGTGATGCATCGCCCAGCTGAACCGGCGCCGGTAAGCCGGCTCGTCCGGATCGTCGTTGTCGTCCACAGGCCGTCCCCGTTTGACCGACCGTGTGAGCTGCGACCAGTCGTCCCAATGGCCGCGCAGCAGATCGAGATAGGCCCAGCGACAGGCCGGGCTCTTTTTATTGAGTTCTTTGCGCGCGAGCGGACTGTTTCGATAGCGGGAACCCGCCTTGAGAAGCAGGCCGGCACAGGCGAGATTCCGGCACAGAATCTCCAGCCCGCGAGGGCTCACGCGAAGCCGTTTGGCGAGCGCGGGCACCGTGCAGGCCCTGGCGCCGATGGCGGTGAACAGGTCGAGATCCAAGGCTGTGAAGATGATCCGCGGCAGCCGGTACGCCGCCATCGCCTCGCGAAACTCTCCAAACGTGCGGATGGATGTCATGCTTTATCCGTTTCCTCCACCCACCACCCACAAGGAGCAGTCGGGCCGCCGGGACTGCGCGCGTTTTTTCACCCTCCCGCCCCAGGCGCGCCGAAACGCGCCCCTTACCCGTGGCGAGCACCGTCTTCGCGTGCACGCTCTGCGAGCACATCGGCGGCCTGACCGCGACTTATTTCCCCTTGAATTGCTCCTTGCACCAGCGGATTGCTTGCGCCACGTCGTCGAATTTCCGGAAGTCCACGGCCCGCTGGAATGTGACCGCCACGTATTGCTCGGTCATCTCCGTCTGCTCGTCGAAGCCGGCGTCGCGCAGCGGCTTCCGGAACTTGGCGACCATCGGTTGGAGATAATACTTGGCCTGCTTGGCCAGCTCATCCGTCCCCAGATCTTCTGGGGTTCCATCCGAGAGCAGGCTCTGGATGTCTTCGATGTCCATGCCGGCCTGGCAGACCAGCCGTCCATCCGGCGTGATCTCCAGGATCCAGCCGTCGTCGTCCAGCGAGAGCGCCAGCGCCCCGCCCGGTTCCAGCTCGTAGAACGTCGGCTCCGTTTGACACAACCGCGCGCGCGCTTCGCTCCACGCCGGCGCCGGTGCCGCTTTCTCGCTCATGCGCGCGCCCCTTCGGCCAGGCGGGCGCGCAGCGCTTCCAGACGTCCGATGTTTTCCTGCAGCTTGGGCAGGTGGTATTTGCGGTCCATCTCGACCACCAACTCGAGCAGATCGGCGGCTTCCTGCAGACGTCCCAACTGCTCGCAGCAGCCTGCCATGACGTACCGTGCTCCACCCGTCCGCAACTCATCGCGCATCCGTTCCGCAATCGCCTGGCTGGTCCTGCAACAGGCGACGGCATCCTCGTACCGCTGTTGCATGAGATGCGTCCGCGCCATCATGCGCCAGGCATCAGCCATGCCGCCCTCGTTGCCCAGCCGCTTCATCAGGGCCAGCGACTGCTCGTAGCACCGCATGGCCTCATCGCACTGCCCGGTTTCCCGCGCGACGAACCCCAGGTCGGAAAAGAGCACCGACAGTGCGGCTTCGTCATGCGTCCGATTCAGGATATCCAGGGCTTCGAGGTAATAGGCCCGCGCCCGTTCGTATTGAGCCCCATCCGCGCGCAGGTTGCCGAGATTGGCCAGCGTCGTGCCGATCCCGCGCTCATCACCGAGAAGTTTTTGCAGCTCCAGGACTTCCTCATAATATTGCTGCGCGGCCTCCCGCCGGCCGCTCACGGCACAGATGTTCGCAACATTGCCGAGCGTCGCCACGAGTGCCCGCTGATCGCCGGTTTTGCGATCGTGCTCCAGGGCTTTCGCATAGCACTCGTAGGCCTCCGTGTACTGGCCGCGCGAGAAGTGCTCGTTGCCAAGCCGGTTCAGTTGTGCGGACGCATTCTCACGCATGAAGAAATTTCTCGACGACCGGCTTCGCGCCCGTGAGGATGGATGCGCCGTCGCCGACCAGAAGCGTGTCAAAATTATATTTCAAGAGCCGCTTCAGCCCTTCTTTCGCTTTGACGGCATCGGCATACTTCTCCGGCGCCAGCATGGCCACCGCACCAGGCGGCTTGCCGATCAGGGCATCGCCGACAATCAGAATGCCCTTGCCCTGCTGGATAAACAGCGCGGACTCCCCCGGCGCTTTCTGGTCGCTCAGTTGAATGGCCCAGATGCCCCCGGCCAGCAACTCGCCGTCCTGGTAGGTCTTGTCCGGCTTCACCGTCATCTGCGGCGCATCCACCGCCGGCACCCAGACCTGGCAGTGAAATTCTTTCTGCAAGGCCGCCGCCTCCCGTTCATGATCGCGATTGGTGATGAGAATATAATCCACCTGCCCGCCGCGCCTGGCCTGCATCAAGTCTTCCGCCGCCATCGGCGGAGGATCCACGAGAATCCGGTGTTCACCGATGGTTAGGAACAGGCCGTTGAAGTCGAGCTTCTTTTCTTCCGAAAACCAGGACCACTGCCAGATGCCGTGAAGAATTTGTTTCATCATCGCCTCGCGTCTCGCGCCTCTCGCCCGCGCTACAGCGTAGCGATGGCGTCCTTCACGACCTTGGTCACCTTGGCTAGAATGCCGGCTTCGGTGGGGAGATCAATGATGTCGTCTTCCGGGATGGTAATAAACTTGCGGTTGGGGCCCTTGGTCAGCGAGATCAGGAACATGCTGTTAGTCGGCTTGACCGGCACGACCGCATGTACGGCGGCATCCAGCCCCTTGACCAACTCCTGAAACTTCTTTATCCCGGCCTCAATCTCATCCATGTCTGCCTAGCTCCAGTGATCAGTGATGCGTAACGCGTGATGAGTAGCGCTGCGCAATGCCTCAAAGCTTCCCACGCATGACGCATCACCCATTACGCATTACGCGCCGGCCTTCCCGCCGGCCAACAGCTTATTCACTTCCTGGATGATCACGTCCGCTCCGGCCAGGTCCATATTTCCCACCCGCTGCCACCGGATGATCCCATTCTGATCGATCACGTACACGTTCGGGATGAACTTGCCGCCGCCGTAGAGCTTGTCCGTCTCCTTCTTGGGATCGAGCAGGTAGGGATAGGTGATCTTCACAGGAAACGCCGTCAAAAACTCCGTCACATCCTCCTTGGAATTGCCCGAGGAGTTGACCCCCACCACCGCGACGTTTTTCCCCTGCATTGCTTCATGGACCTTTTGCAGGTTACTCCCCTGTACCAGGCACGGCTCGCAAATGTGGAACAGTCCCAGCACCACGACCTTCCCCTTGAAGCTCTGGAGCGACACGGGCGCACCGGTGATGGAGTTCAACGCAAAGTTCGGAGCCGGTTCGCCGATCTTGAAGAACCCGGCCGCAAACACCGGCAGTACAAGCGCGAGTGACGAGAGTGCGATCAGCAATAGACGTTTCATGGCAGCATCCCTCCACACAATGACACAATCAGCGGCACTGCATCCTAACACGCGGAAATTTTGATGAGCAACTAGCCTTGGTGGTGGGTTTCGAACAGACCGAGCTGTAATTCCTCGGCCTTTGTAAACGGGATGGGGTATTGCTCGGTAAAACAGGCGCTGCAATAACGAGTCGGTGTAACCGGCGAGGCTTTCAGCATGCCTTCGAGACTCAGGTAGGCCAGGCTGTCTGCCGTGATGTACTTTTTGATTTCCTGCAGCTTGTGATCAGAGGCAATCAGTTCCTTCTTGGTCGGCGTGTCGATGCCGTAGAAGCAGGGCGAGATGATGGGCGGCGAGCTGATCCGCATGTGCACTTCTTTTGCCCCCGCATGGCGGATCATCTTCACGATCTTCCGGCTGGTCGTGCCGCGCACCATGGAATCATCCACCACCACCACCCGCTTGCCTTTGAGAACGTCCGGCACCGCGTTGAGCTTCACCTTCACGCCGAAGTGGCGGATCTGCTGTTCCGGCTCGATGAACGTCCGGCCGACATAGTGATTGCGGATCAAGCCGGTTTCGAACGGAATCCCCGCTCCTTCTGAAAATCCCAGCGCAGCGGGCACTCCGGAGTCCGGCACGGCGATCACGAGATCCGCCGACACCTTGGATTCCTTGGCCAATTGCCGCCCGTACGCTTTCCGCGTCGCATAGACCGTGTTGCCACCGAAAATCTTGCTGTCGGGCCGCGCGAAGTAAACGTATTCGAACACGCACATGGCCTCGCGCGTCTTGGTAAACGGCTTGAGCGAGGTCAGTCCGCGTTGGTCGAGCACCACCAGTTCGCCGGGCTCGATGTCCCGCACATATTCCCCGCCGATCAGGTCGAAGGCGCAGGTTTCCGACGCTACGACCCAGCTGCCCTTGACCTGGCCGAGGCAGAGCGGCCGCAGCCCGTACGAGTCCCGCGCGGCGATGACGCCCTGATCCGTGAGGATCACGACCGAGAAGGCCCCCCGCACCTGGCTCAACGCATCCACGATGCGCGCGAGCAGCGTGTCGGTGCGGGAATGGGCGATCAGATGGATGATGACTTCGCTATCCGTGGTGGATTGGAAGATCGAGCCGTAGGCTTCCAACTCGCTCCGGAGCATTTGCGCATTGATGAGATTTCCGTTGTGGGCCAGCGCCAGGTTGCCGAGCGCGAAATTGACCGTCAATGGCTGAACGTTTCTGAGTCCTCCGCCGCCGGCCGTGGAATAACGGTTATGGCCGATCGCCATGTGGCCGTGCAGCCGCTTGATCGTCAACTTGGTATAAATGTCAGCGACGAGACCGAGCCCCTTTTCAGCGTGGAGATGCTCGCCGTCCGAGGCGGCGATGCCGGAGCCTTCCTGCCCGCGATGTTGGAGAGCGTAGAGCCCCAGGTAGGTGATGTTGGCCGCTTCCTTATGGCCGTAGATGCCGAACACCGCACATTCGTCGTGGAATTTGTCTGGAGTAATGAACTGAGGACGTGACGCACTGTCCTTGGTGCGTGGAGCCATCGGAAGCTCTTTTCGGGTGCGGCCCATGACCCCTACTTCCTCACGCCTGATTGAGCGCCCGTTCGAGGCTGTTTCCCCATCGATCTAACAGGGTTTTCAACTCTGCGTCAACCCGACAGGCCGAAGCCTGCTTGCTCGCTTCGACGTCGATAACCAGCCGCTCGCCGCCGACGGTCCCGATCTTCGCTGCCGGCACGCCCATGGCCTTGGCAATCGTCAGAACCTTATCGGCAGCATCGGCCTTGACCGAGAGCACCACCCGCGACTGGCTTTCACCGAAGAGCAGCGCATCCCGTCGAATCGTATAACCGGTTAATCGTACCACAGCGCCGAGCGGTTGTGTTGGAACCGACACGCAACATTCGGCCAGTGCGACGGCTAATCCACCATCCGAACAATCGTGCGCAGACTGAACGAGTCCCTCGCGAATCAGTTTCAACGTGCAGGCATGGAGCGTTTTTTCCGTGTCCAGGTTCAGATACGGCGGCTCCCCCTGTTCGCGGTGATGGACTACGCGCAGGTATTCCGTCCCTCCCACATCTTCCCGCGTCGCTCCCAGCAGGACAATCGCATCCCCTGCCCGCTTGAACCACTGGGTCATGGCCTTGTCGGCCTCTTCGATCAGCCCAACCATGCCGATGATTGGCGTGGGATAAATGTTCAGCCCGTTCGTCTCGTTGTAGAAGCTCACATTGCCGCTTACGACCGGCACGTTGAACGCCTGGCAGGCGTCGGCGATGCCTTCCACCGAGAGGATGAACTGCCACATGACTTCAGGCCGCTCCGGATTACCGAAATTCAGGCAGTCCGTGAGGCCGATCGGCTCGGCGCCCGAACAGACCAGATTCCGCGCCGCCTCTGCCACCGCGATCATGCCTCCCATATAAGGATGCAGCACGCAGTACCGGCCGTTGCAATCCGCCGTGATCGCCAGCGCCTTGTTCGTCCCCTTGATCCGGAGCACCGCCGCATCGGAGCCTGGCCGTACCATGCTGTTCGTCCTCACCATGTGGTCGTATTGCTGGTAGACCCATCGTTTGCTCGCGATCGTCGGTGCATCGAGCAACTCGAGCAGCGTGGCCGTATAGTCCTTCGGCTCCTTGAGCGCGTCGAAATTGAGCGCCTGGAGATATTCCTGGTACGCCGGCGGGGCATTGGGGCGCTCGTACTTCGGGCCGTCCTCCGCCAGCGCCTTCGCGGGAATTTCCGCCACCACCTTGCCTTGATCTTTCACGCGCAGGATGCCGTCGCCGGTGACGCGCCCCACCACTGCCGCATCGAGATCCCACTTGCGGCAGATGCGGAGGACTTCATCCTCTTTCCCCTGCTTCGCCACCATCAGCATCCGTTCCTGCGATTCCGAGAGCATCAATTCATAGGGCGTCATGCCCGGCTCGCGTCGCGGGACATGCGTGAGATCAAGTTCAAGGCCGTTGCCGGCTCTCGAGGCCATTTCACAGGATGAACTGGTGAGGCCCGCGGCCCCCATGTCCTGAATGCCAACGAGCAGGTCTGTCTCCATTAACTCCAGGCAGGCTTCCAGGAGCAACTTCTCCGTGAAGGGATCGCCCACCTGCACGGTCGGCCGCTTGGACTCGGAAGCCTCATCGAAGGAATCCGAAGCCATCGTCGCCCCGTGAATGCCGTCTCGGCCGGTTTTGGAGCCGACATAGAGCACCGGATTGCCGACGCCTGCCGCCGTGCCCTTGAAGAGGCGGTCCTTCCTGGCAATTCCAAGACAGAACACGTTTACCAGCGGATTGTTCGAATAGATTTCGTTGAAGGCAATTTCACCACCGACGGTCGGCACGCCCATGCAGTTGCCATATGCGCTGATTCCAGATACGACGCCTTTCAGCAGGTGTCGGTTCTTCGGCCGGTCCAGCAGGCCGAACCGGAGCGAGTCGAGCAGCGCGATCGGCCGCGCACCCATCGTGAAGATGTCCCGAAGAATCCCGCCCACGCCGGTTGCCGCGCCCTGGTAGGGCTCGATAAAGGAAGGATGGTTGTGGGATTCCATTTTGAAGACCGCGCAGAGGCCGTCGCCGATATCCACCGCGCCGGCGTTCTCGCCAGGCCCCTGCACCACGCGCGGACCGGTCGTCGGCAATTTCTTCAGATGCACACGCGAGCTTTTGTAGGAACAATGCTCCGACCACATGACGGAGAAAATGCCGAGCTCGGTAAAATTCGGCTCACGACCAAGAATCTCGATGACTTTCTTGTACTCGTCGTCAGCGAGTCCGTGCTGCGCGATAATATCTTTGGTGATGACCTGACTGTCTTTCACTTACGCTCCCTACACGTCGCCGACGCGATATCCCAAGTCCACATTGCTCATCACGCGACCACCGTCTTCAGCTTGGCTTCCTTCAGCGCATCCAGCATCGAGAGGAAGATCACCCGGCCGTCATCGTTGCCCAGCACGTCTTCAGCGCAGCGCTCCGGGTGCGGCATCAGACCGAGCACGTTGCCCTCAGCATTGCGGATGCCCGCAATGTTGTCGAGCGAGCCGTTCGGGTTGGCATCCGGCGTGACTTTCCCATCCGGCGTGCAGTAGCGAAAGATAATCTGCGCGTTGGCCTGCAAGGCAGCCAGCGTCACCGGATCGGTGTAGTAATTCCCATCTGCGTGGGCAATGGGAATTTTGAGCACCTGTCCCGATTCACAAAGACCGGTAAACGGCGTCGCCGCGTTCTCGACCTTGATATGGACGTCTTTGCAGATGAAGGAGAGCGACTGGTTCCTCAGCATCGCCCCAGGGAGCAGCCCCGCTTCGAGCAAAATCTGGAAGCCGTTGCAGATGCCGAGGACCATGCCGCCCTCGGATGCGAATGTCTTGATCGCCCCCATCACCGGCGAAAACCTCGCGATGGCGCCGGTGCGAAGATAATCGCCATAGGAAAAGCCACCAGGCAGGATGATGGCATCGAGGCCGGCCAGCGAAGTTTCCTTATGCCAGACTGGAACAGCCTTCTGGCCAAGTACGCTGGAAATGACGTGGGTGCAGTCGTGATCGCAGTTGGAACCAGGGAAAACGATGACGCCGAAATTCATAAAAGCTGATGGCTTATGGCCGACGGCTAAGTGTTGAGCTCATAGCGATATTCTTCGATGATCGTGTTCGCCAGCAACTTCTCGCACATGGCCTTGACCTCGGCCTCGGCCCTGTCCTGCGTCGTCTCCCGCAGGTCCAACTCCAGATACTTCCCCATCCGCACGTTACTGGCGTTCTTAAACCCCAATGTCTCCAGCGCATGCTCGATGGCTTTGCCCTGCGGATCGAGAATGCCGGACTTCAATGTGACATGAATCTTCGCCTTCACGATTCATTCCCCTTTTGAGATGCCTCAGTCAGCCTGTCGATGTAGGTGCGAATCCACAAAATCCCGCCGATGGTTGCAATTCCACCGACCGAAAGCGCCGCGAAGGCCCACCGCCACTCCGAATCGGCGAGATGATACGCCATCATCCCTACGGCGGCCGCCCATACCAGGATCGCCGCCATCAGGCCATAGTGGAGAAACCATTGGAGCAGGCGTTTCACCATCCCTCCTCAGCAATTTCTCCCCTTTGCGTTCTAAGGAGAGGGAAAAGGCGCGGAACCTTTTCCCTCACCTTACCTCTCTCTTTAGAGGGGCGGCGTGGCTGCCCTCAACTGCGCGCATCGAGGGAGCACATTCTGATCGTGCGCCCTCTGCGAGCAAGAGGGCAGTCGGGCCGCCCCTCTCCCCTCACCCGCACACCCTCTTCAACACTTCCTGATAGGCCTCTTCGATCTTACCCATGTCTTTGCGGAAGCGGTCCTTGTCCATGACATCGCCGGTCTTGGCATCCCAAATCCGGCAGGTGTCGGGTGAAATCTCGTCGGCCAGGATCAGCTTGTTATGGTGGATGCCGAACTCCAGCTTGAAGTCCACCAGCACCATATTCCGTTCCTTGAAAAACGGTACGAGCACCTCGTTCACCCGGCGCGCCTGCTTCTTGATGTCTTCCACCACAGACGGCGTCGCAAGTTTCATCAGCCGTACATGTTCCTCGGTAATCAAGGGATCGCCCAGTGCGTCGTCCTTGTAGTAAAATTCCACGAGCACCGGCTCTATTTTTTCCCCTTCCTTGAGCCCCAGCCGCTTGGCCAGACTGCCTGCGACGATATTCCGCACCACCACTTCGATCGGGACGATCGCCACCTTCTTCGCGAGCATCTCACGGTCGCTCAGCCGCTCGATGAAATGGGTCTGAACGCCCTGCTCCTCCAGCAACTGGAACAGGCGCGAGACCACCTTGTTGTTGACCACACCCTTGTCCACGATCGTGCCGCGCTTCTGCGCGTTGAAGGCCGTGGCATCGTCTTTGAAATACTGCACCACGTGGTCCGGCTTGTCCGTGGCAAACACCTTTTTTGCCTTGCCCTCGTACAACAGTTTCGTCACTTCATCCCTCCCGCGCCGAACACTCGCTTAAAGATCTTGTCCAGATGCCGCAGATAATACATGGGATCAAAACAGGCCTGAATCCCCGATGCCTTCAGATGCCTGGTGATGAAGGGATCCTTGCTGACCAGATCGTGAAACCCGGCCCGGCCTTTCCACGCCGACATCGCGCAGCGCTGCACCGCCTCATAGGCCTCCTTGCGCTGCGCGCCCTTTTCGACCAGCGCAAGCAGGAGTCGCTGCGAATAGACCAGCCCGCCGGTCAGCTCGAGGTTCTGTTTCATCCGCTGCGGATAGACGAGCAGATTCCGGATGAGATCGGTCACGCGCACCAGCATATAATCGATCAGAATCGTGCTGTCCGGCACGATCACGCGTTCGACGGAAGAATGGCTGATGTCCCGCTCGTGCCAGAGCGCGACGTTTTCCATCGCCGCGAGGCTGTTCGACCGGACGATCCGCGCAAGGCCGCAGAGATTTTCCGACGCGATCGGGTTGCGCTTGTGCGGCATGGCGGACGAGCCCTTCTGCCCTTCCGAAAAAAATTCCTCCGCCTCCAGCACTTCCGTCCGTTGCAGATGCCGGATTTCCGTCGCGAACTTTTCGATGCTGCCCGCCAACAGCGCCAGCGCCGACAGATAGGCCGCGTGCCGGTCCCGCTGGACGACCTGGTTCGAGACCGGGTCCGGTTGCAGCCCCAGCTTCTGGCAAACGTACGCTTCAACCTCGGGACCCAGATGCGCAAAGGTGCCCATCGCGCCGGATAGCTTGCCCACCGCGATGTCCTTGCGGACGGCCCGCAGGCGGTCGCGGTGCCGCCTGGCTTCCTCGTACCAGATCGCGAGTTTGAACCCGAAGGAAACCGGCTCGCCATGGATGCCGTGCGAGCGGCCGACCATGAGCGTGTCGCGGTGTTCGAAGGCGCGCTTCCTGAGGACCGAGAGCAGGACTTCCATATCGAGCAGAATGAGATCCAGCGCCTCGCCCATCTGGACGGCCAGCGCGGTATCCACAACATCGGAGGACGTCAGACCTGTGTGCAGATGGCGGACATTTTTTCCGACCGGCTTGGCAAGAGACTCCAGAAACGCGATGACGTCGTGCTTGGTGACTTTCTCAATGGCGGCGATGCGGTCCGGATCGATTTTGGCCCTGCGGCGGATCTTGGCGGCAATCCCGCGCGGGACCTGCCCTTCTTTTTCGAGCGCCTCGCAGGCAAGCAGTTCGACTTCGAGCCAGATCTCATACTTGTGCGTGAGATCCCACACCGCTTGCATGCGGGGCAGGGTATAACGGTCAATCATCTTGTCCTCAGACCAGGGTACGAGGTGCGGGGTACGAGGTGCGGGGGCTGAAAGATTAGCATCTCTGCATCCGATTCATCATTAACCTCGAACCTCGGACCTCGAACCAGGCGCGTCCGCGCCGAGCTCGGCTCGCTTCTCTTGAAGCCGCGGATCGTCTTTGAGCACCTTGTCGAGAATGCCGTTCACGAACCGCTTGGTTTCGTCGTCGGCAAACTGTTTGGCCAGTTCGATCGCCTCATTCACCGTGACCTTGGCCGGCACATCCGGCAACCAGAGCAATTCATACAGGCCCATGCGCAAAATGTTCCGATCCACGATGGGCATGCGCGGGATTTTCCAATTGACAGCCAGTTTGCCGATGAGCGCGTCAATCTCGTCATGCCGCGCCATCACGCCCTCGACAATCTGTTCGGCAAACTCGCGCACATCGGGAGCGGCAGGATGTTGCGTCCAGTAATCCGCCAGCCAGTGTTCCGTGGACCCGTGAATATCCCACTGAAAGAGGAGTTGCAGCGCACAGATCCGGGATTGACGACGAATGCCCATGACAGCACGCTACCGGGACAGGAATGCGAACATCATCGCTTCTTTGCATTTTTCGCAGGACGACCGGCGGCCCTGGCTGCAGGCTTGAATGCCTGCTTCCCTCCGGGTGCATGCAGTTGTTGCATGAGATCGGCCATCTGCACGGCGGTCCGGGCCGCTTCCGAACCGCGATTGCGCTCCGGTTCGCCCGAGCGCTCCAGCGCCTGCTTGCCGGTATCCGTCGTCAGGACGCCGAAAATGACCGGCACGGACGCTTCCATCGCCGCCCGGGAGATGCCACGGCTGGTCTCTGTACTGATGAATTCGAAATGCGGGGTCTCGCCGCGAATGATCGCGCCCAGGCAGATGATGGCGTCGTAGCGTCCGGATTTTCCGAGCTCCCTGGCCACGAGCGGAATTTCGTATGCGCCGGGCACATAGACGACGTCAACGGCATCCTTGTCCGCGCCGGCTTCGACCAGCACATCCATCGCGCCGGCCAGGAGGCGGCTGGTGACAAATTCGTTGAACTTACTGACAATGATGCCGAACCGGCATCCCTTAGCGTCCAACTTTCCTTCCAACGTTGCCATAGCGATCCTGTTGCTCCTTCGTTAGAGTTGACCGTCAAACTTTATTTAACAGGTGGCCCAACTTGTTTTTTTTGGTCCGCAAATATTTCTCGTTGGCCGCGCGCGGCGCGATTTCGATGGGCACCCGCTCCACGACCTTCAATCCATACCCCTCGATGCCAACGATCTTGCGCGGGTTGTTGGTCATCAGCCGGATCTGGCGCAGACCCAGGTTGACGAGAATCTGCGCGCCGATCCCGTAATCCCGAAGGTCCGGCTTGAAGCCCAATTTTAGATTGGCTTCGACAGTGTCGTGGCCCTCATCCTGCAGCTTGTAGGCCCTGAGCTTGTTGATCAGCCCGATCCCGCGGCCCTCCTGATTGAGATACAGCAGGACTCCTCGTCCTTCCTTCTGAATCATTTCCATTGCCCGGTGGAGTTGATCGCGGCAGTCGCACCGCAGCGAACCGAATACATCCGCCGTGAGACAGCCCGAATGCACGCGCACCAGCATCGGCGTCGACGCATCCACCAGCCCCTTGGTCAGTGCGACGTGCGTGCCGCCGTCCACTTCGTTCTCGAAGACGATCGATTCGAATTCGCCGAACGTGGTCGGCAGCTTCGCTTCGGCCACCCGCTTGACGAAGGTTTCCGTGCGCATGCGATGTTCGATCAGCGCCTTGATCGTCACCATGACCAATTTGTGCTCTTTGGCGAACTCGGCGAGTTCGGGCACGCGGGCCATGGTGCCGTCCTCGTTCATGATTTCGCAGATCACTCCGGCCGGCGCGAGCCCGGCGAGCCGGGACAGGTCCACCGAACCTTCAGTCTGGCCGGCGCGCTTGAGCACCCCGCCCCTCTGCGCCTTGAGCGGAAAGATATGGCCGGGCCGCGCCAAATCGGAAGGTTTGCACTTCGGATCGACGGCGGTATGAATGGTGGTGGCCCGATCGGCAGCCGAAATGCCGGTGGTGACATTGTGGCGCGCGTCGATCGACACGGTAAAGGCGGTGCCAAACGTCGCGGTATTCACCGGTGCCTGTGGCGGCAGTTGCAGCTCTTCGACGCGCTCCGGTGTCAGCGCAAGACAAATCAGGCCGCGGGCATGCCTGGCCATGAAGTTGATGGCTGCGGGCGTGACTTTTTCGGCCGCCATGACGAGATCGCCCTCGTTCTCGCGGTCTTCGTCGTCTACGAGGACGACGAAGCGGCCCTTCTTGATTTCTTTAATGGCGTCTTCAATTGTATCGAACGGCGATGCCATGTGCCTGCTCTGTGTTGGGAGAGGTGAGAGATTCGCTAAGTGCTTAATATATAATACGGTTTGAGCCTGACTGTCAACGAGGAAAACCCTCTCCGGACTTTGTTCTTCGGCCGGTTCCGTTTATAATCCCCCATGATTTTCATGGCACAGGAACCTCGCGAGAAAAAAGAGAGTCCGCTCGATACGGACGACGACTCCGCGCGCACCGTCACGCCTGAACTCGTGGATAATCTGTTCGAGAAAAAATCCTCCCGCCCCGCCGCCGATGCCACTACGGCGGTCACGCCGATCACCACGCTGCAGCGGTACCTGGTCGAAGTCCGCCGCTACCCGTTTTTGTCGAAGGAGGAAGAGCTGGCGCTCTTCCGCGATTACCAGGCGACGGACAGCCGCGAGGCGGCGGTGAAACTGATCCTCTCGAACCTCCGCGTCTCCGTGTCGATCGCCGCGGAATACCTGCACACCGGCGCCGATCACATGGATTTGATCCAGGAAGGCAACGTCGGATTGATGCAGGCCATCAAAAAATTCGATCCGGCGAAGAACGTCCGGTTCCACGCCTATGCGGCCTGGTGGGTCCGCGCCTACATCCTGCGTTATCTCCTGAACACCCACCGGCTGGTCAAGGTCGGCACGACACAGGATCAGCGCAAGCTCTTCTACAATCTCCGCAAGGAAAAGGCCAAACTCGAGCGGGAAGGGTTTGCGCCAGATGCCAAGCTGCTGGCCGACCGGCTCAACGTCAGTGAGCGCGATGTGGTTGAAATGGACCAGCGCATGGGCAGCTGGGAAGTGTCGCTCGATCAGCCCCTGACGCACGACACCGACAGCGGCACGCTGCTCGACATTCTTCCCGCGCAGGAGGCCCCGGCAGACGAGCAGATCGCCGGCTTCCAGCTCCGCCGCCTGTTTCGAAAGAAGCTGGCCGAATTCAGCAAGACGCTTCCCGAACGCGACGAGGACATCCTCCGAAACCGCATCCTGTCAGAGACGCCGGTCACGCTGGAAGATCTGGGCCGGAAATACGGGGTCACCAAGGAGCGGACCCGCCAATTAGAGGCTCGCTTGATCGGCCGCCTCCGGGACTATATCAAAAAGGACGTGGCGGACTTCGACCATCTACGCTCATAAGCATTGAATGCGATGTAAATTCAATGACTTGCGTTCGTCCAGCCAATTGAAGTTTCGACGAAAAAAATCCCCATCCTCCCCTTGACTCGGATGAGAAAAGCGCTATTTCCCTTTTTGTTCTTTGTGATAGCTTCGAGTGTTCCGAGCCAATCACAATCATAGAACAGTCAATCATCACCTGTAAGGAGGAGCAGCGTTATGTCAACGGCAACGAAGGAGAAGAAAGAGTCCAAGGCCGCCAAGGGCTTCCAGCCCCTCGGCGACCGCGTGTTTGTCACCTATACGGAAGAAATGGAACGGACCGCGGGCGGTATCTACGTGCCTGACTCCGCCAAGGAAAAGCCGCAGCGGGGCGTGGTGCAGGCGATCGGGAAAAAGGTCGAGCATGTCAAGATAGGCAACCAGGTGCTCTTCGAT
The DNA here is from genome assembly GCA_009692155.1 of Nitrospiraceae bacterium. GTDB lineage: Bacteria > Nitrospirota > Nitrospiria > Nitrospirales > Nitrospiraceae > 2-02-FULL-62-14. The sequence goes on from SHZW01000012.1 coordinate 48,189, forward strand.
AAATACTCAGGCAGCAAGCTGAAGATCGACGATGAAGAATGCCTCATCCTCAAGGAAGAGGATATCCTGGGCATCTTCTCTCACTAATCACCCACTCACATACGACACACTAGTTTAAAGGGAGGACTCACATGGCAAAGCAGTTATTGTATAGCGATGCAGCTCGGGCCGCGATCCTGAGAGGTGTCAACCAGTTGGCTAACGCCGTGAAGGTGACACTGGGCCCCAAGGGCCGCAATGCGATTCTCGATAAGAAGTTCGGCGCGCCGACCATCACCAAGGACGGCGTCACCGTCGCCAAGGAAGTGGAACTGAAGGACCCCTACGAGAACATGGGCGCCCAGCTCGTCCGCGAAGTCGCCAGCAAGACCAGCGACACGGCGGGTGACGGCACCACCACTGCAACGGTACTGGCCCAGGCCATTTACCGCGAAGGCGCAAAGAACATCACGGCCGGCGGCAACCCGATGGAAATCAAGCGCGGGATCGACCGGGCGGTCGAAGCCGTCGTCCTGGAACTGAAGAAACTCAGCAAGCCCTGTCAGAACAAGACCGAGATTTCCCAGGTCGGGACCATTTCAGCCAACAACGACAAGACCATCGGCGACCTGATTGCCGAGGCAATGGAGAAGGTCGGCAAGGATGGCGTGATCACGGTCGAGGAAGCCAAGTCCATGACCACCTCGCTGGACGTGGTCGAAGGCATGCAGTTCGATCGTGGGTACATCTCCCCCTACTTCGTCACCAACGCCGAGCGGATGGAAGCCGTCATGGAGGACCCGCTCATTCTCATTAGTGAGAAGAAAATCAGCAGCATGAAGGACCTCCTGCCCCTGCTCGAGCAGGTGGCCAAGATGGGCAAGCCGCTCGTGATCATCGCTGAAGATGTGGAAGGTGAAGCGCTGGCGACCCTGGTGGTGAATAAGCTACGCGGCACGCTCAACGTGGCGGCCGTCAAGGCGCCCGGTTTCGGCGATCGTCGCAAGTCCATGCTGGAGGACATTGCAATTCTCACCGGCGGCCAGGTCATTTCCGAAGATCTCGGCATCAAGCTGGAGAACGTGAAGCTCACGGACCTGGGCCGGGCCAAGCGCATGACGATCGACAAGGACAACACCACGATCGTGGAAGGTCATGGCGATCCGAAGAAGATCGAGGGCCGCGTGAAGCAAATCAAGGCGCAGCTCGAGGAGACCACCTCCGATTACGATCGCGAGAAGCTCCAAGAGCGGCTGGCGAAGATCGTCGGTGGCGTGGCCATCATCAACGTCGGCGCCGCAACCGAAACCGAGATGAAGGAAAAGAAAGCCCGCGTCGAGGACGCCCTGCACGCCACCAAGGCGGCAGTCGAAGAGGGCGTCGTCCCAGGCGGCGGCGTGGCGCTCCTGCGCTGCATCCCGGCGCTGGACGCCCTGAAGGGTATCTCGGCCGAGCAGATGGTGGGCGTGACCATCGTGAAGCGGGCGCTGGAAGAGCCGATTCGCCAGATCGTCGGCAATGCGGGCATGGAAGGTTCGGTAGTTGTGGACAAGGTCCGGCAGGAAAAGAGCCCGGCGTATGGCTTCAATGCCGCCACCGAAGAGTATGGAGACATGCTCAAAGCCGGCATCATCGATCCAACGAAGGTCACGCGGTGCGCGCTCCAGAACGCGGGGAGCGTGGCGGGCCTGATGCTGACAACCGAAGTCATGATCACCGAGATGCCGGAAGAGAAAAAGGAACAAGCCGGTGGTGGACACAACCACGGCGGCGGCATGGAGGGCATGTACTAAGAAAGCAAAGAGCTAATAGCTCGGAGTAAGAAGCGAAGGCCGGGCAGCGAAAGCTGTCCGGCCTTTGTCGTTTCAGGCGAATTTTCTGGCGGCCTTGACGAGGCTGGATCGAGCCGGAACATCGAACAGGCTTCTGAAAATACGATGGACATTCGCCGTGTGCCGGCGATAATCGGCCAGAAACTTCCGCCCTGCGGTCCGCCTGTCCGAGGCGCGATATCCGAGCCTGATCGCGCAGCGCGCCAGCTCATCAGACGACTCCGGCAGCGCATGAGTTTGAAGATCGTGGACCATCTGCAATTTGTGCTCGACGTTTCGCAGGAACACATAGGCCCGCTCCAGGGCCTGCCGGTCTTTGGACGAGAGAAGACGATGGCGACACAGCTTCACCAGCGCCCCCATCGTGCTGCGGTCGCGGAGATCAGGCAGCTTGCCGCCGCAGAGGATCTGCGCCGCCTGCACGACAAACTCGATTTCGCGGATGCCGCCCCGACCCAGTTTGACGTTCCGGCGTTCCTGCCCGCGGCCGGCCATCTTGGCATCGATCATGTCCTTCACGGCCTTGACCTGGCTGACAATCGCCGCCGGATCACGAGCTTCCCACCGATCATAGATAAACGAACTGATCCGGCTCAGGAACGCCTCGCCGACTGAACGGTCGCCGGCCACCGGCCAGGCTTTCAGCAGCGCCATCCGTTCCCATTGCTCGCCCCGCGTCCGATAGTATTGCGCGTACCGATCGAGCGACCGGGCCAACTGACCGCTTGTGCCTTCGGCGCGGAGCCGCAGGTCCACCCGAAACACATGGCCCTCCGGCGTCACGTCCGCCAACGCCTTTGTCATCTCACGCCCCAGGCGCTCAAAGTATTCCTCGTTGGAGATGCCCCGGCTGGATTCTTTTTGACCCGCGCGGCCGGCCGGCGATGTCGCGCCGTTCTCGGAGGCATAGACGTAGAGCAGGTCCACATCGGAGCTGAAATTGAGCTCGCCGCCGCCGAGTTTGCCCATCGCAATGACGGCAAAGCCCGTCTCAACCAGCCGCCCGCTGGAATCCTTGTGTTTGGGCTTGCCGTATTGCCGGCTCAACCCGGCATCGGCAATCTCATAGGCAGCCTGAATCAGCACGCAGGCCAGGTCGGTCAACGCGGCGGTCGTCTCGGGCACATCCGCCAGCTTGAGCAGATCCCGCACACCGATCCGGAGCGTCTCGCGCCGCCGGAACCGCCGGAGCGCATCCCACTGAAGCTCCGCCGCTGTGACGTTCGCCAGCATCATGCGGAGCGACGCCGCCAGCATCTCGCGCGTCGGCCACCGCGTCAGCACTTGTTCTTCCGCCAGCCAATAGACCAGCAGCGGATCACGGATCAATGTCTGGGCCATGGACGGACTGTTTCCGAAGATCGTGCAGAGCAGATGCAGCATGCGCGGCGTGCCGTTGAGATAGTCGAGGAGCTGGTTGCGGTTGAGGCCGGCCTGCAGGAAGCGATCCCAGTGAGTCAGGCCCTGATCCGGATCGGCGGTCTGAACGAGGGATGCCAGCAGTTCACCGAGCACTTTGGCCAACAACTGCCGCGTGCGGGGCTCGCCGGCCATGGACTGGAGATTGGCGTCGGCCAATTTGAGGTCCGTCAATCCGTAGGGAGCCAGCAGTTCGGTGGCCCCGGCCGGCGTCAGGCCTGAAGCCAGCAGCAATGGCGACGGGTCATGGCTTCGGATGTCCGCCGGAAATCCCTTGCGGGAGCGCCGCGAACGTGAACGGGACGCGCGTGTCATGGGTTGGCATTATACCGGCGTTCGGCTCGGACAATCACGCACGCTTTCGCTATACTGAGGCCATGAACCCGCAGGCAATCCGTCGTGACACCATTCAGAACAGTCTTCTGGCACTGGCTCCCGGCATGCCGACGGATGTGGTGCGCGACTTCGTGTCCCGCATGGACGAGGAATACTTCCAGCAGTTTCAGCCCGCCGACATCATCCGGCATCTCCAACTTATCGAACGCCTGACACCCGATCATCCCTGCGACGTGTCCGTGAATGCGCACGAAGACGGATTTTTACTTGTCATCGTGGCCTACGACTATTTTTCGGAGTTTGCGGCCATCGCCGGACTCCTGTCCAGCTATCGCCTGGATATCCGCGAGGGAGCGCTGTACACCTATACCGACTCACCAGGTCCCATCGTTCCCCACCCCCCCACCAAGTGGAAACGTCCCCACGGACGCCCCGGCCTCACACTAAAAAAGATCGTCGACGTGTTTCGAGTCCGTCCGCTCCCCGGCTCAACGTTCGGCCCTGCAGAGCAGCGCACACTGTCCAATGAACTCGAGCAAGTCATCCGCCTGCTGGACACCCGGCAATTTGCGGATGCGCGCCGATTCGTCAACCGCCGGCTGGTCGAGACGCTCAGCGCGGCGCGCGGCGCGTTCCACGGCCTCCTGGCGCCCGTCCAAATCAGATTCGACAACCAGGCGTCGCCGACCAGCACCGCCATGGACATCCGCTCGACCGACACGCCGGCGTTCTTGTACGCCTTTGCGCTCGCGCTCTCGATGCGCGGGCTCTACATCCATCGGGCCCGTTTCGAACATGTCGGAGACGAGCTGCACGACCGCTTTTTCGTCCGCGGACGGCATGGCCGGAAGATCGAGAGCAAGGCCGAACAACAGGAATTGCTCGTCACCGCCACCCTCGCCAAACAGTTCACGCAACACCTGATCTGGGCTCCCGACCCGACCCAGGCGCTGGAATCCTTCGATCAATTTCTCGATCAGCTGTTTCGCGATGCGAACGGGAAAAAAACACTGGCTTTTCTGTCCAAAAAATCAACGCTGCCGCTCCTGGCGCGACTGCTCGGTACCAGCGAGTACCTCTGGGAGGATTTTGTCCGCCGTCAACACGCCAATCTTCTGCCGATCCTGGATGCCTATCGCGACACGCCGCTCGTCCGTTCCAGGCAGCAATTGGCGCTCGCGCTCCGCCGGCTGCTCGCCCGCGCCCGTACCGACGAGCGGCGGCGCACCCTTCTCAACCAGTTCAAGGATCAGGAACTGTTTCGCATCGACATGAAGCATCTATTGGATCGGACAACCACGCTGCCGGATTTCTCGCTCGCCTTGACCAGCCTGGCCGAAGCCATCCTGGACCAGGCCGTGCGCGACTGTTCCGCCAGTCTTGTGCCGGCACATGGCACGCCGTGGCTCGATCGCCGAACGCCCTGCCCCTTTGCCGTCTTCGCCATGGGAAAATTCGGCGGACGGGAACTGGGATACGCCTCCGACATCGAAGTACTCTTCGTCTACGGGGGCCCTGGACGGACAGCGGGGTGGCACCCCCTCGATCATAGCGAGTACTACGAGCGCCTGGTCCATCTGCTGCTCCAGTGGATCGAATCGAAGCAGGAGGGCATTTTCCGTCTGGACGTCCGACTCCGGCCGCACGGCGGCAAGGGCGTGCTGGCCAATACGCTGGATGAGTGGCGGCACTACTACAGCCCGTCCGGGCTCGCCGCTCCGTTCGAGCGGCAGGCGCTGGTCAAGCTCCGGTTCGTATGCGGGATTCGCACATTAGGCAGGCAGGTGGAAGCCCATCGCGATGCCTTCGCCTACAGCGATCGGCCATGGGACCTGGCCGCCGCTCTCTCACTGCGCCGGCAGCAAATGAAGGAATTGGTGGAGCCCGGACGGATAAACGTCAAATACAGCCCCGGCGGCATCGTCGACATCGAATACACGGCCCAATATCTCCAAGTCATGCACGGTCATGCCCTTGCCGGTCTTCGCACCCCGAATACGCTGGAAGCCCTGGCGGCGGCGGAACATCATCGACTCCTGTCCGCCGACGAGGCCCGGGCCCTCCGGGACGCCTATCTCTTTTTGCGCAGTATCATCGATGCGCTACGAATTGTCCGCGGCCATGCCAAGGACCTGGTGCTTCCCGATATCGGATCGGACGAATTTATTTTTCTCGCCAGAAGAATGGGCTACGCGGAAGATGATTGGCGGGCAGGGGCCGGAAAACTCGCGGACGATATTGCACGGCACATGGAGCAGTCTCGAACAATCTACGCAAACCGGTTCGCCAGGGAAAACGGATAGCTGTTACGCCCTCATTTTTCCAAGAATGATGTCCATCTCCGCCGCGTCGAAGGCACGCAGGGTTTCCGTCCGGACGCTCCCCAACATCCCGCCGCTGAGCATGATCGCCGTGGCCGTCGCCTCATCCGGCGCTTCGAACACGAACAGCCCGTCGTAACGGCCAAGCGTCCAGTAAATCCCCTTCGTCGCTCCACCGGCTTTCTTGATGGCCGCTTTGAATTTTTCGGCCCGCTTGGTCGTTTCCCTGACGTTTTTAATTCCCTGATCCGTCCAATTGAACAAACACACGAATGTCGACATTCAGCCCCCCTCGCTCGATGGTTTAGTCGCCGTCTTCCCCCTGCCCTTCCGCATTCAATCCGGCCAGTTCGGCATAGGCCCGCAGGATATCGGACACGGACAGCACGCCAATGATCGTACCGTCCTCGGTCACCGCGATATGCCGGATCACCTTCTTCTTCATCAGCGCGATCGCCGTCGCCAGAGGCTCGTCATCCTCGATCGAGATCACCGGCTTGCTCATGCACGACTTCACGGCCGTTGTGTTGGGATCCATCCCCTTCGCCACGGCCTTGCGGCTCAGATCCGTGTCCGTAATGATCCCGAGATAGCGCGACCCGTCGTCCACCAGCAGCGATCCGACTTTCCATTTCTGGAGCAGACGGCCCGCCTCTTTTATCGGGACATCCTTGTGGACGCTGCGCACATCATGGGACATGTAATCGGACACGCAGGCATTGGCGAGCGGGCTACTGGCGCCGCCGCCACCCGTTTGCAGCGTGATGACGCAGCTGTCCAGCGCCTGCTTGCGCTGCTGCAAACTTTCGCGGTAGGTATCCTGGGCGCCGCCCTCCTGCGCCTCTTCCTGCATATTCAGAAGCGCAGCGGCCTCGCCCATTTTCGCGTATTCGTAAGTTTCACGGAGCTCGGACGTCTCGCCGAACAGCTCGCCGATCAGTTCCTCGGCTTCGGCGTCAAACTCATCCAGCGACGCTGCGGGTTTCCGCTGGGAGAGAAACGGCTGGAAGCTGGCGAGCAGCAGGCGGAGCCGCTCGACATCGTGCATGACGTTCGATGCTTTATTCTGCTTCTTATTGCCCGGCCTGCCCATAAAACTCCTTGTCAAAAGCAGGAGGAGAGTACCGCACCGCCCGTCCGAGAAACAAGAGGGTCGTTAGCTCGATTGCGGAGCCCCGGACACTGGCAATTATCCGCCGCCCCGCTTGCCCTGCATCTCTTTATCGTAGAACTCCAACATCTTGGCGATCTCCTCTTTCGTCATGCCCTTCTCAACCCACCGGTGCGATTCCTGCGCAATCAGTTCCTTGGCCACTTGAGGGGAACGCTCACGCACCAGCGGAAGGAACTTGGTGTAAAAATGCTTGGCGACCTCATAGAAGCCCTGCCAATGGACAAAGTCGGGCGCCATCTTCGAAAGCCCGTGCCTGGCCCGCCGTCCCTCATGATGCCACAGCTCGTAAAACACCCACTCGATCTCTTCATCGTAGGGAGTCGGCGTGATCTTCTTCATCGCGAGCAGCTTGTCCATCGCCGCCTTGGACGGCTTGCCGAATTTTTCGTTATACAACGTGATCCCCTGGTCCATCGACGTAAAGAACCGCTCCACGATCTGCTCACTGTGACACGAGGCGCAGACCCGTCGCATCTCTTTCCTCCGGGCTTCATAATTCTCGAGCCTGGTCGAAATGACCGGACGCAGGGTCCAACTGATGCGATCCCCCACGTCGTGGGTGACCTCTTGCGTGTTGGTCGCGCTCATGTGGCAGGTGGCACAGGCTTGCTCCGAACCAGTCCGCCATAAAAGAGGGCCAGTCCCGGTACGATCATCGCCAGCACCAGTGCTGTCGCGATCAGCACCCAGGCGGTGTCGGCCGGATCAATCTGAGGAATGACAGGGTTCATTGTGCCTCCGAAAGACAGGAGCGCCACACCGTGGCCCGCGGCGCTTTCCTGGTTGTCACGCTTTTGTTGCTAGAAAGTTTTGTACTCCAGCCATTTGCCATTCAACGTAATCTTGCAGCGCGCTTCGCCCTGGCTACCGGTCACCTTTTCCACGTCGATCGTGAAATCGATCGCGCTCATGATCCCGTCGCCGAACATTTCATTGGCCATCTCGCGCAACGGGTCGCCATAGACACCGATGATCTCCAACAACCGGTACTTGAACGGATCCGTCGTGTTTGGGAAATCGGTTCGCACCGGAAATTTGGACAGGGATTCTGTTGTTTCCTTGTCCAATTCCAGCGCCGCCCCCACCTTCCTGGCTTCCTCCGGGGTCAGCCGATGGTTCCCATTGAGCGCCGCCGCGACAAACGTGGGGTTTTTCCCCACGATCTTCGCCACCTCGGCAATGGTGATTTTCTTCTCCAGCCGCTTGGCCTTGATCACATCCTTCGCCTTCTTCCCTTCCATCGCCTCCTCCTTATGAATGAATGAGCCCCTCCGCAGGGCCCGGGTTATCGCCGTGCCAGCGTTTCCTGCTCGAAATTCACGACCCGCGGATATTTCTTCTCGGAACCCCCGGAACCATTGTTGGAATCGCCTGTCTCCTCTTCATGCGTGACATGCTCGACAAGGAAATGGATGATGTGGTTGCGAAGCTTATAATAATGGGGATGCTCGATGATCGTGACGCGGGCGCGGGGCCGCGGAATCGTCACCATGACATTCTCGGCAATCCGCGCTCCCGGGCCATTGGTCATGAGCAGAATTCTATCGGACAGCAGAATCGCCTCATCCACATCGTGCGTGACCATGAACACCGTGTTTCTGGACGTGTTCCACATCTGAATCAATTCTTCCTGGATCACGCCTCGCGTGAGCGCATCAATCTGCGCAAACGGCTCGTCCAACAGCAGCACTTTCGGCTCGATCGCGAAGGCCCTGGCCAGCCCGACCCGTTGCTTCATGCCGCCCGACAGCGCCGTCGGCCGTTTGGTCTCGGCGCCTTTGAGCCCGACCAGCGCGATGTATTTGTGTACGTGTGCGGCGATCCTCTCGCGGTCCCAGTTGGGATAGGCCGCCCGCACCGCCAACCGGATATTGTCGAAGACCGTCATCCAGGGCATCAAGGCGAAGTTCTGAAAGACCACCATCCGGTCCAGTCCAGGTCCGGCCGCCTCCCGCCCGTTCAAAATCACGCCTCCCTCCGAGGGCGATTCGAGTCCGGCGATGATATTGAGGAGCGTGCTCTTCCCACAGCCTGAATGGCCGATGGTGGTGACGAACTCACCCTTCTCGATTTTGATTGTCACGTCCTTGAAGATGCAGACAGGGTCCCCGCCCGAATGGCTCGGAAAGAACTTCGTCATATGATCGATCTGCAAAAAGGCCATCATTTACTCCTGATAGGTGACAAAACCAGCCAGCTTGTTGAATCCCGAGTCCAGAATGACTCCGACCACTCCCACGACCAGGATGGCAAAAATCACGCCGGCAATATCAAGATTGTTCCATTCGATCCAGCTCAGATAGCCCACGCCCAGCTCGCCCAGCAACATCTCGGCGGGCACCACGGCCACGAGCGCGCTCCCGAATGCGATCCGCAGTCCGTTCACAATCGTCGGCGCGGCCCCCGGAAGAATGACTTTGTACAGCCGCTTGAACCACGTCAGCTGGAGAATGGCCGCCACGTGCAGATAATCCTTTCGCAAGGAACTGACCCCAAACGCCGTGGTTGCAAGGGTCGGCCATACCGCCGCCATAAATACGACCAGCACCGCCGTCCATTTCGGATCCTTGACGGTATAGAGCAGCAACGGCATCCACGCCAGCGGTGAGATCGGTTTGAGAATCTGGATGAACGGGTTGACCGCCTGGAACAGCGCTTTATTCAGCCCCAGCAACACACCGAGCATGATCGCGACTACCGAAGCCGCGAGAAAGCCCGCCGCAAAGCGCGAGACCGTGTAGGCCACGAGATACGCGATCCCATGGTCGTTGGTCCCCTTTTTCACAAACGCCTCGGCGAGCTCAGTTCGAGCTTTTTCGATGACCATCAGAGGCCCCGGCACGCCTCTTACTTTCTCCTTTTCTGGATTCCAGGCGTATCCTTCTTCCGACGTCCGGACGATATCGCCGTTGAACTCCATCATGTGCAGTTGCTCCTCGGACATCCCCCGGGGCTCAAAAGCCGGCCTCAACGTGAAGAAATGCCAGGCCAGCAAAAAAACCGCCAGCAGAAAGCACGAGATCATCCAGGGACTGCTCTTACCTTGCATCGTCATAGTTTCTTCCTCTTCCTCTCAACCCCAGCCCCCCCCCTCACGCCATGCTGTGAATCTTGAAGCTCTTCAGATAGGCCTCCGGCTGGCTCGAATCAAACGCCTTGCCCATGATGATGTGTTTCATGGTTGTGGCGTTGTGGGTTGGATACCCCAACTCCTTCGCCACGCGGTCGCAGCCCGCCGCCAGATACACCTGTTCAGCCACCGACTGATAGTTGATATCCCCCTTCACATGTCCCCAGCGCTTCATCTGGGTCAGGATCCAGACGGCCATGGAATGCCACGGGTAGGGATCGAAATCGATTCGATTCGGCTCTTTTATAATCTTGCCGAGCCCGTCGGCGTAGGTCCCGGTCAGCACCTGCTCCAAAACCGTGACCGGTTGATTCATATAATTGGCCGGTGCGATGGCAGTGGCAATTTCCTTGCGATGCGCAGGGTTGGACGCATAATGCGTGGCATCCACGATCGCTCTCCACATGGCTCCGAACGTATTGGGATATCGGGTCGCAAAATCCTTGGTCACGACAAATGCACAGCAGGGATGGCGATCCCAAATGTCCTTCGAGAGCTTGAAAATAAACCCGGCATTCTCGTAGACAGCGCGCTGATTGAACGGGTCCGGCCCCAGATAGCCATCCACGTTTCCTGCTTTGAGATTCGCCACCATCTCCGCGGGCGGCACAATGCGAATCTGCACGTCCTTGTCCGGATGGACGCCACCTTCGGCCAGGAAATACCGTAACAGGTAATTGTGCATGGAGAAATCGAACGGTACGCAGAACCGGAACCCTTTCATGTCGGCGGCCGTTTTCACGTCCTTGTGCTTGATGTGCAACGTAATCGCCTGCCCGTTGATGTTTTCCACCGCCGGCATGTAGAAGGGCGTCGGCAATGATCCCACCCCCATTGTGAACGCCAACGGCATCGGTGAAAGAAAGTGCGAGGCATCGACTTCCTTATTCACCGCCCAATCCCGAATCATCGCCCATCCGGCTGCGCGCTTGACCGAGGCATTCAAGCCATGTTTTTTGTAGAACCCCAACGGCTCCGCCATGATGATCGGTGTGCCGCACGTAATCGGGATGAACCCGATGCTGACGTCCTGCTTCTCGGGCTTCCCGACCGGATCGGCGGCAAACGCCGTGAGCGTGCTCAACGGGAACGTCTCCGCGATCAGTGCCGATAACGTCGTGGCGCCAAGCCCGGCCAGGAATTGTCGTCTCGTCGGCCCCGCGGCGCGCAGCACTGCTGAAGTCACCGCCTGCCTGACCGTGCGCTCGAAATACTCTTCCGACGATTCGGGGCGCTTTTGATCGTCCTGTGGCTGGCTTATGATCTCATCCTTCGCTTTTCTCATAGATTCCTCCTTGACTGCTCTGTCCGCTTACCAAAACAAAGCGCCAGCTATCGCCGAAAGACACCCCTTCGGCAACGCTGGCGCCTTTGCCAGTCCTCACGGCCTGACGCCATTGTCAGGCCAAATAACCAGACGATAGCCTCGGGCCACGAGCCTCGAGACACGAAGCGATACCCTATATTCCTGTTGTCCCGCGCCTCGAGCCTCGTGCCTATCTGCTACACGTCGTAATACAGGAAAAACTCGTACGGATGCGGACGAAGCCGGAGCGGATCCACTTCACGCGTCCGCTTGTAGCCGATCCAAGCCTCGATCAGATCCTCCGTGAACACGCCGCCCTTGAGGAGAAACTGATGGTCCTTCTCCAGATTCCTGAGCGCATCGTCCAGGCTGCCCGGCATGGTCGGGACCCTGGCCGCTTCGCGCGCCTCCAGATCGTAGAGGTCCTTCTCCATCGGCTCTCCGGGATCGATCTTGTTCGCGATCCCGTCCAGCCCGGCCATCAGCATGGCGGCAAAAGCCAGATAGGGATTCGTCGAAGGATCCGGAAACCGGACTTCGATTCGTTTCGCCTTCGGATTGGGCGAATACATCGGAATCCGGATGCCGGCCGACCGGTTCCGGCTCGAATAGGCCAGCATGACCGGCGCCTCAAACCCGGGCGTCAGCCGCTTGTACGAATTGACCGTCGGATTCGTGATTGCCGCCAGCGCCGGTGCGTGTTTCAGGATGCCGCCGATGTAATGCAAGCACATCTGCGACATGCCGGCATATTCCTTGCCGGCGAAGAGCGGCTTGCCGTCCTTCCAGATGCTCTGATGCGTGTGCATGCCGGACCCGTTGTCGCCGAACAGCGGCTTCGGCATGAACGTCACCGTTTTGTGGTGCCGCCGGGCCACGTTCTTGACGATGTACTTGTACATCATCATCTTGTCGGCCATCACGACCAGCGAATCGAACCGCAGGTCAATTTCAGCCTGGCCGGCCGTCGCCACTTCGTGATGGTGCTTCTCCACCGGAATGCCGACTTTTTGCATTTCCAGTATCATCTCGCTGCGGATGTCCTGCTGCGTGTCGATCGGAGGCACCGGGAAGTAGCCTTCCTTGTGCCGGATCTTGTTGCCAAGATTCACGCCGTCCTGGCCGGCATTCCACACGCCCTCTTCCGAATCGAGGAAGTAGTAACCGCTGTGGCTGGTTTGATCGAAGCGCGCGTGATCAAAGATGAAGAATTCGGCTTCAGGGCCCCAATACGAAATGTCGCCGATCTTCGTGCTCTTGAGATATTTCTCCGCCTTCTGCGCGATAAATCGCGGGTCGCGCTCGTAGATTTCGCGCGTGATGGGATCCATGACGTTACCGACGAGGCTGAGCGTCGGCACCGCTGTGAAGGGATCCATGCACGCGGTGGTCGGGTCCGGCACCACCAGCATATCGCTGTTATTGATGGCCTTCCATCCGCGGATGGACGAGCCGTCCAGGCCCGAGCCATCCTTGAACGTGTCTTCGTTGAGCTCTTCGATCGGAATCGTGAAATGCTGCCAGGTCCCTGGCAAATCCACGAATTTCAGATCCACCACCAGCACTTTGTTCTTTTTTGCATATTCGAGTACTTCACGCGGAGTCATCCACATCCTCCTTTCAGGCCATTACCTATGATGTTGATAATGAAACACCGGACATTGTCCCTGTTTCCACTGTCAGCTGTCCTGCCACAAATCGGTCGATTTCGCCCTTGAGCGTCGCCCGGATCGCCTCCAGCCGGGCCGGATCGGTCACCTTCCCCCCCTTCGAATCCGTGACATAAAACACGTCCGCAACCTGATCCAATCGCGTGGAGATGCGCGCCGCCTGCACGAACAGCCCAAGCGTGAAAATGGTTCGCGTAATGACGTACAGCAGGCCCTGCCGGTCCTCCGCGAACACATCGACGATCGTGGCGCGATCGGACGTCTCGTTGTCCACCTGCACGTCCGTCGACTGCCGGCCCGCCGGAAGCCGTCGCTGATGGTCCGGGCGGTGGTGGCGCCCCATGAGTT
>SHZW01000013.1 GCA_009692155.1 Nitrospiraceae bacterium
CGAACCGTCCACGCCCTCCCTGATTGGCCGCAAGCATGACCCGATGCGACAAGACAATCGGGGCCAATTCCTTGATGTCGTCGGGGAGACAGTAGTCGCGCCCGCGCACCAGCGCCAGGGCCTTGGCAGCCTTATGGAGCGCCATGGCGCCGCGGGTGCTCACGCCCAGAGCCAGCAGGTAGTCCATCAAGCTCTCGTCGAGACGGACCTTTTCCACATGATTGTGCAACTCCTGCACGTCCTGCAAGGTCAGCGCCGGCTGCAACTCGTCAGCGGGGTGCAGTGCCTGCTGCCGCTCCAGAATCTTTTTTTCCTCCGCCGCGTCGGGATACCCGATGCGAATCCGCATGAGAAAGCGGTCCAGTTGCGACTCCGGCAGTGGAAATGTGCCGTGATACTCCACGGGATTCTGCGTGGCAATGACCATAAACGGCTGCGGCAGCGCATAGGTGACGCTGTCCACCGAGACCTGCGCATCGTTCATCGCTTCCAGCAAACAGCTCTGCGTCTTGGGAGTCGTCCGGTTGATTTCGTCGGCCAGCACAATATTCGCGAAGATGGGGCCCGGTCGAAACTCGAACGCCTGCTTCTGCTGATGAAAGATCGAGACGCCGAGAATATCGGACGGCAGCAAATCGCTCGTGAACTGGATTCGCTTGAACGAACAGTCCAGCGAGCGGGCCAGACTGTGCGCCAATGTTGTCTTGCCCACGCCGGGCACGTCTTCGATCAGGAGGTGGCCGCGAGCCAGAAGCGACACCACCGCCAGCTCCACGACCGCGGCTTTGCCCTTGATGATGCGCTCGATATTGGCTTGAATGGCCTGGATTTTTTTGCGACGTCCATGGTTCCTCGGATTGTGAAGCCGGGCGGTCTACACACCGGTGGGCCGTTAGGAAAGCACGAAAAGTGTAGCAAACGCCTTTCGGACCGTCAATTTTGCTACGGAACGGAGCCGGGGCCGGATGTCTCCCGTTCGGGCACGAGAACCAGGCACCAGGGAGGGGATTCTTCGATCATCTCGTTGAACCGGCGCGCGGTCGAGCTGGCCGGCATGCCCGGGAAGACCGCACCGCGGCGAATCTCCACATACCGAAATCGACAGGAGCCGGCCGGCCGGCCGGGCCCGGACGGAATGTCGGCTCGCAGCTCAGCCAGATCGGACAGGAGGACCGACCCGCCCACCGGCAAGGCCATGAGCCGCTGGTGGATCGTTCCGAACAGCTCGGTGATGAGCGCGGGGGTGAAGATCGCATCGGCCGGGCGCAGGCCCGGATCGGCCACAAGCTGGGCAAGCAATTCCCAGAACACCTCGTTATCCACGGAAGTGAGCACACACAGCTCGCCGCGACGCGCCAGAACGTCCAGCAAGGCCAACGGCCCGCGAATCTCGAATTTCCAGGGTGGAAATAATAAGGCCCGCCCCCGGTGCAGAACTTCGAGCGCCTCTTCGCCGCCCTCGCGCACCACCTTGAACTCGCCCTTGGTCTGCTGCAAATGCCGATCCATGACGGCCGGAGAGATGCGTGAAGGCTCAAGCGCGAAGGTCGGCGTGGCCGGTGCATGACACGTCACGATCGTGTAGCGGGGGAGGAAATCCGGAAGCAGCGCGGGGGCCAGCATATCGACGCCGCCCCAAAACCGAAAGTGCAGGCGATCGGTCCGTTGCAGCCGTGCGAGCCGGCTGGGATCCGCGTGCAATGGGCCGCCGAACATCGAGCCGGGGCGCAGCCGGTCGAGTCCGTGAACAGTCAGCGCGTGGCCCCGGGTCTTCACAGGCGGCAGGTACCGGGCTACCAACTCGTCGATGAAGGAGAGATCGCCCGCGCCGAGATCCAGGAGCGATGGCGAGTCCGTATCGAGCAGAAGGTCGTACGGACTGCGATGGCCCCGGAGGAAATGCTCAATCTCGTTCGAAGAACGAACCGCCATACGTCGCCGCAGACTATCGCCCGCGTTTCCAGGCGTCAAGCGGCACCGTCTTGTCATCGGATAGACCCTAATGTTAGGTAGAACGCATGCGGCATCTGGTCCTGGCCATTCTCCTGATCGTCGCCGGCGCCGCGCCCCTTGCCGCTGGCGAATCGTCTCCCTCCTCCACAGCTCCATCTCAGCCTTCCCTTCACGAGTGGCAAGTCTGGGACGTCAAGACCGGCCAGCCGGTCGCCACAGAACCGTGGCTCACGGACCTCGCATCGGCGCACATCATTTATCTCGGCGAGGAACATCGGAACCGCTGGCATATCGAAGCCGCGCTGAAAGTCCTGCGCTCGCTCGCCGGGAAAAATCTGCGGCCCGCAGTGGCGATGGAAATGTTCGGCTGGGACGGCCAGGACGCGATCAACCGATATCTCTTGAACTTCCCATCCCCGCGCGACCAGTTTTTGCAGGATTCCCGATGGGAGGACAATTGGGGTGGCCCGTTTGAGGAGTACGAACCGCTGGTCAATTTTGCCCGCGAGCATCGCCTCACCCTGCTCGCGCTCAACCCTCCTCGCGCGCTCGTTCGTCTGGTCGCCAGGCAGGGCCTGGGGCAGGCGAAGCAAGATGAACGCATGGCGCAGTGGGGCATGCGCGACGAAGCCTTATCGGACGATGCGGCCTACCGCTCGATCGTGCTGGACCAGATTCGCCGCTGCCATGCCGAGCTGACGGACGACGCCTACCGGCGCATGTACGACGCCTCTCTTTTCCGGGATGAAGGCATGGCAAAAATCATCGCGGAGCACGTCCGTCACAGCCTCGGGACGGTCGGCGCGGGTCCGGTGCTGGCCTATACGGGCGGAGGACATATCCAATACCGCCTGCCGGTGCCGAACCGCGTGGCGCGCCGGCTCGGATCGGACAGCGCCGCCCGCCAGATCACCATCTATTTAGTGGCCTACGAGCCAACCCGCCCGGAAGCGATCCGGGAACTTCTCAAGGAAGCCATTGCCGATTATGTCTGGCTGACTCCGCTGAGCGCCCACGGCCCTCCGCGCCGCTGTAAGTAGCCCGTTCCTTTTCCATTTGCCATCGGCTACAATGCGCGGGCTTATCGATCTCACGCAAGGAGGCTTCATGGCCGACGAACCAGTCATCGCGCAACGCACGCCTTATGTCATGGAAATCGGGCCCGGCAAGTTCTATTGGTGCCGGTGCGGCAAATCGAAAAATCAACCGTTCTGCGACGGCTCGCACACCGGCACGTCCTTCTCGCCGATGGAAGTGGAGTTGACTGAGCAGAAGCGGGTCGCCTTCTGCGGCTGCAAGCACACCAAAAAACCGCCGTTCTGCGACGGGACGCACTCCCATATCTGAATCTGACCACGTTCACCGCTGAACGCAGAATAATGATGAATGCGCGGCCACATTCCGACATTCATCGTTCAGCATTCATAGTTCATCGTTGCTGATTCATGGCGCTGCTTCCCGCCACCGACCGCCGAACCAATAGAAAACCCGCCTCGCACACAGCCGCCTGTCGCCGCCTGGCCAATGCCGACCCGGTTATGCGGCGCATCATCGCGCGCGTCGGTCCCTGTCGACTCAAACGATACCCGCGCTATTTTGTCACGCTCTGCGATTCGATCGTCTCGCAGCAACTCTCCTCGCGCGTCGCCGAGGTCATCTTCAAGCGCTTCGAGGCGCTTTATTCCCATGGCCGCCCCACGCCACAACGCGTGGCCGCGACGCCGGTGCCGCGCCTCCGCACGGCAGGACTGTCCAGACAGAAGGCGCGTTACCTCAAGGAACTGGCCAAAGGATTTACCAGTGGGAAGATTCGACCGCATCGGTTCGCGCGGCAATCAAACGGGGAGATCATTGAGACGCTCACCGCAATCCATGGCATCGGCCGCTGGACGGCAGAGATGTTCCTGATGTTTTCGCTGAACCGATTGGATGTGCTGCCGGTGGATGATCTCGGCATCAAGAAAGCGATCCGGCAAGCTTATGGCCTGCGCGTGCTGCCGAAGCCGGTGACGATCAGACGAATCGGCCGTCCCTGGCATCCCTACGCAACCATCGCCAGTTGGTATTTGTGGCGAAGCCTGCAATGACCGATTGAGTGTGCTTCTTAATTGGAAGAGGCCGGTTTCGCCGTCAGCCGCATGACGAGGACATAGAGCGCGCAGAGGAGCAGCGCAAACCCGCCGAAGAGCCAGGACCGCTGCCGCAATACGTGAAGCAGCAGCGATGGATCGTGGATCAACTCCGGCTGGTCGCCCAGCAGATTCCCGCCGAACCAGGCCAGGATCCAGCACCAGAGTCCCGAGCCGATCACCGTCATCATGCTATAGAGGCCGAAGGGCATGCGCACCAGCCCGGCTGGAATACCAATTAAGTGGCGCACCACCGGCACCAGGCGGGCAAAGAAGATCCCGCCCGCTTCGTAGCGGTCGAGCCAGCGCTCGGCGCGCAGCAGCTTGTCTTCCGGGCAGAACACGAGGTACCCGTACTTCACGAGGAGCGGCCGTCCGAGCCACCGCGCCACCCAATAGGTGGCCGCCGCACCGAGATAGCTTCCGAGTGTGCCGGCCAGCACCACACCGGTAAAGCTGAATCGGCCTTGCGTAGCCCAATAGGCGGCCGGCGGAATCACAATCTCGCTTGGAATCGGCACGATGGAGCTTTCCATCGCCATCAGGATGACGATGCCCGGATAGCCCCAATCATGGACCCATTGAAACCAGGTGCCGACCCAATTGGACATGAACGATGGCGCTCCTGAAAAGGCGCGCGGATTGTACCCGGCAACCACCGGCAACGCCACAAAAAGTTCTTGCCCGGCGCGTGATGGTTCTGTACAATTCGCCCGTTCGCTCGGCCCATTGTAATATGGCGTACGGCCTGAATTATTTTGAGGAGGGTGTTCCCATGAGCAGAACCTTTGCAGCAGTGGCGGGAATGTTGATGGGCGTGTCCCAGGCGCTGGCCAACGAACCCAAGGGCGGTGCGCCGGACTATAGCGGCATCAGCGGCATCTATTACACGCTGATCGGATTGATCCTCGCCTACGGCGTCTACGATACATTCTTCAAGAAGTCCTGAGCGTCGTCTCCAGACTGTCCTGACAGCCATCTGCCTCACCCGCGCCATAGACCGGAGCCGGTGGCGCGGTATCGGGGTGTCGTTCAGGCCACAGGTTTCGTCAACAGCGGCTGCAGCATCTTCAGCAAATTCTCCACGATGATTCGATAGCCGGCTTCCGTCGGGTGGATCCCATCGGCCTGGTTCAGCCCCTCACTGGCCGCAACTCCCTCCAGAAAAAATGGCATCAACGGGACATGGTATTTTTTGGCCAGCTCAGGGTAGACGGCCGCAAAGCGGGCCGTATAGTCCTTGCCGTAGTTTGGCGGCAGCTTCATCCCGGCCAGGATCACAGTCACTCCTGCGGCTTGCAGCCGCTGAACGATTGTCGCCAGGTTCGATCGTGTCTCCACCGGATCGATCCCGCGCAGACCGTCATTGGCGCCCAACTCCAGAATCACAACCGCCGGCTTGCTGTTGAGCACCCAGTCCACGCGGCGGACGCCACCCGCCGTCGTATCGCCGCTCACGCCGGCATTGATCACGCGATAGCGATAGCCGGCTGCGTCCAGTTCCCGCTGAAGCCGGGCCGGGTAGGCTTCTTCCTGGGCGACACCGAGCCCGGCGGTCAGACTATCGCCAAACGCGACGATGCGCGGGCGGTCCTCACGCACCGCAGCCGTGCTGCGTCCTGGCTGGCTGGTCACATCGGTGCCGAATCGCTGACCGAACCCGTCACGCGGCGCGCTGGACGGTGAAGTCGCCGCGGGCGGCTCCGATGCCGGATCGCAGCCGCTGACTCCAAATCCAAACACCAGGACAACCGCCAGCAGGCGTGAGCCGTAAAAGGAACTATGTGGGAAGTGGAGAGCCATACCGTATAATAGCGCGTCCATTCGAATCTTCGAAAGAGCCATCATGATCTCTGTGAAGAATTTAACGATGCGTCTTGCGGCCGGTGGCCAGGCCGTGACCATTTTAGACGACGTCTCGCTCGACATTCCGACAAAACAGATGGTCGCGATTGTCGGGCCGTCCGGCAGCGGCAAGTCCACGCTGCTGGGTCTGATTGCCGGGCTGGACAAGCCGACGAGCGGCTCCATCATATTGGATGGCGTCGACATCACCGGCCTGCCGGAACGCGAGATGACCCGCTACCGGCGGCAGAAGATCGGCTACATCTTCCAGTCGTTCCATCTGATCCCCACGCTGACGGCGCAGGAAAATGTCGCGGTGCCGCTGGAACTGAACGGCGATCCGGGGGCGCGCGGGCGGGCAGAGGAACTGCTCGCGGCGGTAGGCCTGCGCGACCGGAGCGGCCACTATCCGGTGCAACTCTCAGGCGGGGAGCAGCAGCGCGTGGCCGTGGCCCGTGCCTTCGCCTGCCGGCCGCCGATCCTTTTGGCCGATGAGCCGACCGGCAACCTGGATTCCGCCACCGGCCGCCAGGTAATCGACTTATTGCTCGGCCTCAACCGCGATCACGGCAGCAGCCTCGTGCTGGTCACGCACGACGCCGCGCTGGCATCCCACGCGGAACGGATTGTGTCACTCCGCGACGGCCGTATCGAATCTGACAAACCCTCGAGGCGCTAGCCTCCGGGGAGGTTTACGCGGATTCATGCCATGCGCGCAACCCTCGCGACAATAGTCGTACTCGCCTGGACCCTGACCGTCCTGCTCTCCGACACGCTGCTGGCCGCGCGGTGGCCGCCCAAGGATTTTTGCGCCAATCCGCCGTTGATGGAGCCGATCAAGAAATTGCTGAGTCTCAAGTATTATCAGCAGTGGCGGCCGATCGCCATCCATGACCTGCCGCCGCCTCATCAGCGGATGTGGCGGCGCAGCCTGAACCGGTTCGATTGTCCCGGCATCGCCATGGGACACTTCGAAAGAAAAAGCGAACTGTCCTATGCCTTCTCCTTGAAGCCGCGGGACCCGCGCCAAACCGGCTGGCGGCTGGTCGTGATCAGCAAAACCGGGCAGGGCGCCTACCGCGACCGCGTGCTCGGCCAAACCGACGAGCGGGTGCCGCCCTATGTGATTTACGCCGTTCCGCCTGAGGAGTACACCGACGCCTTCGAAACCGAAAGCGTCAAGCTGCGCCTGGACGGCCTCCAGGTCGAACAAATGGAATCCGGCGCCATGCTGTTTTATTGGAAAGAAGGGCAGTACCGCTCGCTCATTCTTTCCGAGGAGGGTCGATGACCTGGTTTGCGCTGTCGATGGCCTGGCGGGAAACACGCGCGGCGTGGCGGCACTTTCTCTATTTCTTCGTGTGCATCGCGCTGGGCGTCGGCGCGCTGGTCGGCGTCGCGCTGTTCTCCGCCAACGTCGAGCGGGCCGTCACCCGCGAAGCGCGCGGCCTCATGGGCGGTGATATCGAAATCCGTCTCTCGCGTCCCATGAGCGAGAGAGGGGAAGCAGTGCTCCGGTCATTGGCTGATCGCGGTACCACCGTCCTGCATATCAGCGAGCTGGTGGGCATGGCCGCCGCCACGGCCGGCAAGCCGGCACTCCAGACGCAGATCGTCGAGCTGAAAGCCGTCGAACCAGGCTATCCGCTTTACGGCAATCTTCAGTTTGATCCGCAACGCCCGTTGATGGAACTACTGTCACCTTCTTCTCTCTGCCACGAGCCGCGGGCCGCGGGCCGCGGGACTGATGTTTCCCGCCTCGTGCCTCGTGCCTCGCGCCCCGAACCTGACACCTGTTACGGCGCCCTCGTCCAGCAATCCCTGCTGATCCGTCTCGGTCTCTCCGTCGGCGACCGGTTCAAAGTCGGCGAGGCGACCTTCACGATCGCTGGCGTCTTGAGAAAAGAGCCGGACCGGGTGGCCGGTCCCTTCAACCTCGGACCACGCGTGATGATTTCGCGCGAGGGGCTGGCCGCCGCCGAACTCATCAAACCGGGCAGCCGCGTCCGTGAACGCTATCTCGTCAAACTCCCTCCGGCCATGCCGGCGCAGCCGTTGTTGTATGAACTGCGTGGCCGCCTCGCCGGAGAGTCTGCCCGGGTGACGAGCTATCGCGACGCGCAGCCGCAACTCAAGCAGTTTCTGGACCAGCTCACGCGTTATCTTAGCTTGATCGGCCTGACGGCCCTCTTCATCGGGGGGATCGGCGTCGCCACGACGATTCACGCGTTCATTCGCGAGAAGCTGCAGACGATTGCAATCCTGAAAACCGTCGGGGCCGAGTCAGGCACGGTGATCGTGACCTATCTGTTGCAGGCGCTGCTGCTCGGCGCAATCGGGAGCGTGGCCGGCGTGGCATTGGGCGCCGGCGTGCAGCACGCGCTGCCTCCGCTCGTGACCGGCCTCTTCGGCGCGGATCTTCTGACACAACTGGATTTCTCGGGCGCATTCAGCCTGTCGTCCCTTCTGCCCATGCTGAAAGGGATCGCGCTGGGGATTCTGACGACCCTGCTCTTCACGCTCTGGCCGTTGCTTGGCATCCGCGAGATCAGTCCCGCGCTCATTTTCAGGCGCGACATGCAGGTTGTCGAGGCGGCGCGAACCTGGCAGCAACGGCTCGGCTTCTCCGATCGCGTCCGGATGCTGACGGCGGTCGGCATTGCGGCCGGCCTTGCGGGGCTGGCGATCTGGCAGGCCGGCAACTGGCGAATCGGTTTACTCTTCATCGGCGCACTGGCAGCGGCAGTGACACTGCTCACACTTGCAGCACAGCTGCTGGTCCGGGCGATCAAAACAATCCCAGGCCCCCGCTCGGTTGCCGTCCGCCACGCGATCGGCAACCTGCATCGGCCTGGCAGTCAGGCAGTCGGCGTCATGGTGTCGGTCGGCATCGGCGTGATGGTGATCGTCGCGGTGTCGTTGCTGGAACATACGTTGGTTAACCAGGTTGGGGAAAGCCGGCCGGTGGATTCGCCATCTTTCTTCTTTATTGATATCCAGCCGGACCAGAGAGAGGCGCTCCTGCGCCTGCTCCGCGAACATACCCACGATCCGTCTCCGGAGACGACGCCATTGGTCCGCTCACGCCTGCATGCCATCAATGGCCAGCCGGTTGCGGCCACGGAAGAAACAGAGCGTCCCTCGGACAAGCAGCAGGACCGCCGGAAAAACTGGTACCTGACCCGTGAGTACGTCTTGACGTTTCTTCATGATTTGCCAAGAGACAACCGCGTTATCAAAGGTGCGTGGTGGAAGCCTGGGCAGGTCTTCAGCAAACCACTGGTCTCGATTGAGGAAGATGCCGCGAAAAACCTTGGGCTGGACCTGGGCTCGACGATTGAGTTTGAAATTCAAGGAACGATCGTCTCGGCTGAAGTCAGCAACATCCGCAAGGTGGAGTGGGGCAACTTCTCAACAAACTTCTACATGATCTTTTCGCCCGGCGCCCTGGAAGGCGCGCCGTTTACCTACGTGGCGACCGTGCGCGTGCCGCCCGAACAGGAAGTCCCGTTGCAGCAAGCCATCGTCGCGGCATTCCCAAATGTGACCGCCATCAACATCAGTGACGTGCTGGACAGTTTTGCGAGGATTCTGGACCGGCTGGCTCTGGCCATCCGCGCCATCGCAGTCTTTTGTATCCTGGCCGGGGCTCTCGTCATGGCCGCAGCCCTCGCCGCCACGCGCTACCGGCGGCTCTATGAGTCCGTCGTGTTGAAGGCCCTGGGCGCCACGCGCGGGCTGGTCGCGCGATCATTCGCCGTGGAATATGCGCTGCTTGGCGCCGCGGCGGGATTGATCGGAACAGCCCTGGCGAGCCTGCTCTCGTGGGCCGTGTTGAAATTTATCCTGGAAGATGTGACCTGGACGCTTCAGCCGGAGGTGCTGGCCACCGGCTTTGCGCTGACCGTCTTGCTCTCCATCGTCGTCGGCTTCCTCAGCACCTTCCGCATCCTCGGCCAGCGACCATTGGCGGTATTACGACAGGAATAAGGTTCCCGATACCATATTCTAGCCCTGCACCACTTTTCTTATCGTATCGGCAATAGAACCAAAGTCACATTGCTGGGCACCTATCCGCAGTAGACTTTCCAGCCCGATTGTCTTCTGATTCTTCACTTTATTATTGAGCAAGGAAGAATGCAGAACATAAAATTTCCATTGACCGACATCAAGCGGATCAAGCGTTTTCGGATCTTTGTTCGCCAATACGCAGAAAACATATACGTCCGCTTGACGGCGGACATCCTTTTCCATCACATCTGTCTGAAAATTCCATGCACGGGTTGGACGAATGGAAAAGATAATTTTCGAATGCTTCTTTTGACTCCATGCCTGCAAGTACGCACTTTGTTTGACCTCAATCTTCACTCCATCTGAAGTCTCGAGATCAAAGGGGTTCCACCCCTTCCTCACTTGATTCATACGCCCCAAATCGGCGGCAACAATGAATTCTGCGAGAGCTCCACGTTCCGTGTTCCCAAGATAATCAGAATAGGCCCAACTCCAAAAATCCAAGATTTTACAGCCGATCGGTTGGCCACTGTGATGAAATACTTCGCTTCCGCTTTTTCGACTGACTGTAAACGGCTTGTGCGTTTCACTCATGGTCTTCCTCATCTCTTTTGCAGTATCCAAGCGCAGTGCAGGCTTTCGATTTGGGGAAGTAGCACTAGGCTGCTCAAAACGGTCAACCAACGAGGCCGCAGGGAGACGGGCGACCGAGAACGATGTTGGGGACCGTTTTCAGCAGCCGTTACAATGCCAGCCAGGTCGCGAGGGTAAGGAACAGCCCCATGCTGGCGACATCCGTCGCCGTTGTGACAAAGATGCTCGACGCTGTCGCCGGGTCGAAATTAAACTTCTTCAGCGTGATTGGCACGAACGCGCCGAAAATGCCGCTGATGACGCAGCTTCCGACCATCTTCAAAATACCACGAACGCCAGCATTGGCGCCTGCGGGTGAGCCTGGGAAGCAGCGTAGGCGTACATGCCGAGCGCCGCAACCACGCCGACGAACGTGCCGTTGAGAAAGCCCAGCCAGGCTTCTTTCGTGAGTAAAAAATTCTCCTTGTCCTTTTTGAGATCGCCCAGCGTGAGCCCGCGCAGGGCGACCGCCAGCGCCTGGCAACCAGTGTTGCCGGATTGCCCGGCCAGGACGGGCAGGAAGGCCGCCAGCACCACCACCTGCCCGATCGTTTCTTCGAAGGTGCCGACCACGGCAGCCGCGAGGAACGCCGTCAATAAGTTAATTTGCAGCCAGGGGTGGCGGAATTTGAAGCTCCGAAACCAGGGCGTCGACAACCGGTCGCCTTTTTCCACGCCGACCATCGCGCCGGCCTGGGCGCTGATCCTGGTGTTCTGTTCCTCAAAGAGGGCATAGCCGCGGGCAAGGCCGATCAGCTTCCCCTCCTCGTCGCAGACCGGATAGACGGGAAAGTGCTTGTTCCAGACGCCGCGAATGGCGTCCTGCACCGACATGCGCGGGGCCAGGGAAAAGGGATCCTTCAGCATGATCTCGGAGACGCGCTGCGAGGGGCTCGCCAGGAGTACGTCGCGCATGACCAGGACGCCGCGCAGCTTGCCCTGCTGGTCCGTCACATAGCCGTAGGTGATAAAGGCCTCTTTCACCATCTTCCGGAGTTGCTCGACGGCCTGCTTGACGGTCACGTCCGGCGCAAAGATGCCAACCGGTTTCTCCATGAGCCGGCCGACCGTGTTCATGGGGTAATGGAGATTCAGCGTCCACTGTTCGCTGCGGGAGCTTGGCAGCGCGGCCAGGATGGCCTTCTTGCGGTCTTTCTTGAAACGGGCCAGGGTCTTGAGCGCCAGCCCATGGTTCAGCGCGAGCAGAACTTCGGCGATGATCTGATCCGATTGCTCGAGCAGCAGTTGCACCGCCTGTGCCGGCGAGGTCTGCTAGACGTCCGCGACCAGCTTTTTGATCTGAGCCTCGTGGCCTGGGTCGGGCACAGCGTCGGGTGAAGCAGTGGGCGTCGTCTCCATCATCAACCTCCAGTGTCGGTTATCGCTCCGGCCCGGTCGTCGGCTCTCCCGACGCGCCGGGCATCACGTGCCGTGAGGATAGTCGGCTCGTGGGAATTGGGCAAGTTTTGCTTGAAAGTTCGGATATGACGGCGTAGAAGCGTGATGGATATTCCCCCCTGGAGATGAATCAATTCGTGCACAGCCGGGGGCAGAAAGGCTGAGCGACATGGCGTATAAGCGAAAAAATACCAGGTTGCACATCGAGTGCCAGGGGGATCTTCACCGTGACGGCAAGCTCATGGCCTGCCAGGTACTGGACATGGCCGAGCACGGCCTGCTGATCAGGTCACCGACTCCCTTGACGATAGGCGAGGAGTTGCCGTTTGAATTCGATTTGGGAAAATCGCGCCGGATTCACTGCACGGTCAAGGTTGCACGGATGGCGAAATCGGATTTCGGCACTCAGATCGTGACCATCTCGCCGGAAGATCAGCAGTATCTAACGGAGTACTTGGACGACTTTCTGACGAGCAATTTCGGCCGTACGTAGCCCAACGACTCCCTGCACGCGAACCCGTGCCTTCCCCGCCATAAGAGGCAACCCTCATCGGTCACCGTTCAAGTACCGCCCTAACGCCTTACCGGCCCGCTCACGGAAGGCCACGGCGATCCTGAGTTCCTCTAGATACTGGGCCAGGCTCTTGCCGCCCAGGTCGATCTTGCGTTCACGGAAAAATTTCCGGACGTCCCGCTCGAACGCCGGCATCGCCAGGCCAATGACGCCTTCGCACATCCGCCGGAGCCCCTGTTTGGGATACAGCCGGTCCATCGTCTCCCAGTTCGTTTTCACGAATGCCCAGGCCGCCTCCCGGCCGTAGACGCTCATGAGCAGCAGCCGGACCATGAACGGCGCATCCTGCGTGCGGAATTCGCCGTTGATCGTCTTCGCCAGCGTGCGCGCCAACAGATCAACCGGTTTGAACGCAGCCAGCGCATAGAGATAGCGCCGTTCCTCCTGCGGCGTCGCGGCCGCTTGGAACCGCCCGGCGAATTCCAGGTACCGCGTCTCGTCACCGGAATGGGCGAGGATCGCAATGAGCGCCGGCAGCAGGTTGGGATCCACGGCCGCGGGATTCTTTGCATGGTCGGCATGGAGTTCGGCCGCCTTGGTCTGCGCGGCCCGGTCGTTCCCGATCGTGCCCAGCGCCCGAAGCAACTCACCGCGCAATTGCCGGCGCAACTCATCCTCGCCTGCGCGCGGCATCCAGCCCAGCTCGGCAACCACGGGCCTGATACGATCACGCACGAAAGCTTCCAGCGCCGGCCGATGGCCCGGCTCGACGATCCGGTGCAACAGATGAAACGATTCGATCAGGACTGCCCAGACGTTTTTGTCCCGATCAGCCTGAAAGTGCGCCGTCATGTCCAGATACCCCGTCAGCGGCATGAGCCCTGCCAAGGCGGACGCCCAGGCATCGTTCACAAGATTAAATCGCTCGATCGGCGCCAGGCCGGTCGGCGCGAGGCGCAGCAGGCGATCAAGTAATTCCGGCTCGTAGCGGACCCGGTAAAATCCGTGGCCCCCCTCGTTGACCAGCACGGACTCCGCCTTCTTCGGCAAGCGCACCTGCATGCCGGCCGTGGACAGCAGCACTCGACGTGACTCGCTTTTCCCGGCGGTCGCCACTTTAAGCTGAATCGGGATGTGCCAACGTTGTTTCCCGGCAGCCGCGCCGCTGGTCGCTTTCGAGAGATAGGTGAACCGTTGCTGCGTGAGGTGAAGCCGGCCGGTTTTCCCCAGCGAGACGGTCACCAGCGGATAGCCCGGCTTGAAAATCCATCCGTTCATCAGCTTCGGCACCGGCTGCTTCGCTGCGCGGCCCAGCGACACCCACAGGTCTTTCGTATCGGCATTGCCGTAGGCATGATGCTTGAGATAATTGCGGATGCCGTCACGAAAGACGGCCGGGCCGAGATATTGCTCGAGCATCCGCAGCACGGAGGCGCCCTTTTCATAGGTGAGCACGTCGAACATGGCATCGGCATCTTTCGGTGCGCGGACGGGATATTCGATCGGCCGCGAGCTATGGAGGCCGTCCACCATCATGGCCACCGCCCGTGAAGCACCGAACGTGTCCCACCGTTTCCATTCAGGCTTCCAGGCATCCACCGCCAGCATCTCCGCGAAGGTCGCGAAGGCTTCGTTCAGCCACAAGCCGTTCCACCAGGACATGGTGACCAGATCGCCGAACCACATGTGCGCGTTCTCGTGCGCCACGACGTCAGCGATCCGCTCCAATTCGGCATGTGTCGCGGCGTTTTGATCCACCAACAGCGCCGTTTCCCGGAACGTGATCGCGCCCAGGTTCTCCATGGCGCCGGAGGCAAAATCCGGAATAGCCAGCAGATCCAGCTTGTCGCCTGGATAGGGGAGGCCGTAGTACTTTTCGAAAAACTTCAGCGAGAACGACGCGATCTCCTGCCCAAACCTGGCGAGGTGTTTCTTGCCCGGCACGCACCAAAGGCGCAGCGGCGCCTTGCCGACCATGGTGGGGGGCGTCGCGACGATTTCTCCAATGACGAAGACCACCAGATAGGTGGACATCCTCATCGTGTCGGCAAATTGCAGGATCTTTTTACCGGCTTCCCTCTTCTCAGAGACCATTCTCGTGTTGGACACGGCGGTCAGCGCTGGATCGATGACGAGCGTCGTCGCAAAGACCGCCTTGCAGTCCGGCTCGTCCCAGCAGGGAAAGGCACGCCGCGCATCGGTGGCCTCGAACTGCGTCGCCGCCATGACATGCGCGGCGCCGGACGCATCCTTATAGGTGCTGAGGTAGAAGCCACGGAGCTTGTCGTTGAGCCTGCCCCGAAAGGAGAGGGACAGTTTCCAGGTTCCGGATGGAAGGACGGAGGGGAATGTCAGCCGGCATCGTTCGACCGGCTCATCGAGCGCGATCGTCGCGCGATGCGATACGCCCTTGCCGTTGTCGATGGTCGCCGACATGACGTTCAGTTCGATGGCGTTGAGGACAATGGTCTTCGTGGGCCGGCTGACGGTGACCGTGATCGTTTCGTCGCCGGAGAAGGTCGCAGCCGCCAGGTCCGGTTCGAGACGAAGGTCGTATCGTGAAGGAAGGATATGCCGAGGCAGCCGAAACGGATCTGCCTCAGTGCCCCGCATGCTGCTCCTCGACACCGGTCGGCGTGCCGACGATCACCAGCGAGGCCCGGGAGACAAACAGCCCGTTCTCGACCACGCCGGGCAGGACGTTCAGTTGCAGCTCCAATTCGGCCGGCTTGTCGATCCGCGCGATGTGCACATCGAGAATGTAGTGGCCGGCTTCGGTCTTGAAGATTTTTCCGCCCCGCTTGCGCAGCACCGCCGTGCCGCCGAGCGCCTCGATTTTCTTCGCCGTATTCGCCCAACCGAACGGAATGATTTCAACGGGGAGGGGGAACGAACCGCCGAGCACCGGCACGCGCTTGGTGTGGTCCACGACCACGATGAACCGCTTCGCCGCCGCCGCCACGATTTTTTCCTTGAGCAGGGCCCCACCGCCGCCTTTGATGAGATTCAACTGGCGATCGACCTGGTCCGCCCCGTCGATCGCCACGTCGACCGACCAGGCTGCGTCGTCCGGCAGGAGTGGAATCTTCGCTTTCCGGGCCAGCTTGGCCGTTTCCTGCGACGTCGGCACGCCCTTGATCTTAAGCCCCTTCTTGATCCGCTCGCCAAGTGCGAGGATCACATGCTTCGCCGTCGAACCGGTTCCCAGCCCGACGACCATCCCGTCGCGGACATAGTCCACGGCCTTAAGCGCCGCCTGCCGCTTGAGGTCGTCGAGATTCGAGACGCTCATGCAGATCCCTTGCGCAATTGCGCGGCGACAGAGGCCGCGCCCAGCAGCGCGGCTTTCGGGTTCGTGATCACGCGTACCGGAATGCCGGCCAGCAGTTTCTTGTACCGGCCCTTATCAACGAAGGCCTTCATGAACATGCCGTCCTTGAGTTTGGCCAGCAGCCTGGGCGCAATGCCGCCGCCGACATAGACCGCGTCCAGCGCCATAGCCTTGAGCGCCAGGTTGCCGGCTTCGGCTCCGTAGATCGTGGCGAACATATCCAGTGTCTGCACGGCAATCTCCGCCTGCTTCTTGAGTCCCGCTTCGGCAATGATCGCGGCCGGATCGCCGACCTTGATCTTTTCCGCCAGCCAGGTCGGCTCGTTCTTCTTCGTATCCCGCAGGAATTCATAGATGTTGTGCAGCCCCATCCCCGAGAGCAAGCGCTCGTAGCTCACGTGCGTGTGCTGCGTGCGCAAATAACGGAGCAAGTCGATCTCCAGATCGCTGGTGGGCGCGAAGCTGCTGTGCCCGCCTTCCGACGGCATCGGCTTGTACGTCTTCCCATCCCAAAAGAGCATCGCTTCGCCCAGGCCGGTGCCGGCGGCAATCAGCGCCATCGCGCCCTTGGTCTTGGGCGGCGTGCCGGCGTTCAAGACATCCGCTTCGTCCGCTTTCAAGACCAGCACCCCGTAGGCCGTCGCCTCCAGGTCGTTCAAAAGACGGACATGGGGAATCGTGAACCGCTTCGAGAGGGCCGCGCCGTCCACCACCCAGGGCAGGTTCGTGGTCTTGGATGTGTTTTCGATGACCGACCCGGCGACACCGAAACAGGCGGCATCCAGGATCAGCGGTTCCTGCTCAGCCGGAGCGTCCTGTGCTTCATCATCCTTCTTGTCTGAAGGCTCCGGCGGCGGATTCAAAAACTCCTCAAGAATGTCTTCCAGCGATGTGTAGTCGGCGCTGGCATAAGACTCCTCGCGAGTCGGCTCGACCCGCTCGGTCTTCCAGTCATAGAGCGCCAGATTCGTCTTGGTACCGCCGATGTCGCCGGCTAAAATCATTTATTCCTCCAGGATGTTGAAAACGGCCCCTGGCGGTCTTGTGAAGCGTCGCTCGTGGAGCGTGATGCACAAGATTTTCGCTGCGGTCGCGCCACGGGAAAAGCGCGCCTCTGGGCGCGCGGGGTGGGCGGGTGCGATAAGGGCCATTTTGAACATCCTGCTATTCCTCGTGCGTCACAACCCGCTGCTTCTCGACCGTCAGTTCGGACGCGGCCGCGTGATCCAAAAACCAGATCAGCCGCCCCTTTTCCGGTTGGATCAGCTTCGCGGGAAACTTCCTGCTGTCCGCCATGCGATCCTCCAGCACGGCTTTGAGCGCCGGCGCCTTGCTCTTGCCACTGACGAGAAACACCACCGTCTGGGCCTGATTGATCAAGGGGACGGTGAACGTGAGCCGTTGCTTCGCGCCCTGTGGTGCTTGGTTCTGCACGACGAGCCGCTTCTGCTCGCTCAGGGCCGGCGTGCCTGGAAATAATGACGCCGTATGGCCATCGTCGCCCAGCCCCAGTAAGACGAGATCGAAACGGGGCCACGCCGGCGCCGGCGCGCCGAATTCTTTCCGGAGGCTTTCTTCGTACTGACGCGCGGCTTGATCCGGTTCGTCCTCACCGTGCATGCGGAAGATACGGTCCTGGGGGATCTTCAGCGGCTTGATCAGCGTCTCGTTCGCCATGCGAAAATTGCTGTCGGCATGTTCGGGCGGCACACACCGCTCGTCGCCGAAGAAGACCGCCACGCGCCGCCAATCCAACCGCGCGGCGCAACCGGGATCGGCCAGCAGCGCATACAGCGCCTTCGGCGTCGAACCGCCGGAGAGCGCCAGCCGAAACACGCCGGCGCTTGCGATGGCCTGCTCGCCCACCCACACGACGAAATCCGCCGCTTCACGCGCCAGCTCTTCGCTGTTCTCCAGAATGCGGAGTTCCGACGCGCTCCCCATAGGCCGGTTACCGTTTCTTGCCCCGCTTGCGCACGCGCTTGCCCACACGCTTCTTGCTCGCGTGCGCTCCTGCCATCGCGCGTTTGCGGGACGGCTTCAGCACCTTCTTGATGGATTGCGCGGCCCGACTGCCCAGGCGCACGCGGACTACCGTTCGATGGCGGGCTTGCAACGACTGAAAATCGCCCACGGCTTGCGCTTGCGCGAGCATGCCGAACGTGTAGGGCTGGCCTGGTATGGCAACGTCCGGTTTCATGTCTTCGATCAATTGCAGAAACAACCCCGAGTTCGGCCCGCCCTTGTGCAGCTGGCCGGTCGAATGCAGATACCGGGGCCCGTAGCCGGCGGTCGTGGTCAGATGGTGCTTGGTCAGCAGCGTTTTCCGCAGCGTTTTGATCGCCGCATCGGCCTTTGACGAGGGCGTGAGATAGGCCAGGATCGCCAGGTATCGCCCCGGTCCCGCCTGCGACAAGAGTGTGGCGATTCCACTCTCCGGCGCATCGTTGCGGGGCAGTTGTCCGTGCGTCTTCACGTAGTCCAGCACGCGGCTCGTATTCTCCTTGCTCTCCTGGACATTTGGCTGGTCAAACGGATGGATACCCAGGTAATGGCCGGCAATGGCCGTGGCAAATTCCCAGCGGAAGAATTCCGCGGCCAGATCGTATGTGTCGCGCAACGCGAGCCGGACCACCGGCTGGCCGGCCCGCTCCAGCGCCTTGACGTGTTTATCGCTCTCGGCATTGGCGTCGCCTTCCAGCCGCATATAGATGAAGAGGCGATCGTTGCCGTAGGCTTCCGGCGACGCAAGCGGTTCCTGCGCGACCGGGATCAATCCCTTGCCTTCCTTGCCGGTGCTTTCCGCCAGTAACTGTTCGGCCCACAAGCCGAATGAATTAATCTTTGGCGATGCGACGATCGTCACTTTGTCGCGGCCGGACCGGCCGAGAATCCCCATCACCGCGCCCAGGTAGGCGCCGGGATTCTGGTCGGGCGGGATGCCGGACCGGCAGGCCTGCGCCATCTCGATGCCGCGATTCAACAACATTTGCACGTCGAGACCGAGCAGCGCCGCCGGCACGAGACCGAAGTACGAGAGCACCGAATAGCGCCCCCCGATGTCGGGCGGATTCGTAAAGATGGTGCGAAAACCGCGCTCATGCGCCAGCGCACCGAGGCTGGTGCCTGGATCGGTGATCGCAATGCACTGCGCGTTGCCGGTGTTTTTGCGCGCCTTCGCCACAAGGCCGGAGAAATGCGCGTAGAGAGACATGACTTCGATCGTCCCGCCTGATTTGCTGGCCAGAATGAAAAGCGTCTTCGCCGGATTGATCGCCTTCGTGACCTGGCGGACGAAGCCCGGTACCGTCGAATCGAGCACCCACAGGCGCGGGAACCCGCGCATCGAGCCGAACGCGCACCGGAACACTTCCGGCCCGAGGCTGCTGCCGCCCATGCCGAGCAGGACGACGTCGCGGAAGCCGGCGCTCCGCACGCCCTGTGCGAACGCCTGGAGCGACCCGGCTTTTTCGCGCAGTTGCTCCGCGACCGTCAGCCAGCCGAGGCGGTTGGCGATTTCCGTCGGCTCCGGTTTCCAGAGCTGGTGGTCCTTCGACCAGAGGCGTGCCACGAGCCGCGTCAGCGCCATCTCGTGCAGCGCCGCCTCCACGGTTCCGTGGAGGGCGCCCAGGTTCACATGCATCCTCGCCATCGGCTCTTTCGGCATCACGGGCCTCCGCTTCTACGCTCGTGCGACGCGTTGGGGGCCGTATCTTAGGCTGGCATCGGCGAAAACGCAAACGGGGCCGAAGGGAGCAAAATCGTGGAGTTTTACCTAGGGAAGGGTTGTCCGGCCGATCAAGACAGGCATCCCTTCGGTCACCGACCAAGCCAGCGAGCGGGCGCTCTCCGGCGAGAGCGTCAGGCGTAGCCATGGACTCGGACCGTTGGAAACCGCCCGGCTCCACCACTCCCGCATGAGGCCCCTGATCCAGAGCCAGGGGTGATTCTGGGCCGGCGGAACAATCGCCACGAGCAACGACGGTTCCAGCGCTAGATGATATTCCGCGGGCATATCGGACACATCGATGGGATGTTCGGTCGCATCCTCACCCGGCTTGGTCTTGGGACGATCCACCGGCGGCCGATCCTCCCGGGCACGCCAGGAGAGAAGAGGCAGCCGGTGGATTTCGACACCGCGAGCCTTCACCAGGACGACACCCTGATGCACATCGATCAATAAGTAGGTCTGCGGCCGCGCAGCCAGTTTGATTTCTTCCTGAAGAACGGTATTCGCTTCCTGGACGGCTTG
Organism: Nitrospiraceae bacterium; assembly: GCA_009692155.1. Lineage (GTDB taxonomy): Bacteria > Nitrospirota > Nitrospiria > Nitrospirales > Nitrospiraceae > 2-02-FULL-62-14. The sequence continues at coordinate 20,067 of SHZW01000013.1, forward strand.
CCGCTCGCCGGTCGCCTGGCGATCTTGCGCGGATGTCTCCGCCACGAGGCAGGCCCCGCAGAACGCGGCTGCGAGTCCGAGCGCGATGAAAAACTTTCGGTGGCGCAAGTCAGGAAATGATGAGGGGTGTTCCGATGTCGGCGAGCCGGTTGACCGTGCGCAGGTCGTCGTCGTTCAGCCGGATGCAGCCATGCGTCACGTTCCTGCCCAGCATCCGGGTATAGAGGGTGCCGTGGATGAAATACCCGTTGCCGAATCCGAATGCATACTCTCCAAGGATGCCGGTCTCCACGCGCTCCGCGGCATTCGCGGGAATCATGCGGCCTTCTTCGAGAAACGCCCAGTCCGGCTTCACCCAGGCCGGATTAACAAGCTTCGACTCAACAGCAAAGGCGCCGCGCGGCGTGTCGAAAACCCACCGGCGCTCCGGCTGATCGGGATGATCCAGAATGGTCCCGCTGCCCGTGGACACGACCGCGTCCAACAGAACCGCTTCGCGGCGCTTGACGTAGAGCCGGTTGCGCGCCGTATCCACGACAATGTAGGCGCCGGTCGGGGCATAGGCGGCTAGTTGCCGCTTCAGCGCCGCATGCTGGGCACGCAGATGCGCCAGGCTCGATGTAGTCCGTGACTCGGCGGTGAGGATGCGGCTCTCGACTTCGCGCGAGCCGTCAAATTGATAGGCAAACAATCCTGCGGCAAGAGCCGTCGCGGCCAGCACCGCCGCGCTGGATACGCTCCGCTTTGATCGTTCGATAAGGTGCGTCATCGCCGCTCAACTCTGCTCGACGTCCGTCTCATCCACCGGAGCCTGCGTGTCGTCAGGATCGGCGCCGTCCGCATCGGCATCGTCGTCGCCCTGATCCAACTGCGCCAATACTACCGCCACTGCATTGTCCACGTCTACGGCGCCGACGATCGTGACCGGTGTGCCGACTTCGACCTCTCTGAGCAAGGCGTCCATCTGGCGGTTGCCGAGCATCACGCAACCGAGCGTCTGGCTGAGCTGCCGGTTTGCCTCGCCGTGGATCTCGATATTGCCGCCGATGCGGGCCTGGGCCGGAATCATGCCGGTCTTCCGCGCCGACTGGAACCGCCGATGATCGTCGGCATTCGGATAGTCGAGCAGGAGTGCCCGGTAAAAATCCGTCTGCCCGCGGTCCTTCACCCTGATCACCCGATAGTCACCCTCCGGCGTCGCGCCGTCGTCTTCGTACCGCTTCTCCTGGACGCCGTTAAAGCCGAGGCGGACGGGATAGAACGCCACAGCCTGGCCGTTCCGGTAGAGCGTCAACCGCTTTTTGGCTTTGACGACCACCAGCGCCGCCGCCTGATGCTGTCTGGACCAGTCCACTGTACGACGGACCATGGCGCGCCAGTGATTGACCTGCGCCTTATCCGCATAACGGCCCAACTCGGAGTTCAACTGCGCCGCCTGGCTGGTCATTCGTTCGTCCGCCTGCCGTGCGGCCTGCTTCGAATGGACAAACCGTCCCTGTTCCATGAACGACCGGGCCTGCTTCACCAGCAACTCGATCTCCACCCGTCTCTCGCCCAGCGCCACACGGCTGCCGATCTGATCCACGCGGCTGGTAAAGCGTCGCAGGCGGCGCTCCAGGCGCGCGACATGCGCCACAGCACCCCGCCGCTCGGCATTCTGCTTGTCGCTCGCCAACGCCAGCACGCGCGCACCTTCGTCGTGAAGCGCCTGCAGGTCGGTTTCGAACGGATTATCCTCCCAGGGCCATCCGACGACGTCGTCGTCCGACCGGAGCCGTTCCCTCAACGCCACCCAGTGCTGGATGAACCGGCGATAGTCCTCCGGCGCGAACTCGGCGCTGTGGGCCGCCACAAGTTGACGGTCCAGGGCTTCCACAGACTGGACAAGATCCGGCGGAGCCTGCTGGACGCAGGCCGAGAGGACCAGCAGGCCCAATGCCATGCTGACCGTGCCCGTACGCCGTCTGTCTGGAAAGAATCGGTTCATGAAGCGCCCGCTCCGCTACTTCTTTTTCTTGGTGCTTTTTGTACTCTTCGTGCTCTTCGCCGCCGCCGGCTTTGCTTGCGGCGCCTTGGTTCCGCCCACTTTCGTCAGCGCGCCTCTCACTTCCGACGAGAGTGCCAGGCTCTTGTCCTGCACCGCTTTGGCCTTGGCTTGCGCAGTCAGATAATCTTCCGCGTCCATCGCCATCTGCACATCGTTCAGCGACGCGGTCAACGCCTTGGCGTCGTTCTTGATCGCCTCCACGGCAGCCCGGTCCTTGCCCACCGGCGCCTTGGAAACCAGTGCCTGGGCTTTCTTGACGGCTTGCTTGGCGGCTTCGTGCGCTTTGAGCGCCACTCCCCTGGCTTCTTCCTTTTTCTTCGCCGTCTCCTCGAGCAGTGCAGGCGTCTCGGCCTTCACCGAAGCCAGCAATTGCTCTGTCTTGCCGTAATCGCGGAAGAGCATGAACTTGGCGTTCTGATCATCCATTTCCTTCTTGGCATTATTCAGCATGCCCTCGAGCTTGGCAAAGTCCTCGGCGACGTAGGCCTGTGCCCCGGCGAGCTTGGCGTCCATCACGGCTTTTTCGGCCTCGCCCAGCTTGTCGGCCGGCGCCTGGCTGCAGCCGGCCATCAGCAGGAGCGCCGGCAGAAGCGCCGGCACCAGTAGCAACATCATGATCCGTTTCATCGTATCTCCTCCTCGTTGTTCTTCACGACTCCGCACGTTGTGTGTGTTCTCGTTCATTGCGAATGAATATTGAATGAATCGCACGCGTTTATATGATGACCTGAAAAATGAAAACGCCGGCGCCCCTTCGAGGCATGGATTGCCCTCGAAGGGTGCCGGTCATTCCGGAAAAGGCGAGCTTACTTCTTCTCAGCCTTCTTCTCTGTCTTCTTCTCGTCCTTCTTATCCGCCTTCTTTTCAGCAGCCGGAGCATCCTTCTTCATCTCATCGGCCTGCACGAAAGTGGCACCACCGAACGCCAGTCCGAGGACCAGCGCCAGCATTGCAAACATTGCCTTCATCATAATTGATTCACCCCCCTTCATCGAAATCGTACGTGTCTTGTCACTTCGGGAACGGTCTCTGGAGTGAGCAAGGGCAATGCCACCCTTTTCGAAGCGGCAATGGCGATGAAAATTGCACGTTATCAACGGCTTATTTTTTCGGAACCTGCACGCGACGCTCACCTTTTGTGGCGGATTGGCTGTCCTCCTGCAAAACCGCCCCATGCAGGACGTTTTGCATTGTGGCCCGCGATCGCCCAGAGAGCGGAGGAGAGAGGCAGATGTTTTGATGGATGGGAACCCGCACCGGATTTGCCGGATGTGGATGGAGCCTTCTACTGGTGACGCGTGCCGGAATTGCAGTGCCGTCGTCGTTGACACTCCGCTCGGCTGCTACCTATAATGCGTTTCCTATTTGTGTTCCGTGTCTGATGAAGGAGCCATTGAATGTCATTCACATACCAGCAGCCCTCGAAACTGAAACGGAAACGCGATCACGGGTTCCGGAAACGGATGAAAACGAAGGACGGGCGCAAAGTCCTGGCCCGCCGCCGCAAGAAGGGGCGCAAGCGCCTGACCGTGTAGCATGCGGACCACGACGCGCCCGTCGGAAGACCGCTTGTTTTTTCTCAAGAAGAGCGGCGATATCGAGCGCGTCAAAAAAACCGGCCGACGGCTTCCAACTCCGCTGTTCAATCTCGTGTCCTGCCGTTCCGACCTGTCTCACGCGCGAGTAGGCGTGATTGTGGGTAAACGTCTGGGGGGAGCCGTTGTGCGCAATCGCGCCAAGCGTCTCTTTCGTGAGTTGGCCAGACAGGCCCGGGGGCAGTTGGCGCCGGGCTGCGATCTGCTGGTTTTCCCCCGGCACGGCGCCTTGACCGCTACGCCCCTGGCCCTGCGGGAGGCATGGCTGACGGCCTTGCGGCAGCAGGCGCTTGTGCGGCCCTAGGAAAAAGAGGTTATGCAGACGATCGGACTGACTGTCCTCACGTTCTATCAGCGGTGGATCTCTCCGTTGCTGGGCCCCGCCTGCCGGTTCGAACCCACGTGTTCGCATTATGCGGCAGACGCCATCCGCTCCTACGGCTTCGTCAGGGGAACGGGAAAAGCGTGCGTACGGTTGTTGAAATGTCACCCGTTCCACCCCGGCGGGGACGATCCCGTCCGGTAACGACGCGCGGTCGCGCACCCATACTATGGAAAAACGAGTCGTCATCTTTCTGATCCTGTCCCTGACCATTCTGGTCGGGTACGAGTATGTCCTGCGACAGATGGGATTGACCCCGCCGCCCTCGCAGCAGACAGACCAGCAGGCTCCCGCTTCGACGGTTCCCCAAACATCCGAGGCAGCAGCAACTCCGGAAAAAAACCCGGCGGCGGCACCGATCAGTCGCCCTGACGAGCGTGCTGCCTCTGTGCCCGCGGGAGTTCAAACGATTGAGGTGGTGACCGATTTGTACCGGGCCGCCATCTCGAATCGCGGCGGCGTCATCACGAGCTGGGAATTGACGCGCTACCGCCTCACGCCGGAGAGTGCCTCGCCGCCTGTCCAGCTGGTGCACAAAGAAGGAAAGTTCGCCGGGCCGCTGTCGTTGCACACCACTGACGAAGCACTCACCCAGCGCGTGAACGAGGCGCTGTATGAAGTCGAACGCGATTTCAGCAGGCTCGACGCGGCCCATCCGACCGGCCACCTCACGCTGACCTACCGTGCACCCGGGCAGGCGCCGGGATCGCCGGTCCACGTCGAAAAACAGCTGACCTTTCACCATGACAGTTATGTGGTGGATGTGGCGGTCGTCACGGAAGGCATCAGCGGAACGCTGGCGACCGGGCTGGGTACCAATTTCGGCATTGTCGAATGGAGCGAGGGCCTGATCGGCCTGATCGGTCCGGCCTCCCGCATCGAGGACAAAATTGAGAAGGACCTGCCGGACACCGAGCAGGAATTAAAGGGCAACGTCAAATGGGTCGCGCTGCAGGACAAGTATTTCATGAGCGTGGCCATGCCGACCGGCGCCACCGCCGTATGGATTAAGAAAGAAGGCGAGAGACTCGCCTCGGCACAGGTGCGATTTCCCGCGCCGTCCGTGTCGGCGCCGCTGACCTTTCGACTCTACGCGGGCCCGAAGGAATTCGAGATCCTGAAAACGCTGGATGCGGGGCTTGAAGACACGATCGACTTCGGATGGTTCATCTTCGGCAGTTGGGACATGGTCAAAGCGGTCGCCAAGCCGCTGTTCTCCGTCCTGCGGTTTCTGCACGACTACACACAGAACTACGGCATCGCGATCGTGCTGCTGACGGTCGGCATCAAGCTGCTGTTCGCGCCGCTCCAATATAAGAGCTACAAGTCCATGAAGGAGATGCAGCTCCTCCAGCCGAAGGTGCTGGCGCTGCAGACCAAGTACAAGGACGACCGGGATCGGCTGAACAAGGAGCTGATCAAGCTGTACCGCGATCATAAAGTCAATCCGGTCGGCGGCTGCCTGCCGATGCTGCTGCAAATGCCGGTCTTCGTCGCGCTGTTCAATGTCCTGTATATGACGATCGAACTCCGGCAGGCGCCGTTTCTCCTGTGGGTGACCGATCTCTCGATACCCGATCCCTATTATGTGCTGCCGATTCTCATGGGCGTGACGATGATGATTCAGCAAAAAATCACGCCCACGACCATGGACCCGGTGCAGGCCAAGATCATGCTGCTGCTGCCGGCGTTCATGACCCTGCTGTTCCTGAATTTTGCATCCGGGTTGGTGCTGTACTGGTTCACCAATAACTTGCTGACCATCGGCCAGCAGTTCGTCACGGACCGGTACATTTACAGGCAGCCGACGTTTTCGGCTTCCTCTGACCAGCCAACGACCTGAGTTCCACCATGAGTGGACCATTGAACGACACGATCTGCGCCATCGCCACTCCGATTGGTGAGGGCGGCATCGGCATCGTACGCGTCAGCGGCGAGAAAGCCGTCGATGCCGCGTCCGGTCTGGTCGCGCTGCGGTCCGGCGCGCCGCTGCCATCCGCCGCCAGCCATGTGCTCCACCACGCGGATCTGCTTGACCCGACCGATTCACGCCGGCGCGCGCTGCTCGATGACGCGCTGGTGGTCGTCATGCGCGGGCCGCGGTCCTATACCGGCGAAGACGTCGTCGAACTCCAGTGCCACGGCGGTGTGGTCATTCTGCAAACGATCTGCGAAGCGCTGATCCGCGCAGGGGCCAGATTGGCTGAGCCCGGAGAATTTACGAAACGAGCCTTCCTCAACGGCCGTCTGGACCTAGCCCAGGCCGAGGCCGTGCTCGATACAATTAGGGCGAAAACGGCGGGCGGGCTGCGGATTGCGCAGGAGCAGTTGCGCGGAGCTCTGTCCAGGGAAATCGACACGGTCCGGGAGAAACTCATCGGCCTGCTGGCGCACGTCGAAGCGGGCATCGATTTCGTGGAAGAGGATATCGCGTTCATTCCAACGGTTGAACTGACAGCCGGCCTCCGGCAGGTGCACGAAGCCGTCGGCCGGCTGCTCGCCCACAGTCGTGAAGGCCGTATTCTGCGCGAAGGCGTCACGGCGGCGATCATCGGCAGGCCGAACGTCGGAAAATCGAGCCTACTCAACGCGCTCCTCAAGACGGATCGGGCGATCGTGACGCCCATCCCGGGCACCACGCGCGACGTGCTGGAAGAATTGCTGAACATCCGGGGCATTCCTGTTCGCCTGCTGGACACTGCGGGCATTCGCGACACCGCCGATCCCGTGGAGCAGGAAGGCGTGCGGCGCAGCCGCATCGCGCAGGAGCAGGCCGACCTGTTGCTGATCGTCCTGGACGGATCGGCGCCGTTGACGCCGGACGACCGGACTCTGTTGGAAGACGCCTGCCCGAATGTCGATCAGAAACGGCTTGTGGTCGTCAATAAGACGGACCTGCCGTGTCGTATCGACCCGGTTCTTTTGCCTCCTGCCGGACCCGCCTGCGCGGTGGCACGGATCTCCGCCAAAACAGGCGATGGGCTCGATGAGTTGCGGGACCGGATTCGAATGCTGCTCGTCCATCCGGACTTTGAAACCAGAGAAACCGTCATGGTGACCCATCTTCGCCACCAGACCGCACTCCGACGAACGCAGGATGCGATGGCGGCAGCGCTCGCTTCTGTTGAGGCCGGACAGGCCGGCGAGTTGATCGCGATGGATCTTCGCGCGGCTATCGATGCGCTGGGCGAAATTACCGGCGCAGTCAGCACGGACGATATTCTCGACCGGATCTTCAAGGAATTTTGCATCGGCAAATGAAACGCCACCGGGTGCGGGGTACGAGGTGCGAGGTGCTGGGTAAAAGAAAAGAGTCGCCAGTTAATTTTTTCTCGAACCTCGAACCCCGAACCTTGAACCAGTCTGTATATGGCTGTTAGTTACGACATCGTGGTCGTCGGAGGCGGCCATGCCGGCTGCGAAGCCGCGCTGGCGGCGGCGCGCATGGGCACGCGCGTCCTCCTATTGACGATGGAACTGGACAAGATCGCGCAGATGTCCTGCAACCCGGCCGTGGGCGGCATCGCGAAAGGGCATCTGGTCAAGGAAATCGATGCGCTGGGCGGTGAAATGGGGCGCAACACGGATCGCGCCGGGATTCAGTTTCGGATGTTGAATACCAGCAAGGGGCCGGCCGTGCGGGCGCTCCGCGTGCAGTGCGACAAAAAACTCTACCGTTTCGCCATGCAGCAGACCCTGCACGAACAGCCTGGACTTGATGTGGCACGGGGCACGGTGGATCGTCTCCTCACGGAGGGTGGACGAGTGACCGGCCTCGTGACCGGCACCGGCGAGCAGATCGCCGCGCGGGCTGTGATTCTCACGTCGGGCACGTTCTTGAAGGGTCTGATTCACATCGGGCTCACGCATTTTCCGGCCGGGCGCGGCGGAGAGGCCTCGGCCGAACACCTGTCGGACTGCATGCGCGACCTGGGCTTTGAAGTGGGACGCTTGAAGACCGGCACGCCGCCACGCCTGCACCGGGACACGATCAACTTCGCCGCGATGGCGCTCCAGCCTGGCGACGATCCGCCGCCGCCCTTTTCGGCGCGCACGGAGCGGATCGTCAATGCGCAGATGCCCTGCCACCTCACCTACACCACTCAGGACACCCACGAGATCATCCGTAAGAACCTCGACCGCTCGCCGATGTATTCGGGCGTGATCGAATCCGTGGGACCGCGCTACTGCCCCTCGATCGAAGACAAGGTCGTGCGTTTTGCGGACAAGGAACGGCATCAGATTTTCATCGAGCCGGAAGGACTGGACACGGTGGAATACTATCCGAACGGGATTTCCACGAGCCTGCCGGTGGATGTGCAGGCGGCCATCCTGAAGACAATCCCAGGACTCGAACGAGCGACGATGCTCAAGCCGGGCTACGCCATCGAGTACGATTATTTCCCGCCGCGTCAACTTCACCCGACACTGGAAACCAAGCCGGTCTCCGGACTGTTCCACGCGGGACAGATCAACGGCACCTCCGGCTATGAAGAGGCGGGCGCGCAGGGCATCATCGCCGGGATCAACGCGGCCATGGCCGTGCGCGGCGAGTCCCCGCTCGTGCTGGACCGCTCGCAAGCCTACATCGGCGTGCTCATCGACGACCTCATCACGAAAGATGCGCGCGAGCCCTATCGCATGTTCACCTCGCGCGCGGAATACCGCCTGCTGCTCCGTCATGATAATGCAGACATGCGGCTCACGGAAATCGGGTATCGTTTGGGGCTCGTGCCGGAAGCCGACCATGCGCGCTTCCAGCGCAAGCGTGATAGGATCGAACAGGAAGTGCGTTGCTTGCAGGAAACTCGAGCGGCCTCGGTCGGATCGTTTCTTGAAAAACTCGCGGCAGTCTCACCCGAGCCGCTCTCTCCCGATGCGACCCTGGCCCACGTACTGCGCCGGCAGAGCATGACCTATTCCAAGCTCACCAAATTGCTCGGCACGCTGCAGTCAGATAATGAAGAAATATCTCAAGCCATTGAAATTACAGTTAAATATGACGGTTATATCAAGCGACAACTCCAGCAAATTTCGCGATTTGAAAAACTTGAGGAAAAGAAAATCCCGGCCGATTTCAACTACGGCAGCGTCCTGGGATTTTCACGAGAGGTGCTCGAAAAATTGAACCGTTTCCGCCCCGCTTCCATCGGCCAGGCTTCTCGCATTTCAGGTGTAACGCCTGCAGCCATCTCGCTCCTGCTCGTTGCTCTTGAGCGCAACCGACGTCAACAACAGGGTCAAGCAGCCCCTATTTCTGCTTAACCAAAAACTCTTTCCGTGGCACCCTCGCGAGATCGTTACTCACGAAATACCGCTTGACCAGATCTGCTGATTGGCGTAGATGTTCCACGTGGAACAGACACTATTTGTAGATGTTTTAATTGAAGAAACATCTATACTTGGTATAAAGTTAGATCAAAATCAGGTTTCAGCTTTGGCTTCCTATTACCGCGAACTTGATCGCTGGAACCAAAAAATAAATCTGTCGGCAATCCAGGATACAAAAGAAATTGCCATCAAGCATTTCCTCGACTCACTGCTATACAGCCAAGCTTTGGAACAGCGAAGAAATGCGTCGCTGCTGGATGTCGGCAGCGGAGCAGGCTTCCCGGGGTTGCCGCTGAAAATACTGGTTCCGGAACTCCGGGTGACATTGCTCGAGCCAAATGAGAAAAAGACCTCGTTCTTGCACCATATCATCGGCACATTGGATCTCAAACACGTGTCGGTCGTATCCAAACAGTTGCGCGACTTTTCGCGAGCGCCTGAAGGCTCTGGCCGATTCTCCTACATCGCTACGCGGGCCGTTGAGGCTGCGAAGATTCTGCCGTTCTCCGCTGTGTTGCTCGAAGAACAGGGCCGCGTGATTTTGTGTTTGGCCAAAGCGCTGGACTCCGATCCCGCGAAGCATGGATTCAAAGTCTCACGTGAATTCGCTTATGAATTGCCGCACGGCTTTGGACGCCGAGTGCTTACGGTTCTTCAGCCGTCAGCTGTGCCCTAACGAGATGTTCCACGTGGAACATCTCTGCTGTGCGATTGGAAAAAAGGAGCTTGAACGGACACATGGCTAGAGTAATTGCTGTGGCGAACCAGAAGGGAGGAGTAGGAAAAACAACGACTTCCGTGAATCTTGCCACATCATTGGCCGTATCTGAACGGTCTGTGCTGCTGGTTGACATGGATCCCCAGTCGAATGCCACAAGCGGTCTTGGGATTGATACGAAGGGCCTTGCCAGGACGGTCTATGACTGTTTGGTGCATGGAACCAAAATCGAAGAGGTGATCGTGCCGACCGCGATCCCGCAACTGTCGATCGCGCCGGCGACAGCCGATCTTGTCGGCGCGGAAGTCGAACTGGTTTCCATGCCGGATCGTGAGCACCTGCTGAAGACTGCGCTGCAGGGAATTCTCGATCGATTCGATTATGTCGTGCTCGATTGTCCCCCGGCGCTCGGGTTGCTCACGATCAACGCACTCACGGCAGCATCCTCGGTGCTCGTCCCGCTTCAATGCGAGTATTACGCGATGGAGGGATTGGGACGACTGATGGCCAACGTCGAGCGCGTGCAGCAATCCTTGAATCCGTCATTGGAATTGGAAGGCATCGTGCTGACGATGTTCGATAGCCGCAATAGTCTGTCGGGGCAGGTCGCCGATGAGATTCGATCGCACTTCAAGGATAAAGTTTACCGCACGGTGATTCCGCGCAACGTCGCGCTGGCTGAAGCGCCGAGTTTCGGACGGCCGGCGCTGCTGTACAACGCTGCATCCACCGGCTCGCAGGCCTATCTCCAACTTGCAAAAGAGTTTCTCAATGGAAAAAAAGGCGCTCGGTAAATGTCGCGCTGGCTGAAGCGCCGAGCTTCGGACGGCCGGCACTGTTGTCTCACGTCGCATCCATCGACTCGCAGGTTTATCTCAAGCTAGCCAAGGAGTTTCTCAATGGAAAAAAAAGCTCTCGGTAAGGGACTCGGCGCGCTGCTTCCGGAAAGCCTCCCGAAAATTCTTCCGATCGAACGCGAGACGACACAGGATGTCCCGCTCGACCGGATTGTCCCGAATCGCTACCAGCCCAGACAGACATTCGAGCCGGATGAGCTGGCGCAGCTGACTGAGTCGGTCAAGCGCAACGGTGTCTTGCAACCGGTGCTTGTCCGACGCAAGGCGGACGGGCTGTTCGAGTTGATCGCAGGCGAACGGCGCTACCGAGCCGCCAAGCTGGCCGGCCTCAAGAGCATCCCGGCAGTCGTGCGCAATTCAAGCGACGAACAATCCATGGAACTGGCGCTGACCGAAAACCTTCAGCGGGAAGATCTCAACCCAATAGAAGAAGCGCGCGCCTATTACCGGCTGCTGACGGAATTCAGGCTGACACAGGAAACGCTCGCGCAACGCTTCGGAAAAGATCGCTCTTCCGTTGCCAACTCCCTCAGACTTCTTAATTTACCTAATGAAATTAAAGAGTTAGTTGAATCTTTCAAAATTTCAATGGGCCATGCCAAGGTGCTGCTTGGACTCAGCCGTCCGGAGCTCCAATTGAAACTGGCCAAGCGGATCATGGAGGGGCAGCTCTCCGTTCGCCAGGCAGAACAGTTGATCGCGTCCGACCTGCGCACCGGAAAAACAAAGCCGGCAGCGCGACGGCTGACGGTCTATCCGGACCTCGAAGAAAAATTACGGAAACGTTTCGGAACGAAAGTGCTGATTCACAAAGGACGGAAGGGCGGACGACTGGAAATCCACTACTACGAGCCGGCCGACCTCGATCGATTGGTTGAGCTGATGTTGGGATAACGTTCGTGAGGATCAGAGCGAAAAACGGGAAATTTCTTGCGTTGTCCACAACCTCGTTTTAAGCTTGCCCCATACGCTGCTGCTCCTGAGGGTTGGACATAAGTCCCCGCCTCATCTGTCACTGAGCGTACACAGGATTTCCGGCTCTTCCCGTTTTCCAGGCAGACGGGGGACGTTCCGTTTCGTTTTTTCCAAACGGAGCCGTGACGGGAATTTCAGATAGCGGATCTCGCGACACACAATCGGGTGGCACAGTCTAAAAAGAAAGAGGGAGGGCACTATGTGAAAGAAGGATAAAGCCAATAACGACGACGCCGATCAACAGACAACCGACGAGAACGGGCAGGATGGGACAGCGGCACAGGCGGAAGACGTCATAGCGTTTGTCGGAAAAGGCGTCGAATTCAAGGGAATCATCACCTACAACGGCACGGTGCGCATTGACGGCCAGCTCGACGGCGAAATCCACACGGACGGCACGTTGCTGGTCGGCGAGGACGCCGTCCTTACGGCAAAGGTGAGCGCCGGCACCGTCATCAGCAAAGGGAGAATCACGGGCGACATCTCGGCGAAGGAAAAAGTCAGGCTGCTGTCCCCGGCGATCCTGAATGGCTCGGTCAAGGCGCCGACGATCTCGATGGAAGAAGGCGTGCTCTTCAACGGGAGCATTGAGATGGCGCGGACGGAAGTGCGCGAGCTCGCGCGCGAGGCGGCGGTGCGAGCGGTCAATGCACCTGCCTCCGGCATGAAACGCGTCACAGGCTAACCGGCAACGGTCCAAGAGTGAACCGGCAACTGCCGCGCGCGGCCATTTCTGCGCGCGACGCTATCGAAGGAGGCAGGCATGTGGGGGAGTAAGGGGAAAAATAAACACCCCATCGTCGACGAGGAAAACTTCACATTCCTCGGACGGGGCGTGGACTTCAAAGGTGTCGTCAACTTTGAAGGGACGGTGCGCATCGACGGCCGCCTGGACGGGGAAATTCATACCAAGGGCACGCTGGTCGTCGGCGAACACGCAGTGATCAAGGGCATCGTGACCACCGGCACGCTGATCAGCGGCGGGAGAATCAAGGCGAACGTCACGGCGACAGAAAAAATTCAGATCCTCAAGCCCGGCGTGCTGATCGGAGACGTTCGCACGCCGTCCTTCACGATGGAAGAGGGCGCGCATTTTCACGGCCTCTGCGATATGGGCACCGACGCATGGGGTGCGGAAGAGCATCCGGATCTCGACAAGGTCCACGACCTGGCCGCGCACCGCGGCAAGGTCCGGCTGCAAGATTTGCCCTCGTGACACAACCCCGCTTCATCCTGTAGCATACGATCGTCTGCCGGCGTCCCGGCGATTGCAGGACGCCGGCCATTACGCACATACAGTCAGCGGACAGGGTGTTCTGTCATGACACGTCCTCGCGTCATACTCGGAATGAGCGGTGGAGTCGACAGTTCGGTCGCCGCCGCACTGCTGGTCGACCAGGGCTACGACGTCCACGGAGTGACGCTGCAGGTCTGGGAGCAAGAGGACGAATCAGCTGCCGTCTCCAAGCGCTGGCAGGAGCGCAGTTGCTGCAAGGTCGGCATCGCCAGGCACGTTGCCAAGCGCCTGAAGATTCCGTACGAAATCATCGACACCCGCCAGACGTTCCGCACCGGTGTCATCGACGATTTTCTCTCCGGTTATCTCGCCGGTACCACGCCCAATCCCTGCGTACGCTGCAACGAGCGCGTGAAACTGCAGTCGTTGATCGCCCTTGCCGAAGAGCGTGGTGTGGATTTTGTCGCCACCGGCCACTACGCGAGGATCGACCGTGATGGCTCCCGATTCAGCCTGCAACGCGCGGAGGATACCCGCAAGGACCAGAGTTACTTCCTGTACCGGCTCAAGCCTGCCTGGCTGCCGCGCCTGCTGTTTCCGGTCGGCGGCATGCAGAAGCCGGACGTCTGGGCCAGGGCCGAATCGCTCGATCTGCCGCCGGACGAAATGAAGGAAAGCCAGGAAATCTGTTTCGTCACGCAGGGCGACTATCGAACGTTCATCGAAACCGAAACACCGGAAGCGAAGCGGCCCGGCCGATTTGTCGATACGGACGGCCACGAGCTGGGCCGGCACGACGGCATCGCGTTTTACACGCCGGGACAGCGGCGCGGGCTCGGCGTCGCAGCCGGGCAACGGCTGTACGTGCAGCGGGTTGAACCGGCGACGAATACGGTTGTGCTCGGCACCGATGAGAGCCTCCTGCGATCGCAGTGCACGATCACCGATCTGAACCTGTTCGACGAATCGCTTCGGACAGGACCGCGCGAGGCCGACGTCAAGGTGCGCTATGCCACACCGGCGTCTCCCGCCACCCTCACGCCCGCTTCCAACGGCACCATCGCCGCCTACTTTTCGACCCCGCAGCGGGCCCTGAGTCCAGGCCAATCCGCCGTGTTTTACGACGGCAACCGCGTCCTCGGCGGCGGCATCATTCAGTAAGAATTCCCCTCGACAGTCTGCTTGACAGCCCCCTTAACCGAATGCTACTGTGGCGCGTTTTTCGTGCCCCACCGCACGAATTTTTTCCTTGTTCATCGCGGAGTTTCGCATGATTCGGCAGATTCGTTCGTGATTAGATCTTCCGTCGCTCGCCGCTACGCCAAGGCCCTCTTCGAACTCTTGGATGCCAAGAGCGTCGAGTCGGCGCGAACCAGCCTGACCGGGCTGGGACAAGCCTTCTCGCAATCGCCATCCCTCAAGCACGTGCTGGCCTCGCCGGCCTTTGGGGCCGAAGAGAAACTGGCCGTTCTCGCGGCCCTCGTGGACAAGCTGCAGGGTCCGCCGGTCATGAAAAACTTTCTCGCGCAGCTCGTGCACAAGAACCGCATCGGGTTTCTCCCGGAGATTGCCGACGCCTTTGCCCTGTTGGCCGATCAATCCAAGGGGACCAAGCAGGCGCTCGTCACCTCAGCCGCCGCGTTGGATGCCGCCGAGCAGGAGCGGGTGCGGGGCCGGCTTCGTGAAGTGCTGAAGCGCGACGTGGATGTCTCCTTTCACACCGAGCCCAAGCTGCTCGGAGGACTTCAAATTCGAATCGGCAGCACGCTCTACGACAGCAGCGTGCGCAGCCGTCTCAACACCATGCAGACGATTTTGACCAAGGAGTAGCCGATGCAGATCAAAGCGGATGAAATCAGCTCGATCATCAAGGAAAAGATCAAAGGCTTCGACAAGCGCGTCGACGTCAGCGAGACAGGTTCCGTTATTCAGGTCGGCGACGGCATTGCCAAGGTCTACGGGCTGGACGGCGCCATGTCCGGTGAGATGCTGGAGTTTCCAGGCAACCTCTTTGGGATCGCGCTGAATCTCGAGGAAGACAGCGTCGGCGTCGTGTTGATGGGCGACGACACCGGCATCAAGGAAGGCGACCCCGTCAAACGCACGGGCCGCATCGCGGAAATCCCCGTGGGCGAAGCCCTGATGGGCCGCGTGGTCAATGCCATCGGCCAGCCGATCGATGGAAAGGGACCGATCAAGTCCGCGCACACGTCGCGTATCGAAGTGGTCGCACCGGGCGTGGTCACGCGGCAGTCCGTCCGCGAACCGCTCCAAACCGGCATCAAGGCCATCGATGCGATGATTCCCATTGGCCGCGGTCAGCGCGAGCTGATCATCGGCGACCGCCAGACCGGCAAAACCGCCATCGCTGTGGATACGATCATCAACCAGAAGGGCCTCGGCGTGTTCTGTATTTACGTCGCGGTCGGCCAGAAACGCTCGACGGTGGCGCGCGTCGTCAAGACACTCGAGGAAAACCATGCCATGGAGTTCAGCATCGTCGTGTCGGCCACGGCGAGCGATGCGGCGCCGATGCAGTACCTGGCCCCCTTCGCCGGCGCCGCCATCGGCGAATATTTCCGGGACAACGGGAAACATGCGCTCATCGTCTACGACGACTTGTCCAAGCACGCGGTGGCCTATCGGCAGCTCTCACTCCTGCTGCGCCGGCCTCCGGGCCGCGAAGCCTACCCGGGCGACGTGTTCTATCTGCACTCCAGGCTCCTGGAGCGCGCCGCCAAGCTCAACGACAAGCTGGGCGGGGGCAGCCTGACGGCGCTGCCGATCATCGAGACACAGGCGGGCGACGTGTCGGCCTACATTCCGACCAATGTCATTTCGATCACCGATGGGCAGATTTATCTCGGCAGCGACCTGTTTTATTCGGGCATCCGGCCTGCCATCAACGTCGGCCTCTCCGTCTCCCGCGTCGGCGGTTCAGCGCAAATTAAAACCATGAAGCAAGTCGCCGGCACGTTGCGGCTCGACCTGGCTCAGTACCGCGAGATGGCCGCCTTCGCCCAGTTCGGCAGCGAACTGGACAAGGCCACCCAGGCCCAGCTGGCGCGGGGCGTCCGCATGGTGGAACTGCTCAAGCAGGGACAATACAAGCCCATGCCGGTGGCCGATCAGGTCATCTCGATTTATGCCGGTACGCAGGGCTTCCTGGACGATGTAGCGGTGGATAAAGTCCGGCAGTTCGAGGAAGACCTGCTGCATTATGTCACGCAGCAGCATCCGGAACTGCGCAAGGAAATCACCAGCATCAGCAAGATCGACGATGCCGTCGGGTTGAAGCTGAAGCAGATGCTCGCGACGTTCAAGCAGAAAATGGGGTACGGCGCGAAGAAGTAGTAGCCGTTTCACGAAATGGTTCCCTGCGGCTACTCAAAACGGTTCCCAACGCGGCCGCAGGGAGCTAAAGACCCGAGACGTACTTTTCGCGGTACGTTGAGGGGTTTGATCGACCGAGAACAAAGTTAGGGGCCGTTTTCAGCAGCCGATATAAGACATGCCAAGCTTACAGAGCCTCCGACGCAAGATCACCAGCGTCAAAAATACGCAGAAAATCACGAAGGCCATGAAGATGGTGGCCGCCGCGAAACTCAAGCGCGCGCAGGACCGGATTCTATCGGCGCGGCCCTATGCGCACAAGATGCGGGAGATCCTCGCCAATTTGAGCCGCCGCGTAAACCGCTCGGCCCACCCGCTATTGCAAAAGCGGACTGGCAACAAGATTGAGATCCTGGTCGTGACGAGCGATCGCGGCCTCTGCGGCGGGTTCAACACGAACATCGTTCGAAAAGCCGTCGAAACACTGCGGGAGCACGAGGGACACGGCCATAAAGTGGCCGTCAGCCTCGTCGGCCGCAAGAGCCGGGACTTTTTTCGGCGCCGCAACTGGGCCCTCCGTCAGCAATGGACGGAGGTCTTCGACAAGCTCAGTTTCGAGCACGCGCTGGATATCGGCCAGGACCTGACCGAACACTTCGTCAAAGGCACGTTCGACGAGCTATACGTGATCTACAACGAATTCAAGTCGGCGATTCAGCAGCGAGTCATCGTCGAACGGCTGTTCCCCATCGAAGCGCTGGAGACTGACGGGACGGCGGCGGCCACGCTGGGCGGCAGTTATGAATACGAGCCGGACGAGGAGGAACTGCTGGAAGCGTTGCTCCCGAAACATTTCCAGATTCAGGCCTATCGCATTCTGCTGGAATCATCGGCGGCGGAGCAGGGCGCACGGATGGCCGCGATGGACGGCGCCACGCGCAACGCGGGCGAACTGATCAAGAAAGTCACCCTCCATTACAACAAGACGCGGCAAACCGCGATCACCAAGGAATTGATGGACATTGTCGGCGGCGCAGAGGCGCTGAAGTGAGACTGTTAAAGTAGGATTCAGAACCGAAATACGATCCATGGTTAACATTTAGCGAATAACGACGCAAGAGGAGCGATATGAGCGCAACAGGCAAAGTTCTCCAGATCATCGGGCCGGTCATCGATGCCGAGTTTCCTCCCGGTCAGTTGCCCAACATCTATAACGCGATCCGGGTCGAAGAACCGGAAGATAAGAAAACCGGCCGCCCGGAGATCAAGGTAACCTTCGAGGTCGCGCAGCACTTGGGGGAAAACCGCGTGCGCGCGGTCGCGATGACCTCCACCGACGGGCTCGTCCGCGGGATGAACGTCAAGGATACCGGCGCCCCGATTTCCGTGCCGGTCGGCCGCGAAACATTGGGCCGCCTGATCAACGTGCTCGGCGAGCCGGTGGACGAGATGGGGCCGCTCAACGCCAAGAAGAAGTATCCGATCCACCGCCCGGCGCCCTCCCTGGACGAGCAGGAAACCAAGACCGAGGTGCTGGAAACCGGCATCAAGGTCGTGGATTTGCTGGAGCCCTATTCAAAGGGCGGCAAGGTCGGTCTCTTCGGCGGCGCGGGCGTGGGCAAGACCGTCATTATCATGGAGCTGATCAACAACATCGCGCTCCATCACGGCGGCTTCTCGGTGTTCGCGGGCGTGGGCGAACGGACCCGCGAGGGCAACGACCTCTGGCACGAAATGCGGGAATCCAAGGTCATCGATCCCAAGGATTTCACCAAGTCCAAGGCCGCGCTGGTGTACGGCCAGATGAACGAGCCCCCGGGCGCGCGCCTGCGCGTGGCGCTCACTGGGCTGGCCGTGGCGGAATATTTCCGCGATGAAGAGAACCAGGACGTCTTGCTCTTCATCGACAATATCTTCCGGTTTACGCAGGCCGGCTCCGAAGTGTCCGCCTTGCTGGGCCGGATGCCGTCAGCCGTCGGCTATCAGCCGACTCTCAGCACCGAGATGGGCACGCTGCAAGAACGGATCACGTCGACCAAGCGAGGCTCGATTACGTCGGTGCAGGCGATTTACGTGCCAGCCGATGACCTGACCGACCCGGCGCCGGCGACGGCCTTTGCGCACTTGGACGCGACGACCGTGTTGTCGCGCCAACTGGCCGAGCTGGGCATCTATCCGGCTGTGGACCCGCTGGACTCCACTTCCAGAATTCTGGATCCGCAGGTCGTGGGTGAAGAGCACTACAAGGTCGCGCGTGGCGTGCAGTCCGTGCTGCAGCGTTACAAAGATCTTCAAGACATCATCGCGATTCTCGGCATGGATGAATTGTCCGAAGACGACAAGCTGGCGGTATCGCGCGCGCGCAAGATTCAGCGGTTCCTCTCGCAGCCGTTTCACGTCGCCGAAGCGTTTACCGGTTCGCCGGGTAAATACGTGAAGCTGAAGGACACGGTTCGCAGCTTCAAGGAAATCATCGAGGGCAAGTACGACGACCTGCCCGAGCAGGCGTTCTATATGGTGGGGCCGATTGAAGAAGTCATTGCGAAAGCCGAAAAGTTGGGTGTGAAACGGTAATGGCGGGGAAACTTCTTTTGGAAGTCATCACCCCCGAACACCTGCTGTTGAGCAAGCAGGTGGATGAAGTCATTGCGCCCGGTACGGACGGTGAATTCGGCGTGCTGCCCGGCCACGCGGCGTTTCTCACCACGCTGAAGATCGGCGAACTCCAGTATAAAATCGGCGACACTTGGTCCTACATGGCGGTCCTCTGGGGTTACGCCGAAGTGAACCCGACCAAGGTTACGATCCTTGCTGAGATCGCCGAAAAGGCTGAAAACATCAACGTGGAACGGGCTGCACAGAAGGTGGCCGAAGCCGAACAGCGCCTGCAGACCGGCGGCCTTCCGTCCGACCTCAAGGAAGCCCAGATCAGCCTCGAAAAAGCCCGCCTCCGCAAAAAAATCGCCGAACGCACCAGGCGCTGACCTTCACGGCAGAACAAACCGGAGCTTCACTAAACCCCGAGAGCCACGCGGAAAGGGAGGCATGCCTCTTAGTCCCTTGGCGGGCAAACCCGCGGACCCCTCGATGCTGGTCAACGTGCCTCGGCTGGTAACGTCATACTACAGCCTGCAGCCCGACATGGCCGTACGCGAGCACCGAGTGGCCTTCGGGACATCCGGACATCGCGGGTCCTCTTTCCGACGGAGTTTCAACGAAGCGCATATCCTTGCGACCAGCCAGGCCATCTGCGAATACAGGAAAAGCCGTCAGACCACGGGGCCGCTGTTCCTGGGGATGGACACCCACGCGCTGTCGGAGCCGGCATTCGCCACCGCGCTCGAGGTATTGGCGGCGAACGGGGTCGAGGTGATGGTGGATCGGGGCGGCGGCTACACACCCACCCCCGTCATCTCACATGCCATCCTGACCTACAATCAGGGCCGGACGACCGGCCTCGCCGACGGCATCGTCATCACTCCGTCGCACAACCCGCCCGAGGACGGCGGCTTCAAATACAACCCGCCGCATGGCGGACCGGCCGATACGGACGTCACGCGCTGGATCGAACAGCGGGCGAACGCCTTGCTGACTGACGAACTGCGGGGGCTCTCGCGGATCCCTTACGAGCGGGCGCGGCGCGCGGCCACCACGCACGAGCACGATTACCTCGGCGCCTACATCGCGGACCTGGGATCGGTGGTGGACATGGACATCGTCCGTGCCGCGCGATTGCGGATCGGCATCGACCCGCTGGGCGGCGCGGCCGTGGCCTACTGGAAGCCGATTGCCGCGCAGTACGGGCTGAACGTGACGGTTGTGAACGAGGCCGTGGACGCCACCTTCCGTTTCATGTCGGTGGACTGGGACGGGAAGATCCGCATGGATTGCTCGTCGCCGCATGCGATGACGGGCCTGATCGCCCTGCGCGACCGATTTGATGTCGCCTTTGGAAACGACACCGACACCGACCGGCACGGCATCGTCACCCGGAGCGCCGGGCTCCTCAACCCCAACCATTATCTGGCGACCGCGATTGCCTATCTGTTCCGTCACCGACCGGAATGGGCGGGAACCGCCGCCATCGGCAAAACCGTCGTCAGCAGCAGCATGATCGATCGCGTGGCTGCAAAACTCGGCCGGAAGCTGCTCGAGGTACCGGTCGGCTTCAAGTGGTTCGTGGAGGGACTGCTCGGCGGCACGCTGGGCTTCGGAGGCGAGGAAAGCGCCGGCGCCTCGTTTCTCCGCCGGACCGGACAGGTCTGGACCACGGACAAGGACGGCCTCATCATGGGACTTCTGGCGGCGGAAATGATGGCGTCAACCGGCCGGGATTCGGGTGAGCTGTACCAGGAGCTGACCCGTGAGCTCGGCGATCCGGTGTATGAACGGATCGATGCGCCGGCTACGCCGGAGCAGAAGGACATCCTCCAACGTCTCTCGCCGGAGCAGATTCCGGCGAAGGAGCTGGCTGGAGACAGGATCGTTTCCATCCTGACCAACGCGCCCGGTAACAACAAACCCATCGGCGGGCTCAAAGTCGTCACCGAGCAGGGCTGGTTTGCCACCCGGCCGTCGGGCACCGAGAATGTCTACAAGCTCTACGCCGAGAGTTTTCGCGGGAAGGAACATCTAAGGAAGATCCAGGACGAGGCGCAGGCACTGGTCAACAAGGTCTTCGCAGCGGCCTGACCGCTGGGCCGGCCATGGACTGGCGCCGTTCCGGAACGGGTCGCGAAGAAGGCACGCTACTGTAATCTGCGCCGGCGTTCGTCCTCGACCACATACTCGAAACGGGACCGAAACTGCTCCGGGGTCATGCGGGCGAGAGCCGCGTGCCTGGCCAGCAGCTCCGGCTGCTCAAAATCCTCCGGCTCCAGACGAAGCATGTACCGGCGGGCGATCTCGTAGCGCGCGGAGTGGAGATTGACCGGCCGGACCCGCGTGCGGCCGGTGCGGGCATCAAGAATTTGATCGAACGGAATCGGCTGGAACCGGCCGTTGACAAAAGAGGCGAGGGCGGCATTGCCGCCCTCCAACAGAAAGGTCGCCGCACTGTACCCCAGATCACGCGTGTACTCGAGATCGAACCCGATCGGATCGGCGCACCGTAATTCAAAGCCGATGTCCTTCTCCCGAAAAACCGGCGTGATCCCAAGCGGCGCCAACCGCGCAAGGACGGCACGTGAGAGCAGCCCTGCCAGATTGATCTTGGATAACTCGATGTGGCCGTGATCGTCGCGCGGCAACGCCGCATCCTTGGAGAGTTCCTCCGGGTCCAGTACCTCGGCCAGCCCCTCTGCCACCACGGCCACGCCGTCCTCGTGCCCCATGCTCAGGCGTTTGAGAATGGCCCCGGCCAGCACATCGGCGACGCGGGAGAGGCGGAGCGGACGTTCGGAAAACTCTTCAGGGATCAGCGTGAGCGTGGCGCCGGCCGCTTTCCCGATTCCCAGCGCCAGGTGGCCCGCCTGCCGCCCCATCGCAACAACAATAAACCAGTGGGAAGTGGTGCGTGCTTCCACCATGATGGTCTTGACGATCTGCGTGCCGACATGCCTGGCCGTTTCAAAGCCGAAGGTCGGAACGCCCTCCGGCAGATCGAGATCATTATCAATAGTCTTGGGAACGTGGACGACGTGCAGCCGCCCGCCGGCGGCTTGTTCCAGCTTCAGCGCGGAAAAACATGTATCGTCGCCCCCGATCGTAATAAGGCCTGACACGTTCAGCTTGAGGAGGGTGGCGACGACGTGTTCGAGGTGCTGCGGGTTCTTGGTGGGATTCGCCCGGGCGGTCCTCAGATAGGAGCCGCCCTGAACATGGAGCCGGCTCACCTCCGCCAGCGTCAGGGGCGCGACATGGCTCGTGTCACCGGCGATCAGCCGTTTAAATCCGTCGCGAATGCCGAGGACCTGCCGGCCGGCCGACAGGCACCGCAAGGCCGCCGCCGCGATCACGCCGTTAATTCCAGGCGCGGGACCGCCACCGACAAGAATCCCAATGCTCCCGGCTTGTGTCTGTTGTGCGCTCATTATTTTGCTCCCTCCCCCTCTACCGCCTACCGCGCCCGCCGGAGTTGCCGCCGGACATCTTCGCGTTCAGAGTTGAGCCGGCGCGTTCCACCGTTTGATCGCCGGGACACCGTGATAGTAGCTGTTGAATTACTACTTAATCTAAATCATTGTAACAACGAATCTATTTATAATACGATCGACTTCTTTTCGCACGGCCTCATGACACGAATTTTGCTGTGTGCAATGCGTGAGGACGTGCCGGTCAAAGACAAGTGAGGGATAAAACGATGAGCGCTCAGGATTTGGACAGCACAGCCAGGGCTTTGGTCGCCGAGGGAAAGGGCATTCTGGCGGCCGACGAGTCGGTGCCGACTCTGACCAAACGGTTCGACGCCCTGAAGATTGCATCCACCGAGGACAGCCGCCGCGACTATCGCGAAATGCTCTGCACGACGCCGGGCGCGGCCACCTTCATCAGCGGCGTCATCATGTACGACGAGACCATCCGGCAGAAGAGTTCGGGCGGGACGCCCCTCGCCGACGTGCTGGCCAAGCAGGGCATTCTGACGGGCATCAAGATGGACACGGGCGCGAAAGTGCTGGCCGGATCGCCGGACGAAAAGATCACCGAAGGTCTGGACGGCCTGCGGGAGCGCCTGAAAGAATACCGGGCGCTCGGTGCCCGGTTCGCCAAGTGGCGGGCGGTGATTCGCATCGGCGAGACGCTTCCGAGCCCGCGATGCGTGAGCGCGAACGCCCACGCGCTCGCCCGGTACGCGACGCTCTGCCAGGAGCAGGGCCTCGTCCCCATCGTCGAGCCCGAGGTGCTCATGGACGGAGCGCACACGTTCGAACGCTGCGAAGACGTCACCGGATTCGTCCTCCACACGGTCTTTCACGCCCTCTTTGAGCAGGGTGTGCGGCTGGAAGGCATGCTCCTGAAACCCAACATGGTGATCTCCGGAAAAGACTGTCCCAAGCAGGCCTCCGTGCAGGAAGTCGCAACCGCCACGTTGCGCTGCCTGCGACGTCAGGTACCGGCTGCGGTTCCCGGCATCGTATTCCTGTCCGGCGGACAGCCGAGCGTCACGGCGACCGCGCATCTCGATGCGATCAACCGACTGGGCGGACCGAAGCCCTGGGCGATCAGCTTTTCATACGGCCGCGCGCTTCAGGATTTGGCGCTGGAGGCATGGCACGGCCGGAAGGAAAACCTGACAACCGCCCAGCAGACCTTCCATCATCGGGCCAAGTGCAACAGCGCAGCGGCGGCGGGCCGCTACACCGACGGTATGGAACGCGAAGCCGTCGGGCGCGGGTAAGCCAGCGTACCGCCGGGACCGCCACGATGACTGCCAATGCCTCGTGTAACGGGACGTGACAAACGAAACCCGACTCAATTATCTGCAAACTCCACGGTGAAAGACGAGGACTAACCACCCCTCTCTCGCAGAACACCGCCGAACCGGACCGGGAGGCGTTCAGCTGGGCTTCTAGCCCAGCGGAATTGTGATGACGATTCCACCCAGCACGTCGTTGATCTGAAAATCACGCTTCGGGCTTCTGGCATGCGCGTTGTGGCAGCCGATGCAGGCCTGCGACACAGCCCGGTCGGCATAGAGCGCACGGAAGACCTGTTCCGTTCCGCTCGTGACCGTTTCCGTGTAGGGACGCTCCGGATGCGTCCACACGCTCTCGAGGCCCTTCTTCTCAAACTCGCTCGCCGGCCCGTTCTGCGGGTTGATGGGCCAGGCGCCGATCAGGCGGTACTGCACCTTGGTGCCGGTCTTGCTCGCCAGATCGCTGGACTCCATCAAAAACTGGGCCGGCAACGGGAGCGTGTCTTTAGCTCTCCAGTTTTCCGAGGCGACCATCTTACCTTTTTTCTGCAACCGCTCCACGACGTGGACCGTATAAAAAGTCCGGTCGGCTTCAATGACCGCGTGGACATAATCGGCGACCTTCTCAGGAGAAATGCCGGCCGGCTGTTGCTTCCCGCAGGCGGAAAGGGTCCAGCACGCCAGCGCAATCATCGCCGTGAACACCGTTCCTCGCACCAAGCTTTTTCCGGTCATGACGAACCTCCTGAGCGGCCTCCGCTCAGCATCATACGCCTGATGCAATCAGAATACAGCTCACGGCCGGCCGACTTTTTCTGGAATCCCACACCTGCCTGCCTTGCAATACAGTAAAGGCTCGCCTACACTCAGGTTCGACAACACCGTCTACCTCACTCTTGATTACCGAATTCTTCATCACCGAAGGGGAAAAGCCGAAGCGGCTGGATGTGTTTCTCGCGAATCGCGAGCGCGACCTCTCACGCTCGGCCATCCAGCGCCTCATCGAGAAGGGCCGCGTGCAGCTCAATGGCGAGCCTGCCAGGGCCAGTCAGAAAATCAAGCCCGGCGACCGAATCACGTTCGATGTTCCCAAAGCGGAACCGCTGGAGCTGAACGGCGAGCCGATCCCACTAGACATTCTGCACGAAGACGACGCGTTGCTCGTCCTGAATAAACCAGCCGGTCTCGTCGTACATCCGGCTCCGGGGCACTGGACTGGCACGCTGGTCAACGCGCTGCTCTATCACTTTGAGACGTCCGGAGGTTCTGCTTCGACGATCGGCGGGAAGGAACGGCCAGGCCTTGTCCATCGTCTTGATAAGGAAACCACTGGCATCATGGTCATCGCAAAGACCGACCAGGCGCATCGCGCCCTGGCTGCGCAGTTCAAGCAACATACGATCACGCGCATGTATGAAGCGCTGGTTTTTGGCGTGCCCAAAAAAGGCCACGGATTGATCGAGTTGGCGATCGGACGGGATACCAAAGAGCGGAAGAAATTCTCATCCCGCACGGCGAGGCCGAAAGCGTCCGTCACGGAATACAAGGTGGTCGAGCGATTCGGAAAAATCGCGGCGCGCGTGGATTTGTTTCCCAAGACCGGCCGCACGCATCAGTTGCGCGTGCATATGACTTCGCTCGGCCATCCGTTGCTCGGCGATCCGACCTACGGAGGGCGCAAAGTGCAGGCGCTCGAAACACTCGACATCCCGCGTGTCATGCTGCACGCCAAGACGCTCGGGTTTTGCCACCCGGTTACCGGCAAACCAATGGCATTCACTTCGCCACTCCCTCCGGACATGGCCGTCGTGCTTGCGGGTTTGCAGACGGTGACCGGCGCCAGGACGTGATCGCTTGACTCCCCAATCCTGGCATTGTAGAGATTGCCCGTGGAGTTAAGCCAAGCCCTCGACGTCATCGGCCATCTGATTGCCGCACTCAAGCAGTATGCCTCCAGGCTGCCCGCCATGGTTCCGCGTGTTACCGTCCCTGGAGGAATCAAGCCGACACCGGAATCCATCGAAACGTACGAGCAGGCTGTCTCCCGCTTTCGCTCACAGAGCGGGCACTCCGCCTACAAGAATTTTCATGACCCCCTGATCGAATCGTTGGAAGCGTTCGAGGCCGGCAAGCTGCTGGGATCCATCCAGCCGCTGCTGGCGATCCTGGATCATCTCGACACAATGAAACGGGACAAGCAGATTCTGGTGAATCAAACGGATGAGAAGCGGATGGGCGAGTACCGCGTGACCCTCAATAAGATCCTGCCGGGAAATAAACCGGAGCTGGAAGGCGCCGGACGCGGACTTTAAAGGCCGTGATCAGTAATCCGTGATGCGTAATGGGCAGGAACTACCACTTGACCATCCTTTAACCCATCACGGTTCACGCATCACGCGTCACGGTATTCAGTGGCCCATCTTTGGTCCCGTCGCGTTGGAACCTTGCGAAACCAATTTGAGCCGAACCAATTCATGGCAGTGCGGGCATGTCATGCGGATGGTCGTCTCGTCCAAGACTTCCACTTCGTCGTCTTTCACCCACATCAACTGGAAGCACCGGGGACAACTCCGAACTTTCGTCATGGTCGCTCACCCTCTTGCAGATTTAAGTCTTGCATCGACGGGGACTACCATAATATAAGAAGGCTGTCGCTCTCAAGGGCATGATCACCTTCTCCGAACGCAAGAATTTCGATCCCACTCTGCTCGTCAGACTCTACGACTGCGCGCCCTGGGCCAAGGCCCGCACGGTCAACGGCATTACAGACATGCTGACCCATACCGACCTGGCGATTTCCGTCTGGGACGGCCCTCGTCTCATCGGGTTCGGCCGCGTCCTGACGGATTATGTCTACCGCGCCTCCATCTGGGACGTCATCGTAGACCCGGAGTACCAGGGCCAGGATATCGGCACCCAGATCATGGAAAAGATTCTGCACCATCCCTCGCTCGCACGCGTTGAAAAATTCTGGCTTTGCACCCGGGACAAGCAAGCCTTCTATGAAAAGCTCGGATTCAGCGCCAACGAGCAGACCGGCATGGTGTGGGATCGAGAGAAGCACGTCCCACCAAAGTAATTCGCAACAACAAAGGGGCTCTTATGAACACGAAACGGTTGGCCTTGGCCAGTCTGGCGGTGTTCGCCGTCTTTTCCGTCGTGGATGGAGTCGTCAATAACGTGCTGCTCGCCGATCTGTATAAACAGACGGCCTCGGTCTGGCGCCCCGAAAGCGAGATTCAGGGCAACTTGTGGCTCATGGGGCTTGGGACCCTAATCCTCGCGCCGCTTTTCGTGCTGATCTACACGAAGGGCTATGAAGCCAATAAACCCGGACTCGGCCAGGGCGTGCGGTATGGACTGATCGTCGGCGTGCTCCTCTTCGCGCCGCAGTGTCTGGCCTGGTATGCGGTGCTGCCGATTTCGGCTATGCTCCCTGTCTGGTGGTTTGCCGCCGGGATGGTGGAAAGCATTGCTGCCGGGGCAGCGACTGGACTCATCTACCGAATAGCTTGACGGTTACCGGATGATGCGCACCTTGGGGATTCGTCAGCGGGAGGCAATTCTCGCTGCACTGCTCCTGCCCTTCCTCTGCATGCACGGCGAAACCTGGGCGGCCGGGGAAGAGTGCCGGGCAAAGTCCTATCAGGAAAAAATTCCCTGTTACAAGCAGGTGCTGGAACACATCATCCAAACGCAGGGGACGGAACAGGCCCTGGACACGCTGCAACAGCTCTCCTCGGTGGACCCTGATGTACGCCACTACTCGCATCCCTACACCCACCACATCGGAAAATTTTCCTTCGCACACTATAAAGATGCCGTCACCGCGTTCTCCCATTGCAAAGACACCTTCTGGTCGGGATGCTACCACGGCGTGCTGGAAGGCTACGTCAGCCAGTTTCCGAACCTGGCCCCGAAGGACATCGCCTCGGTATGCAGCGGGGTGCAGGACGCCCAGCGGCCGATTTTCATGAAGTTTCAGTGCGTGCACGGGCTGGGACATGGCCTGACCATGCATTTTGAGAACGACTTTTTCAAGGCGCTCGGCTATTGCGACGCTCTCCCGACGAGGTGGGATCAGGAATCCTGCTACGGGGGCGCGTTCATGCAGAATGTCATCTCGTTTCAAACGCAGGATCATGCCGACCATGACAACCACGCGGGACCGTCCGGGCCGGTGAAGATGCTCGACGCAAGCGACCCGCACTACCCCTGCAACGCCGTGGGGACACAATATCAGCGGTCCTGCTACATGATGCAAACCTCCGCCATGTTGACGTTCAACGGCTATGATTTTTCCGGGACCTTCAAGGAATGTGAGAAAGCGCCGGCCGATCTGGTCGAGACCTGTGCCCGGAGCCTGGGGCGGGATATCAGCGGATACACCCTGACGAATGCCGAGCGTGTGCGTACGCTATGTTTGCTCGGCCAGCCGCATCTGATCGGCCAGTGTTTCCGCGGCGCGGCGAAAGATTTCGGCTTCACCCACGCCAGCCCGCAACGCAGCATCGCGCTCTGCCGCGTCGTGGATGGCCCGTACAAGGCCGACTGCTATACGGCGGTCCAGGAATTTCTCGTGGATTTCCATGCGGACCAGGCCAAGCGCAATCTGGAATGCCAGACGGCCGACGAAGCGTATCAATCCATTTGCCGGGGCGTGCGCCATGTGCGCCGATAAGCACAGGGCTGCTGAACGCGGCGAGGCTAGGCCTGAGATCGATTGAGCCGTTTGGGCGAGAATAAAACCGACAGAATAAACACCGCGGTCGCCAGCAGGACAATGGCCGGGCCTGACGGCAGGTCCCACGCGGAAGAGACCAAAACCCCGCCGGCCGCGCAGAGGGTGCCGATGACGACCGAGAGCGTCGTCATCTGCGCGAGGCTGTGCGTGAGCTGATAGGCTGTCGAGGCCGGAATCAATATCATGGCAAAGACCAGAATAGCCCCCACCGTTTTGAGCGACACGACCACCGTCACCGCCACCAGCGTCAACAGCAGGTAGAAGATCCGGCGGGCCGGCACACCGGAGGCTTCCGCCATTTCCTGATCGAAGGCGATGAAGTACAACTCCTTGGAAAAGACCAGCAGCGCGCCCATGACACAGAACCCCAGTACGGCAATGATGCGAAGCTCCTCCGCCGTCACGGACAGGACGCTGCCGAACAGATATCCATAGACTTCGGCGTTATACGTCTTCATGAGACCGAGGAACAGAATCGCCAGGGCCATGGTCGCTGTATAGAGAATCCCGATCGAGACGTCGAGTTTCATCCGGCCCTGCTCTTCCATCAGCCCCGCGATCCAGACCGTCGCCAGGCCGAAGACGATCGCGACCGCCAACGGTGGCCAGCCCATAAGATAAGCCAGCGCCACGCCGGCAAACGCGGCATGAGCCGTGCCGGCGCCGATAAAGGCCAGGCCCCGCAGCACGACAAAGACCCCGATCGCCGAACAGACAGCCCCCACCAGCATCGCTGCCGCCAGCGACCGCTGCATGAAGTCGTATGACAACATTTCAAGCATAGAAATGGGTTGCGAGGTTCGGGGTTCGAGGTGCTAGGTTCAAGAAGTTGTCCTGGTTACCCCGTACCCCGCAGCCTCGCACCTCGCACCGCGCGTTAGTGATGATGGTGATAGTCTTCGACGATGATCAAATCTTTTTCCGTAATCACGAGGTCCTTACCGTAGACCTCGCGCAGAATGTCCGGACGCAACACCTCAGCCGGCGGGCCGGCCGCGTAGAGTCTGGTTTTGAGCAGCACCAGCCGGTTCACACGCTCGCGGATCATATTGATATCGTGCGTCACCAGCAACACCGTCAGCCCCATGTCACGATGGAGCCGCTGGACCAGATCCAGCACGCTGGCTTGCGTCGTGATATCGATGCCGGTGGTCGGCTCGTCGAGTAGGAGGACCTGAGGCTGCTGTGCCAACGCCCGTGCGATGAAGACCCGTTGCTGCTGGCCTCCCGACAGATGCCCCAGCGCGGTCTTGGAATGATCCTGCATGCCGACGTTCTCCAGGGCATGCAGCGCAATCTCGCGGTCCTGCTTCGAGGGCCGCGTGAACAGCCCCAACGCGCCGTAGCGGCCCATCATGACGGCCTCAAGCACCGTGATCGGAAAATGGCGGTCCAGCGCGTCCTTTTGCGGGAGATAGCCGATGCGCGCGCGATGGTGGCACCGCAATTCCTGGCAGGCGCAGTCGAAAATCTGAAGCCCGCCTGCAAACGGCGGCATCAATCCCAGGATCGCGCGGCACAGCGTCGTTTTGCCCGATCCATTCGGTCCAATAACGCCGACGAACTCGCCTTCGGAGATTTCCAGCGTGATATCCTCCAGCGCAACCACGCCGGGAAAGCCGAACGACGCATGGGAAAATCTGATGATCGGGTGTGCCATAACAGTCTAAAAGTCAAAAAGCCTGAAAGTCATAGAGTCCCGTGACATGAAGACTTGAGGACTTTACGACTTTGCGACCTGAGGCGCAATTCAGTTTTGCGATTCAAGCGCCTCAGCCAGTTCCGTGACATTATACCGAAGCATGTCGAGATAGGTGCCGGTTCCAGGCACGCCTCCCGGCATGGCCGTCAATACGACGAGGCGGGCGCCGGATTCCTGGGCAAGAATGCGCGGGAGCTTCTGATTCAGTTGCGGCTCCGACACGATTACGCGAATGCGCCCCTCGCGAATCTTCCTGACCAACGCCTGGAGATGGCGCGCGGAGGGCTCTGCGCCCGGTTGAGTGATGATCTCGCCCGCAATGTCGAACCCGAATCGTCTGGCGAAATAGGGCCAGGCCGGATGATGGACGACGATGCGGCGGTCGGTCACACGTTCCAACTGCTCTGCCAGCTCGGCTTCGAGCGCGCCTAGCCGGTGAACATAGCGATCCTGATTCGCGCGATACTCGCCGGCATGCGCCGGATCGGCTTTGGCGAATGCCTTGGCAATTCGCCCGACCATCAGCTTGGCGTTCTCCGGGTCTAGCCAGACGTGCGGATTTCCATCACCATGGCCCTGCGTGTTCAATGTCTTGGCATGATCGGCAATCCGTTCAATGCCTTCCGACGTCGTGACGACAAGCAGTCCCGCAGTCCCCGCATTGCTGACCAGCGCGCCGACCCAGACCTCCAGCCCCATGCCGACTTCGATGAACACATGGGCCTTGCGGACTGCCACCAGGTCGCTCGGCTTCGGTGAGTAGGTATGTTCGTTCTCCGACCCGGAGAGCAGGGAAACCACCCGGACATGCGGCCCGCCGACCTGGTCGGCAAAGTCCTTCAGGACTGGAATCGTCACCACAACATGCAAGGGTTCCGAGGCGAAGATTGGGTTGGCAGAACCGGCGAGGAAGGCGAGGCACACCGCCACGACGAACACAATTTTCCGGCCGAACATGCGCGGACCGTAGCACCCGGTTTCATCCAAAGTCAAACCTCGCTTGACCGACCGCGGGACTTCCGTTAGCGTAGCGCGCAGCCGGTGGGAGCATTGGTGGCATGAGAGTGGTCGGCTTGATGTCAGGCACTTCGGGGGACGGCGTGGACGCCGCGCTCGTGGATATCCGTGGTTCCAGCCAAGACCTCAAAGTGAAGCCACTCGCCTTCGTCTCCTGCCCCTATCCGGCCGACCTCCAGCAGCGCGTGCTTGCCCTGTCCGCACGAGGAACGGTTTCCGAGATCTGCCATGTGAACGTGGTCCTCGGCGAGTGGTTCGCCAGGGCGGCCCTGCGCGTCATCAAACAGGCGGGGCTTGAGCCGGCGAAGATTGATTTGATCGGATCGCATGGGCAAACCATCCATCATTTGCCGAACGCGGTGGATGAACCGGGCATCGGATCTGTCCGCTCCACGTTACAGATTGCAGAGCCTGCGGTGATCGCCGAGCGCACCGGCATCGCAACGGTCGCGAATTTCCGCCCCCGCGACATGGCGGCCGGCGGCCAGGGCGCGCCGCTCACGCCCTACGTCCATTATATTTTGCTGCGAGACAAGAAGCGGTCTCGTCTGATCGTGAACCTCGGGGGCATCGGCAACGTGACTCACCTGCCGGCCGGCAAGGGGCTCGACGCGATCCTCGCCTTCGACACGGGGCCCGGCAACATGGTGATGGACGGGCTGATACGACGTCTGACCAAAGGCAGGGACACGATGGACCGTGGCGGCAAACTGGCAGCCAAAGGTAATATTGCCATAGGCCTGCTGGCCAAACTGCTCGCGCACCCCTACCTCAAACGCAACCCGCCGAAGTCCACCGGTAGGGAAGAATTCGGTGACGCCTTTGTGGAGCAGATTCTCACTGCGCAGAAAGCCCACCGCCTCAAATCCGAAGACGTGCTCGCAACCTGTTCGCTGTTCACGGCGATTACGCTCGGCAGCGCGCGGCGCTGGCTGGGCGGGCCGGTGGACGAAGTTCTCGTCGGAGGCGGCGGGGTCCGGAACCGCACACTCATGAGCAATCTGTCGTCGGTCTTCTCGCCGGTTCCCGTACGGACGTTTGAGGCGGCGGGCTGGCAGAGCAAGGCCTTTGAGGCCGCGGCCTTCGCGGTGCTGGCCTATCAGACCTTCCACGGTGAATGCGCCAACGTGCCGTCCGTCACCGGCGCCACACATCCCGTCGTGCTCGGCACCATCGTTCCAGGAGGCAGGCAAAGGTAGGTCATGCCCTCTGCGCCGGCCTGGATACGACTGACTGCCTCCCTGTTGATTGTGTCCGCCTTTACCGGCTGCTCGCATAGAACGGCGCAACAGGAACTCAAGCCGTCCTGCTCGGACTTCGCGCAGACCATGGATCTGTCCGACCGAATCAAGACACTCGATCTGTTGTCGGATGCCTTCTTTCAGCGATGCTACGCCACGGTGATCGTGTATGGGACACAGGCCCAGACGGAATTCCGGCATAAGACGTTCCACGTCTTTAAGGAAGCGGCCAGCGTGTTCATTCCCGACGGCACCCTGACCGACTACGTCCTCGAAAGTTACGAGCGGGGCTTCCTCAGTATTCTTCTGGCATTCAGCTACGAGCACATGCAGAAGAACGAGGATGCGAGAGTCGAATTGCGACGGATGGACCATGAGTTGTTCGCGCCGCTCTACAATTTCGGCGAGGACCCGGTGAACATCCTGCTGTCGGCTGTCCTGTGGGACCGCCTGGGAGAGCCGAACGAAGCCCGAGTGGATTGGCATCGCCTGCGCGACCCGGCCAGCGGGCTCAGGGGCATCGATGACAGCCTTCGCTCCTTTGCCGATCGTCAGGTCCGCAGAATCGACGAAGGCCGCTCCCCAAGTCCGGCCTGGCGGGTGTTCTGGCTGGGACAATTCCCGGACATCGACTGGGATCTTCAATTCACCGGCTCGAGCAACGGCTATTTTTCGGTTCGAGCCAAGGAAGCGTTTCCGTCGACGTGTGCGTCCGAAACGGGAGTGCGTCTCTCCACGCAACGCTGGTTCGAGAAGATCGCCGTCCGACATAACGATGCCTACCACCCGCTGCTCAACGTGCAGAGTTGGATTCGATTACCCATGGGGGTCATCTATGGCCTCGTGCCGATTGCGGCCGGCGCCGGGATCGCCGTGGGAGGCTGCACGCTGGATGCGGCGGGAGGAGGCAATGGCGCCTTATGCGAAGTCGCCATCCGGGGCGGGGTCGTCTTTATGAGCATGGCGCCAAAGGTGCTGCGGGGCGCCCTTGAGCCTGATCTGCGGCACTGGAGCCACGTCCCGGCCGCGTTCGTCATCACAAGCGCGACGGATCCGGCCAGTGAACGGTGCTATTATGGGGTTGGTTCTCGGTAGCTTAAAAGTGAAACCCCGTAAGTGAAGTGACAGGTGTGTCATGGGTGAATTCGGCGTCTCCTTGCACGCACAGCCGCTGCTGACCAAAGACGAAGCCGCCTTCTACAACCTTCTCCGGCTGACCGTGCAGGACCAATATCTCGTCTTCGCGCAGGTGCCGGTCTGGTGCCTGGTGGATGTCCAATCGAAGGACCCCAAAGCCCGTGCGTCGATCCTTAACCGGGTTGCTCTACGGCGGGTTGATTTCGTGCTGGTTCATCCGGGCACGCTGGCCACGTTCAAGATAATCGAGTTGGACGATCCGGCTATCCCACCGGCCCAGAAGGAAGGCCGGAACAAGCTGATCGACGGCGTCTTCAAGGAAGCCGGTATCGCGCTGGTGCGATTGCAGAATCCCGGTTCTTTCACCTCGCCCACGCTGGCCGCCGCGCTGGGTCTCCAGCCATGACACCGGATCGTCCTCATTTTATATATAAGGAACCGGCAGAGCCGCCGCTGCTGGAACCACCGCCAAACCCCGCTGGAGGACGAACCCTGATCGTGGATGCGTATGACCCTGGCGCTTACTCGCGGCCCAGCGCCGCCCTCAAAGATGCCGGGGAGGATGATCAAATCTTCGTCAGGCCCGGTATTTACGAAGACAAATTCTTTGTCGCCGAACGGCCGATTCTCCTGATCGGCGCGGGACGCGATCATGTGCAGATCTTTTGTCGGCGCGGCGGGCCGTTGTATTTGCAGCGCGTGACGGGCGGACGGATCAGCGGCATCACCTTTCGCTATGTCGGCAGCGACCAGCATTCGGCCATGAACATTCTGGATTCGACGTGCGCCATCACGGGCTGTCGCGCGATGGAGGGCCTGCTCTCCGGCGTGGTGATCTATGGGCCGAACTGCCGCCCGTCGTTCGTGGATAATGAAGTGTGCTTCAACCGTGAGTCGGGGATCTTCGTGTTCGGCGGGGCCAAACCCTACGTCGCGCAAAACCGTTCCTTCGGTAATCACCACTTCGGGATCGCCGTGCGCGATCCCGGCTCTCACCCGGATCTTGTGCGGAACCAGTGTTTTCAGAACATGCTGAGCGGGATGCTGATGTTTTACCAGGCGGAAGCGATGGTGTTGAATAATATTTGCCGCGACAACCAGCATTGGGGCTTCGTGACCACCCCCGAATGCCAAACCTCGCCGCTACGCGATCAGCTCGAGACCCACAACGAGCTGGGTTCTAATCCGCGTGGCTCTGTGTTCGTAACCGAGCAGCCCTTGAGCGAGATCGGTCGCTGATCGCCCTTAGTCGTAGAAGTTTTTCTTCCAGGCGTGCTGCTTGAGTTTTGCGAGCAGTCCGTCACTCAACTTGCGTCCATCGGAAACGGAGCAGTTCGACGTCACGTGCTTGCGCGTGCGCATGCCGGGGATGACGGTGCTGACGGCGGGATGGGCCAGGCAGTAGCGGAGGGCCAGCTCGGGCAGCGTCTTCGATTCTGATCCGAGCAGTCTCTTGAGCGGTTCAACGTGCGTCACGACCTGTGATTTACGATCATCCTTGAAGTAGCTGTGCCGCCAATCGCCGGGAGGGAAAGCCGTGTCTGCCGCGATGGCGCCGGTAAGCGCACCTTCATCAAAGGGACAGCGGGCAAGCACGCCGACGTCATGTTTCCGGCAAGCGGGCAACAACGCGTCGTTCGGGGCCTGATCAAAAATATTGTAGATGACCTGAACCGTATCAATGACGCCGCTGGTGACGAGCTTGAGCGCTGTTTCGGGCTCGTGATCGTTGACCGACACGCCGATCGCACGGACTTTGCCTTGCTGTTTCAGTGTGTGCAGCGCTTCCAGCCAGCGCTGATCCTCCATCCATCCATCGCGCCAGACGTGCAATTGCTGGAGATCCACGCAATCGAGCTTCAGGCTCTTGAGGCTCTGCTCGGTGGATGCGATGATGTGGTCGGGTGGAAAGCAGTCAGACGTTCGATCGCCCGGCAGCGCCGGCCAATGTTCGTTCAGCGGCGGTACCTTGGTCGCGACGTAGATCCGTTCCTTGCGCTCCCGAACGACTTGCCCGACGAGCGTTTCGCTGTGGCCGTCTCCGTAGACCAGCGCCGTGTCGATAAAATTCACGCCGGCGTCAACCGCGGCGTGTAACGCGGACAGCGATTCCTTGTCCTCCGCGCCGACCCAGAAGCTGCGCCCGATGCCCCAGGCGCCGAAGCCGATCTCCGAAACCTGCCAGCCCATCCTGCCCAGGCGGCGATACTGCATCACTTCGCCTGTGCCTGTTTCTGTGAAGGCAGCCCCCCCAAGTCGTGCAACATGGAGCTATTGACCATCAGCTCCGTCAGTTTGTTCAACGCTTCGCGCGTGGCGGCATTGACGGCATCCGCAATGATCGAGGAGGCTTCGGCACAGAACAGCACGACGCGTCCGACATTTGCCTGCTGTGCATAGGCATGGCCTTTCATCAGGGACTGCCCGCCTCGCTTGGCCTCGATGGTTAACCCTTTGGTATTTTGAAATTGCGGCCTGTTAACATTAGCTTGCTGCTTTAATTCATCTGAAACTTGTCGCTTTAATTCCTGCTTTTGAATCTCCCTGCCCTGGACGAGAACTATAATGCCGAGAAAAATCATTACTCCAGCAACAGACAGCGCTAAAATTACAAAACCAGGGGCATTTAGTGAATAAGCAATGCCACCACCACTTAAGCCACTCACGGTGGCACACATCCATTTAATAGTTTGGACTCGACCAATCCAATAGTTCAAGGAATTTATTCCACATCGCGCACCTCCCGGTAGGAATGAGTGTAGCATAGACTTCTGCTTATCCCGCATCAATGCTTTGATGCTTCGAACGATCTTCTGCTGAATCTGTCCACAACTGACTACATCTGCATACATTAGCCCACATTAGCCCAATTCCATTTTCCTAACCCGTCTCGTATCGTGTTCTCCAGGTCACGCAAGGAGCCTGGAGCGACATGAAAACTCCGCTGCTCTCCGTCAAAGAGCTCGCTGCTGCGCTCGGCGTCAGTGATGACACGATTCGGCGTGCCGCCTGGCGCGGGTCTATTCCGTCGTTTCGAATCGGCAAGATATTGCGGTTTGACGTGGATGCTGTTCGAGAGGCTATGCGGCAGCGCACGCGGTTTGTGAACCCGAGAGGTCTGAATGCTCTGTCTAGTGTCGGTCAGTAGGCACGCTGGAAGTCCCCCTTGCTAAGCACACGCACAATGTCAATGCGCGTACCGGTGCGTCGGAACACCACCCGGTAATCGCCGGCTCTGAGCCTGTAGAGAGCGTCCTTGAACCCTTGGAGTTTCTTGACGCGCTTGCCGTCGGGAATTGGATCATCCGCCAGCCTGCGGCAGTCGACGAGAATCTGCTCAGCCTGTTTTGTAGGAATGGCGTCCAGGTCCTGCTGCGCTTTTTCGGACAGAAAGACCTGGAAGGTCACGCGGTCGTGGCTTTCAGTTTCGTGCGACGGCTGGCGTAATCAGCCAGGGACATTGTACGGCCTGCCCGGATATCCTTCAAGCCTTCTTCGATCTTCTTTCGCAGCGTCGGGCTATAAGCAAGCATCACATCCTCGATATCGTCTTCGCTGATCGGCACCAGCATGGCCGTGGGCCGCCCGTGCGTGGTAACCAGCACGGTGTTGCCCTTCCCAACTGTGCGCAGCACAGCCGACGTCTTCGCTTTCAACTCCCGGACATTAGTGAACTTCACGCGGCCCTCCCTATGGTTGCAAGTGTGACTACAATATAGCTTACCGGTGGGACGGAATCAAGCAGGCAACGGTCTGGTGGCGGGGAGAAAGCGTGTCACTTCTGCGGTATTAGCTTCCGCAGCCTACATTAGCCCACAGTGGCGGAATTCCCTTCCCCACATTACGGCACTACCATACAACCATACGGTTGAGAGCTGGCTTGTCGTGTTGTAGCCGCGATCGGTGAGCAAAACTGGCCACAACTGACCACAACAGGCCAAAACAGACCAATTCCCTTTGGTCGTCTGCGCCGATAGTCTGGACAGGAACAGGGAAAACACGAGCGAACGTGACAGAGCGAGACATAGACAGGACATCGAGCAGACGCCGCACGGATCGGCGACAGCCGACCGCGCGGCTGGCGCACCGCCCCCGTGCTGGTAACACGGGGGCGTAAATAACAGGGCCGTTTCCAGGAAGTCCAAACATTCGATGAGCTTCACCCTGACCATTGACTGGCTCGCCTTCACTCTACCGGAGAGTTCCGCCCAGGAGGTGATCCGCGTCCTTGGGGGCGATTGGGTGCGAGGCAAAGCCGGGTTTCGCGGTTATCCCCTCTCGTGGATCACGTCAGAGGGCTCTCGGGGCGTCGGCAAGCTTGGAACTGGAGCTCCCCGGAGCGTCTTGGAAGTCCATGGGGACCTCTCGGCCGGGATTGTCTCGACCTGGCCCATCGAGAAGGTTCGGGAGGTCCTGCGCTGGATTCTGGCTCAAAAGGGACATGTCACGCGAATTGACTGTGCGCTGGATGATCGTCAGGCCCAAGTGCCAGTAAAAGTGGTCAGAGAGGCGGTGGAGTGTGGACAGTGCATCACCCGTGCGGAGCGATTCCAGATTATCCAGTCGCAAGCCATCCACGATGGCACCCCATCCGGCGACACCCTCTACTTCGGGAGTCCGCAGAGTCAGACGATGCTCCGGGTCTATGACAAACGCCTGGAGATGCAATCCAAACAGCGCGAGGGTTGGCAGGACTACGGTGTGCGGTGGGAATTGGAGTTCAAACAGGACCGCGCCCAGGCCTGTGCCATTTGCTTGGCCGGACTGGACGAATCCTATTGGTGCGAATTGGTCGTGGGGTTCCTGCGCTCCTACGTTGATTTTCGGGATACCTCGCGCGAGGCAGACGATCAGGCCCGCGTCCAGGCTCCCCTGCTGGACTGGTGGCAGACCCTCACGGACGGATTCGACAAGGGGCGGCTGATGGTGGAGAAGGAAGAGCAGACGATCAGCCAGGTCAAGCATTGGGTGAGCCATGCGGTCGCGCCCATGCTTGCCGTGATCTGTGCGGAGCACCCAGGCGGTCAGGCATGGCTTGAGAAAACGATTGTGGACGGGGTTACGCGCTGGAAGGAACGACATCGCCGGCTGCTCAAGAAAAAGTCTCAAGTGGCTAGTCTGACGCCGGCGGCTGAGACGCGGGCGCATC
>SHZW01000014.1 GCA_009692155.1 Nitrospiraceae bacterium
TGACGACACCGCTCCGCTGCCGACTCAATTCTGTCAGTATAACCGAAAGTGTAACCTTTTCCTGCTCGTAGTAGGTGGCAAGGGCCTTCGCAGCCACCTTGAGGTCCGTCTCGTTGACGCAGTAAGCCATATTTTCTCTGGCACAGTAGCGAGCATGAATTCTAATGCTCTACTCAACCCGCTCCAGTTCCTTTAGCTCAGACTGACCTTCCACCCTTGACACCCTCCCACGGTCGGCCTAGCCTTTAACGTAGGTAGCAGTTTCTCCCGGGTATAGGTTCCCCATTAAGGAAAAGTATTATGGGTGCCCATCCTGAAAGCATTGCAAAAATTAACCGCCTCCATTTCGGTACTGTTCTACTTGCCACTCTAGTGCATCCGCATTTATTAGAATTCTTACTTGCAGGCTTTTTAACTAGCTTACTTGGCTGCAG
Source organism: Nitrospiraceae bacterium (assembly GCA_009692155.1). Lineage (GTDB taxonomy): Bacteria > Nitrospirota > Nitrospiria > Nitrospirales > Nitrospiraceae > 2-02-FULL-62-14. Next base: position 435 of record SHZW01000014.1, read on the forward strand.
CGCTTTGCATCGGGATGCACAAACGCTTATGGAAGCCGAAGAATACGGTGAGGCCGCCAAGGTCTATACGCAGATACTGGCTGAAGACCCTCGAGATGTTAAAGCCATTGTAGGTCTCAAGAAGGCAAGGGTGCTGTGGGTTGATAAGAAATTGATCGATGTAAGGATGCTCCGGCTTGCAGAGCAAGCAGGTCCCGCTATTGAGTTGTTGCAAGAAATTATCGAGCGGGAACGGGAATGGCAGTTTTATCCAGAGGGGGCTGTTCACTATACGCAGGAGGAGGAGACCAAGTACGCAGACCAGTACATAACTGCTCAGTTCGATGTGTGGCGAACAAAGGGCCATCTACTTAAGAGTCGTGCATTCATTAATGCCCATCAGCCCATTTTTGCATCTTCAAAGCTGGTGAAACGCTACGCGGAATTGAACAATCAGTTGCTATTTACTGCAAAGGAGCAGTGTCAAGTCTACACCCATGAACTCGACCCAGCATATCCCTACTTTGCCGTTTTCATTAAGCGCTATTGCGACGCCTGGGGTATCCTTGTGGACCCAAGCTTCGAGATAGGGAAAGTCCGTTCTGCTCCATTATTCAAGAGAATTGAGTTCAGCGGAACAGTAGAAGGGATTCCAGAGCCTCTGCGCGTCCACGCAATTGACCGCCTGATGAAGGAATTTCAAGAAACTGCTTGGTATGACCAAGAGGCAACCAATACGCTGTTACTTGTCGCAAAGGCCACCTTTGATAACAAACACAAGAAGGTCAAAGAAAACGCAGTTCATTCTTATACGGTGAAAGTTCCGTACACTGTTATGATCCCACAGTTGCGGACCATACCGCACACTACGTATCAGCAACACTGTAACAATTACGGATGTACAAGTATTCCTTTCACCACCTATAGCTATGAAACCTATATGGTGCCCGTAACCCAATACCGCGATGATCCACGTCAATTCGAATATGAACATTGGCGTCATGAACAAAGCCTCTCGTTCCAGGCAGTGTTAATATCCGTTATTCAAGGCACAGAAGCTGAAGCTGTTTACACCCAGGCAACACATGGCACTGATACCGAACATCCACATTCATTGCCAGACATAGGTTTATATCCAGACTCTTTGTCGCTTCCGAATCCATTGCAATGGTTAAAAACACAAATCAATGAAGCTGCCCATCAGTATGGACGAGCACTTTCTAGGACCTGGATTCGCCTACACTGCACTGCGCCTGAGTCGGCCACCACAGAGCCTGCACTTGCGGACTATGCTTTTCGATGTCTGCGCGAACCTCAAGATGTGACACAACCATTCATCGATTCATGGTTCCAGGCACGGTTTGGAGGCAGCTACGACGATGTCGAAAAATGGTTGTCTCGAGTTGAGAATCCTCCAAAGTTTGAACAAGAGCCGTCCCAGAAGGTTAGCGAAAGAGGTTCATAGTCCGTGTTGACACTGGTGCAGTAGAAGATTATCGCCGCAAGCGACCTACGACAAGATCAGGGATCAGGTTATCGCCAAGCAGAAGCAATCGTACGGTCGAACGACTCGATCCCCAAGAGACCGCCACTATGGGAAGAACTTCCTCTCTTGTCTGCCTAGTTGCTTTTTTGCTTACTGCGTGTGCTGCACATGAACAGCCGCCCCAGCTCCCTTCCACCGTCGAGCGTCCGACGTTCACAAGCACGGTGCTCAGCGTGACCGATGGGGATACGCTGACCGTGTTCGTCAACGGCACACAGGAAAAAGTCCGGCTCAACGGCATTGATTGTCCAGAAAGCGATCAGCCGTTTAGCAGTCAGGCCACGCAACTAGCGAAGCAACTCGTCCTTGAGAAAGCGGTGACTGTCACAGACTTTGGGCGTGACAAGTACCGTCGGATGTTGGGTGAAGTTGTCCTTCCTGATGGGCGTATGCTCAATCGAGAGCTGGTCCGGGAGGGATTTTGTTGGTGGTATCGAAAATATGCCGCAGGGAATACGACGCTGGAACGGTTAGAGACTGAGGCGCGAGAGGCGAGACGGGGGTTGTGGGCTGAGCCGAACCCTATACCGCCGTGGGAGTGGAGGCACAAATGAGGATGCAACGCTTGGCAGGCTGGTGGCGACTGTGGATCGTGCTTACTGTGATTTACGGTGGGCTGGTCTCTGGTTTTACATGGATGACCTGGCCGAAGGCAGAACTTCGCGGGGCGTTGCTCTGGTGGCTTGTTCCGTCAATCCTCATTTGCATCCTGGGGCTCGCCGTGGCTTGGGTAATTCGTGGCTTCACAGGAGGACGTGTTCAAGGCTAGTCGTCGGGTTCCCTTTTGAGGCCCCCCGCCTGCCGACAAAGCCCCCCCGGGCCTTGTCACGGTTCTGGTCACGGTTAGACCGCGCCACAGCACAATACGGCAAGGCACAGAGGACAACAGGACAGCCACAGAAAGGCATGAAACTACTGGCCTAGAGCGGTCTAGCGTCAACTCGCGTGTCCTGCTGTCACAGGCGGTTTCCTAACAAGTACGTCTCCTGCGACGCGACCGTGTTTGCGCAAAAAGGCAAGCCGCCGGCCCCCAAGTAATCGCCGCTACTTCCCCGCAAGCCGCTTGGCCAAGCGGCGCGCCAATCGAACCATGCCGGGCGACCGATCGGCCGGATCGAGCAACACATTCAGGACATGCACCTGCGAGCGATCCGCGAGCGCCGCGCTCAGCGCGCGAACCAGTTCACCATGCGTCCGAACCAGATACCCGACGCCGCCTCCGATCAGCTCGCAGATTTTCTCATACCGCCAATCGTGAATGTCGTTGAACGGGCCTTCCATGATTTCCCGCTCCGTCGAATACCCGCGGTTGTTCAGTACGATCACGATCGGCGACAGCTTATGCCGCACGCAGGTCGACAATTCGGTGCCTGTCATTTGAAACGCGCCGTCGCCGACCAGCACGATCGGGCGCAGCACCGGATCGGCAAAGCCGGCACCGACCGCCGCCGGCACGGCAAAACCCATCGAGGTGTAGTACGCCGGTGCGATGAACTCGAACCGCCGGTGCACGCGCAGATCGGCCGCCGCAAACAGCGCCTCGCCGACGTCGGCAATCACCAGCGTTTTATCATCCAGCACACTGTTCACATGGGCGAACAAACCGTGCAACGTCGCGGGATCCGACTCAGCCGGCGGACGAAGGGCCACCGGCTCAGGCCCCGGCAGGGATCGCAGGGGAAACGGTTTCAGGGACAGTTCGCTGAGCGCGCGCACGAACTCGTCGAACCGGACATCTTCATACCGGTGATGTTTCACCGCAATGCGGTCGCTGGTGGCATGCACGGTGCGTCCCTCCGCAATCAACGGAGAATTGACGCTGACATCTTCGATATCCGTCAAATGCGTGCCGAGAATCAGCAAACAATCCGAATCGTTCACGAACTGCTGCACTTCGTCGCGCCCGATCAAACCGCCGTAAATGCCCACATAGAGGGGATGGTCTTCGCGAATCACCGACTTGCCGAGGAGGGTGGAGGCGATCGGCACGTTGAGCCGCTCGACGAGTTTCAGCAGCTGGTCTTCCAGTCCAAACCGGCCCAGCTCGGCGCCGACCAGCAGGACCGGTCGCTTGGCGGCCTCCAGCATTGCGCGCACTTCCACCACGGCTTCAGCCAATGCAGCCTGGTTGCTCGGGGCATCCTCCGCACACAGGGGATGCGTGGCCGGTGGCAGGGGGACGTTCACCAGATCGCGCGGGACCTCGATATAGACCGGCCGCTTATATCGCAGCAGCGCACTGAACGCCTGATCCATCTCCCGTTCAGCCGTATGGGGATCGTCGAGCGCCACAGCCGCCACGGTCATTTTCTCGAACACTTCCTTCTGCGTGGAGAAATCCCTCACCATGTGGTGGAGGTACGGATTGTGAACCCGCTCAGAGAGGCCGGGCGAGCCGGTCAGCACCACCACAGGCGAGCGCTCGGCGTAGGCGCAGGCAATCGCGTTCACCAGGTTCAGCCCCCCGACGCAGTAGGTGACGCAGACGGCTCCGATCCCGTTGATTCGCGCGTAGGCATCGGCCGCATAGCCCGCCGCATCCTCACGCGTGGTACCGATATGTTGGATGGGGGACTGCTCAATGAGCTTGTAGAGACCGAGCACATAGTCGCCCGGGATGCCGAAGATGTGCCGCACGCCCAGTTGATGCATCCGGGTAATGAGAGCGGAGCCGATCGTCTGCTTCACAGCCATCGTGTTTTCCCGCGCTCCTGACGTGATTGTACCATTTCACCCGCCCACCCCGCACGCGCCAAGACGCGTCTCTTCCCCATGCCCGCGCCTGTCGAGACAGGCGCTTCTGCACAGGGACGCGTGCGTTTCCCGTAGAGCCGCTTTGACGACGCAGAATGCCCGTGCTATGACGTGCTATGAACGAGTTGTGTCAGTCTGATGGTGGTTCGAAGTGACCGGGAGGGCGCGACTGCCAGGGAACGGTCGCTTGCTTGGATTGTTTCGCAAGACTGCGCAGGCTCATTTCGGCCGCCCGGATCAATTTCGGATCGCCGCCCTGAAGCACGGCGGTCAACAGCGCGTACAAACCGCGATCGTGGCGGGCAGCGAGCAGGATTTGTTCAATGACGGGGTCGAGAGAATCGGCTGGAACCGTTTCCAAACCATCGCCGTCGGCGCTCGTCAGCCACTCGAGATGTTTCGGATCGCCGTAGAGCCATGACACAGGAACCCCCAACGCTTTGGCGACGAGTGCCAGTGTCGAGGCCGGAGGATCAGCCTCTCCGGATTCGATGGCTTCGAGAGATGAAACGGGGAGGCCGGCATCCCCGGCCAGTGATTCCACGGACCGGCCGCGAGACAACCGCCACGCCTGAATGGTAGAACCTAGCGACATGGCGCGATGATACTGAATCGTTCCCGGAGGCGCAACCGACAATGACGACAGCCGATTACTCATCCTTTGCCGAACTGACTGCCACGCAGTCGTCAAGAATCAAACGCCTGCTCAAGGAAAAACAGGCCCGTGACGCCGAACAGGTCTTTGTCATGGAAGGCGCCAAGCCGATCCGGGAATTGCTGCGCGTCAAGTCACCCGCGATTGAGGCCGTCGTCGTCACGCAACCCTACCTCGACACCTGCGAGCCGGCGGTTCGCCGGTCGCTCGAGGCCCAGCGGGTCTATCTGTGCCGCAATACGCTGTTCGAGAAATTGTCGGATGCGACGACATCCCAGGGCATCCTCGCCGTGATCAAGAAACCGTCCTGGGAACAGGCCGGCATTTTCAAACGGCCACAGATGCTGGGCATCTACGGCGAATGCCTGCAGGATCCGACGAATGTCGGCACGATCATTCGGACGGCGGCGGCTTTCGGGCTGGACGGACTCTGGCTGTCGGCCGATTCCGTAGACGTCTTCAATCCGAAAATCGTCCGCGCGACCGCCGGGACGCTCCTCAAGCTGCCCGTCTTCATCGTGAAAGACGCCGGCAATCTGGCCCGGTTCCAATGCACGCTGCTGGCTGCCGACTCGACAGGCAAGCATGCGCGCCGACTGGACGAGATCACCAGCATCTCGACGAAAACCATCATCGCCGTGGGAAACGAAAGCCGGGGGCTGTCCAGCGACACGCTGCGGGCAGCCGCAATCCGGTTCCACATCCCCATCAGCCAGGATGCAGAATCGCTGAACGTGGCGGCTTCCGCCGCTATCGCAGCGTTTTATTTCAGTCGATTACCAAGGGAATAAACGGGTCACTGAGGGGTTTATCCGCTGACTCAATCACTGAAAACCTTGAATAGCCAGCGGTTCAACCAAAGGTTGGTATGGTGCCGAGGGACAGAATCGAACTGTCGACACCAGCCTTTTCAGGGCTGTGCTCTGCCAACTGAGCTACCTCGGCACGCGGCGCACGTTACCAAGCCGCATCCGAACGTGTCAAGGGAATGGGTAGCCTTCCGCGTAGCTTTCAGCGTGAAAATTCGCTAGACTCCTTCCGATATTTCAATACAGGAATTCCCGACGCCGTTTCTCTTTTTCTATGGTCAAACTGGAGGGGAGGTCCCGATGTCGATCTGGGCAGGCGTGGTGATTTATCAACTCAACCCTGGGAAAAAAGCGCGGGCGACGGCTGCCTGGCAGGAGCACGTGCTGCCGTTTTTTTGCGCAAGCAAAGGGATTTCAAGGGCGCGTACTGGCTGGTCGGGCGGGAAGGGGATCGCGCGTTCAGCGTCGAGTTATGGGATAACGACATCGCGGCCAGCTCGTTTGAAGCCAGCGGCCTGTTCAAGAAACTGATGACCAATTTCGATCTGCTCGTGGCGCATCCACCGGTGCGTCTCGAATGCCAGGCGGAGGATTTTCTCGTGGCCGGACCCGCCGTCTCAGGCCAGCCCACTGTACCGGCGGCACCGCCGAAATCCGAAGGACTGGCCCTGAAACTCCTGGAGACCATACGAAGCTGGAAACCGAAAAGTTGATGCCGTCGCGCCCGGTCGTTACGCATTTCCGCCTTATTTTTACCCATCCTTGACGCTCTTTCGCAGCACGGAGTATTCTCAGCTCACGAGGCACCATGAAGGATACTGAGGTTCCATCCAAGAAAGACGAGTCTGCGCAGGACAAGCCCGAGCTGTCGAGCCAGGAGTACGTCGTCGTGCTGGTGAAAAAGGCTCGCGCCGCGGCGAATAAGCTCGCCACGTTATCCACCGTCGTGAAGGATCAGGCGTTGACGGCAATGGCGGAAGGGCTGGAAGCCAAGACCGACGAGCTGCTCGCCGCCAACGAGAAAGACCTCGAGGCATTTGAAAAGGCCAAGGGCAGCAAAACCATGGCCGACCGTTTAGAGCTCACACCCGAGCGTATCAAAGAAATGGCCGACGGCATTCGACAGATCGTCAAACTGCCCGATCCCCTCGGCGAAGCACCGAAGATGTGGCGGCGGCCGAACGGGATACAAGTCGGCAAGATCCGCGTGCCGATCGGCGTCATCGGAATCATCTACGAATCCCGGCCGAACGTGACGGCGGACTCTGCGGCGCTCTGCCTGAAATCCGGAAATGCCTGCGTCCTGCGCGGCGGGTCCGAAGCCATACATTCCAATTCGGCAATTGCCGCCATTTTATCGGAGGCGGCGGAGAAGGCCGGTGTGCCGGCCGGCGCCATCAGCTTCGTCGAGCGGACGGAACGGGAAGTGGCCCACCTGCTCCTGAAGCAGGACAAGTATGTGGACTTGATCATTCCGCGCGGTGGCGATGCACTGATGAAAACGGTCACGGAGCAGTCCACCATCCCTGTCATCAAGCACGACAAGGGTGTCTGCCATATCTATGTGGATGCCGACGCCGATCCGGCCATGGCCGAGAAGATCTGCATCAATGCCAAGGCGCAGCGGCCGTCCACTTGCAACGCCATGGAAACGTTGCTCGTTCATCAGCAAATGGCGAGAACGTTTCTGCCGGAACTCATCAAGAAGCTGATCGCCGCCAAGGTCGAAGTGCGCGGGTGCCCCAAAACCTGCCAGGTGGCTCCCGAAGCCAAACCGGCCTCGGACAGCGACTACGGGCAGGAATTTCTGGCATTGATCCTTGCGGTGAAGGTGGTCAGGAGCATGGACGAGGCGATGACGCATATTGAAACGTACGGCTCGCACCACACGGAATCGATCATCACGAACGACTACACCCGTGCCATGCGGTTCCTCCGAGAAGTGGACGCCGGCGCAGTTATGGTCAACGCCTCCACGCGCTTGAACGACGGCTATCAGTTCGGCCTCGGCGCCGAAATCGGCATCAGCACCACACGCATCCATGCGCGCGGACCAATGGGATTGGAAGAACTGACCTGCTCGAAATTCATCGTGCTGGGTTCCGGTCAAGTCCGGGAATGACGTGGACGCTTCCGTTCTGTCTGTTCTGACACGACCCGGCAACGTCGTTTTTCCCTCCAACCTGCCGTTTCTCAAAGACCTCGCAGCAGACGGCGGACGCATGACGCGCCAACCTAGCGGGCATCTCGTGTTCTACGGCCCCAACAACCGGCGGATTCTCGCGACTGATCCGGACGGCAACCCGCTGCACGAATGCGAATGGGGGAGCACCGCGTCAGGCAAAGCCCGGCTGCTACACGCCCGCATCCGCCTGGAATGGGGACAGTGGGTCGGACTCAAGCCGGCAGGATTGATCAACCAGACTACGCTGGACCTGTCCAAAAAGCCGGGATGGGAACGGCTCAAGCCGGACGACCTCAGGCAGGTGGCCGCGCAGGCGATGCGCGTACCGCTCGAAGCCGTGAAACTCTTTTACGGGGACGGGGACTTGATCATTGATTCAAAGGGCATCGCCACGATCCAGCACAAAAGGGACGCTTTCTACGTGTTGGACGGCGGCACCTTCGAACGGTCCCGCTTCATGGCCTGCATGGGCGCCATGCATTGGGCCAGCATTGATTTTCTGCCGGTCGTTGAGCTGTTCCAAAGTTTGCTGCCCGGCACCGGCTCAGCCGCATTCGAATTGATCCGCGGACTCTACGACGACCAGAATGAAGGCCAACCAGCACCACTTAGGTACAGGGGCATTCCAACCTATCCGTCGGAAGCTGCCTATCGGCTGTTCAGCAGCTTCTTCACGCCCCAGGCACCGGGCCGAAGCAATCCGCTGCCTGTCTTCATGGACGTGACGCGCTCGCACGAAGTAACCTGGCTGCCGGCTGCCAATCCGCCGTTGCGGTTTTTTGACCCCTCTCACAATCTTTGCGTAACCGTAAAAGGGACTGCCGTTCAAAAGGCCACAAAGCTGGATGATCCTACGGGACTTTCGTTCCTGAGCCCAGGTCCCGGCGGCAATCCCTTCGAGCGAACGGTGACCGTGGCAAAGGGAATGATCGTGCTGCAGGACCGCGACGCCAAGGTTCAACTGCCGGTGAATCCGGCCTGGGGATCGTTGCAAGACTCACTACCTGAGAAACGCCCGATTGCGCCGGCCGGTTGGACGTCGCTCTTTGGAAATCAGCCACCCCAGGTCACATCGCACGAAGCCTTTTCGGCCGTGCTGCTGTATCCGGAGGATGACTCGGAAATCAGCGAAGTCGCCTCGCAGTCTTTTGTGGCCGATTACATACAAGACAGCTTCGAGCAGGATCCACGACTCGCCGCACAACTGGGCAAAGCTAAAAACGTCCTGATTGATGACTTCGATGGTGCAATCAAGACCTGCATCAATCTGGACAGGCCCAGAAACTATACGGTCCTGTATACACGTCCGGCCTACGCTCAGAAACAGGCACAAAATCTCTGGAGCGAACTGGCTCGGTCTCAGCGGTTCGACTTAGCCAAGAGCATCTCGTTCCTACCAACCGCAAGCGCACAAGAGGCATACCGAAAGCCCCATGATCTGCTCCATGCCTGGATTCCATTTACAATCTTCAATGACACCCGCACGCTTCATGAAACAGTACGAACGATCAGTGGTGCCATCGGGCAGGGGGGACTGGCATTCATTGTCGGACCGGTCGCCTTGACGTCCGCTATTCAAATGCAACCGCAGTTACAACTCATCAGTGCGGAACCGGTTGAATCTCTTCCGACCTTCCGGATGCACCAGACCATCCTGCCGAAAGCCCGACTGAAGCCAGGACTGACACTCTTTCTCGTAAAGCGATAGAGCACGCTTGCCTTCCCCTATAGGCTGCGCTAGACTTTTGACCGTCATGCTACCTAGTTTGAGAATCACTGCCTGCGTCGGCCTCTTCATGGTCGCGACTCTAACAGGCTGCGCAACAAACACTTTCAATTACAAACCCTCTTCGCCTGGCATCACTGTGAGTAAGGGCGTAACAGTCCAAGTCGATGAATTCAGAAATAACTTGGGCTTTGCTGACCCCACGCGAATCAGATTCAATGTTGTCCTTGATCGTCCAGCCTCACAGGCCATTCGCGAAGCGATGGTGGCAGAACTTAGACAGGCCGGATATCAAATCGGCCCTTCTCCGACACGAGTGTCCGGCTCCATCGATGATTTTGGCGTTGAGGGGCGGCCAGTCCGGGCAGCATTCGAGATCACCAAGGAGCCCTCGGGACAGACCCTGTTCTCCCGGTCTTATTCGACACCATCACAGAGAAGCTCGATCTACGACGAAGAAGGCAACCTGCGCGCCATCCAGGCTCTGGTTCTCCAGTTCATCAGGGACCGTGAGGCACAGCAGATCTTTACATCTGGCGGCCTTCCGCCAGTTCAACAGGTCCAGGCTCCGCCAATACCAGACTCTGCTGTCCCCCCCCCGCCAAGCGACGTGGATCGCGTACCTGTCCGATCCGGTGCATCGAAGACAAACGCCTACGCGATCGTCATCGGTATCGAGCAGTACCGTGAGAAACTACCGAAAGCCGATTTCGCCGACAGGGACGCCAAACTGGTCGGAGAGTATCTGACGAAGGTCATGGGCCATCCCGAAGAGAACGTCATCGTCCGTACGAACGACAAGGCCTCCATGAACGACGTGGTCAAATATCTCGAAAGTTGGCTACCAAACAATGTCGAGAAGGATAGCTCCGTCTTCATTTATTACTCAGGCCACGGCGCACCGAATACCAAAACCGGCGATGCCTATCTCGTGCCCTACGATGGCGATCCGACGTTTGTCGAGAAAACAGGGTACCCACTGAAAAAGCTCTACGCCCAACTGGAGAGTCTGCCCACCAAAGACATCACCGTCGTCCTGGATTCCTGCTTCTCCGGTGCAGGTGGCCGCTCAGTGATCGGCAAAGGCCTGCGTCCGATGGGGCTTTCCATGGAACACTCGATCTCCGCAGCAGGAAAAGCGGTGGTCTTGGCAGCCAGTTCCGGCGATCAAGTGTCCAGCACGTATGAAGAAAAGGGGCATGGGCTCCTGACGTATTTCTTCCTCAAGGGCCTACAGGGGGCGGGGGACTTGAACAAAGACGGAAACATTGACATGGCCGAACTCTATGAGTACGTGAAGCCCAACGTGTCGAAAGTTGCCCGCAAACAGTACAACAACTAGCAGACGCCGCAACTCCTCGTCAGCCCCGACTCGCTCAAGCGCGGAGGTCGTCTAATCGAGCGCGCCGCCCCGTAATTTTCCAGTCTCTGTCTTGACAGAATGACCCCGGCAAGATAGGATGCAACTGCCTTTAACGCTCATCCTGAGAGGTGAGCAAGGAGTAGCGCAATGCACGGCCTGAATCACCCCGTCGTCCGACAACTGACCTTCTTGCCAAGCAACAGCGGCGGGGAGGTTTTTTTGTGCTCGAAATCCGCATGACGACGCGCGCCGCCAACGAAAAACTGATCATGGATGCCAGCGAAGTGACGCGGGCGCTGACGCGGATCGCCCACGAAATTCTCGAACGCAACAAGGGGACCCACGATCTGGCGCTGGTCGGCATCCGGACCGGTGGGGTCCATCTGGCCCACCGCCTGGTGAAACGCATCCAGGACATTGAGCGGGTCAAGGTGCCGATCGGCGAACTGGACATTACGCTCTACCGTGACGATCTGGCGCTCCGAAAAGAACAGCCGATTCTTAAAACCACAAAAGTCCCGTTCAACATCGCGGACATGAAGGTCGTGCTGGTGGACGACGTACTCTTCACCGGCCGTACGATCCGCGCCGCCATGGACGGCTTGATTGACCTGGGACGGCCGGCCGAGATTCAGCTGGCCGTGCTGGTGGACCGCGGGCACCGGCAACTGCCCATCAAAGCCACCTACATCGGCAAGAACATTCCGACCGCCGGCGACGAAGTTGTGCAGGTCTTCCTCGAGGAAGATGGAGAGGAGGACCGAGTGGTCATCCGGCAGGGGGGCACACCATGAGCTTCAAGCACAAACATCTCCTGGGCATCGCGCCGCTCTCCGTTGAAGAAATCATGCTGATTCTTGAAACTGCCGACTCCTTCAAGGAAGTCAGCGGTCGCGAAATCAAGAAGGTGCCGGCTCTCCGTGGTAAAACGGTCGTCAACCTCTTCTTCGAGCCCAGCACGAGGACCCGCACCTCGTTCGAGCTGGCCGCGAAACGGTTGAGCGCGGACGTGATCAACTTTACGCCGTCCAATAGCAGCGTGATCAAGGGCGAGACGCTCCTGGACACGGCCCGAAACATCGAAGCCATGCAAGCCGACATCATCGTCCTGCGCCACCCGGCCGCCGGCGCGGCGGAGACGCTGGCACGCGGGGTCAAGTCCTCCGTCATCAATGCCGGCGATGGCTGGCACGAACATCCAACGCAGGCCCTTCTCGATCTCTACACGCTGCGGGAGAAAAAACGGGACTTCAAAGGCCTGAAGGTTGCCATCGTCGGCGACGTGGCGCACAGCCGCGTCGCCCGCTCCAACATCCATGCGCTTACCAAGGTCGGCGCCGACGTGCGGGTGATCGGCCCGCGCACCATGATGCCCTGCGGAATCGAGCGGCTCGGCGTGCGCCCCTACGACAACCTCGACGAAGGTTTGCGAGGCGTTGACGTGATCATGATGCTCCGCTTGCAACTGGAGCGGCAGGGCCGCGCGCTCTTCCCGACCATCCGGGAATACTCGCGCCTCTATGGGCTGACCGCCGAACGGCTGAAACTGGCCGAGCCGGGCGCGCTGGTGATGCATCCGGGACCCATCAATCGCGGAGTGGAAATCGCGCCGGACGTGGCTGACAGCTTCGCGTCGGTCATCCTGGACCAGGTCACCAACGGGGTCGCGGTCCGAATGGGCATCTTGTATCTGCTCTCGGGAGCAAACGAATGAAGAGTCCAAAAGTCAAAAAGTCGAAAGTCTTAATGTCTGGAGAAAAAGAATCTGCCATTAGTGACTTTATGACTTTCAGACTTGAAAGACTTTCTGACGGAGTATTTTTATGACAATTCTCATCAAAGGCGGGCAGGTCATCGACCCAGGCCGGGTGAATGGCCCTGCCGATGTGTTGATTGAACAGGGGAAGATAGCAGCCGTGGGGCCGAAACTGAAGGCTCCCGCCAACGCGAAAATCATCGATGCCACGAACAAAGTCGTCATGCCCGGCTTCATCGATCTGCATGTCCACTTTCGAGAGCCGGGTTTCGAGTATAAGGAAACGATCGAGAGCGGCACCGCTGCGGCCGCGGCCGGCGGCTTCACCTCGGTGTGTTGCATGCCGAACACCAATCCGGTGAATGACAACCAATCCATCACCGAGTTCATTCTGGAAAAGGCCCGCGCGGCCGGCAACGCGAACGTATTCCCGGTCGGCGCCATCACAAAAGGATCGGAAGGAAAAGAATTGGCCGAGATCGGCGACTTGCGGAGGGCCGGCTGCGTGGCCATCTCCGACGATGGACTGCCGGTGATGAACAGTCTGGTCATGCGACGGGCAATGGAATATGCCCTTGCGTTCGATGTTCCGGTCGTGGACCACTGCGAGGACCTGCATCTCTCCGAAGGCGGGTGCATGAACGAGGGGTTCGTCTCCACGCAACTGGGGCTGCAGGGCGTGCCGGCCGCGGCGGAAGACGTCATGGTCGCCCGCAATCTTGCCCTGGCCGAACTCACCGGTGCGCGGCTGCACCTGGCACATCTCAGCACAGCCGGATCGGTACGCATGGTCCGGGAGGCCAAAGCGCGCGGCATCAAAGTCACAGCGGAGGCCGCCCCGCACCACTTCATGCTGACGGAGGAAGCGGTCTGCGGCTATAACACGCACGCCAAGATGAACCCGCCTCTCAGGACGGGGATGGACGTACAGGCCATCAAGGATGGGTTACGCGACGGGACAATCGATGTGATTGCCACCGACCATGCGCCTCATGCCACGCAAGAGAAACAGCAGGAATTTGCCGCCGCCCCGAACGGCATCGTCGGCCTCGAGACGGCCTGGCCGCTGACCCTGACACTGGTGGAGGAGGGTGTGCTTTCGCTTGAGACGGCCATTGCCAAGCTGACGACCGAGCCGGCCAGAGCCTTCAGCTTGAAGAAAGGGACGCTGGCGCCTGGCGCCGACGCCGATGTGGTGATTGCCGATCTGCACGAAGGCTGGGAAGTCGATCCGGCCCGCTTCCGTTCCAAGGGCCGGAACACGCCCTTTGCCGGATGGAAAGTAAAAGGGCGCATCACGACTACGATTGTGGGCGGCCGCATCGTCCACGAAACAACCTGACGTGCCATTGCATGGGTGAGCCCCGCGTGTTTTCGAAAAGATTGCTGATCTGTGCCGTCGTCGAGTCTCTCGCGCTGGCGGTCTGGATCGGAGGATTGGTCGTGATCATCGCCGCTGTGATTCCCGCCGTGTTCAACTCCCTGGGCATGGAGCCGGGCGGGCGGTTCCTGACCAGGGTATTTGACGGGTATAATAGACTTGTGCTCGTGGCAATGGCGGCGATGGGGGGGACCATTGCCGCTCGCGCATGGGGGTTTCAGGCAGGGGGGGGGCCGGATGCCGTTCCGGAACGGGCCGAGACAATTCTCTTCGGTACGATGGTCCTGGTGGCGTCCCTGATTATCTTCGTCCTGGGACCGCAGTCCATCGCGCTTCAGGAAGAGGCATTTGGAACCAGGGATGAAAGCGCGCGGAAGGTCGCCTATGACGCGTTTTTTCGAGTGCACATGATCGTCCGTACGCTGTATATAATGAACCTCGGACTGGGCATTGGGTTGCTCGCGATCAAGCTCAAGTCATTCATGAGGAAGGAACTCTAAGACGTGGGAAAAGCGGTATTAGCACTCGCTGATGGGACGGTCTTCGATGGCCAGGCGCTCGGCCATGAAGGGGAGACGATGGGAGAGGTCGTCTTCAATACCGCCATGACCGGCTACCAGGAGATCCTGACGGACCCTTCCTACAAGGGGCAGATCGTCACGATGACCTGCCCGCACATCGGCAACTACGGGGTCACTCAGCAAGACACCGAATCCCGGCGCATCTGGGCTGAAGGTTTTATCGTCAAGGAGTCCGGCCGCCGGCCCAGCAACTGGCGGGCGGAGCAATCTCTTGATGAGTACTTGAAAGAATCCCGCGTGGTCGGCATTCAGGGGATCGATACCCGCGAACTGACCCGGCACTTGCGCGAGACCGGCTCGCAGCAGGGCATCATCTCCCATGTGGACCTCGACCACCGGCGTGCAACGGAGAAGGCTCGCACCGCTCCATCCATCGTCGGGCGTGACCTGGCCGCGGAAGTGACGTGTGGAAAAAGCTATGAATGGACGGAAGGCTCCGGTTCCTGGACGCCGGTGACGAACGGGCAGCAGCCGAACAAGCCGGTCCGCCGGTTCAACATTGTCGTCTACGACTTCGGCGTGAAACGAAATATCCTGCGCCGGCTCGTGGATGTGGGCTGCGCGGTGACCGTGGTGCCGGCTTCAACCCCGGCCAAAGCCGTCGAGGCTCTAATGCCGGATGGTGTCGTGCTGTCCAACGGGCCCGGCGATCCGGAAGGCGTGCCCTATGCCGTCGAGGCGGCAAAGGCGTTGATCGGCACGCGCCCGATCCTCGGCATCTGCCTTGGCCACCAGATTCTGGGACTCGCCTTCGGGCTCAAAACCTATAAGCTGAAATTCGGGCATCACGCTGCCAACCACCCGGTGATGGATCTCCGAACCAGGAAAGTCGAGATCACCTCGCAGAATCACAACTTCGCTGTGCGGCCGCCGGAAGGCGCAACAGTCGCCGCCGCCAAGCCGCCGGTCCTGACCACGCCGTTCGGCCGCGTGGCCGTCAGCCATCTTAGCCTCAACGACGATTCGGTGGAGGGCATGGTCTGCCTCGATCAGCCGGTCTTGTCCGTCCAGTATCACCCCGAAGCATCGCCGGGCCCTCATGACTCGGCCTATCTCTTCGAACAATTTATTGGAATGATGGAGAAATCTCATGCTTAAACACACGATGACTCGCGCCGGAACGCTGGGCATTGCCATGTTCCTCTCCGGCTGCATCACCGTCAATCTGCCTCCCGGCCCAGGCCCGCTGGTTGAAACGCAAGTCAGCGGGTCCGGCTCCTCAAAAGTGCTGATGCTGGATCTCGTCGGGATAATCAGTTCGTCTGAGGAACATGGGTTTTATCCCATCCCCAGCCAGGTCGCGCGACTGAAGGAAGCGCTGACCAAGGCGGCCGCCGATTCGGACGTGCGATCGCTTGTCCTGCGGATCAACACGCCGGGCGGGACCGTGACCGCTTCCGACGTGCTCTATCACGAGTTGCGGCTCTTCAAACAAAAGAAAAATATTCCAATCGTCGCCTCGATCATGGACGTCGGCGCATCAGGCGGCTATTACGTCGCCATGGGAACCGACAAAATCGTGGCGCATCCGTCGTCCGTCACAGGCAGCCTCGGCGTCATCATGTTGACGATGAACGCCAACGGTCTTCTGGAAAAGATCGGCGTGCAGGCCAGCGCCATCACATCGGGGCCTAAAAAAGATATGGGCTCGCCGTTTCGGACCATGACCGATGAGGAGCGCGCGATTTTCCAAAGCGTCATTAACGGGTTGTATGAACGGTTCCTCACCGTCATCAAGGAGGGGAGGCGCAACCTGACCGCCGACGAAATTCGCAAGCTGGCGGATGGGCGAATTTATTCGGGAGAGCAGGCGAAGGCTGTCGGGCTGGTCGACAGCATCGGATATCTGGACGATGCCATCGAACTGGCCAAGCGGGAGGCGGGATTGACCGACGCCCGCATCGTGGTCTACCAGCAGCCCGGCGAGTACCGGCACAACATCTACTCGCGCGTCCTGGGCCAAGAGGGAAACGGAAACTTTTTGGCAAACTTCGATCTGATGGCGCTCGTTCGCGGCGGGACGCCGCAATTCATGTATCTCTGGATGCCGTGACAGATGAATTGTTTCATTGCTACATTGAATCATTGATCCAATGGAAAACATTTTCAAATGAGTCAATCTGAAAATAATGAAATGAGGCAATTCTTCGCGACGTCGGTCGGGCGCCGCGCGGCATTGGTGCTGGGCCTGCGCAGCGCCGTCGGCCTCTGGGCCATGCTGGGCTCCGGAGCCGCGCTGAGTCTGTTCGGATCGCTGACCGGCTGCTACAAGGCGCCGGGCACCGCCCGCGATCAGTTCATCATTCTATCGCCTGAAAAAGAAATCGAAATGGGCGTCAAGGCCTTCCGCGACATCCTCCGGTCGGCCCCACTCTCGTCAAACCCGGAGGTCAACGATCTTGTGCATCGCATCGGCCTGCGGATCGCAGAGGCGGCGAATAAACCCGACTACCACTGGGAGTTCGCCGTCATCGAAGAGCCGAACATGGTCAACGCGTTCTGCTTGCCGGGCGGCAAGGTCGCCGTCTTTACCGGCATTCTGCCGATCGCCAAGAACGAAGCCGGCCTGGCCACCGTGATGGGGCATGAGGTGGCGCACGCGCTGCAACGTCACGGAGCCGAGCGAATGAGCCGCAGCATATTGGAGCAAATCGCCCAACTCGGCGCGCTGGCCGCCTCCGCCACGGGAGCCGTGGATCCCGCCGTCATGCAGGGCATCCAGAGCGCCTACGGGGTCGGCGTCTCGCTGCCGTTCAACCGCAAGCAGGAATCGGAAGCGGACTACATCGGCTTGCAGTTGATGGCCAAGGCGGGCTACGACCCGCGGGAGGCCGTACCGTTCTGGGAGCGCATGAGCGGATGTCCGCGCAAAATGATCGGCACGCTGTGTTTCCGGTCTGCCAGCTCGATTCCTGAATTTCTGTCGACGCATCCCTCGGATGTCACGCGTATCAATCAAATCGAGGCATGGCTTCCTAACGCCATGCAGTTCTACCACAGCGGGCAGACACCTGGAGCGCCCGCGGCCCCGAACGTGCCGGCCCCGCCGTATCATCCTCCCATCGGTCCCATGCCGAGGCCAGGATGAACATAGACATCGTCCATGCCCAAGCGTAACGACATCCACAGCATCCTGATCATCGGCTCCGGCCCGATCGTGATCGGGCAGGCCTGCGAATTCGATTATTCGGGTACGCAAGCCTGCAAGGCCCTCCGGGAAGAGGGCTATCGGGTGATCCTCATCAACAGCAATCCGGCCACCATCATGACCGACCCGGAGCTGGCCGACCGGACCTACATCGAACCGATCACCGTGGACGTCGTCGAGCAGGTGATCGAGCGGGAACGCCCCGATGCGCTGCTGCCGACGATGGGCGGACAGACCGCCCTCAATACGGCGATCGGCCTGGCCAAGCGCGGCACGCTCGCAAAATACAATGTCCAGCTGATCGGGGCGTCCATCGAGGCGATTCATAAAGCGGAGGACCGCGAAACGTTCAAGCAGGTGATGCAGCGGATCGGCCTGCGGGTTCCCGACAGCGGCGTCGCCAAAAGCCGTGAGGACGCCATGCGGGTGGTGGAACGGGTCGGATTCCCGGCCATCGTCCGGCCGTCATTCACCATGGGCGGCACCGGCGGCAATATCGCCTACAACCGCGAAGAGTTCGAGCGCCATGTGGACTGGGGCCTGGCGATGAGCCCCGTCGGAGAAATTCTCGTCGAACAGTCCGTCATCGGCTGGAAGGAGTTCGAATTGGAGGTCATGCGGGACCTCAAGGACAACGTCGTGATCGTCTGCCCGATCGAGAACTTCGACGCGATGGGCATCCACACCGGCGACAGCATCACCGTGGCCCCCGCCATGACGCTGACCGACAAGGAATATCAAGTCATGCGGGACGCTGCGGTCCGCATCATCCGCGAGATCGGGGTGGACACCGGCGGTTCCAACATCCAGTTCGGCCTGCATCCCAAAACAGGCGAGATGGTCGTGATCGAGATGAATCCGCGCGTCTCGCGCAGTTCGGCCCTGGCCTCGAAAGCGACCGGTTTCCCCATCGCCAAGATCGCCGCCAAGCTGGCCGTCGGCTACACGCTCGATGAAATCACCAACGATATCACCCGCGTGACCAAGGCGTCCTTCGAGCCAACGATCGATTACGTGGTCTTTAAGATTCCGCGCTTTGCCTTCGAAAAATTTCCCGGCGCCGATCAGACGCTAACGACCCAGATGAAGTCCGTGGGCGAAGCCATGGCCATGGGACGCACCTTCAAAGAGGCCCTGCACAAAGCGCTCCGTTCACTCGAGGTGGATCGTTACGGGCTGGTCTCATTGCGCGGTCTCGATCACGGCATTCCGGATGGAGCGAACCGCGAGGAACTCACCGCGCAGGTCCGGACCGCTCTGCAGACACCGCATCCGGACCGGCTCTGGCACCTGGCCGATGCCATGCGCCTGGGCATTTCCATCGAAGAGCTGTACACACTCACCCACATTGATCCGTGGTTTCTGGACCAGGTTCGCGAGCTTGTGGACTTTGAAGGCCGCTTGCAAGCGGCAAGTGAAATGTTAAATGTAAAAAGTAAAAAGTTATCGGACTCTCTGGACATGGAATTATTGTGGGAAGCCAAGCGGCTCGGTTTTGCCGACCGCCGCATTGCGCAGTTGACCGGAAAGACTCCGGAAGCCGTCCGGCAGCAACGGATCGCCGGCGCGCCGGCCGGCACCACCGGCGGCGTCACCTACAAACGCGTGGACACCTGCGCCGCGGAATTCGAAGCCCAGACACCCTATCTCTATTCGACCTACGAACGGACCTGCGAAGCGCGGCCAACGCAGCGGAAAAAAGTGGTCATTCTTGGCGGTGGGCCGAACCGCATCGGGCAGGGGATCGAGTTCGACTACTGCTGCGTCCATGCCGCCTTTGCGCTCCGCGAAGAGGGCGTGGAAACCATCATGGTCAACTGCAATCCGGAAACCGTCAGCACCGACTACGATACGTCCGACCGGCTGTACTTTGAGCCCCTGACGGAGGAGGACGTCCGCAACATCGTGGACCGCGAGCGTCCGGACGGCGTCGTGGTGCAATTCGGCGGACAGACTCCCTTGAAACTTGCCATCCCGCTGGAGCGGGCCGGGATTAAAATTCTCGGCACCAGCCCGGACGCAATCGACCGCGCGGAAGACCGGGAACGGTTCCGCGAACTGCTCAATAAGTTGAATCTCCGGCAGCCGGCCAGTGGCACCGCCCGCTCCGCCGGCGAGGCGGTCCGCATCGCCGCCGGGATCGGCTACCCCGTCATGGTGCGGCCCTCCTACGTGTTGGGGGGGCGGGCCATGCGGATCGTGTACGATGCGGCCGGCCTCATGCACTACATGGCGACCGCCGTGAACGCGTCGCCTGAACATCCTGTGCTCGTCGATAAATATCTAGAAGACGCCATCGAAATCGATGTGGACGCCATCTCAGACGGAAAAAGAGTAGTGGTCGCCGGCATCATGGAGCATATCGAAGAAGCCGGTGTCCATTCAGGCGATTCGGCCTGCTCGCTCCCGCCCTATACGCTCGACGCGGCCGTGGTGGACGACATTCGGCAGCAGACTGTCGCCCTCGCCATGGAACTGGGCGTGGTGGGGCTGATGAACGTTCAATTCGCCGTTCGGGGCGGCGTCATTTACGTGCTCGAGGTCAACCCGCGCGGATCGCGCACAGTGCCGTTCGTCAGCAAAGCGATCGGTGTGCCGCTGGCCAAGCTGGCCATGAAGGTCATGATCGGACAGACGCTGGATCAGCTCGGCTTCACGACCGCACCACAGCCGGCTCACATCTCGGTCAAGGAAGCAGTCTTCCCGTTCACCAAATTTGCCGGGGTGGACGTGCTGCTGGGGCCGGAAATGAAATCGACGGGGGAGGTCATGGGCATGGACGCCGATTTCGGCTGGGCCTTCGCCAAATCCCAATCGGCGGCCGGGGTCTCGCTGCCACGTGGCGGTACGGTCCTGTTCAGCGTGAAAGATCAGGACAAGCCTGCCGCGCTCGATGTCGCCCGGCGGCTCCGGCAACTCGGGTTCCGAATCGAAGCCACCCGCGGCACCGCAGCCCATCTGCGCCAACACGGCGTCGACAGCGACGAGGTCAACAAGGTCACGGAAGGCCGCCCGCATCTCGTCGATCACATTAAAAACGGGGAGATCAGCCTGGTCATCAACACGGTCTGGGGCCAGGCGTCGCAGGCCGATTCCGCTTCGATCCGCCGGGAAGCCTTGCAACGCGGGGTCCCATACTACACGACCATGCCGGGCGCCCGGGCGGCCGGCATGGCGATCGAAGCCATGCTGAAAAAAGGGCTGACGATCCGGTCTTTGCAGGAATATCACAGACCAACGATGAAGTCTGAAGGTTGAACGAGGAGCGGAAGAAGCAAGGGCACACTTCATCGTTCTGCGTTCATCGTTCATAGTTAAGGAGTAAGAATGCCGACACCGATCACCAAGAAAGGCCATGAAGCGCTCACCGCTGAACTGAGCCGCCTCAAGAAAGTCGAACGCGCAAAAGTGATCGAGGCTATTGCCGAGGCCCGCTCGCACGGCGACTTGAGCGAGAACGCTGAATACGACGCCGCGAAGGAACGCCAGGGCTTCATCGAGTCCCGGATCAAGGAATTGGAGAATAAACTTGCCGACGCGCGGATCATCGAAACCGCAGGCCGGACGAGCGACACGGTCGTCTTCGGCGCCACCGTCCTCCTCATGGAATTGGATGCCAAACAGAAAAAACAATACAAGCTGGTCGGCCAGGATGAAGCGGATCTCAAAGACGGAAAGATCTCGGTCCAATCGCCGGTCGGCAAGGCTCTGATCGGTAAACGTGTCGGTGATCAGGTCCCCGTCACCACCCCCGCCAAAGTCGTCGAGTACAAAGTGATCGAAATTCGTTTCGACGATCTCTGACATGCCAGCCGCCATTTCCGTCATCACACTGCTGACCGATTTCGGCGACCGCGATTACTTTGTCGCCAGCATGAAAGGAGTGATCCTGGGCATCAACCCGCAAGCCAGGATCGTGGACCTTTCGCACGCGGTCACGCCGCACCAAGTCGAGGAGGCGGCCTACCTCATGAAGGCCGCCTATAAATACTTTCCGGACGGCACCGTGCACGTCACGGTCGTCGATCCCGGCGTCGGCGGCACGAGGCGGCCGCTCCTGGTGACGACCTCCCGCCATTTCTTTGTCGCGCCGGACAATGGACTGCTCAGCTTCATTTATCAGGAGGAAACCGGCGTCGAAGTCCGACAGATTGAAAACAAGCAGTACCGCCTGGATTCAGAGGGCACGACCTTCGATGGGCGCGATCTGTTCGCGCCGGCGGCCGCGTGGCTCACCAGGGGCCAACAGCCAGGCTCCTACGGCAAACTGGTCCAGGATTATGTGAAATTGCCGATGCCGGAACCGACATGGCAGGGGGGCGCGCTGGCCGGAACGATCGTGTACGTGGACCGCTTTGGAAATCTGATCTCGAACCTCACGCCATTTCACGTTAAAGACGTGCAGGGCAGGACCAGACGTTCCGATGTGTCCATTCGAATCGGCGGCGTGACGATCGACGGCCTGCTCAAAAACTACAGTCAGGGTTCCGCCGATGTCCCTCACGCGCTGATCAACAGCAACGGCCAGGTCGAAGTCTTCGTCAGAGAAGGCAGTGCTGCGGACAGACTGAAATTAGGGCGCGGGGAAAGGATCGAGGTCCTCTGACCCTGTCATTTCGGCAGTGATTTCCACTTATCGAGGTATTCCCGGACGGCCATCACGAAGGTCGCATGGCTCCAGGTGAGGGGAGAGACGGACAGTGGAGCGTGGCTGTACGGATGAACCTGTTCCGCCAGCACGCCGGACGGCAGCCCGTGCTGCACGCACCATTCGAGCAGTGCGACGGCAGGTTTTAAATCTGCGCGCGTCTTCGCCATCGCAATCATCCACTCCGCCACCCAGAGGGTGCAGATGAACCAGGGATTGCCCGGCACAGTGGCGATATCCTGGCTCTGCTGGTGGTAGTAGTCGTTCTCGTAACGCGCAATGCCGCCCACCGCCGTCCTGACCGCAAGTTTCTCCCGAATCGCCTCCATCGTCCGCACGATTCTGGGATCATCCGGCTCAAACATCCCGAAATACCAGAGCCCGTACATGGATGAGTCGATCGTCCGATCGTGCTCCCAGCTCTTGTCTTCGTTACGGTTGGCCATTCGCACGAACCGTTTCAGCTCCGGATGGTAGAGAACGGATTCTGCGCCGGCCTTCATCTGTCGGCCGCCTTGAAATACCGCTCCGCCGCGTCTATCTCACCGAACGCTTTCGCGAAGTTCGCCGCCGCCGTCAAGCCGGCCCAGACCGCCGAAACGGTGAAGGCCAACACGCCGCGCCGCTCCTCCCACAAATCATACGAAGTTTTCGGCAATCCGGTATCCGCATGGCGATACGCAACGAGAAAGTCGGCCGCGCGAACAATCAAGGACCGGTAGAGGGGCTTGATATACTCGACGTCTTTCCACTCCTCAAAGTGATGCCAGAGCGCCCACAGCACAAGCGCCGTTTCGTCTTCCTGGATCGGCAAATCTTTCTGCCCTTCACGCACCCAGGGATGCCAGCTCGACGCCAGCGTGCCGTCCGGATTGTACTTGTGGAGCAGATACCCTTCCTTGCTCAGCACATCGCGGCAGAACCGGTAAAACACCCTAGGGCTCCATAAATACCCAGACCGGTCCAGCGCGTGCGCCACCAGGGCGCCGTCGCGCGGCCACATATAGGAGTAGGTGTCGCGGACAGCGGAGGCGATATCGGAATCGTTCGCCGCAATGATCGCGCCATCGTTGTCCACCTGCGTCCTGATCACCAGCAGGCTCAATTGATGGAGCCGGATAATATCGTCGGGCAGGTCGGCAAAGTCGGGCCGGTGGGACGCCAGCCAGAGCTTCCAGTAGGCCGCCGTCCGGTCCAGAAAACTCCAGGGCCCACGGTGCCGCACGGAGCGATTGATGCGGGTCACTTCTTCAAAGTTGGTCCCGACGGCAATCCAATAGTAGGCGGCTTGCGTCTCGCCTGGTTTCACGCGCACGTGCACGCCCACCGTCGAGTCCACCGACCCCTGCGCGATGGGATTGCCGGAGAGGTGCCCATCCTCGGCATCCTTCCATGTTCCCTGCAGATTGTTCACGCCTTTGTGGCCGCATGCCCACTGCTGCAGGCCGACGTGCCAGCCCTCGACGGTATCCCTGGCGTCAGTCGCTTGCTTGCCCGGCGTCGCGGCATTGACAAGAAACCAGCGCGCGCCCTTGTAATGATAGACGCTCCGACGCTCCGGCTCGTAGTAGGCAGTGTCGCCGACTTCGTGCGACGAAATGTTCAAATCCAGGTGAAAGAACAGACGGACATCGATCTCCTGCCTCGCCGTGCTCGTCACATTGATGCGGCGCACGTAGAGGTTCTCATGGAAGTCGACTGCGTCGTGACAGACGATCCTCACCGGCAAGTCCGGGTGGAGCAGTTCGACCTCCGACACCATCGTTTCTCCGGAATATTTCAGTCGGCGTGACCACCCGGCATCGTCGATCCACCGAAACTGGCCGTCGACCCAGATGCCGAACCGGTTCACCAATCCCTTCGTGTGGTTTTCGAGCCCGACGTGCGGCCAATAGAGATCGCGAAGCTGGTAGGTCTGATCGAAGGTGACGAGCAGCGATCCGTTTCCCAGGGGAAGGTCACGCGGCATTAGGATGGCCCTATCATGTGGATTGACAGACCCGGAGTATGCCCCACTGCGGAATTCCAGGACAGAAAAACAGCAACTTGAGCCCTGGCAAGAACATGTCTCATGTCCGGGTCACCGTACGGATCGACTCACGAACAATCGCAACCATGCGGGTCAACTCACGCACGGTGACTGTCAATGGCGGCATCAGGACGATCACATTGCCCAAGGGACGAAGAAACAGCCCGCGCCGGCGCGCCTCCAGCACCACCCGCTGCCCGATCCGCTGTTCAAGCGGGTAGGGGGCTTTGGTGCCGCGATCCCGGACCAGCTCGATCCCCGCCATGAATCCCCGCTGCCTGATCTCTCCGACATGAGGCAGATCCTTGAACGATCGCAGCAGGCGGGCCATCGCTGCGATTTTCGGTTGCAGGCGCGCCAGCGTCCGTTCCTTGCGAAACACGGCCAGGTTCGCCAGAGCCACCGCACAGCCCAGCGGATTACCCGTATAACTATGTCCGTGAAAAAACGTTTTCCACTCGTCGTAGCGTCCGAGAAAACCACGGTAGATCTTTTCGGTCGCCAGCGTGGCCGCCAGCGGCATATAGCCGCCGGTCAGGCCTTTACTGATCGCCATCAGATCGGGCGTGACCCCTTCGTGGTCGCAGGCAAACATGCGCCCGGTCCGTCCAAACCCCGTCGCCACTTCGTCGGCTATGAGCAGCACCTTGTATGTGGTGCATAACCGGCGGAGACGCGTCAGGTAGCCGGCCGGCGCTGTAATCATGCCGGCTGCCGTCTGGACCAGCGGCTCGATGACCAGCCCGGCGATGTCGTGATGCCGCTGCTTGAGGATGCGTTCGATCGGATCCAGGCAGGCCATCTTGCAGGAAGGGAAGGTCAGTTTGAGCGGGCAGCGATAGCAGTAGGGTGGTTCCGCCGTGAGCGTCGGAAAGAGAAGCGGGCGAAAGCAACGGTGGAACAAATCAATACCGCCCACGCTCATGGCGCCGGCGGTATCGCCGTGATAGCTGAGCTGCAGATGCAGGAACGTCCGTTTGGGTCCGATGCCAGGAGCGCGTTGTTGCCAGTATTGCACCGCCATCTTGAGCGCGACCTCCATCGCCGTCGAGCCGTCGTCGGAATAAAACACACGCGTGAGCCCGCGCGGAGCGATGCGGACCAGCTCGCGTGCCAGTTCGATCGCCGGGGGATGCGAGAGCCCAAGCAGCGTACTGTGCGCCATTTTCCTCGATTGTGTGCGCAACGCGCGGTCGAGCGCCGGATGCCGGTGTCCATGAACGGTGAGCCAGATGGAGGACACGCCATCGAGATATTTCCGTCCGTCCGTGCCGTAGAGATACGCGCCCTTCGCGCGCTCGATGATCAGCGGGTCCTCCTGTTCCCATTCGCGCATCTGCGTGAAGGGATGCCAGAGGAACTTTCGATCCCAATTGGCCAGCTGCCGATGTCGCCGTTGTGATGCCATGCAAATTTTTGCGCGTCCGGTCGAAACCCGCGCGCGTCAGCGGATTATAAGTGCCGGACACGGCTTTGACAACCGGAAGTCCAACGCCTATAATGATCCAATTCTCCAGTAGGAACAACGACTTGCAAACGCACACCAGGAACTTCTCCATTATCGCCCATATTGATCACGGGAAATCCACCCTCGCTGATCGACTTCTGGAAGCCACCGGGGCCGTTACCTCGCGCGAAGCCCGCGCCCAGATACTGGACGCGATGGATCTCGAGCGCGAGCGGGGCATCACCATTAAAGCTCATGCCGTGGCCCTGCACTATCAGGCTGCGGACAAAAATCGATACGCGCTGCATATCATCGATACGCCCGGTCATGTGGACTTCACCTATGAAGTCTCCCGCAGCCTTGCCGCCTGCGAAGGCGCCTTGCTGCTGGTCGATGCCAGCCAGGGCGTCGAAGCGCAAACGATCGCCAACGCCCACCTGGCCCTCGCCAACAATCTGGTCATCCTGCCCGTGATCAACAAGATCGACCTGCCCGGAGCCGACGTCGAGGGCGTGAAGCAGCAAATCCAGGATGTGCTGGGGATGGATGCGAAGGACGCGCTCCTGATCAGCGCAAAGGATGGACGGGGAGTCCCTGAAGTGCTGGAGGCCATCGTCGCCCGCATTCCTCCGCCGTCCGGCGATCCCGCCAAACCGCTGAAGGCGCTCGTGTTCGACTCCTGGTTCGACAATTATCAGGGCGTCATCGTGCTGGTCCGCGTGATCGACGGGCAGATCGAGCCCGGCATGAAGATTCGAGCAATGTCGAACAACCTGCTGTTCGAGGTCATGGAGGTCGGGCAGTTCACGCCGAAGCGGACCAAAACGGACCGACTCGGGACCGGCGATGTCGGATACGTGTGCGCCGGCATGCGGGAAGTGGCGGATACGAAAATCGGCGACACGCTCACCGACGCCTTGCGGCCGACCGACGCGCCGTGTCCCGGATACAAGGAAGTCCGTCCGATGGTCTTCTGCGGCCTCTATACGACGGACACGGCCCGCTTCGAAGATCTGCGCGACGCGCTCATGAAACTCCGCCTCAACGACTCGTCGTTCGTCTACGAGCCCGAATCCTCCCTCGCCCTCGGATTCGGATTCCGGTGCGGATTCCTCGGCCTGCTGCACATGGAAATCATCCAGGAGCGATTGGAGCGGGAATATAATCTGACCTTGATCACCACGGCGCCCACCGTTCTCTACCAGATACTCACGACGGCGGGAGACATCCTGACCATCGACAACCCGGCCAAGTTGCCGCCGCCGTCGTCCATCGAAAGCTTCGAAGAACCGTTCATCCGGGCCACCATCATCGCGCCGGAACGGTATGTCGGTAACATCCTGCAGTTGTGCCAGGAGCGCCGCGGCGTCCAGCAGGGCTTGCACTATCTGGATCCGACGCGGGTCATGCTCACCTATGAATTGCCGCTCAACGAGATCATCCTGGATTTCTACGACCGGCTGAAATCAAAAACACAGGGGTACGCCTCATTCGATTATGAAGTGCTCGGTTATCGGACCGGCGACATGGTCAGAATCGACATGCTCCTCAACGGCGAAACGGTCGATGCGCTCTCCTTCGTCACGCACAAGGACAATGCCTACGCGCGAGGTCGGCAGATGACGGAAAAAATGAAGGAGCTGATCCCCAAGCAGATGTTCGAGATCGCCATCCAGGCAGCCATCGGCGGCAAGATCATCGCCCGCGAAACCATCGGTGCGATCAAAAAGAACGTGACCGCCAAGTGTTACGGCGGCGATATCTCCCGCAAGCGCAAACTGTGGGAAAAACAGAAAGAGGGCAAGAAACGGATGAAGCAGGTCGGCAAGGTGGAAGTCCCGCAGGAAGCCTTTCTGGCACTGCTTAAGGTGACAGGCGAATGACGCTCGAGCCGGACCCGTCACGCATGCCGGCGCCGATGGACGGTCCCGCAGAGATGCCGGCCGATACGGCCTCGCCTGACACGCCTCTCGATCAGACGGCGGGCGCCGACACGACGCTTGCCCGCCGCAAGTCTCTCTGGCGTGAATATGCGGAAGCCATCGTCGTGGCCATACTGCTGGCCTTCGTCATTCGTGTCTTTATCGTCCAGGCGTTCAAGATTCCTTCGGGATCCATGATCCCGACACTGCTGATCGGCGACCACATCCTCGTCAGCAAGCTGTCCTATGGCATCCAATGGCCGGGCGAGTGCCGCTTCAAGATGGCGCTTCCACCGATGACATGCTATACCACCACCAACCTGGTTGCATTCGGACCGCCGCAGCGAACCGACGTCATCGTGTTCCGCTATCCCGAAGACGAGGAAAAAGACTTTATCAAGCGCATCGTGGGGCTGCCCGGCGACGTGGTGCAAATCCACAACAAGGTGGTCTACGTGAACGGAGCGGTCGTGACCGATCAGGTCTACACCCAGCGCGTGGACCCCGGCATGATTGATAGAGCGATCAACCCGCGGGATAACTACGGCCCGGTGACCGTGCCGGAGCATTCATACTTCGTCATGGGCGACAACCGCGATCAGAGTCTCGACAGCCGCTTTTGGGGGTACGTGCGCGAAGAAAAAATCAGAGGGCGGGCTCTGCGCATCTACTGGTCATGGAGCGGGCAGGGATCCTGGCAGGAATGGGTTCGGTGGGAACGCATCGGCAAGGCGATTCAATGACCAGAACCGGCACGACGGCATCAAAAGCTCCGCGCGGCCGGGAAGGGGAATCGGGACGCCTGCCCACCCCGGACCTTCGCGCACTGCAGCAGCACATTGCCAAGTTTCCGCAGGCGAGCGTGCTGGTCGTTGGAGACCTGATTCTCGATCATTACATATGGGGCAAAGTCAGCCGGATTTCTCCGGAAGCACCGGTGCCGATCGTGCACGTCGACTCGGAATCGCTGAAGCTGGGCGGGGCTGCCAACGTCTACAATAACATCGTGTCGCTCGGCGGCCGGGCGGACCTGTGCGGCATCATCGGCTCCGATGAAGGCGGGCGGCAACTCCTGAAGGAATTGGGCACCCGGCGGCAGGGGCGGGGCGGCGTGGTCATCGATCCGGATCGCCCGACGACACGAAAAACCCGTGTCGTTGCACATAACCAGCAGATCGTTCGTTATGATGTCGAAGGACGGACCGACATCACGGCACAGTCCCAGCGACGGATCATCCGCTATATCGAGTCCCGCTTGCGCGACATCTCGTGCCTCGTGGTGTCGGATTATGCCAAAGGCGTCGTGACCGCAACACTGCTGGCCGGCTTGACCCGTCTGGCAGCCTTGCGGCGCATTCCGATCATCGTGGACCCCAAGGTGGAGCATTTCTCCTATTATAAAGGCGTCACGGTCGTGACCCCCAACCATCTCGAAGCCGCGCAGGCCGCAGGCGTGCACGGGAATGACGACCGGGCCGCGAACCAGGCCGGCGATATTCTCCGGCAACGGCTGGGGTGCGAGTGCGTCCTGATTACGCGGGGAGAGAAAGGCATGAGCCTCTTCGAGTCCAACGGCTCGCACTGGCACATTCCGACCGTGGCACGTCAGGTCTATGACGTGACCGGCGCCGGCGACACCGTCATCGGCACCCTGGCCCTGGCGATGGCAAGCGGCGCCTCCATTCGCGACGGAGCCATCCTGGCCAATCACGCAGCCGGCATCGTCGTCGGCATGGTCGGCACGGCAACCGTCACGGCGCAACAACTGACCGAGGCCTTGACGCATGCCTAACCCGACCCCGCCGGTGACAGTCGTCATTCCGGCCCGGTTTGGCTCCTCTCGATTCCCTGGAAAACCGCTGGCTCTGCTTGCGGGAAAACTGCTTATCCAGCACGTCTACGAGCGCGCGCACGCGACCGGCGTGCACCGCGTGCTGGTCGCCACCGACGATGTCCGCATTCAGAAAGCCGTCACCGCCTTTGGGGGGACTGTCGTGATGCCGGAAGGCCGGTTCCGGACGGGGACAGACCGGGTCGCCGCCGTGGCCCGTCAAACCCCCGGTGACGTATTCGTCAATCTGCAAGGCGACGAGATCGCGCTGCATCCTGGACTGCTCACCGACCTCATCAGGCCGTTTCTCGAGAGTGGCGCGGACATGGGCACGCTCAAGCGCGCGCTGACCTCCTCGAAGGAAGTGATCAATCCGGGCATTGTCAAGGTCGTGACGAACCCGGATGGCGAGGCCCTGTATTTTTCCCGCGCGCCGATCCCGTGCGACCGCGAGAAGGGGCCCGGCAAATTCGTCTCCGGGTTGCATTATGTCCACCTGGGGATTTACATTTATACTCGTGAGACGCTGCTCCGAATATCGACATTGCCGACCAGCCCGCTCGAAGAGGCGGAAAAGCTGGAGCAGCTCCGTGCGCTTGAGCACGGGATCAGAATCCGCGTCTGGGAAACCGGACATCAGTCTTTGCGTATCGATACGCCGAAGGATCTCAGGGAGGCCGAGTCGGCCTTGAAGCGCATGACACGGCAGCGCACACCCGTCCGATCGGCTGCACGGACCACAGCGAGGGGCGCACGATGAACAAATTCATCTTTGTGACCGGCGGCGTCGTGTCCTCTCTTGGAAAGGGGCTGGCATCGGCGTCGATCGGGAACCTCCTCGAAAGCCGGGGGCTGAAAATCACCTTCCTGAAACTGGACCCGTATATCAACGTCGATCCCGGCACCATGAACCCGTACCAGCACGGGGAGGTCTTCGTCACCGATGACGGAGCCGAAACAGACCTGGACCTGGGCCACTACGAGCGGTTCACCTCGCTGACGCTGACCCGGGACAACAACTACACCACCGGCCGCATCTATAATTCGGTCATTACCAAGGAACGGCGGGGCGATTACCTTGGCGGAACCGTGCAGGTCGTCCCCCACATCACCGACGAGATCAAGCAGTGCATTCGAAACGTGGCCAAAGACACCGACGTCGTCATTGTCGAGATCGGCGGGACAGTCGGCGACATCGAGAGCCTGCCGTTTCTGGAAGCCATCCGGCAGATGCCGTACGACGTCGGGCGTGAGAACGTCTTGTATATCCACCTGACGCTCGTGCCCTACATCGTCGCGTCCGGAGAATTGAAAACCAAACCGACCCAGCACTCCGTCAACAAGCTGCGCGAAATCGGTATCCAGCCAAACATTCTCCTGTGCAGGACCGATCGCTATCTGCCGCCCGATCTCAAGGACAAGATCGCGCTCTTCTGCAACGTGGAAAAAGGCGCCGTGATCACGGCCAAAGATGTGGAAACGATATACGAAGTGCCGATCGTGTTCCGGAAGGAAGGGCTCGATGAGCTGATCGTCCGCCAGCTCAAGCTGGAGACGGGTCCGCCGAACCTGCGCGAATGGGACGCCATGGTGCAGAAGATCAAACGGCCCAAGCACGAAATTTCCGTGGCGCTGGTCGGCAAATACGTCGGGCTGAAAGAGTCCTATAAAAGCCTGGCGGAAGCCCTGGTGCACGGCGGCGTGGACCACGAAACCCGCGTCAATATCAATTGGATCGAGTCTGAAGAAGTCGAGCGGCGGGGCGCCGAGCAGACCTTGCGGGATGCCGACGGCATTTTAATCCCGGGGGGATTCGGTGTGCGTGGCATCGAGGGCAAGATCCAGACAATCCGCTTTGCCCGTGAGCAGGGGATTCCATTCCTTGGCCTCTGCCTCGGCATGCAGTGCGCCGTGATCGAGCTGGCCAGAAATGCAGCCGGTCTTACCGATGCGAACAGCTCGGAGTTCGACATCAATACTCCTCACCCGGTGATTCATCTCATGGAGCATCAGAAGTCGCTCCACGACAAGGGCGGCACGATGCGGCTCGGTTCCTATCCCTGCCGCCTGCAGGACGGCAGCCTGGCCCATAAAGCCTATGGCGTCCTGGAAGTCAAAGAACGGCACCGGCACCGGTACGAATTCAACAACGCCTATCGCGACCGGCTGGTGGCGCACGGGCTCGTCCTGAGCGGCCTGTCACCCGACGGCGAGCTGGTCGAAATCGTGGAGCTGAAGGGCCATCCCTGGTTTCTGGGCACGCAGTTCCACCCGGAATACTGTTCGCGGCCGCATCGTCCCCATCCACTCTTCAGCGCCTTCGCCGGCGCGGCCCTGCGGCGGAAGTGTGGGCGGTAGGGAAGCGCCCTGATGCTGCATGACGTCAACATCGGCTCTTTCAAGGTAGGGGCGGCCCATCGCCACTTCCTGATCGCCGGCCCCTGCGTCCTGGAAAGCGAACAACTTGTTTTGGAAACCGCGCAGCGCATCGCGGAGATCGCGCGCGCGCTTAATATTCCGTACATCTTCAAGTCGTCTTATGACAAGGCGAACAGAAGTGCTGGAACCTCGTTTCGTGGGCCTGGGCTAAAAGACGGTCTGGCCATCCTCAAAAAAGTCAAAGACCAGATCGGCGTACCTGTGTTGACCGACGTGCACAGCGAGAACGAGGCCACGGAAGCGGGGACGGTTGTGGACGTGCTCCAAATTCCCGCCTTTCTCTGCCGGCAGACCGATCTGCTGATCGCCGCCGCCAAAACAGGGAAGGTGGTGAACGTCAAGAAAGGCCAGTTCCTCTCTCCAGGGGAGATGTCCAACGTCGTGGCCAAGCTGGAGGAAAGCGGCACTCGGCGCATTATCCTGACTGAACGAGGCACGACCTTCGGATACAACAATCTGGTCGTCGATATGCGGGCCCTGCCGATCATGAGGAAATTCGGATATCCGGTGGTCTTCGACGCCACTCACAGCGTGCAATTGCCTGGCGGGGGAGGGACGAAGTCCTCCGGCCAGCGCGAGTTCGTCACGCCGCTCGCCTGCGCCGCGGCCGCGGCCGGCTGCGACGGATTTTTCATGGAAGTCCATCCCGACCCGGATCATGCGCTCTCCGACGGCCCCAATATGGTTCCATTGCATGACCTCAAAAAACTCCTGGAGCGGCTGATGCGGATCTGCCAGGCTGCCGGCAAGGGCGCGGAAAGCGACCGATGAGCATCCAGCAGGGAAAGCGGGTACTGGAAATCGAGGCGCGCGCGATCGCGGCGTTGGTGGACCGGCTGGATGAGCGGTTCGCCAAGGCCGTGGAGCTGCTGCATGGATGCACCGGCAAAGTGGTGGTTTCGGGGATGGGCAAGTCCGGTCTGATCGGGCAAAAGATCGCCGCCACGATGGCCAGCACCGGAACTCCGGCATTCTTCGTCCATCCCGCCGACGGCATTCACGGAGACCTGGGCATGCTGGCCAGGCAGGATGCGCTCCTGGTCATTTCGAACAGCGGAGAAACGGAAGAAGTGCTCAAGCTCCTGCCGTTCATGGAACGGTTCAGTATCCCCATCATTGCGTTGACCGGCAAAGTCCATTCCACCTTGGCAAAAAACAGCGACGTGGTCCTGGATGTCTCCGTTTCCGAAGAGGCCTGCCCGCTGGGATTGGCCCCGACCTCAAGCACCACGGCCGCGCTGGCCATGGGAGACGCGCTGGCCATCGCGCTCCTTCAGAAACGCGGTTTTAAAGAGGACGACTTTGCACTGTTTCATCCGGGTGGAGCGCTGGGGCGTATGTTGCTGCTCAAGGTCCAGGACCTCATGCACCAGGGCGACGCCATCCCGCGTGTGAGTGCCCAGGCATCGGCCCTCGCCGCGGTCCGAGAGATGACCTCCAAAAAACTCGGCATGACGACGGTGGTCGACGCCAAGG
Source organism: Nitrospiraceae bacterium (assembly GCA_009692155.1). Lineage (GTDB taxonomy): Bacteria > Nitrospirota > Nitrospiria > Nitrospirales > Nitrospiraceae > 2-02-FULL-62-14. Next base: position 34,110 of record SHZW01000014.1, read on the forward strand.
GCCATCTGACAGGCGTGATTACAGACGGCGATCTGCGCCGATTTCTTGAAAAGGGGAGCAGCCTGGCCAAAGCCAAGGCCAAAGACCTGGGAGGTAAGTCGCCGCGGACCATCCAGGCCGACGCCCTCGCCGCCAAGGCCCTGCAGACGATGGAGCAATTTTCGATTACCTCGCTCGTGGTCGTGAATGATCGCAACCGCCTGGCAGGCGTGATTCACCTGCACGATCTGCTCAAAAGCGGCGTGGCCTGATCGCGGATCTCTCCGGGAGCAGGCCGGGAGCAGAGGCCGGAAGCAGGAAGGGAAGCATGGGCATGCGCACGACGGACGCGCTCAAGCAACCGGACTCGATCGCAAATTTCAACCTTCCGAATTTCCTGACCGTCGTCAGGATTCTGTTGATCCCGGTCTTTGTCATACTCTTTTCCGATCCGACACCGGACCGATCATTGGCTGCCGCGGTCGTGTTTGTGGTGGCCGCGGTGACGGATCTCCTGGACGGGTATCTCGCGCGCCGCCATTCGCAAATCACCCGGCTTGGCCGCTTACTGGACCCCATCGCCGACAAACTGCTCGTTTTATCCGGTCTGATTTTGCTCGTACAATTCGATCGTGTGGCGGCCATTGTGGCCATCCTGATCATCGCGCGTGAAGTCGCCGTGACCGGCGTGCGCGCCATCTCGTCCGCCCAGGGAATCATCCTCGAAGCCGAGACGACCGGGAAGTACAAGATGGTGGTCCAGGTCGTCGCGATCGTGTTCCTGCTGCTCGAAGACGGCAGCCTGCCTGTCTCCTGGCATCCGCACGAAGTCGGGACAGGGCTGCTCTACGTGGCCCTGGCCCTGGCCCTGTATTCAGGACAGCGCTACCTCGTAAGTTTTTGGCAGCAAAGCTCAACCAAAGGGTTATAGATGGGATCGTTGCAGCAGGGTGACTGGCTTCCAATTCTCCTGGCGCTTGGCGGATATCTGGCGGGGTCGGTTCCGTTCGGCATCGTGGTCTCGAAATGCCTGGGTGCCCCTGACCCCAGAACCGCCGGCAGCCGCAATATTGGATTCACCAATGTCCTCCGAGTGTCCGGCAAAAAAGCAGGCATACTGACTCTGGCCGGCGACATGGGAAAGGGATGGGCTGTCGGATGGCTGGCGGTTCACACGATCGATCACGAAACCTGGATACTGGCTATCGCCCTCTGTCCTGTACTGGGACACCTCCTTCCTGTCTTTCTCAGGTTTCAGGGCGGGAAAGGGGTGGCCACCGCCATGGGCGCAGTCGGTGGCATTGCGCCGCCTGTGGGGCTGGGACTGATCACGATCTGGCTTCTTACCGCTGCGCTCTGGCGATACTCCTCAGGCGCGGCCCTGGCCGCATTCTGTACCTTGCCCATCCTGGCGATGCTGGCCGGGAAGAGCGGACAATTCCTGGTCTTCACACTGGTTTTGAGTGGAATTATCCTGGCGCGCCATTCGGGGAACATCGCGCGGCTCTGGCATGGTACCGAGCCAAAGATCGGCCAATCTTCTAGTTTACATAATACATCTTATCAGACTCAATAAATTCACGAGGATCTGCCATGACCGTCGAGTTTCTCCGCCGCATCCGCAAGGAATTTACGCTGACGGCCCGCGGCATCCATGAAACCGTGCTGGCGATTGCAGAACGCGTGAACCGGAAGGTTCAGATCCTTAAATTGCACTGGCAGGCCGCCTCGCTCTGCGATGAAATCGAGCGCCTCCAGCAACATCTCGGCGCCGAACTCTGCACCGTGCTCGCAGCACACGACGGCGGACAGGCACATGCGGCGCTTCCGGGCGTGACCGAACAGCGTGTCGCCGAAACCGCGTCCCGAGTGCGCGCGCTCAAAAAAGAGCTCTTGCAGGTCGATCCGCGTGTCCGGCAGATTGAATCCGAGGCGTTGCGCGAAGATCTCCTCACCCTGGAACGCGACCTCTTTCTTCGTTCAGCGACAATCGAACGGCTTCGAGTCGTTCAAGGGACGCCTGCGATCGGCTGCACGGTCGGCCAGCTCGGGCTACCGGCTTCCGTTCGCCTCGTGATGGTGTTACGCGGCCCCTCGTTGGTCCTCAGTTTTGACACCATCGTGTTCAGGCCGGGTGATACGGTGATTCTATTGGGCCTTCGAGACGAACTGAAGGCTGTCCTCCCCATTTTTCTGGAACGAAAGCGAGCGACCGCATGAACAACGTACGGCTCGGATGGTTCATCGGGATACTGGGCCTGGCACTCTGGCTGCCGCTCGACGCAGGCCGGCCCGTTTCCGCCTCGGCCGAGCCGGGAGGGCTCCATCTGCTCGAGGAGATGCAGAGCGTCATCACGGACCTGGCCGAACGCGTGAAACCGTCCGTAGTCAGCGTGGGAGCCATCCGGCCAAAAGACTCTCTTCGCGATCGGCCTCCGAATGCGCCGGGGTCCGGCTCCGGCGTGATCATTGACCAGGACGGGCATATCATTACGAATAATCACGTCGTCAGCGACGCCACCGAAGTCGAGGTTCGGCTGTCTGACAAAACCAAGTTCATCGCCCAGGTCATCGGCAAGGATCCCGACACCGATTTGGCCATTTTGAAAGTCACCACGGACCGGAAGCTGCCCAGCGCACACTTCGGCGACTCCTCTACCGTCAAAGTCGGCCAGTGGGCCCTTGCCGTGGGAAATCCCTTCGGACTGGACCGAACCGTCACCTTGGGCGTCATCAGCGGGATCGGACGCGAAAACATGAACTTGTCCCGCTATGAGAACTTTCTCCAAACAGACGCTTCCATCAACCCCGGGAACTCAGGCGGCCCGCTGTTCAATATGCACGGCGAAGTCATCGGCATCAACACGGCCATCATCAACTTCGCCCAGGGCATCGGCTTTGCCATCCCCTCGAACATGGCCAAGCAGGTCATGGAACAACTCCTCGTGCGAGGCAAGGTGGTCCGAGGATGGCTGGGCGTGGGCATTCAGCCGGTGACGGCCGATCTCGCGGAGAAGTTCGGCGTCACCGAAGGCGAAGGCGTGCTGGTGAATGAAGTGTTTGACAATGATCCGGCCTCCCGCGCCGGCATTAAACCTGGCGACATCATCACCAAAGTGGACGGCAAAGCCGTGGAGACGCCCAATATGCTGTCCCGCCTTATCGCCACCCTGCCGCCAGGCACCATCGCAAAGGTCGAAGTCATCCGGGACGGACGCCGCCAAGTACTGCCCATCCCGCTCAGCGAGCGCCAGGATGCCCCGGTCGTCGCCTCCCTGCCCCTTCCGTCACGATCGGAAGTCAAACTCGGGCTGGACGTTCAGGAATTGACCGCCGAACTGGCGGGCAAGTTCAAACTCAGAGAGTCTACCGGTGTGCTGATTGCCAAGGTGGATCGCGGCAGCATTGCGGAAACGGAAGGCCTGAGGGAAGGAGACCTCATCAGGGAAGTCAATCGCGTCGAAGTGGCCTCTGTGAACGTCTTTGCGACGGCCGTCTTAAAAGCCAAGCGCGGAGACACCATCCTGTTACGAGTGCTTCGCGAGACCCGCGCGTTTTATGTCGTCCTGAAACCGGCCGACAAGTAGGCTGCTCAGGCCATCGCATGTTTCGCCGCTTTGTGCTCTTCAATCACCCGTGCCGCCAGCTCCCGCGGCACTTCCTCGTACGAGGCAAACTCCATCCCATAGGTGGCCCGGCCGCCGGTAATTGAGTTCAGCATCGGCGCATAGATGAGCATTTCCGCCAGCGGGACGGCCGCATGAATCATCTCGGCATGGCCTTTGGCCGTCACGCCGATGATCCGACCTCTCCTGGCATTGAGATCGCCGATCACCGCCCCCACCACGTCATCCGGCGTCGTCACCTCCACGCTCATGATCGGCTCGAACAAGACCGGCAGCGCCTGCTCCATCGCTTTCTTGAACCCCATCGAGGCGGCAATCTTGAACGACATTTCAGAAGAATCCACGACGTGGTAGGACCCATCATAGACCGTCACGCGCACATCCACGATCGGGAATCCCGCCAGGCCGCCCTCGTGCATCGCTTCGACGACACCTTTTTCGATCGCCGGGATAAAGTTTCTCGGGATCGCGCCCCCGACGACCTTGCTGGCGAACTCAAAGCCGGCTCCACGCGATAGCGGATCGACTTGCAGCCAGCAGTCGCCGTACTGCCCATGCCCGCCCGTCTGTTTCTTATATTTCCCCTGGGCCTGCGCCATTTTCCTGATCGTTTCTTTGTACGGCACTTTCGGAACGTGAATGTCCACCTCCACGCCGTACTTCCGACGTAACTTCTAAAACGTCACGTCGACATGCAGTTGTCCCATGCCTCCGAGAACCATTTCCTTCGTCTCCGGGTTTCGAGTGAACTCCAGCATGGGATCTTCTTCGACCAGCTTGTGCAGCCCCACGCTCACCTTCTCGATATCCGCCTTTGCCTTGGGCTCCAGGGCAAAGGAGAACACCGGTTTGGGCAGCGGCACGCGGGCAAAGAGAATGGGGTGCTTCTCCTCACACACCGTATCCCCCGTCTGCGTGTCTTTCAGCTTGGCAATCGCCGCGATGTCACCGGCACTGATCTGCTGGGCCGGCGTGTACTTTTTTCCCAGGATTGTAAAGAGATGCCCGCCTCTCTCCTTCACACGCCTGCCCGCATTCACGAACGGCGCGTCGGCATGCAGCGTTCCGGACAGGACCCGCAGATAGGTCAGGTGACCTGCAAACGGATCAATAATGGTCTTGAAGACATAGGCGGAAAATGGATCGTCGGCAGCCGGCTCGCGCACAGCCTCCTCGCCCGTCTGAGGATCCGTTCCCTTGACCGGCCGAAGCAAGGCCGCTTCTGCAGGCGACGGCAGATACGCGGCCAGCGCATCCAGCAGAGGCGTCGTGCCGACATTGCGCACCGCGGAGCCGCACAGAACCGGAACGAACTTTCTTGCGCACGTCCACGCTTTCACGCCCTGCATGATCTCCGCCTCTGCCAGATCGCCTTGAGCCAGATACTTTTCAACCAACCGGTCATCCGTTTCTGCCGCGCTTTCCACGAGCTTCTTTCTTGCCTCCCCGACCAGCCCACCGACACCGGCAGGCACGTTACCTCGCAGAACCTTCGCAATGCCGGCAACAGGCCGATAGGCCGCGCCTTCGACGACATGCACGACGCCCTCGAGCCGCCCTTCCGCGCCGATCGGAATTGTCACCGGCACGGTGCGGATCTCGAGCGCGTCCTCGCACGCCTTGAGCACCGGCTCGATCGCGGTCCGTTCCCTGTCCAGTTCGTTCACGAAAAGGATGCAGGGCAATCGAAGATCGCTGATCGTCGTCCAGAGTTTTTCCAGTTCCGTTCGCATGCCCGATGCCGCTCCCAGCACAACGAGTACCCCGTCGACTGCATGCAGCGCGAGTTTGGTTTCCCCCTGAAAACTCAGCGAGCCTGGCGTATCCAGCAGATTAAACGTCGTGCCCTTCCAGGGAAAATGCGCCACCGCCGTGCTCACGGAAACTTTCCGGTGAATCTCCTCCGGCTCAAAGTCGGACACCGTATTCCCGTTCGCGATGGATCCCATCGCTGGAATGACGCCGGCCGAGTAGAGAAGCGCTTCGACAAGAGAGGTCGTCCCGGCTCCTGAAGCGGAAACGACCGCAATATTCCTGATCGTGTCGGCATGTGCATCTTTCCCCATACATCCTCCCCCGGGGCATGACCGCCGGCAATCAGGCCGGTCGGCTCCTCCCTGTCATTCCAGTCGAATTACGCGTGGCGCCTGAATGGCCTCAACCATCTCAGCCCAGAGAGTCTCCGGCGCCTTGTCGAAAATGCTCGTCGGGTCGGCCGGAATCACCGCCCAGGACCCCATGGCCATCTCAAATTCCAATTGCCCCGGCGCCCACCCGGTATAGCCGGCGTAGGCACGAAACGTTTCTGTCGGCTGTGGTTTCGTGATGACCCGCTCGAGAGTCTCTTGATGCAGTCCCAGATACACACGCTCAATAACTTTTCTCATTCTCTCCGGGGCCTCGGCGATGCGAAACAGCATGAGAATTCCGTCCGGCTGAACCGGTCCTCCGGCAAACAGGACATACGACGTCCCCTTCAACACAGACACGTTTGGGAGCGCTTCTGAGAGCGGAACTGCGGTCGGCCGGTTGATGATGACCCCCAGCGTCCCTTCTGCTTCGTGTTCGCAGATCAGCACAACGGTTTGCTGGAAGTTCGGATCCGTCAGGCTTGGGTGCGCAACAAGCAGCACTCCCTTTTTAAGGGCAAGCGTGGAGGGAACCTCCGGCTTGTTCTCCGCAAGGACAACATCAGGCAGTCCAATGAGATGGGACGAAACGAGCGCAGACAGGAAAAGAAGCGCACCGGGAAGCAACCGGCACAGGAAGGAGAAGTCACTGGATCGCCCTACGGTAGTCATCCTGCACCCACCGCAGTCGAGTTCCCGCCACGGTCGTCATGGACCCGGACGGCTATGCAGAGGCTTGCTTATACCAAAATGCGCCAGACCAAACAAATCATTTCTTGGCCCGCCCGACTGTTGCGCGCGATGGCTGATCCTGGCTCAGCCATCCCTGATCGGCAAAACTCGTATAGTGCCCGTCGCCGACAATCAGATGGTCCAACACCTGGATGCCCAGCAGTTCACCGGCGGCAACCAGCCGGACTGTCAACACCCGGTCCTCCTCGCTGGGACTGGGATCGCCGCTCGGATGATTGTGCACAAAAATCACCGCTGCCGCAGACTCCCGGACGGCCAGATTGAACACCTCGCGGGGATGCACGATGCTCACCGTGAGGCTTCCCTCTGAGACCGTCGCGTCCCTGATGATGGCATGCTTGGCGTCCAGCAGCACGACCTTGAACATCTCATGGCGGAGATCCCGCAACAACGGATAATAGTGCCGAAACAGGTCCGCGCTGGATGCAATCTTCGTCCCGCTCGACAGCGGTGCCGCCAGCACACGCTTGCCCAGCTCAATCGCCGCCTTGAGCTGCGCCGCCTTGGCCGGGCCGACACCGGAAATCCGGCAGAGTTCCTCCACGCTACGGTTGGACAGCCCGCGCAGGCCGTCCAATTGCCGCAAAAGATCCATGGCCACTTCAACGGCCGAGGAATTCTGGCGTCCCACACGCAGCAGAATTGCCAGCAATTGCGCGTCCGACAGCGCCCCAGGACCGTCCTGCAGCAGTCGCTCCCGGTGGCGTTCACTCAGTGGCCACTGATGAATTCCGCCTCTTCGTGCGCTTCTTTGCACTCCCCACCCCCTTCTCTCCATTGTCCATTCTGTGACCTGAATCACCCAAAGTAGTGACTTTTTATATACATATTAACCACCTGTTATGCACAGTATTTTAACATAAAGCATATATAAGTTATTGATATGTAACATAGTACATTTTTTAGCATAGGATTTGCTTAATCCAAGTTACGTAGCCCATCACGAATGGGTGAAACGAGTGAGACCTGGAGGGCATCATGGACTGTCCAAAATGTAAAGGCTTGATGATGATGGAGCGGTTCTCGGACTTCTTCCTCATCTTCTATGCCTGGAAATGCATCAATTGCGGCTCGATCGTCGATCGGACGATTGCCGCCAACAAACGGAAGAGCCTGGCCGAACTCGAACAGCAGCCGGTTCCTACCCGAGCGCTTGGCTGAGCGCCATCCTGCCAAGACTTTTCATTCATTTCATTCCGCATCCTAATCATATTGGCGGGCGCATTATAGGCTCCGCCCCTGGGGCCGTCAAAGTGTAAAGACGGGAGGCGGGACATCGCACCTCCCGGTACGCGACTGACAGTTTGCCCCACTCCCCAACCTGCCTTGACCCTCAAAAAAATGGTGTGCTACAGTCAGCTGTCTCGTTCTCCAAACACCGATGCGCATCATTGCAGGCACTCAAAAAGGACGCCGGCTTCATGGGCCCAAGGGCCCCGGATTGCGTCCTACGGCGGATCGCGTCAAAGAAGCGCTGTTTTCGATCCTTGGAACTCGGGTCGCCGGGTCGCGATTTCTCGACTTGTATGCGGGAACCGGCGCCATCGGCATCGAAGCACTGAGCCGGGGCGCCCGGCACGTCACCTTCGTCGAATCCAACCCGTCCGCCTTGCGCGTACTCCGCGCCAATATCACCCAGTGCAAACTCGAAGCGGCCGCCGAGATTCAGACCTGCCCGACCGGCGCCTTTCTGAAACGCCATGCGAAGGCAGTGGTGCAGCACGACATCGTCTTTGCTGATCCACCCTACCAGCAGGACCACCTCGCTGAGCTGTGGACGGCGCTGGCCGGAACGGCGACCATCGCGCCCGACGCGCTGATCGTGCTCGAGCATTCCAGCAAATCGGCGGTTCCGAAGGAGAACGGCCGGTTGAGTCTGCTTCGGCAATATCGATACGGAGATACGACGCTCTCGGTGTTCGAGGTCGCATCTCAGGACACGCTCGCAATATGAAAATCGGCGTCTACCCCGGCACATTCGATCCGGTCACCTACGGGCATACCGATATCATCGCTCGGAGCCTCCACGTCTTCGACAAAGTCATTGTCGCAGTTGCACCCAATCCGACGAAGCGTCCTCTCTTTGATCTGGCTGAACGCGTGGAGATGGTCAACTTGGTCACCAAAGGTCTTCCGCACGTCGAGGTGGTGACCTTTAAGGGATTGCTGGTGGAATACGCGCAAAAACGAAAAGCCCACGCCGTCATTCGCGGACTTCGTGCCATCTCCGACTTCGAGTACGAATTTCAGATGGCACTGGTGAATCGGAAACTGAACAAATCCGTCGAGACCGTCTTTCTCATGCCCAGCGAGGAGTATTCCTATCTCACGTCCACCATCATCAAGGAAGTCGCGCGCTTCGGCGGCCGGCTGACCGACTTCCTGCACCCGCAGGTTGCGCAGCGATTGCTGCGGCGGCTGGGAAGACGCGCCACATGAAACTCGCCGCTCGCGCAGGCCGGATTGTCCCCTCGCCGACGCTCAGCATTGCGGCCACCGCGAAAGCGATGGCTGCCCAAGGGATCGACGTCGTCGATTTTGCGGCCGGCGAGCCGGACTTCGACACGCCGGACCCGGTCAAAGCAGCGGCCGAAGCGGCCATTCGAGCAGGATTCACCAAGTACACGGCCAGCTCCGGCATCGACGAGCTCAAGCAGGCGATCGCTAAAAAACTCGAAGCGGATCACGGTCTCCGGTACGAAAAATCACAGATTCTCGTGTCCTGCGGAGCCAAGCACACCCTCTATAATATTGCGGAAGCTCTCTTTGAAGCCGGTGACGAGATCCTGATTCCGGCCCCTTTTTGGGTGTCCTACCAGGACCAGGTGCTGCTGAACGATGCCACCCCGGTGCTTGTCCAGACGCATGAGGCTGATGGGTATGCCATCACGCCGGGCATGCTCACCGCGTGCATCACGCCCCGCACCAAAGCCATCATCATCAACAGCCCGTGCAACCCGACCGGCGCAACGTACGACCGCGCTTCGCTGGAAGGCATCGCGCAGATCGCCCTCGCGCACGACCTGACCATCATCTCGGATGAAATTTACGAGAAGATCATCTACGACGGAGTGCGTCATGTCAGCATCGCCTCGCTCGGCCCTGAAGTGGCCACGAGGACGATACTTGTGAACGGCGTCTCCAAAGCCTATGCCATGACGGGCTGGCGCATCGGTTACGCGGCGGGACCCAAGGACGTGATTACGGCCATGGCCAACATTCAAAGCCAAAGCACCTCCAACCCGACCTCGATTTCACAGAAGGCGGCCGTTGCGGCGCTGAATGGAGGAGACGCGTTTCCCAAACAGATGGTGCAGGAGTTCGACCGGAGACGCCGGGTGATTGTCGAACGCTTGAACAAAATCTCCGGCGTGAGTTGCCGGATGCCGACGGGTGCCTTCTACGCGTTTCCCAATATTTCAGGACTCTTCGGCCGCAAACACGCCGCCGGTACGATCGCATCCGCGTCCGATCTGACGGCCTATCTCCTGCAGGAAGCCAAGGTGGCCGTCGTGCCGGGCGAGCCGTTCGGCAGCGCCAGTCATATCCGCCTCTCCTACGCAACCAGCCTGGACGCCATCACCCGGGGGCTGGACCGTATCGACGCGGCCATTCAAAAACTGACCGCAGCGTAGCAGGTCAGGGCTTGATCACGCCTGAAACGCGTACCTGCGGCATACTGTATACTGACGGCTGATTGAAGAGACGGAACGAGGTGAGTTGTGCCGATTTACGAATATGTGTGCCAGGATTGCCGGCACCGCTTTGAGGTAAAACAGAGCATGGCAGATCCGCCGCTTTCGAGCTGTGAGCGCTGCGGCAAGGCCGTCACGAAAGTCATCTCGGCTCCGGCCATTATGTTCAAGGGCACCGGGTGGTATGTCACGGATTATTCCGACAAGATGAAACCTGGAACTGATTCCAAGGCGGAAGAGAAGAGCGATCCAGCTCAGAAAAAAGATAGCGACTCATCTGCCGGCACTGCCACCCCGGCTGGCGCGGCGACGCCGGCATCACCTGCTCCATCTGCGGGACCGGCAAGCCAGCCGGCAGCTGCCGGTACAGGTTCATCTTCGACCACACCGGCGACGCCGGCTTCTTCCTCGCCGAAATAGCGCCGCCGAACCGTCCCGCTAGTGCTTCTTCGGAGCCGCCACGGCCTTTTTCTTCGCCGCAGCCGCTTTCGCCGACGGTTTAGCGGACATCTTGGCGACTTTTTCCCGCTCAGACGAGAGGCTCTGCTCCAGACTTGCCACCTGATCGGCTCTGGTCTTGAGCAACCGGGACATTTCCTCCACTTTATTCACCAGCGCGACCTTTTCAGTCGTCAAAGTGGCCACGTGGGCATCCACCTTGGTTTTCTCCGCCGTCACCGACTGGGCATCAGCTTTCAACTGTTCGATCTGGGCCTGGAGAGCCAGCGGCCAATAATCACACCCACTCATGCCAAGCGTCATCATTACGATGAGCCCTGCCAGCCCTGCACCTCTCCCGACTTGCATAGTTGTCATCGACTGTCCTCCTTTTGGCTTTGCGCCATGACGTTCACTCACCCACACTATCGCCTGATCACGCCAATTCGATGCCTCCCTGTGCCAACACTGTCTTCAGGGCCGCTCGTCCGATCGGTCCTTCACGCAACAGGCGAACAACCTCTGTTGCCTCGACCACTGTCGACGGCAGCGTCGCTGACGCCGGTCCGCCATCCAAAATCAAATCCACCTCACCCCCCAGATTCTGCTCGACATCGAACGCCGTCCGTGCCGGCGACGCACCGGTCCGGTTTGCACTGGTCCCCGTCATGGGACCAGTGGCTCGAAGTAACTTCACAAGAAGCGGGTGCGCCGGCAGCCGCACTCCGATCGTTCCCGTCCCGGCTGTCAGGGCGACAGGCAGGCGCGGAGATGCGGGGAACACGATCGTCAAAGGTCCTGGCCAGAACCGATCCATCAGCATGGCCGCGCCGGGCGGGACACGTGCCACCAGCGCATCAAGTTGCGACCGGTCCGAGATCAACACCAGAATCGGCTTGGACTCGCGCTGTCCTTTGATGGCGCAGGCACGGCGAACAGCCGGCTCGTCCAGCGCGCAGGCACCCAACGCATAGAAACTGTCGGTCGGCATGGCAATCACGCCGCCATCCCGCACGATGCGCGCCGCTTCGCTCAGCACCGTTTCATCGGCGTCTTCCCGGAATGCCCGCGCCAACGCCATCTCAGCCGTCCAAGCCGTCATGTGTGTGCGATCCCGGTGCGAAGAGCCCGCTGGGCAATATCGGAGCGATAGTGACACCCCTCAAACGAAATCATCCGCACCATCTCATAGGCCCGTTGCATGGCATCTTTAAAGTGCTCGCCGACTCCGGTAATGCCGAGCACGCGTCCGCCTGCCGTCACCACGTCGCGCCCCTGCCGTTTCGTGCCCGCATGATACACCAGAACGTCGCCGGACAAAACTTTTTCGGGAAGCCCGGCGATCGGCACGCCCGTTGAATAGGCCCCCGGGTAGCCGCCGGAGGTCATCACGACACAGACGGCGGACAGGTTGTGCCATTCCACCGTCAATTGGTCCAACCGATGTTCCACCACCGCCTCGAGCACGTCCACGAGATCGGTTTTGAGCAGCGGCAGGATGACCTCGGTCTCGGGATCGCCGAATCGCGCGTTGAACTCGAGGACACATGGCTTCCCTTTGACGATCATCAGCCCGGCATACAGGACACCGGCAAACGGGCTGCCGGCTTTGGACATCGCCGCTACGACAGGCCGCAGCACTTGCTCCAGCACGGCGGCGCGCAACGCCGGCGACCCAAGCGGCGCCGGCGCATAGGCCCCCATCCCGCCGGTGTTCGGTCCCGTATCTCCGTCCCCGACACGCTTGTGATCCTGCGCGGGCAACATGGGGACAACGGTATTGCCGTCTGTGAAGGCCATGATCGTCAACTCTTCGCCGTCTAAAAACTCTTCGATCACAACGCGGCTGCCGGACTGGCCAAAGGTCTTCTTTTCCAGCATATCAATGAGAGCCTGCCGGGCCTGCTCCAACGTCGTCGCTACAACGACGCCCTTGCCTTGCGCCAATCCATCAGCCTTCACGACGATCGGCGCGCGCTGGCGATCGAGATACGCCAGCGCAGGCTCCAGTGACGTGAAACTCTGCGACGACGCCGTCGGAATGTGATGCCGGGCCATCAACTCTTTTGAAAATGTTTTACTGGACTCCAGTTGCGCGGCGGCGCGCGTCGGCCCGAAGATTTTCAGCTTGGCCTTGCGGAATTCGTCCACGATGCCGGCCGCCAGCGGCGCTTCCGGTCCAACCACGGTCAGGTCGATTCTTTCAGACACAACGAACGCCTTCAGCCCGGCGATGTCATCCGCCTGAATCGCGACGCAGGTCGCCAACTGCTCGATGCCCGCATTGCCAGGCGCGCAATACACTTTCGCCACGCGCGGACTCTGCGCAATCTTCCAGACCAGCGCATGCTCACGCCCGCCGTTGCCAATGACGAGAATTTTCACAGGGAAACCTTGCCGAAAGAAAGAAACAGAAAACTGAAATGTGTGGCAGGTCGTTTCAGAATGCGGTCACGCTCCAGGACCATCAGTGCCTGAAATGTCTCATCCCAGTCATAATCATGGCCATGCCATGCTCGTCAGCGGCCTTCACAATTTCCTGGTCACGAATGGACCCACCAGGCTGAATCACAGCCGTAATGCCGGCCTGAGCCGCTGCATCAAGGCCATCGCGGAACGGGAAGAAGGCATCCGACGCCATCACGCAGCCCTTGACCGGCAACACCGCTTTCATGCCGGCCAACTTCACGGAATCCACGCGGCTCATCTGCCCCGCGCCGATTCCGACCGTCTGTCCTGGCCTGGCATAAATGATCGCATTCGACTTCACATGCTTGCAGACTTTCCACGCAAAGGCGCACGTCGCGTATTCCTCGGCGGTCGGTTTGCGTTGCGTCGGGACTTGCAAAGCCTGCAGATTGCCGAGTGCGCCCAAGTCACGGTCCTGCACGATCAATCCACCGACGAGCTTCTTGAGATCGATCCCTTCGGGTTTCACTTTGCTGAGCGGTCCGATCTCCAGCAGGCGAAGATCCTTTTTCCGCTTCAGTTCGGCCAGCGCATCCTCCGCATAGCCCGGTGCGATGACCACCTCGACAAACGTGGACGTGATCTCCCTGGCGGTGGCCAGATCCACCGGCCTGTTGAACGCGATCACGCCCCCGAAGGCCGACACCGGGTCCGTTTCACGCGCCTTCACGTAGGCCTCGACCGGCGTAGAGCCGAGTGCGACGCCGCAGGGATTGTTATGCTTAATGATGACCACGGCGGTTTCATCGTATTCCTTGGCCAACTCGAGCGCCGAATTGGCGTCCAGGAAATTGTTGTACGACATCGCCTTCCCGTGCAACGTTTTGGCCCGGGAGACCGACGGCTCTTTGGCATTCAGCTCACGATAAAATGCGCCCTGCTGATGAGGATTTTCCCCGTACCGGAGCGTCTCCACCCGTTCGAACTGCAGGGACAGGACGGCGGGAAACTTTCCGTCGCTCCCCTGCACCTGCTTCTCCAGATAACCGGCAATCAGGCTGTCGTACCGGGCCGTATGCTGGAAGACCTTCATCGCCAGTTCGCGGCGCAGCGCTGGTTTGACCGTGCCGGTCTTCAACGCCTCCAGCACTCGCGCATAATCAGCCGGATCGACGACGACCGTGACGTCCTCATGATTCTTCGCGGCCGACCGCAGCATGGATGGACCACCGATATCAATGTTCTCGATGGCTTCTTCAAACGGACAATCAGGCTTGGAGATTGTGGCTTCAAAGGGATAGAGATTGACGATCACGACATCGATGGGACCGATCCCCTGTTGTTGCATCTGCGACACGTGCGCAGGCACCGAGCGGCGGCCGAGCAGACCTCCGTGGATCTTAGGATGGAGCGTCTTGACCCGGCCGTCGAGAATCTCCGGCGAACCGGTATAGGCCGCCACGTCCGTCACGGCCACGCCGGCATCCCGCAACGCCTTGGCCGTACCGCCCGTCGACAGGATTTCAGCTCCCAGGGCCGCCAACCCTTTCGCCATCTCGACGACGCCGGTTTTATCGGACACGCTGACGAGCGCGCGCTTAATGCCAGCCATGCAATCCTCTTGTGGCCTCTTGTGGATAACTCAGGCAAGAAAACCGCGCGCAGAATAACAGATGCATTCTTGAAGTTCAACCGGCCCATTCTCCTCATTGACATCGCGGAGTGGTCCCACTACAATTTTGCAGTCGAGGTTCCTCACATTGCCTTCCCAATTCGTTCATCTGCATCTCCACACGCAGTACAGCCTGCTCGATGGCGCTAATCAGATCGATCCGCTGGTGAAGCAGATCAAATCGTTCGGCCAGCCGGCCGTTGCCATGACCGATCACGGCAACATGTTCGGCGCGATAGAGTTTTACCGGAAAGCCAAAGACGCCGGGGTCAAACCGATCATCGGGTGCGAAGCCTACATGGCCCCCGGCAGTCGCTTCACCAAAGATAGCGCCCTAGCGCACAACGACTACTACCATCTCATTCTGCTCGCGACGAACATGGTGGGCTATCAAAATCTGATCAAGCTGGTCAGCAAAGCATATCTTGAAGGATTCTATTATAAGCCACGAATGGATAAGGAATTATTGCAGCAGCATCATGCGGGCTTGATTGCCCTGTCGGGCTGTCTGAGCGGCGAGGTCGCCTATCTCATTGGGCAAAGGGATTTGGAGGGCGCCACGAAGGCAGCCGGCGAGTATCGCGAGATTTTCGGGAAGGACCATTATTATCTCGAGTTGCAAGCCAATGGGCTGGAGCATCAGCGCGTTGCCAACGACGGCTTGCTCGACATCCATAAGAAGCTCGGCATTCCGCTTGCCGGCACCAACGACTGCCATTACCTCAAGAAGGAAGACGCCCGGCCCCACGATTTAATGCTCTGCCTCCAGACCGGCAAGACGATCAACGAGCCGAACCGGATGAAATTCGATACCGACCAGCTCTATGTGAAATCGACGGAGGAGATTACCGCCGAGTTCAAGGAACTCCCGCAGGCCATCGCCAACACGGTCAAGATTGCGGAAGCCTGCAATCTTGAGCTGGCCCTGAACCAGACGCACCTGCCTCAATACAAAGTCCCGGACAGGTTCACGCGGGAAACGTACATGGAACACCTTGCCCAGGAAGGATTGGCCGTGCGACTGAAGGAACGGCCGAGTTCGATTCCGGCCGCGGCCTATGAGATCCGCCTCAAGGAAGAATTGACCATCATTTGTTCGATGGGATTCGCCGGCTACTTCCTGATCGTGTGGGATATCATCCGCTTTGCCCGCTCGCGCGGGATTCCGGTCGGACCCGGCCGCGGGTCCGCCGCAGGAAGCCTGGTCGCCTACGCGCTGCGCATCACGGATCTCGATCCGCTCGTCTACACCCTCCTCTTCGAGCGGTTTCTGAATCCGGAGCGCGTCTCGCTCCCCGATATCGACATGGACTTCTGCATGGATCGGCGGGGCGAAGTCATCAACTACGTCGTCGACAAGTACGGTTCGGACCACGTCGCCCAGATCATCACCTTCGGCACCCTCGGCGCCAGGGCGGCGATCCGCGACATCGGCCGGGTGCTGGAGATTCCCTACGCCGAAGTGGACCGCGTGGCCAAACTGGTGCCAAACCAGCTCAACATCACATTGGACGATGCCCTACTGCAGGAACCGAAACTGCGCGAGCTCACCGAGACCGATCCCAAGATCGGCGAGCTGATGTCCATCGCCAAATCGCTGGAAGGGCTGGCCCGCCACGCCTCCACGCACGCAGCCGGCGTCGTCATCTCCGAAGAGCCGCTGACCAATCACGTGCCCCTCTATAAGGGGGCCAACGATGAAATTGTCACCCAATATTCAATGGGCGATGTGGAAAAGATCGGACTCGTCAAATTCGACTTCCTGGGCCTGAAAACCCTGACGATGATCCACAACGCGGTGACCTTGATCAACCAGACATATCCCGACCGGCCCCCACTGGTCATCGAGCAAATCCCGTACGCCGATCCGGAGACCTTCGCGCTGCTCGCGTCCGGCAAAACCACCGGACTTTTCCAGTTGGAAAGCGCGGGCATGCGCGATCTGCTCACCGGTCTCCGCCCCGACCGGTTTGAAGACATTATCGCCATCATTGCGCTCTACCGTCCGGGCCCCATGGATCTGATCCCAGACTTCATCAAACGCAAACAGGGCAAGGTCCCCATCACCTACGAAGTACCGGAATTGGAGGCCTTGCTCAAAGACACCTACGGGGTCATCGTCTACCAGGAGCAGGTCATGGCGATCGCCAACAAGATCGCCGGCTTCTCGCTCGGTCAGGCCGATATCCTGCGCCGCGCCATGGGCAAAAAGAAACCCGAGGAAATGGAGAAGCTCCGCGCCAAGTTCCTTGAAGGGGCCAAGCAGCGCAAGATTACGGAACCGAAGGCGAAGAAATTATTCGATCTGATCCAGAAGTTCGCCGGATACGGATTTAACAAATCCCACGCCGCCGCCTACGCGGTCGTAACCTACCAGACGGCATATTTGAAGGCGCATCATCCCACCCAATTCATGGCGGCCCTGCTCACCATCGAAATGGGGAACACCGATAAAATGGTCTGGTACCTCACCGAGTGCCGGGACATGGGCATCAAGGTGCTGCCGCCGGACGTCAACGAGAGCCGGAAGGATTTTGCCGTCGTGGAGGGTGGCATCCGCTTCGGCCTGGCCGCCATCAAAAATGTCGGAGAAGGCGCGGTGGAATCCATCATCGATGTGCGCAACGACAAGGGAGCCTTCCGATCGTTTTTCGATTTCTGCCGTGGCATCGACCTCCATAAAGTGAACAAACGCATGCTGGAAGGACTCATCAAATCCGGCGCCTTCGATTCGACCGGCGCGCGCCGCGCGCAGCTCATGGCCGTGCTGGACCGGGCCGTCGACGAAGGCGCAGCCGCCCAGCAGGAGCGCGAGCGGGGCCAGACTAGTATTTTCGGGGACGAGTCGTCCGCCGGTTCCGCCCAGGGTCCGGCCGGAACCTCCCTGCCGGATCTTCCGGAGTGGGATCAGGGCCAGATGCTCAAGTACGAACGCGAACTGACGGGCTTCTACATAACCGCCCACCCGCTGTCACGGTTCGAAGCCGCACTGAAGAAGTTTTCGACAGCAACCACGGGAACGCTGGGAGAGGTGACCGACGGCAAGGAAGTGAAGCTGTGCGGCATCGTCACGACGGTCAAAACCCTGACCACCAAAAAAGGCGACCGCATGGCCTACGTACAGATTGAAGATCCGCAAGGGCTGGTGGAGATCATCGTATTCCCGGATCTCTTTAAATCCGCGTCGGACTTGCTGGTGCCGGAGCGCATCGTGCAAGTCACCGGCATCGTGGACCGGGCTGAAAAAGGCACACGACTGAAAGGCACGAAGATCGAAGCGCTCGACAACCTGCTCGCCCGGGCGGTCTCACGAGTCAACATCCGCGTCAACGACGGGCCTGACGTCTCGACCCAACTCGGCCAGGTGGAACAAATTATCCGACGCCACCCCGGTCCGACCGCCATTTCCTTTACGCTCTGCCTGCCGCCGGATATCGAAGCCGATACGACTCCCGTTCCCAACGTGAAGATCCTGCCGAGCGATGGATTCGTGGCTGAAGTTGAAAATGTGCTAGGCAAAGGCGCCGTCGTCATGCTGTAATACGGGTGCACACGCGGCATGAAAGATTACCTCGAATTTGAAAAGCCTCTCCGCGAGCTTGAGGAACGGATCGATAAACTGGCGGGTTCCGGCTCGACCAAGCCGGCCGTCGAAGAAGAAATCCGCAAACTCAAGGCCCGCCTGGCCCAGACCGAAGTGGAGCTCTACAGCCACCTCACGCCCTGGCAACGCACCCAATTAGCCCGGCATCCGCAGCGGCCCGGAGTCCTCGACTATCTCAATGCGTTCTGCCGGGACTTCGTCGAGCTGCACGGCGACCGCCTCTTCGGAGACGACCAGGCCGTGATCGGCGGCTTTGCCCGCTTCAACAACCAGACCATCATGGCCATCGGACACATGAAGGGAAAAACGCTCAAGGAGCGGATGCAGCGGAACTTCGGCATGCCCAACCCGGAGGGCTATCGCAAGGCGCTTCGCCTGATGCGACTGGCGGAAAAATTCAACCGGCCGGTCGTCACGTTTATCGACACGCCGGGGGCCTACCCGGGAGTCGGCGCCGAGGAACGCGGACAGGCAGAAGCCATTGCGAGGAATTTGCTGGTGATGTCCAGGCTGGCCGTGCCAATCGTCTCCATCGTGACCGGCGAAGGCGGAAGCGGCGGCGCACTGGCGCTGGGCGTGGCCGATCGCGTCTTGATGCTGGAACATGCCGTGTACTCGGTGATTTCACCGGAAGGCTGCGCCGCCATCCTGTGGAACGATCCGGCCAAAGTACAGGACGCCGCCAACGCGCTGAAAATGACAGCCAATGACTTGCGCGGGCTCGGCGTGATCGATGACGTGATCCCTGAACCGACCGGCGGCGCACACCGGGATGTCCGCATGACAGCCGAGCGGGTTGCCAAATCTCTCGCGGGCCACCTCAGCCAGCTTGGCGAACTTTCTTCCCAGGACTTACTCGCCCACCGCGATCAGAAATACCGCGCCATGGGCGCCGTCTCAGAACCGCCTGCCGCCAGCTAAGACACCCGTAAAACGTGAAACGTCAAACGTAAAAGGTTGAACAAACCTTCCACGTTTTACTTTTCACGTCGCACGTTTCACGCCTCATGGGTTTTGCCACATCGCGCCGTCAAAGATCGGATGCGCCTGGTGGGTGAGTTTCACGATATCCCCGTCCTTCACCATCGATTCCAATGATCCAACCTTCTTGTTCACCGTGACCAGCAATTCACCTTTGTGCATGAAGGACAGTGCACCGGCCAATGTATCCTGGTTCGACTCGAGCAAGACCTTCACCGTGACCGGACCGGCCACATCCACGTGCAACTCGGACTCCCCGACGCTTTGCTGCAACGTCAGCCCGAACAGAAGAACCGTTACCATACTCGGCCCATCCTCACGCTTTACCTCCCGCAGTGTCCGGTCCTTTATGGCAACGAACACAATCCTGCCGCTTGGGATGCCGGTCCTGGAACGGTCGGCTCTGCCCGGCGGCATGACACCGGACACAGTCCTTCTCAGAAATCCCCTTATGCGCTATCGTTGCCGGCATGACCGGATTGCGGTCTCGCGGTGACGGCAGGAGCGATACGCCCACAACGACAAGCGCGACCGCCCCGGCAAAGAGCCAATCGCTCTTACGCAACGTGATCATCACAGCTCTTCGCAGCCGCTTCCGCTCCATCCCGTCTGCCGCGCGCAGTGTCAGGCGGCGGTATCCGCATCAGGAGTATCGCCAGGGCATTCTATGGGAGCGTCGAGGAGAGGACAAGCGTGGAGCGCGCGTGTCGAAGGGCGTCAATGCATGCCGTCAGGACTTCGCGTAGATTCAGCTTCGGACGATTCGTCCGAGGCACCGGCGGCCACGGTCTCCTGATCGCCGACAAACAATCCATCCTCGACTGGCAGCATCGCCTGCTCAGCCTCGCCCAGCTCTTTAAACTCGCGGAGCGGCGGCAGCTGCGACAGATCGCTGAGGCCGAACTGCTGGAGAAAGAGCTTCGTCGTCCCGTACATGATCGGACGGCCCGGCACGTCCTTTCGTCCCACCATCCGAATCAGCTTGCGCTCCAGCAACGTGCGCAGGACGCCGGACACTTCCACACCTCGGATCTGCTCGATGTCCGCGCGCACAATCGGCTGCTTGTAGGCGATGATCGCCAGCGACTCCATCCCCGACCGGGACACCTTCGGCGAAGCCTTTGCTTTGGCCAGGCGCTTGATCCAGGGCGCATGCTCGGCCCGCGTGACGATTTGATAGCCGCCCGCCAGCTCGACGATATGCACACCGCGCCCCTCACGGTCGAAATCTTCGCGTAACGATTGCAGCGCGTGCCTGAGTTCGCTTTTCGATACAGTCCCAAGGGCAACCATGAGCCGTTCCAGCGGAACCGGCTCGGCAGTGACAAATAGCAGGGACTCCAGGATTGCCTTGAGTTCCCGCTCCTCCAGCGCCTGCATCCTGGTGGACTCGTCACTCTCACCCGCCAGAACCGCCACAGCCGGTTCATCCGACACAGACGGCGTCTCCTGCATGGGCTCACCTGATTCGATTTTTCCTGTCTCGTCCATAACTTCCTCCTTCACCGTCTCAGAGCTCGACCGGCTCATCGTCGGTGATCGGCGCAAACGATCGCATGACAAGAATGGCGCCGAACGCCTCGCCCTGGAACAACCGCACCAGTTTCATCTTGACCAACTCCAGCAAGGCCAGAAACGACACAATCACGATCAGCCGATGAGTCTGATCTTCAAACAGTGATTGGAAGGTGACCGATTCCCGGGCGTCCAGGGCCTCAAGGATCACGTTCATGCGATCTTTGACGGTCAGATTCTCCGGAACGATCTCCACCAGACTGCCGGCCGGCAGTCGCGCCAACACGCCCTGCAGGGCGTCCACCAGATCGAAGAGGCTGACATCATCCAACGAGACCTCATCCGACCGGACCGGCGGCAACGGCATCGGTTCACGTGCATAAATCTCCCGCCAGAGCCGTTCGCGGTCATCGAGCTGCCTGGCTGCATCCTTGAATTGCCGGTATTCCAACAACCGGCGGATTAATTCTTCGCGCGGGTCCGGCCCGTCCTCGTCATCAATGTCCATCTCATCCGTCGGCAGCAGCATGCGCGACTTGATGTGGACCAGCGTCGCCGCCATCACGAGAAATTCGCCGGCAACGGCAAGATTGAGCGACTTCATCATGCTCAGATAGTCCAGATACTGCTGCGCGATCATGGCGATGGGAATGTCATAGATATTGACCTGATTTTTCTTGATGAGATGCAGCAGGAGGTCCAGCGGCCCCTCGAAATGCTCAAGCCGGACCTGGTACGACAACTCCATTTGCTCTGTCTGGTCCATAAGGTCCTTGCGATCAGGCTCGTCCAGCACGTGCGGAGCTCTCCACCAATCAGCATAAAACCTATGTATTTATACAACCTTATGGGGTGATATGCAAGTGGAATTCTATATGTTGTGGGTCCGCCTATGTCTGCTCTAGCCGCATTATCATGACGGATTCTACTGCAACCGCCGATAGGCCGCTACGACAAGCCTGGCCGCTGGCTCGGCGCGTCCAAGCGGGCGGGCTCGCCGCTCGGTCGGTCACCAGCCTGTTCAAGGCTGCCTCCCTTCCTCGCAGCTCCACGCGCCCGTCTCGCATGGCGTCTCAGCGGTTTCGTCACGAAC
>SHZW01000015.1 GCA_009692155.1 Nitrospiraceae bacterium
GTTTCCTAAACCGTAGGTCGTACGTTCAATTCGTATCGGGGGCACCATACCAAGCTTCGCTTGAGCCGCCGCCTCGTCATCGCTTTATCGTTATTATGGCGGCGGAGAAACACCTCAAGTGTTATCTTTGGGTGGCTTACGCGAGGTCAACCGCCTTCTAAATATGAGGGCACTTGAGTAACCCCACAAGTGGTTTCACTGCTCGCTCGGCCGCACGCCTCACTATTTTCAGGCGCGCGGGAACCAGAAAATGGTTCCTGACATTTTTTCTTCGTGAACATTCCCTTTTCCTTGCCCCCTTTCTTGAATTGCATTAGAGTCTCCTCGCCATGCATGTCTTCCTTCTCGTATTTCTTCTCCTCCTCCCCTCCTGCTCTTCCTCTCTCTACGTCGTCACCGACGGCTCCCATAAACGGCTCCCAGAGCAGAATACGCGCGTGGCGGTCTGGGGCCTGCGCCCGGTGGTGACCGACACCGTGGTCGCGTGGCTTCGTGCAAGCAAGTTTTCCGTCATGGAGCCGTCGGAACTCCAGCAGGCGTTCGACAAGGAACATATCCGCGTGAGCCGGTCATTCGCAGACGAGCAGCACGCGATTCGCGTGGCCAAGCAACTCGGAGTCGCGCTGGTGATCTTCACCCAGAGCGCGATCGGTGAAACCGTCGTCAGCGACATGAGCACCTCCACAGCCGCCACGCCCTTTCCGGGCGCCACGCCCATCACGTTTTCCAGCGCGTCCGTCGCGATCCGGGGCGTCGACGTCGCGTCGGGCGAGCGGGTATTCAGCGCAACCGCCAAATACCCTCAGCAACTGGCCGCCGCCGGCCCGGACACACTTTCGATTCTGGCCTGTCAGGCGATGGAGACAGCCTGGGGCTTCAATCCGCCCGGCGAACAAGCCCTCGCACCTGACGATGTCTGCTCCATCGACCGGTAATCACTATCCCCTCCTGCCTGCGCCATCCTCATACAACCGGGGCCTGGCTATCGGCTTAAAGGAAGAAAGTGCCGTTCGATCCATCCTTACCTCTTCACCGTAAAAAGATAACGCTTGCTTTCCTTTCATTCTTCGCTAAAGTAACGTGTCGTTGATGCGATCAAGCTGAGGCATGCGATGGAGTCGAAAAATCTGATTTGCACGCGTTGTGCAAGCTCCTCGTCGCGATCTCGGAATCCACAAACCAACCAGACCGTCATTCGACGGCCAGCGCGTCGAAGTGTTTATCTCACCGAAGTAAACAACGTGGCCCTCGCAGGGAGAGGAACCATGCGACACACGGCCTGCATGATTCGGCAGTGGGTATTTTTGATTGGCCTGCTAGTCCTGACCGGTTGCGCGGCTGCACCACAGCCACAGCCAGCCGGCAACTCACAAGACGTGATTCTGGAGGCGCCGGAAGCGCAGGTCCGCGCCGCGTTTGTCCGTGTCTTGACGAATGGCGGCTATGAAGTCGAGCGTGGTGCGCAGGATGATTCGGCGATCCGCACGGACTATAGGGAAGAAATCGGCATTTACAACTGGCTCTATCGCACGCAGTTCGGCGTGAACCGCAGCAAGGTCGCCGTCACGCTGACCCCGGAAGGCGAGACGGCCACTCGCGTGACCGTGCAGGTGTGGTATGAAGGCAAGAGCGGCGAATGGATGCCGCTGACGGGTTCCTGGGTTCCCTACGATGCCGCGCTGCCGCAAAGCGCGGCGAATACGATCCGACTGGTCAAAAACGAACTGGGCCTGCTCTGAGAAAAGTGCGTGGTTCGAGGTTCGGGGTACGAGGTTTAGCTCCCCCTCGTACCTCGCTACCAAGCACTTCACTCTGATCCCTCTTCTCCCAAGTCCATCCCAAATCGTTCCGCCATGCGATAGAGCGTTCGGCGGTCGATACCCAAAATCTTGGCGGCGCGAACCTTGTTGCCGCCGGTCTCCCTCAACACCCTGGCCAGATGCCGCTTCTCCACGTCGTCCAGCGACAGGAGCGACTCGTCGCCCCCCGTCAGCGCCGGCTCTGCCTTACGCACCGCTTCAGGCAGATCGTCCGGCATGATCAGCGGGCCCGGCGCCAGGGACACCGTTCGTTCAATGACATTTTCCAATTCCCGCACGTTGCCCGGCCAGTGATACCGCTCGAGCAGCGCCATCGTCTCCGGCACGAACCCGCGGACCGGCTGGTTGTTGGCCGACGAAACCTTCTGCAGAAAATGGTGGGCGAGCATCGGGATATCCTCTCGCCGCTCGCGCAACGGCGGCAGCACGATTCGGACGACGTTCAAGCGATAGAACAAATCGTCACGGAATTTACCGTCCTTGACCATCCGCGCGAGATCGCGGTTGGTGGCGGCGACGATCCGGACATCCACCTTGATGGACGCCGTGCCGCCCACATGCCGGACTTCCTGCTCCTGAATGACCCGCAGGAGCTTGACTTGCAGCGCCTGGCCGATGTCGCCGATCTCGTCCAGAAAGAGCGTGCCCCGGTCGGCTGTTTCGAACAAGCCTTGCTTGGCAACGACCGCGCCGGTGAACGCGCCTTTTTCATGACCGAACAGCTCGGACTCCAGCAACGTGTCCTGCAGCGCCGCGCAGTTGACGGGCACGAACGGGCGGCCCCGCCGAGGGCTGTTCGTGTGGATGGCATGCGCGACCAGTTCCTTGCCCGTGCCGCTTTCGCCCTCCAGCAACACCGTGCTCTTGCCGGACGACACCCGAGCAACCAGCGTGTAGACTTCCAGCATGGCCGGGCTGCTGCCGATGAGCGGAGAGCCGTGCCGCTCGCGCAGTTCTCCGCTCATGCGGGCGTTTTCCCGTACGAGGCGGCTGTGATCGAGGCTTCGCCGGACCACGAGCTTGATGTCTTCCTTCTTGAAGGGCTTGGCCAGATAGTCGTAGGCCCCCTGCTTGATCGCTTCGACCGCGCCGTCCATCGATCCGAACGCCGTCAGCAGGACGATGGCCGTCTCCGGGCTGCGCTGCCGGAATTCCCGCAGGACCGCCAGCCCGTCCACCTCGCTCATTTTGATGTCCGTCAGCACCACGTCGAACCGCTTCGCGCGGCCGAGCGCGATCGCGTCCGCTCCGCCGGCGGCGATCTCGACGTCATAGCCTTCCTTGCGCAGGGCATCCGCCAGCAATTGACGCGCGACCGCGTCGTCGTCCACGACGAGAATGGTGCCGCTAGACATGCTCATGCGTTCTCTGCCCGGCCACTGCCCGCTCGCCCGCGTAGACGGGCATGGCAATGACAATCAGCGTGCCCTTCCCCACGACGCTCTCGATCGTCAGCGACCCGCCGTGCGACACGACGATCTCACGGCTGATGAACAGCCCAAGCCCGGTCCCGTCGCCTATCGCCTTGGTCGTGAAGAACGGCTCGAAGGCCTGCTTCATGTGCTCCTCCGGCATGCCGCAACCCGTATCGCGCACGGTCAGCGTGACCATGGCATCGCACAGGGGCGCTCCCGTGCGGTGACGCTCGTCCAATTCGGCAAGCGTGGCCGCCCGGCGCCCCACCACCAGCACCACCTGGCCTCCGGCGCCGGTCGCGGCCAGGGCATTGCTGAGCAGATTGACCAGGATCTGCCGAAGTTGTTCCACATCGCCCCGAACCACCGCCGGCTCCAGTCCCAGGTCCGTTTTCAGCCCGACTCCCTTGCCAAGATACGCCGGCTCCATCAACGCGACGACGGATTGCGCCAGTTGATCCACGCGCACCGGCGCGTGGGCCGGCTTCGGCTGGCGTGTCAGCGACAGCTTGTCCTTGATGATGCGCACGACGCGATTCAGCTCCGAATCGATGATCGCAATCGTCTTTTTCATCTCGGACGTCGCCTGGGGATCCTCTGCCAGCGTTTGCACCTGCCAGGCAATGGAATGCAGCGGCGTGCCGACTTCGTGGGCCACCGACGAGGCCAGGAGCCCCAGCGCGGCGAGCCGGTCCGACCGGTTGAGTTTGTCTTTCAATTCGACGAGCTGCGTGTTGGCTCTCAGTAGTTCGGCTCGCGCCCCCTCCTCGCGCGCCTTGCGCTCCTCCCGCGTCATCGCGAAATAGGCCACGCCGGCCAGAATCCCGACCACCAGCGTCCGGTTGATCAGCACGGCCGTGAACCGTTCGCGCTTCTTGGTCGGCTGCAGCAGTCCCACGTACGTGACGGCCACGCACAGCACCACCGTCAGGTACATCAGCTTGCGGTTCCGCACGGTGGCCACCAGCAGGATCGGAATGACGAACGCATAGGCGCCGACGACGTTCAGCGGTGCGACCGATTCGAACGCGGCGATCGCCAAAAACACGGCGGCCGCCAGGCCGAGGACGAACGCGTCTTTGGCGCGGGCAAGCTGTCGAAGCGTACGCAGGAAAGTCTTCATGGGTGAGATGGAACGATACTGGAAATGTTCCGGCCCCGCAAGGATACGCGCTTACGACTGTCCTGCGGACGGCAACGAACGGAGCGCGCGCAGCGCCGAGGCCGCCTGGTGCACGCGTGGATCGTCGCGCAGACGTTCCAACGGCAACGCAATTTTTCGGGACCAGTTCGGACAACTTTCCACCGTCCCAGGCACGTTGGTCTGCGTCGTCTCGCCGAGCAGATCCTCCAGATTGGCCAACACCGCCCAGGACGGCGTGTGGGCAAGAAACAGATGCACGGCATGGCACAAGTCGGGCGTCATCGGCTGCGCCGCCGCCGATTCATCCGTCATGCCCGGGGGCAGCAACCCCGCCGCCCCTATGGCACGCGCGACGCGTTGTTTGTCGCGGTGTCGCTCCTCCCGTGCCCGCTGCACGACCCCGCTATCGGCGTACAGTCCCAGCCCAGCGCGCACGTCGATGTCGCGCCCGGCCCAGAAGCCTGCCAGTGTCGGCAGATCGTGGGTGGTGACGACCGCCATCGCCTGCTGCGGATAGGCCTCCGGCGCCTTCCAGTCCCCCTGGTCCGTCCGCTCAAAATACAACACGCGATATGACAACACCCGCGCTAACGCAAGCCGCTCACGGATTCCGTCCGGCACCGTGCCGAGATCCTCTCCGATGATGACGGCCTTGTGCCGGACGCTCTCGAGCGCCAAAATGCCCAGCAGGTCTTCCACCGGATACCGGACATAGGCGCCGGCTGACGCCGGCATACCCTGGGGAATCCAGAAGAGACGGAACAGCCCCATCACGTGATCGAGACGGAGCGCGCCGCCGTAGACCAGGTTGCGCCGCAGCAACTCGATGAACATGCGGTAGCCGGTGGCGCGCAGCCGGACCGGGTCGGCCGGCGGCAGTCCCCAGTTTTGGCCCTGCGGCGCAAAGGCGTCCGGCGGGCAGCCGCAATCCGCGTTCAGCGCCAGCACATCCTGATAGACCCAGGCATCGCTTCCGTTTCGGTCGCTGCCAAGCGCAAGATCGTGATACAAGCCGACCGGCATCCCTGCGCGCGCACGGGCCGCCACCGCCCCCAGCTGCTCGGCCGCCACCCACTGCACATATTGATGGAACCGGATACGCGCCCGGTGCGTGACGCGGAACGCCGCCACGCTCGCCGACTGGGGCGAGCGATAGGGCTCCGGCCACTCCCGCCAGGCCAACACCAGCGGATGCTGGCGGCGCAACTCTTCCGCGAGCGCATGAAAGAGCGCAAACATCTCCAGCGGCTCGCCCTCTTTTTCCACATGCCGCGCGAAGGCCCGGCCCCGTTCCGTCTCAGGCTTGAGTTTACGATCGTGCAGATCGCGGCCGCCAAGATGCCGCTCGTAAAACGTCGTCCACAACGATTCGAGTACAGCCCGTTTCGCGGCAGACACCTGATCGTAGTCCACCTTCTCGCCCGCGCGCAGCGCCGCCAGCGCGCGCTGAAACCCGGCGTCCTGCACCGTCTGCTGCGCGGACTCGCAGAGTTGATACTCGGGAATGGCCTCGATATCGAGATAGAGGCTGTTCAGAAACAGCCGGCTGGTGGGAGAATAGGGGCTGATCTCGAACGGACGAGTATTATTGAGCACGTGCAGCGGGTTCAGACCGATGAGACCGGCGCGGAGATCCTTCGCCGCCCATTCCACGAGCGTATTCAAATCTCCGAAATCGCCGGCGCCCCAATTGCGGGCCGAACGCAGCGAGTAGAGCTGCACCGCGAGCCCCCAGATCCGATGCCCCTCCTGAAACTCCGGCAGCACGTGACAGGCCGCAGGCGCCACGATCAGGTGCAGCGTGCCGTCCACCTGCCGCGATTCGGAGACGCCCTTGACCATGACATCGTAGTACCCGATCGGCAGCCCCGCAGGGAGCGGCAGTTCGAAACGGACATGGCGGTAGCCGTCCACCGCGCGCGTCTCGACTGGAGATAACCCGGGCCCTGCCTGCCCTCGCTGGCGCACGGCCCCGGTTTCGTCCCGCACGTCCCACGATAGGATAATGTCACGATCTTCCTGTTCCTGCGCCGGCATGCGAATAGACCAGACGCCTGCCGGCGCATCCGTCCGCATGACGTGAGTGGGATCGCATGCCTGCCGCCACGGTGCATCCGCACAGTCCGCCAGCGCGCGCTGCATGGCGTCGGGTGATTCAACCCGCACGCCCATCGCATCCAGAATCGCCCGCCGGGTCTGGTCCGACGTCTCATGCCGCTGCCCCCAGATGTCGTGATAGTCGAAGGCCACGCCGTAGCGCTCCGCCAGCTCGCGCAGTAACTCGTGCTCATTGTGTTCCATATGGTATGAATCTGAGGGGAAGGACGCTGGTAAGTCAAGAAACGTTGGAAAAGAAACGCGGCGTCCGCTTGGTCTGTTCTGTCTGTTCAGTTTGTTCAGTCTATTCAGTCTGTTTTATCGGTGAGATCGATGAACCAAAAAGACCAAACAGTCTAGATAGACCGAATAGACCAACTTGGGTACAATCCCGGCGATGCTGGAGATCGCGCTCGTCCTTGCAACCATCGTGACCGTCGGCCTTCTGGGTTTTCTCACCACGATCATCACGCCCCGCCTCATGACAACGATCGGGATCGTGACGCTCACGCTGGGTCTGGTCGTGGGCGTTCCCACGGGGTTCTGGTATCACGTCCTCCTCTATCTGGTCCTGTCACCCCGCATCGCGCTGCCGCCCAAGTGGTGGTGGGCTCCGGTCGATCTCCATCCTCTCCTGACCGAACAGGAATTAGCCCGCCTGAAGCCCTGGTTTACGATCGGCGGCATCGGGTTCGTGCTCTCGATCGTCGGCGGCCTCGCGGCCATGGCGGGCCTGCTCGTGAGATAGCGATGGGCTCGCGATCTGTCACTCATCATTCGCAACAATGTCCCGCAAGAACGCGGGACGAGTCAGAACAGGTCTCTCCTTTTCTGCCCAACCGACCCAATTGCCGCCCATGCCGTTGCGTGGTAGCATGAATTTATAGTTGAGAGCGGCGGCTCACTTTCCGGTAGCCGCAACCCCCCAACCTGATCCGTACAGGAGGTCGACTTGCCATGAAACCCCTGTCCTCCGCGCACGCAGCCGCCGTTCTCACCGGCATCCTGATTGTCGGCCATGCCCCGCCGACGGCCACGGCCGAGCAGAATCGTCTCGAGGTGCTGGGTGTCTACCGGTATGCGTATCAGGAACCGGTGAGCCTTGCGGACGCGAAGAAAATTGCCTGCGCGGAGGCGATCCGCTTATCGGTGGATTCATCGAGATTCTTCATGGACGCCACCTCGCACGTGATCGATCCGCCGTTCCTGCGTGACCTCGCGCAAAAAATCATCTCCGGTTCTCTCAAGGACGTGCAGATCATCGAACAATCGGACAAGGGCCAGACGGTTTCCTGCAGGGTCAGAAGCTATCTGGATCAGGAAGAGGTCAGGGCGGTCATCGTCTCGGAAATCACCCGCGGCCAGGCGGGCGAACCGCCGGGACTCGATCAGAACCGGACATTGAAAATTCTCAGCGTGCAGGAAGGCAAGGAGGGAACGGTCGTGGTGGTCTACAAGGCGCTCAAGCGGCTGGACTGGCTCAGCACCGCCTATGACGGCAGCCTGCGGGAAACCGCCGATGTGATGATCGAGTATTACAATGAGCAGGGCATCCCCGTCGGCGCCGACCGGCATCCGGCCCGTCTCAAGCCGGACGGCACCGAGGTGATGAATCCGGGTGAAATCAGCTCCCGCACGTTCAGAAAACCGCCCGGCACAAAATCCTACCGCGTTTGGATAGTCAAGTAACGGTTGGTCCGTTCATTCCGCTGGTCAGTTATGTCCGTTAACGGACTCAGCGGAACTAACGGACTTGCAGACCCAACGTTTTCCTCCTCTACCGCCCCTACTTGCCTGCGATAGGCGGCAGATTGATCCCGAACCGCTCCAGCCCCATGATCACGGTCAGCGCCGCCGGCGAATGCTGCACGATTTCCTTCTGCACTTCGATCCGCCGCAAGTCCACGAATTCCGGCGCGGTCAGCCCGAGCTGCTCGCGATAGGCCCGGTCGGCCATCCCGCGCTGTTTCTCCGCCTTCTCGCGGGCTTCTTCGGCCTTCTGAAATTCGATCATCGTAATGCGCCGCTGTTCCTGCTTGATGGTCTCCGCCGTCTGCTCCAGCACCCCCTTGGGCGGCAGGATGCTGCCGATGACGACCCGGTTCAGCACGAGCGGCAGTTTGTGTTTCTCGATGATTTTTGCCCGCACGTCTTGATCGATGGCATCCTGGAGCTTCGTCCGTGTGGCCGGCTTGGTCGTCAGCTCGAAGAGCGGATATTTCTGCACTTCTTCGCGGACGATGGTGCGAAACGCTTCCTTGATGTTGTTGACATACCAGTGCGGGCCGAATCGGGACACCAGATCGGGCGACCGCCCCGCCATCACGTTGGCAATAAAGAACGCGTCGAACGAGACCGGCGCGTTCTCCGACGAGATAATGTCGAAGTGCTCCGAGTACTGGATGGGACGGATGTCCACGTCCACCACCTCGGTCGTGAGCGCGATAAACTGCCGGCCGGTGCTGATGGGAATCGGATCCACGCCGCCATGGCCAAAGAAAATTGGCTTCTCGACCAGCACGCCCTCGTGGCCGGCATCCACGGTGGCAAAAACGCAGCCTGACAGCGTGAGCGGCAGTGCCATTACCATCGCTCCGATCATTCCTTGCATCCTCATTCCATTCATACACCCCTCCCGGTTGCGTGCTTCTCTGCCGAAGCACGATTCCTGTCCGACACATGACCCTGCCTGTTCTTTCGTGCGCTCCAGGAAAACAGACTCTCTATTCAGCTTATGGGTAGATATGCGGCGAGTCAACAGCCCTGTACCCGCTTCAACTCGGAAAGAATGTCGGACAACGGAACGATGAGTGCTAATTAATCCCTGCTTGGCGCTGCAACCACCGGACATACTGAATGATTTCATCCACATCGGCTGGCGTAACGGTGGAGACCTTTGGCATATCCCCGAACTGCCAATGGTGCGCGCGGACACCCATGGCGGCAGCCCGCTGGAAGGCGGCGTCGCCGTGATGGTTCGGTTCGTAGATTTTATGGACGAGCGGAGGCCCCTGCGGCGTCCCCACGCCCCGCTCGCCGTGACAGCGAGCGCAATTGGCGTTGAATGCGGCGGCTCCTTTTTTGAATTCAGCCGGGGTTACGACAGGTTGCGAGGCGGACGATCCGACCTGCGGCGAACCGATCACCGCTGCAAGCAGTGCCAGCGAGAGGCCGCCGACTAGGATCCATCGTTGCCGCACCGCCTGCCTGCGCGTACCGTTCATGACTTACCTCTTCTCGGGACGATCGCCGGCAGACGACCGCCCAAATTGCTCGTCCACCATTTGCGCCACCCGCTTGGCCGTCAGGTAGCGATAGATTCGCGCGGAAACCGGGATCACGACGATCAGCGCAATGATCAAGTACATGAAAAATTCTTCTGGCGATACGCTCATGCTCTCACCGTATCTTTCGCATAGATCGCAGGATCGGTTAATCCGGCTGCCTTGAAACCCTCGAGCCTGATCCGGCAACTATCGCAACGGCCGCAGGCATTCCCGTTCAGGGCGGGATCATAACAACTGTGCGTCAACTGCAAGGGCGCCCCGAGCGAGACCCCCAGCCGGATGATCTCGGCCTTGGAAAGCGTCACCAACGGCGCCCGAATTTCGATGCCGCGGCCCTCAATACCGGCCTTCGTTCCCAGCCGGGCGACCTGCTCGAAGGCAGACAGAAACTCCGGGCGGCAATCCGGATACCCCGAATAATCCAGCACGTTCGCGCCAATATAGACGGCCGATGCCTCCACCGTTTCGGCATAGGCCAGCGCCAGCGAGAGAAAGATCGTGTTGCGGGCCGGCACGTAGGTGGACGGAATGCCGTCCCGCCGCTCGGCCTCCGGACGATCCTTGGGCACCGGCTGATCCGACGTCAAGGCGGACCCGCCAATCGCACGCAGATCGATCTCGATGACACGATGATCGACCGCCTCGAGCGCGCGGGCCACCTGCCGGGCCCGCTCGACTTCGATGCGATGACGCTGGCCGTAGGCAATCGTCAGAAGATAGAGGCGGCAGCCGTCTCGTTGAGCGACCGCGGCGGCCACGGTCGAGTCCAAGCCACCGCTCGCCAGCACGACCGCCTTGGAGGACATGGAGGGCATGCGCGTTCCCGGAATCATGCGGAACGCCGACGCGGCGTTCCTGCCGTTACTGCTCGCGTTCCTCGCCCTTTTCGATCTTCTCGATCAGTTCCTGCTTCGACTGGCAGGCCACGCACGACTTGGCAAAGGGGACCGCCGCCAGGCGCTTCTCGTTGATTTCCACGCCGCACTCGTCGCAGAGGCCGTAGGTGCTGTCCTCCAGACGGCCCAACGCCTCGTCGATCAACTGGCGCCGCTTGTTGCGCATTTCCATCAGCGAGATGCCGAGCTCGCGATCCAGATCCATCAGCGATTGATCGCCGACATCCATCGCGGACTCCAGGCGCCGGCGCTGATCTTCCGTCAGGGACGCGCCCAGATTGCCGGTGATCTCCTGCATCAATTCCTGGCGCTTGTCCATCAGCATCCGATAAAGCGCCTCGCGCCGATCGGGCGCCATTGCCTTCGTCGGTCGCTTGACCGGAACCACGGGCTCCGGCACGCTCGGACGAAACCCCGCCACCGGCTTTTTCGCGCTCACCGGCTGAGGCTTCCTGGGCGGCGATTTCCTGGCCGGCTTGCCCGCCGGGGATTTCTTTTTCGCTTTGGTCTTTCCGGGCATGCGTGCTGTGCTCCTCCCCTAAAAAAGGTCGGTATTCATAACACGGCACCTCCGGTTTGACAAGGCCCTTTCGGGCCATGCATCAGCAGGCGAACGCGCACCGGACGAAATGAATGTTTTCTCAGGAATAGGTGATCAACGAATGGACAGGACAGCCGTCGAGTTTCTCGCGTCCCTTGAGCGACGTCAGCTCGACCAAAAATACGAGCCCGACGATCTCGGCGCCCAATTGGCGGAGCAGATGCACGGTGGCCGCGGCCGTCCCGCCCGTGGCGAGCAGATCGTCCACGACCAGGACACGCTCCCCCATCTGCACGGCATCGCGATGGATCGCCAGCGAGTTGGAGCCGTATTCCAGATTGTATTTCACTTCGAAGCTGTCGGCCGGGAGTTTGCCCGGCTTGCGCACGGGCACGAAGCCCGCCTTGATCCGGTCGGCGAGGGGACCGCCGAGAATGAACCCGCGCGATTCGATGCCGACGATTTTGCTGATCTTTCGTCCGCGGTACCGGGCCGCCAGCTCGTCCAGGACCGCGCGAAACGCGCGGGCGTCCTTCAGTAGCGTGGTGATGTCGTAGAATAGAATGCCGGGCTTGGGAAAATTCGGGACTTCCCGGATCAGGGCCTTGTAATTCATCTGTGCGCGGGCCGTTCCCCGCGCCTGCCGTTTTTTCATGCCTCGCTTTCTTTGCATCACAGCAGGTCCTTCGAGGTGATGGATTTACTCTCGATCGTCGCGCGCAACTTGCCCAGGGCCTCGTGCTCGATCTGCCGGACGCGCTCGCGCGTCAGGTCGAGTTCGCGCCCAATGGCTTCCAGCGTCTGCTCATCCTCGCCGTCCAACCCGAATCGCAGCGTGATCACACGCTGCTCCCGCTCGGACAGCGTCTGCATCCACGTTCTGATCTCTTCGTAGCGCTGAATCCCCTCCGCCGTGTCGGCGGGCGACGGCCCATGCGGGTCGCGGATGATGTCGCGCAAAAAGTGTCGGTCCGATCATTCAGCGGGCTGTCGAGCGAATAGGTCTTCCGAACCAGCTGCTTCAGATCGAGGATGTCACCTTCCGGCACCTTGAGGCGCACCGCCATCTCATCGGGCCGCGGCTCGCGGCCGAGTTCCTGGCCATACCGCTCCAATTCGGAGAGATACCGGTTGAGCCGCTCCACGACGTGCACCGGCAGCCGGATCAGCGACCCTTGATTGATGATCGCCCGCTCGATGTATTGCCGGATCCACCAGGACGCATAGGTGCTGAAGCGGAACCCCCTGGAATAATCGAACTTCTCCACGGATTTGATCAGGCCCAGGTTGCCTTCTTCAATGACGTCCGAGAAGGCCAGTCCACGATTCATATACCGCTTGCCGATGCTCACGACCAGGCGCAGGTTGGCCTCGATCATATGCTCGCGGGCGTGAAAATCCCCCTCCACGACCCGCTTGCCGAGTTCCTGCTCCTGCTCGAAGGTCAGCAGCGCGGCCTTGCGGATGTCGTTCAGATAGATCCGAACGGTGTCGAACCCGCCGCCGGCGCCTTTGCGCGCAAAATCCGGCATGGAGGCGCCCGACCTTGGAACCACGGCTTTGCTGGATCTGCCTCTGCGGCCGCCTTTCGCCGGCTGGGCCTGAGGTTTTTGTTTTTTGCCCGGACGCTTCATAAATGAGCCGCACGCATTCGATGTATCACATCAATCCAAGATGCGAAAATCGCCATACTGATCGGTCGGGGTCTCCCACTGCACCTGCACGTCCTGCACCCGCGCCATCGGCGGCCCGCTCCTGAGCAATGCAATCAGGCTCTCGACGGCCTGCCGCTCGCCTTCCACCTCGACGGCCACGCGCCCATCATCGAGATTGCGCACCCCGCCGCACAGGCCCTGCCGGGATGCCGTCCGCTGGGTAAACGCCCGGTAGGCAACCCCCTGCACCAGACCGCTGACCCAGATGCGAGCCCGCGCGGAGCCCTTCGCCGTCATGACAATCATGCCTGCGGGAAAAACATTGTGGATGGGATTGTCGGACGTGACAGAAACAAGATGACCATCTGCCGGTTGAGCATACGGTCCACATCACGTGAGGTGCTTCTCCGCCGGCTCACTCGCTGCAACCGATCATAAGCCCGGCGGTACATGCAAACGAAGTATGGTCGGGGCGAGAGGATTTGAACCTCCGACCCCTGCGTCCCGAACGCAGTGCGCTACCAGGCTGCGCTACGCCCCGATCCCCGACTCGTTTGCGCTGTTCCTACCATCAGGCGAGAGGCTCGACACGCATCCCGTGCGCATCGGCAACCGCTTTGCAAGTCACCCGCCCGTTGGCCACGTTGACGCCCTGCTCCAGACCTGGATCGGAGCGGATGGCCCGCTCCACACCGGCGAAAACTAGGCGGACTATATAAGGAAGGGTCGCGTTGGTCAAGGCCAAAGTCGAAGTATTCGGCACGATGCCGGGCATGTTGGCCACGCCGTAATGCAGCACGCCATCGACCACATGGACGGGATCGGAATGGGTCGTCGGCTTCGTGGTCTCCACGCAGCCGCCCTGGTCCACCGCCACATCCACGATCACCGCACCGCGCTTCATCCGGGACACCGTCGCTCGGGAGACCAGCACCGGCGCCTTCGCGCCGCGCACCATCACGGCTCCGATCACCAGATCCGCCTGCTCAATCTCACGATCTATCCAGGCTTGATTCGCCGCAAGCGTGACGATACGACCCTTGTACGACTCATCCAGTCGCCGCAATTGTTCCAGATCGGTCCCGATGACCGTCACCGCCGCGCCCATGCCGGTGGCGATGCGCGTGGCGGAGCTGCCGACGGTGCCGGAGCCGAGCACGACGACCTTCCCAGGCGGCACGCCGGGCACGCCGCCCAGCAGCACGCCGCGCCCGCCGAAGAGGCGCTCCAGGTAATGCGCGCCCACCTGCACGGCCATCCGGCCGGCAATTTCACTCATGGGCGTGAGCATCGGCAGGCTGCGATCCGGTCCTTCCGTCGTTTCGTAGGCAATCGCCGTGATCTTCGCCTCCACCAGCGCCTTCGTGAGTTCCGGCAGGGCCGCCAAGTGCAAATACGCAAACAGCGCCTGCCCCGGGCGGAACAGCGGCACCTCCGACAACAGCGGTTCCTTCACTTTCACGATCAGCTCCGCGTCGCGGAACAGCTGCTCTTTCGATGCGGCAAGCCGCGCACCGGCCTTGCGATACGCGTCGTCCGGAAAGCCGCTGCCGTCCCCCGCCGACGGCTCCACCCACACCGTATGTCCGGCCGCACACAGCACGCCCGCTCCGTCCGGAGTCAGGCTTACCCGGAATTCATGATCCTTCACTTCCTTGGGCACGCCAATGATCATAACTGGACCTTTCTTTATTGAGCGGGACGAAGCTCCTGTCCTGTCGCGGCTCGATAGGCCTCGGCCAGCGTTGCTACTTCGGTCAGCTTCATGGAACGAGCCTGGCCTTTATCGAGGACAGTGAACGTTTTCTGACCAGCCGGAAAAATAACCTCCTGGCGTCGCATGCCATGGCAACCTTCAATTTTCTTCTCAAGCCCTCCGATCGGCCCCACCTTGAGGTCCGGACTGATGGTCCCCGTCATGCAGATATCCGATCGCAGAGGGTCACCGAGTATCGCGGAAGCCACGGCAACCGCCCACCCCATGCCTGCGCTTGGACCGTCGATTCTCACGCCCGTGGCTAGAAAGGTTGTCGGGAGCACCAGTTCCACCCTGAGAAAGCGTGGATCATAGTGCGTCGCATGGACAGCCGCCAGCACTGCGATCCCTAAGGCGACTCGTGCTGTCTCCCCGAAATGATGGCTGACACCCACCTTGGGACCGTTTCCCTGCGGAATGTGGCTTACCGTGAGATCAATGGATGCATAGTCCCCGAATTCCGGCACGTAAGCTTTCCCCTTCGCCTTCGCCTCTTCACTTTCGGAACGACCAACAACAAGCGAGGCGACGGTTCGTGTCGCGGGCTGAAACGCCGAGGAGGAAGGCCCGCGCGGTCCAGGCGTCGATGGCGCGGGATCGCCCGGCGAGGAAAGATTATCTTCTTCGATGGGCAGAGGATCAGCCAATGACTGCGATTTGTTGAGTGGTTGAAGATCCTTGGACTCGTCCAGCTTGCGGCAGCCCGGCCCGCCATGATCGCTGAACTTGATGCTGCCGTCCGCCTGCTTGCAGCGGAATAATTCCTCCTCCGCCTGCCCCGGAAGCGCCATGGCCAGCAACGCTCCGATGATGACGATCCTGTGCCAGCACGTATCCATAGTCTCTCACGCACTCTCTGGGAGAATTATATAACACAATCGCCCTGCCGATCTTCATGCGCTAGACAGGCTGAAGAGCCCTCGTGTAAGATGCCGTCCCGTAGTTGAGGATTGACACGATGGCAGACTCCACGACTCCCGCTTCGGCCGTACGCTGCGATGCCTGCGGCGCCGACCGCGTCCCCCTGATGAAACTCTCGCTCGGCAAGGACTTCTTCGGGCGAACCTACGACCGTCTTTCGCCCTCGTCGGACGCAAGCCCCAAGTGGTACTGCGAATCCTGCTCGATGCAGAAAAACCTTCAACGCGACTTCCGCGACATCAAGGCCGAAATCGACAAACTGGGCGGCGGCCAGACCTCGGCCGTCACGGCTCCCGATCAACTGCAGCGGGCCCATTTGCGGCTGCGCGAAATTCAGGCGCTGCTCGGCAGCCAGGTCTCAGGTGCGCGTCTGATCGATCCGGCCGACGTCACCACGTTGTTGCAACGGGTGCAGAGCCGTGCCGGCTCGGCCTCGGCATCAACCTAACCCCGGCTCGGCGCATGCCGGCATTCAAACGTCACATTTTCGTATGCATCAACCAGCGGCCGAAGGACGACCCGCGCGGTTGTTGCGCGGCCCGCGGCTCGGAACGCCTGCATGCCTTCTTCAAGCAGGAAGTGAAACGGTTTAACCTGAAGGGCATCGTGCGCGCCAATAAAGCCGGCTGCCTGGACCATTGCGAACTCGGCCCCAGCGTCGTGATCTATCCGGAAGGCGTGTGGTATTGGGTCGGGAACGAAGCGGACGTCACGGAGATCGTCGAGCGCCACGTCGTGAAGGGCGAGATCGTCGAGCGGCTGCTGATGCCGGACCATCCGGTCCCGAAAAAATTGGAACCGCTGAAACTATAGCGCGACTGTTTCCATGAGGCTCTCTATGGGCGAAGAAAAATGGAAAGCCAATATGGAAAAAGTTGCCTTTATAAAACAATTTCCAGGACTGGCCGGATCGTGGGAACAGATCAAGGGTAAAACCATCGAAACCGTCACCCCGCTGCCATCGAAACCGGGCTACGCGACGCTGGCGTTCACGGACGGTTCGTTTATCGTCGCACCTCCGCTGGACACGCAACCGAAGGAACTCGGCGAAGGATTGAACACGGCGCGTGCATCGTTGGAGCCCAGGCATCCGGAACCATATAAAGAGTACGATCGGCTGGTGAAGCAGGACAAGGACGCGACCAGGGCGGCGCGGTTGGAGAAAATCATCGGCGCGATCCAGAACAACCTGGAACAGATTCCGGAATTAAAGGATCGGATTCGTCAGCTCGTCAAAGAGTGGAAGTAAGAGTCCTATGGAAGAAAAGAACATGCTCGAGATCTTCTCTCAAGGTCTCTTTGAAGGAGTCAAACCCATGATGCTCATCCGTGATCACCTTGTCCGCCACCCCGACCGCTGCACGCATAACGGGATCTGCATCCCCGTCTGCCCGACCGGCGCCTGGGTCTCCACCCCGCCGTTCAAATTCGACGCCTCGCGCTGCCTGGAATCCTGCCGCTTGTGCCTGGATGCCTGCCCCTCGCAGGCCATTTATGCGGTCTTCAAGAAGGGTGAAAAGATCCTGGAGCCTAAGAAGGAACCACCGGCCGCGAAGCACACATAAGAGGATTGCGGCTTTGGAAGGGCGAGCATCTCCAGCGTCGGCATGATGCGTTAATGTGCTCCCCCCCATTCAGGCCGTACTGTTGGTCGGTCGCCTCATCGGACCAGCGAAACGGCGACCGACACTCGTTCTCTTACCAGTACCTAACTCCCGCCATGCCGAACGCTTCCGTGCTCATCCCTTCCATCCGCTTATAAAAATAGAACGGTGACAGACCGCTTGAAAGTCTGTCACCGTTAACGCTTCGCCACATTCAGTGGGCTATGCCGATAGTGAATGCCCGACTAACCTGAATGTCCCCGTTTTCTTATCCCCGGGCCATAGTAAACGCTTGCAGGAGGGCACAGGTCCTTGAAACCCGCGCTCAAGAGCAGCGCGAAGCGGAACGGTGACAGGTCCCTCAGCGGCCTGTCGCCGTTCCAGTTTTAAAGGAGGGTGGTAGTGCCGGGAGCGAACTTCACCGAAGGAGCGGGGCACCCACCGAGGCTTCAGCGAGAAGGAAAGCTGGAACTGACCAAGGCACTGCGGTCAACGACCGCAGCCGCGGGAATTCCAGAAGGCTTCCACGAGCTAAAGCCCGGAAGGGTCGCTCCGAGAGGTGCGGAAGCGAACGGCTGTATCACCCTGCTGTCTTGTCTGAAAGATCAGACAATCTGTTTGCGAAGCCATCCCCAATAGGCCGTGCCGCTGTAGCCGCAGGCGCCGGTCAGCGTCGTCAGTGCCATGATGCGATAGACCGTTCCCCGGGAGATTTTCAGCGTCACTGCCGGGTTCAGCAGCTCATCCGAGCGGGCGATCAGCCGCAGCGTTTCGCCCGCGAACAGAATCGGCCACATGCAGGAGAGACGGAGGCGGATTTCCGAGCGCGGGATCGCCATCGTATAGAGCCAGCCCTGGTCCAGATGCTCCCTGGCCATCGCGAGCAGTTTGCGCAGCACCGGCCGGAAGGCATCGGCCTTGTCAGGCTGAAGAAGGTCTTTCGAGTTCAGGCCGGCTTCCTTCAACAGGGCTTCCGGAATGTAGCAGCGCCCGCGCTGAAGGTCCTTCGCCAAATCCTTGAGAATGTTCGTCAGTTGCAGGCCCTTCCCGAACCGGACCCCGATGGCCGACATCTCCCGCACATTCCAGCCGGCAAGCGCCGGCCTGTGCCCGCAGGTCATGTCGGTCCAGAACTCTCCAACGCAGCCGGCTACATAATAGGTGTACTGATCGAGATCATCGAGAGTCTGGAGAGCCGTCAGGTCTTTGGCCATATCGCCGTGGAAGCGCGACAGGTCCATTTCCATGCCATTCGGCAGGGTGCTCATCAGACGGCGAATCCGTATGCGATCGTCCTGCGTACAATCCAGATAGAGCCGGAAGCAGTCTTCAAGACGCTGGAGGAGGATACGCTCTGCGGAATCGACCTGATGGGGCGCAAGCGCCGCCTGAATACCGCGGATCGCATCCCAATTGATTTGCTCGCCGGCAAACTGGGCCCGGAACTGCTTGAGGTATTGCAGCCGCTGCGCGCGCTCGATCACATCCGTGTCAGTGATCGTGTCGGCAGCGCGGGCAAAGAGATAAGACAGGCCGATCTGATCTCGAACATTGGCCGGCACGACGGTAAGCGTCAGGTAGAAGGAACGGGAAACCTGTTTCAGAATGTCGCGCAGCAGGGAGCGTTTGGAGGAACTGGTATCCGTGGTGAACACCTTAGCGCACAT
Source organism: Nitrospiraceae bacterium (assembly GCA_009692155.1). GTDB lineage: Bacteria > Nitrospirota > Nitrospiria > Nitrospirales > Nitrospiraceae > 2-02-FULL-62-14. The sequence continues at coordinate 18,804 of SHZW01000015.1, forward strand.
TATCCATGAGCGCTTCTACTGCAATCGCGGATTCGCCGCTGCGACAAGCCTGGACGCGGTGGGCATGGCGTCCAGGCAGGCGGGCTCGCCGCTCGGTCGGTCGATATACTGTTTCAAGTATACCTCCCTCCCTCGCAGCTCCACGCGCCTGTCTCGCGTGGCGACTTCACGATTTCGTGACGAACCGTCATGAATAATGCGCGCTACCGAACTTCGAGCTTGCCTTCCATCCCCTTGTCGCGATGGCTCGGCATCGGCCACAGCCGCCGGTCGCAATAGAAAGTCACTGTCCCCGCCTGCGTGGGTGTGAACGTGACCTTGTCGGTCTTGCCGGCGCTCATGTCCTTCTCAACGTTCAACCCCATAGCCGGATCTTTCAGAATGAAGTTATGCGGAACGATGGTCGTCACGCTGGTCAGGGTCAACTCGACCGGCTTGCCCGACTGAACGATCAGATGACCGGGCGTGTAGGAATAGCTATCCAGGATGATTGTGGCTCGTTGAACGCCGTCGGCGCCCACCTCGGCCGTCACCGGCGGCGCTGCAGCCGGAGGCGGCTCGTCCGCCGGCAGAGAAACTGGTGCCAGCAAGACTCCGAACAGGAACAACGCCATCGCCGATCGAGTGGATTGCATGCGCCACCTTCTAACAGAAGCCGGGAACCCCGTCAATGTTCAGGGCCTTGACCACGCACGACGCAGCCTTATCTATTCCCTACCCCGCTGTTTTTTCGCCGAGCGGGCTGTATAATGTGACCGTTCGCTTGTGACATCCCCTGTGACACATAGAGGAGGCATTCAATGAAGTGGTTGAAAGGCATGGCGCTCTTACTGATCGCCAACGCGCTGATTTTCGTCACCCTGTCCATCTCGTTTAATCTGTTGGTCAACGTCATCCTGCCCGCCTTCGACATCGACGTGCGCGGCGTGGTGGAGCAACAGGACCTCGTGTGGGCCATCGTGCTGGGCTTCGGCGGCGCCTTCATCAGCTTGGCGTTCTCCAAGCAAATGGCCCGGATGATGCTCGACTGCTACCAGATCACCCAGCCCCGCAACCAAGCCGAGCAGGTGATCTACGGCGCCGTTCAGGAGATCGCGCAACGGCTCCATATGACGATGCCCGAAGTGTGGGTCTACGACTCCCCCGATCCCAACGCCTTCGCGACCGGCCCTAGCAAGAACAATTCGATGGTCGCCGTCTCCACCGGCCTGCTGAACAATCTCAAGGATAAGGAAGTCCAGGCCGTGCTCGCCCACGAAATGGGCCACGTCTACAACGGCGATATGTTCGCCACCACGGTGTTGGCCGGCTTGATGAACACCTTCGTCTACCTGATCAGCCGATGGGCCTACCGCAACCTGGCTGAGCGCAATGCCATGCTGGGGCTGGGAGTGTATTACTTCCTCCAAATCGTGCTCTCGTTCCTGGCCATGATTCCCATCAGCTGGTTCTCCCGACGCCGGGAATACGCGGCGGATGCCTTCTCCGCCAAGGTCTATGGCAAGGATGCGATGATCGCCGCCCTGCGCGCGATTGACCAGTGGATCAACAAGGCCAAGTTCGAACATTCGACGCAGGACGCGCTGGCGACGATGAAAATCTCCGGCAAGTCGTCCGGCTTCCTGCACATGTTCGCCACGCATCCACCTATTGAGGAGCGAGTCGCGGCCCTGCAGCGGCTCTAATGCAAGAACTGCAAGGCACTTGTGGGGTTTCTCCACTCGGTCAATTTCGATAAGGCGATACAAAGCAAGCGGATCAAACGAAGTGAAGAATTTTAGCCTACTAGTAGCAAAGTACCACTCCGCCGCGATTTGATTGAACGCGGCGGATCAAGCGAAGCTCGGTATGGAGGGTCTCATGCGATTCCTGATCGGCGCCATGACGGGATTTCTATTCAGCATCGTCGCCTCATGCGGCTCCGAATATTTCCTCCACACCCCTCCGGTTCAAGCCGGCGAGACGGACCAGAAAGGAATCCTCATGGCGGCACAAACCGGAGGCGTCTACGACTTTACCCTGGACAACATCGACGGCAAGCCGACGCCCTTGAATACATTCCGCGGCAAGGTCCTGCTGCTCGTCAATACCGCCAGCATGTGCGGCAATACCCCGCAATATACGGACCTGGAAACGATCTACGAGAAATACCAGGATCAGGGATTGGAGATTCTGGCTTTTCCAGCCAACAACTTCGGCCAGCAAGAACCGGGGACGAATCAGGAGATCAAAGGCTTCTGCCTGACGAAATACAGCCTGACCTTCCCGCTGTTCAGCAAGATCAGTGTCAAGGGATCGGACAAGCATCCGCTCTACCGCTACCTCACGGAACAGAGTCCCTTTCCCGGTGAGGTTGAGTGGAATTTTCAGAAGTATTTGGTGGACCGGTCGGGCAACGTGGTCGCCCGCTTCCACCACCGGACGAATCCGCTATCGGACGAGATTGTGAAGGGAATTGAAACCGCGCTGGCGAAGAAATAACGGTGGTCAGCTCTTCTTAATAAAACGAATGTGGGCGCGATACTCCTGGATGGCCGCCGCCAGGGCTTTCCCTCCAAGAGGGATATTCGCTTCCAGCGTATTTTCAACTCCTGGATCGTCGATGACGACTTCGTAGCGATCCTGCCGATTAGTCAGCACGGGCCCGCTCCGGGCGATATCCCGCGGCATAAAAATCTCCTTCCAGACTTCCTTCTCGACCAGGCAGACGTCCTTGAACCGATCATAGAGCAGTGTCAGCTTTTCCGGATCCGTCACGTTCATGCTTTTGTTTTCCCTCTCTTCACCTTTTACTTTTAACTTTTTACTTCTAACTTGCCACGATCAATGATCGTGGCCACAGCCGCCTTCCGAGTCCGACGGCATGCTGGAGGGAGCCGGAATGCCCGTCATGTTCAACCCGGTGGGATCCGGCGTCGAGACACCGACCGCGCCCGAACGGGCGGCAAAGGACGACATCACGCGCCGAATCGGCGCCTTGCACTCCCGGCATGTGGTCAATGCCGGCTCCGATGATCCCTGGATGTATTCTTTGCGTTTGGAACAGGGAGGATTCCGCTCGCACCGCTCCGCCAGATACTCGCAAATAGGCATAGGCTCTTTAAACGATGAACGTCGAATGATGAATGTCCGGAGAGAGAAGATTTTCCTACTTTGCCGTTCCAGATGCAACCGGCTGATCGATGATTTTGAATTGCATCGTCCCCACCTGATTGGCCGCGTGAAACGGCTGCTGCCCCAGCGGCGCGATAAACACCTTCACAAGATAGTTGCCCTTCATCCAATTCCCGCTAGCCGGTTTTTGTAATTCCAGGTAGCCATAACGTTCGTGCCCCGGCACTTCGAGCGTATCCTTGCCTGCCGGCTCCGCTGACGGCTTGTCATCTTTGTCCAACAAAAACCATTGCGCGCCGAACTGCGCGGGGTCTTCGAGCGGCGCCACTTCGAAGACAATATACACCGCAGGCGCGTCGGGCGGAAACACCGTCGTGCCGGGATCGATCGGCTTGAGGCGCGGGTCCTGCGTATACCAGCCCTTGCGGCCAAAACTATCCCACTCTTCCTGGAACCCCCTGGCCATGTGGATGGAGACAAAAATGGATTGCGGCACGCCCTGTTTCTGTTGATCGAAGGACGGCAGCTTGGCCGAATCCGCATCCCCGGTGTTGCTCTGCTCCTTCGGCGTCATCAAATCGCGGGCTGATCCGATGTCCGGCGCCGCCAGGGACACGGCTCCTGACAGCAACACCACTCCCCACATGACACCCGGCATCGCCCTGTTCAGTTTTCCAGTGAAGTGGCGCATCGCGCACCTCCCGGTCCGAACTTCCAGGCCATTTTTCTCCGTGCATCGTGCATGAAACCAGCCTACTGCAAGGCTGCCGTCATTGCAACCGCGCGGGCCGGTCTGCAGCGGCCACCTCTGCTATAATGCGCGCGTGTCCGACACGTCCTCCACCCACAACACGGCAGGCGAGCAGAGCCGCCGCTACGGCATCCGCGACGGCGCCTGCCAGGCCATCATGCAGGGCGGCGGCGAGAACTATCTTTCCGCCTTTGCGCTTCTGCTCCACGCCACGCCGTTGCAGATCGGCCTGCTGTCGGCCCTCCCACAACTGGTCGGGACCTGGTCCCAACTGCTCTCGGTCAAGGCGCTGAACCGCGTGCAGCACCGGAAAACCGTCATGCTCGTCGGCGCGACCGGCCAGGCCCTCTCCTGGCTGCCACTGCTGGCATTGCCGCTGCTGTCGCCGACATACGGCCCGTGGATCCTCATCGCCTGCGCTGTGGCCTATTTCGGAATGGGCCATTTTGCCGTGCCGGCATGGAACAGCCTGATCACCGATCTCGTCAACCCCAACGAGCGCGGAGCCTATTTCGCGCGCCGGACCAAGGTCATGACGGTGTTGAGTTTCTCCGCGCTCTGCGCCGCCGGCCTTGTCCTGCATGGAGCAGAATCGCACGAACGCGCATGGGTGGGATTCGCATTGATTTTTCTCGCCGCCTCGACCGCGCGATTTCTTTCGACCCGGTACTTGAACCGCATGGACGAATCCGCGGCGCCGGCGACGCGGGAAGCCGAGTTCCGCCTGCTCGAATTCCTGCGGCACGAACGCAGCGTCAACTACAAGCGCTTCCTCTGGTTCTCGGGGCTGATGCACGTCTGCGTCCTGATCTCCGGCCCCTACTTCGTGATTTATCTGCTCCGGGACCTGCACTTCTCCTATTGGATGTACGCCTCGTGGCTGGCCGCCGGCGTACTGGGACAATTTCTCACGCTGAAGCCCTGGGGCCGGCTCGGCGACCGCTTCGGGAACAAGAAACTGCTCGTCGCCACCGGCTTGATGGTGCCGTTCCTCCCGATGCTCTATCTGGTCAGCACGAACTTCGTGTACCTATTGGGCGTCAATTTTCTGGGCGGCACGATTTGGGCGGGGCTCGCGCTCGGCCTGCAGAACTACGTCTTCGACGCCGTGCACGCTGAAGATCGGGCCAAGGGCATAGCGGTCTGGAACACGATCAATGCGATGGGTTGGTTTGCGGGAGCGATGCTCGGAAGCTGGCTGGCGACCGTGGTGCCGGCCGACCTTACGCTAGCCGGCGTCGAACTGCACCTGGCCTCGAATCTGCAAGCGGTCTTTTTTATCTCCGGGGTGCTCCGACTGATTGTCTCGCTCGGTCTCCTGCGAACGTTTCATGAAGCGCGTCCGGTGGAGCCGATCACGCACCGGCAGCTCGTCACCGAACTGCCGTTCGTCAAACCGCTGACCGACGTGTTTACAGGACGGGAAGGCCGTTAGTGCGGGGCCAAGTGCTAATAGCGAACAACATGTAGCATATGGTCGGCAATCCCTTCCGGATCAGGCCATATACCATTCACCATAAGCTATAGGCTCTTTGTCACTTCCCCTGTCCCGTGCCATGCTCCTGCTCTTCCTGCTTCATCTTGTCGAAAAACTGGTCGGAGTCGGCTTGAATCTTCCGCTGCGACGGCGCCGGCGCCGCTTTCTGCTCTGCGCAGCCGACCGCACCAAGCCAGATCATCGCAACCATCACAGCTATCCACGTTTTCATAGTTGCCCCCTTATAATTGTCCGATGTTTCATTCTACCGTTCTATTCTTGACTCCGCTACCCCCGAAGACTATTCTCGCCTGCACTTGAATTTTTAAGTGAATCAATAGAAAGGGCTCACCATGTCGCTCCACGACCGCCTCTCGGACGACCTGAAAACGGCCATGAAGGCCAGGGATCAGCTCCGGATGGACGTCATCCGCATGATCAAGGCCGCGTTGCTGAACAAAGAGATCGAACTCAAAAAGAACCTCGACGACGCCGAGATGAGCAAGGTGATGACCACCATGCTCAAACAGCGGCGGGAATCCATCGAGCAGTACCAGAAGGCCAAGCGGGACGATCTGGCTGCCAAGGAGATCAAAGAAATCACGATCATCGAGGGGTATCTGCCCAAGGCCGCATCCACGGAGGACATCGCTCAGGCCGTTGACACGGCGATCAAGGAAACCGGCGCCTCAAGCATGAAGGACATGGGCAATCTCATGAAAGCCGTCATGGTCAAGCTGGCGGGGCAGACGGTGGACGGGAAACAAGTCAGTGATCTGGTAAAATCAAAACTGAGTAAAGGATAACTGCGATGCGCGTGATTGATGCCAGCTTGTTACTGATCGCCTTATCCGGCTGTCAGTACTATGCCGACTATCGGCTCAAGCAAACCCAGTCGGATGTCCAAGAAGAGCGGGCAGAATTCATGCGGGCTTACCGTGAATGCCTCAAGAAGTATGAGAGCGACCCGCAAAAATCACGCGATTTCTGTGCGCCCTACACGCAGTCGTTGAGGGAGATTGAGATCAGGAGTGGGCGATAACCTCGATTAGTTCGAAGACATGCCGGATATTCACGAATTAAAGTAGAGACCTCCGTTTAGGCTCATGTATAATGAGCCGTAGAGATCTTCTCAACAAATATCGCCTTCGTTGTTCCGGTTCAGTGGGGGGCTAGCTCAGTTGGGAGAGCGCGTCGTTCGCAACGACGAGGTCGGGGGTTCGATCCCCCTGCCCTCCACCAAACCAACCTTCGATTATCCCACCAGTGCATTGTCTTCATAACTGACGCCGCAGATCTTGTTTCTATTTTTGTAAGAAAAGAACCACTGTGTCCATCCGACTGTAGAAGCGGTGGAAAACGGGCAGAGAAAGAAGAAGGCCCTTCAAAGAGACATACCCATAGCAGCCCCTTTCCCAGGATCGGGCGACGATGTCCACGTGCCGATAATGGGCCCTCGCCAAAGCCAGGATATCTTTCAGCTTTGGATACTTGATTCCGTTCCTTGAATAATGGAAGTTTCTTTTCGCACGCTCTACCGGCGACATATCTTTCTGGAATTCGTTGCGAACGCCCATGCACGCCCAGAGGAGGAACCACGGATAGCTTTGGATGGCGCCACCGAGCGGCACGTACATATGCGGCTAGATCAGACGGTAGCGTGCTGGAAATGTATGAATGGCGACCCCGCCCGGCTTGAGCACACGGGCCGCTTCGGCGAAAGCGAGACCATGATCCTGCACATGTTCCAGCGTGGACGTGGAAAAAATAAAATCAAAGAAGTTATCCGCGAACGGAATCCTGTAGGCGGAGGCACTGACCTCGAATTCCGGGACATCGGCCGGCTTCCCGGTCAGGGCCAATCCGAAACGCTTCTCATCTTCCCCATGCCTTAAGACAGGCGCAGGCCTGATCTCGAAGCCATACGCATCAAACCCGCGATCTCTGTATTCATAGACATGCCGTCCGTCTCCACAACCAAAGTCCAATACCTTGGACGAATCTCGCTCGAGATAGTAGTTCCTGTCCGCAAGCATGCGGCGATGCTGATCGACCAGACTGAATTGATTTCTCGAAGAAGAGGCTGGCTGCTCCACGAATTCCTTCCCTGGAAAGCACAACGCTTCAATACCTGGAGGATGCCAATTTTATTTTTAACCAACGATGCGCTCGCTGCGGCTCACGCGGTTGAGATTGCGCCGGAACTCGACCAGGGCGTTGCGAATGGCACCTCGTGGGAAATCTTCCCGTGACGTTAATTCATCGAGTCGGCCGCGCTCCACCGATTCAGCGCCCGATCGTTGAGAATCCTCAGAAAGCGCGGGCGAATCACCAATTCAAAGACGTCCTCCTTGCCGGGGCAGAGCGTGAGGATTTCCCCGCGGGCATGTTCGATGATGGATAAGGCCTCGTCGTGGTTGAATGATCCCTGTTCCAACCAATAGGCGGTGATATCCACGACGCGTTTGAGGCGTCCCATCCGGAGTTGCTCGTCAAAAACGTTTTGGTCGATGTTCATGATGCGCCGCTTACGTGCACTACGCGTCCACTTACGTTAAGCCGTCCTTCGGCGTAGAGCTGCACGGCTTTGGGATAAATTTTATGCTCTTCAACCAGAATGCGCGCAGCCAATGTCTCCGCCGTGTCCCCTTCCACAATCGGCACGGCGGCCTGGAGGATGATCGGCCCTTCGTCCACGCCTTCGGTCACGAAATGCACCGTGCAACCGGACAGCTTCCCGCCATGCTCCAGCGCTTTCTTCTGCGCGTCCAATCCAGGAAACGAGGGCAACAGCGAGGGATGAATGTTCATCATCCGGTTCTCATAGGCCTTCACCAGCACGGGCGTGACGATCTTCATGTAGCCGGCGAGGAGCACCAGTTCAACATCCTGCTTGCGCAGGACATCCAGCACCGCACGGTCGTAGGCCTCGCGTGCATCCGGCTGCCCGGCAAAGGGCTTGGGATCGAGAAACACATCGGCGAGGCCGTGCTTCCGCGCCCGTTCCAGCACTGCGGCATCTTTTTTGTTGCTGAGGACGAGGACGATCCTGGCGTCCAACCTGCCCGCCTCGATCGCATCGATGATTGCTTGAAGGTTGGACCCGCGCCCGGAGGCCAGCACGCCGATGCGGACTTTCTTTAGCGCCCTACCCGACATACTCCACGCCCGGCTCACCGGAGACCATCTCGCCGATCCGGTAGCCTGTGTCGCCGAACGTCGCAGCTTTCGCAATCACGGCATCGGCATCCCGGGCCGGCACGATCAGCACAAGCCCGATGCCCATGTTGAAGACGCGGTACATTTCAGCCTCATCGACATGGCCGATTTTCTTGATCAGCGAGAAGATCGGCAGCACCGGCCACGAGCCACGGCGAATCCGTGCCCTGCAGTCCTTCGGGAACACGCGCGGGAGATTTTCCGTAAGCCCTCCGCCTGTGATGTGCGCAATGCCCTTGACCGAAAACTCGGCGGCCAGCGCGAGCACCTGTTTCGCATAAATCCTGGTCGGCGTCAGCAGCACCTCTCCCAGCGGCCGGTCGAGGTCCACCATCTTGCTGCGAACGTTCAACGCCCCTTCGTCGAACAGCGCCCGCCGTGCCAGCGAATACCCGTTGCTGTGCAAACCGGTGGACGCCAGCCCGATCAGCACGTCGCCCGGTTTGATGGTGGTGCCGTCAATGATTTTCGGCTTGTCCACCACGCCGACGGCAAAACCGGCGAGATCGTACTCGCCTTCGGGATAGAACGACGGCATCTCCGCTGTTTCGCCGCCGATCAGGGCGCAGCCGGCCTGCTTGCAGCCTTCCGCAATGCCCCGCACGACCGCTTCGCCCCTGGAAACAGCCAGCTTCCCCGTCGCAAAATAGTCCAGAAAGAACAGTGGCTCGGCCCCGCTCACAGCAATATCGTTCACGCACATGGCCACAAGGTCGATGCCGACCGTGTCGTGTTTATCCATTAAGAAGGCGATTTTGAGCTTGGTGCCGACGCCGTCGGTGCCGGAGACGAGAACTGGTTCTTTGTAGCGGTCGGCCTGGAGCTTGAAGAGGCCGCCGAAACCACCGAGATCGGTCAGGACTTCCGGACGAAAAGTGGAGCGCACGAACGGTTTGATCCGGCGGATAAATTCGTTGCCGGCATCAATGTCCACTCCTGACTGCTTGTACGTGGTCATGTTTGAGAAGTGCTGAGTGCTAAGTCCTGGGTGCTGAGCAGTGGATGCTGACTCATGGTGCGATGATACCGGAGGGCGATTCAGGGGTCAACGCGAGTTCAACCAAGGTCTCAATATGGGATGTTTGCGGAAACATATCAAAAGCCTGCAGGCGAACAATTCGATATCCACCCGCGCAGAGCTTGCCGAGATCGCGCGCCAGCGTGGCGGGATCGTAAGAGAGATAGAACAGCCGCCCGGCATTGAGTGCCAGCAGCCCGCTCAGAGCCTCCGGACTCAGGCCGGTGCGCGGCGGGCCCATGAGCACGGCGTCATACTCACCGGACTCTGTCGCATCCAGGCACTCTTCTGCTTTGAGATGCCGGAACCGGCAGCGGCCGATATGGTTGGTTTTGGCGACATGGCGCGCATCGGCCAGCGCCCAGCGGTTGGCTTCCACTTCCGTCACCAGCGCGCCGCGCCGGGCCAGCGGAAGCCCCAACAGGCCGATACCGGCGTATAATTCGAGCACGCGGAGTCCGGATGACGGTGCAACCCATTCGACAAGCGTGCGTGCGAGCGTCTCGGTCAGGGACCAGTTGGCCTGCACGAACGTGCCGTCCGTGATCCGAAAGAGCAGATCGTCCAGCCGATCGGCGATCCAATCCTGTCCCGCCACCCAGCGCCCGCGATTCTCCGCCGTCACCACCTGCCCGACCACATTCGGAACATCCTGAAACAATGCGAACAGCTTCTCAGCCTGTGAACGCATCGCCGGACCTGTCCGCCACGACAAGAGCACAGAGCCGAAAGCCACTGACCGCCGGACTTCCAGCGAGTCAACCTGCACCGGCAGCTTGCCGTACCGCGCCAGCCGTTCCTGCACATCCGCGATCACTTTCCGCATCGCCTCCGGCACGAGCAGGCAGCCGGCCGCCGCGACAGGCACCTGCGATCCCTCCTCGTGGAAGCCGAGCGTGAAGCCCGACTTGCTCCGAAACACCACGAAGCGGACCGAACTCCGATAGCCGTAGGGATTGGGGGACGGGACAACTGGAGGAACTTCGACTTGCAGTTTGCCGACGCGAGTCAGTGTCTCGGCAAGAATTTCGCACTTGTACCCAAGCTGCACTTCGTATCGAACGTGCTGCAACTGGCAGCCGCCGCACACCTCGTAAACCGGACAGGGCGCTGCAATTCGATCGGGCGACGGCTTCAGAATCTCGCGAACCGTCGCCTCCTGAATGCCTTTTCGCTTCGCGCCGCTCTCGAATGAGACCGTTTCGCCTGGAATGACCCCACGCACGAGCAGGACCTGCCCCTCATGCCGTGCCAACCCGCGCCCGCCCTGGACGAGCTTTTCGATGGTGATGGTCTTTGCGCATTCTGACATGGCCTCACTTTATCCTTCCTGCCAGAACTGTCTCAAATCAAAGGAGAGTTGCCGGTGATGCTTGATAGAAAGGAACACGATCTGACTGCTGCGCACCAAGTACAGAAGTATGTAGTCATCCATGACGAATTCCCGTAGATCATCGGCTTCCTCAAGCTGATCCCGCACTCTATTGAACAATGTCTTTCCCTCTTTTGAATGGATCGCATGGGCTAGAAAGCTTCGCCCTGACTGAGGGAATCGACAGATCGTCGGCACGACCTCGTCTAGGAGCCGGTCAAGCAGACGCCGGGCGTGACGCACCCCTTCAGGGCCGAGGAAGGCCTGGACGTCTAAAAGGTTGCGTGAAAAGTTTTCAGTGAAGACCGGCCGCTTACTGGCCATGCCTGGACTTCAATTGCGACAGGCTCAGCGTCTTGCCTTTTTTTAGATCATCGAGCCCGCGGTAGGCTTCCTGCAGAAGGGTCAAATGGATATGTTCCCGTTCCAGGCGATGATAGTGATCCAATCGCTCCGCATCAATCAGCGCCGCGCAGCTTTCCCCGTTCTTGGTGATGATCTTCTCGCCACCCTTGGATTGGACTTCTTCGCATAGCTTCGTCAGCTTCGCCCGAGCCCGACTCAACGAAACGATATCTTTGGACGAGATTGCCATACATCCTCCCTAGTCGAGAGACAGTCTATATTGTGTACAGAATTCTGTCAATGATGTTTTTTGAAATCGCCGCGCGCACCAGGAGCACCTTCCCCTCCTGCCCGGCCAGTCCTCTCCCTCCCTGGACAAGCTTTTCAATGGTGATGGCTGAGCCTTCTTTGCTCATTATTGATTAATTCCCCTCACGACAATTTACGAGGATTTCATTATACTGGTTCACTGAATAGACTGTCTCTATTTACAAGCGGAGAATACAAATGGCGTGGCTGTGGCCCTGTTATGATGAATTCGAAAAATACGTGCGCCCGCTTGAGCTTGATAATATGGGGCCATGTCTCGTCATCCGATCGGAGTCTTGGTTCGAACATAGCCAGAGAATCAACGATGCGGTTCAAGAATTACAGCGTGCGACGGAGACTTTAGGGAAACTTGGCTTGAACTTTGTAGAAAACCCTAGCCAAAACGATCAGCGCAGGCTGAAAGTTGCGCGTTAACTCACGTGGGAGATCACCCGAAACGGCGAGATGTTGTTGATGTACCATCGACGACTCGCCAAGAGCAAAGCAGCGGAAGAGTTTATACATCGCAAAGATTTCGAACCGCACTGGGATAGATACGCCGAAAGCCGAAGAATTTACATTGAGCTCGAGCACTTCCACCTGTCTGCCCTGCAGTTACTAGATGGATTCGATGAGCTGTCATCACAAGATCGCGAATTTCTAGTCCGTGACCTCGACCTTCCAGACAATCTCCAGCCTGACTTTAAACTAGCACGGGACCTCTTTTCCGCCGGTCTCGATGGGGTTGGTCTATTGATCGCTGGACGCGGGCTTGAAGGAGTTTTGAGGGCCGCCGCCAAGAAACGAAGCGTACAATTTCTTCGACGAGATAATCGGCCCCCATCTCCGGCCTGTGAAGCTGACTTTGCAGACCTCATCGACATATTTGCAAAGATGCGCTGGAGGAGAGATAAATCTCCTGTGATCAATAAGGAGACCGCGGCGTTTCTGCACTTTCTCCGCACAACTCGAAACAGTGCCGCACATCCAGATCTAGCGGGCGATCACAAGCACATTAAAACAGCGCGTGAGCAGGCGAAGATTGCAGCCCAGCTCGCACAGGACATTTGGAAAAGAGTCACTCGCCCGCGTACCCAATTTGTAACAAAAAGCATTCAAAAAGATTAGCAGGACCCCCCCGGGCTGCTCAAAAAGGTCATCCAACAAGGCCGCAGGGAGCCCGGCGACTGAGACGTACGTTTTTGGGTACGTCGCAGGGAGACGGGCGACCGAGAACGCAGTTGGGGACCTTTTGGTGCAGCCGCAAGCAGCCGTCTAGTTTTCCGGTCTCAGCTCGACGTTCAGGAGTTTAATTTTTCTATGCAGGTGGCTGCGTTCAATCTTGAGGTCGTCCGCCGTGCGTGAGACGTTCCAGTTGTGCTCGCGAAGCTTGCGGCTGATGTATTCCCGTTCGAAGGCGTTCCGCGCGTCCTTGAGCGAATCGAAGTTTTTCGTCGCCAGCGGACTCGGCGATGTCGCGGATCCGCCTGAGGCAGAGGGGCTGGACTGGAGCAGCAGGCCAATGTGCGACGCGTCGATCGTCTCGCTCGGCACCATGATCATGAGCCGCTCGATCAGGTTGCGCAATTCGCGGATATTCCCCGGCCACTCGTATTGCTCCAGGGCGATCAGCGCTTCCGGCGTAATGTCTTTCGGCTTGACCTTCTGCTCTTCCGCGTGGGTCTTGAGGAAATGCTTCACCAGCTGGGGGATATCCACGCTTCGTTCTCGCAGCGGCGGCACCCCGATCGGTACCACGTTGAGCCGGTAATACAGGTCTTCCCTGAAATTCCCTTTTTTAATCTCCGCGGGCAGATCCTTGTTGGACGCAGCGATCACCCGCACGTCCACCTTGATGACTTTGGTCCCGCCCACGCGCATGAACTGCTGTTCCTGCAGCACACGCAACACCTTGGACTGCGTGCTCAGGCTCATATCCCCGATCTCGTCAAGAAACAGCGTGCCGCCGTCCGCCTGCTCGAACTGGCCTCGTTTCTGGGTCGTGGCGCCGGTGAACGAACCCTTCTCATGCCCGAGCAATTCGCTTTCGATCAGCGTCTCGGGGATCGCCGCGCAGTTGACGGCCACGAACGGCTTGTCGACGCGCGGGCTGTGCTGGTGGATCGCGCGGGCGACCAGTTCCTTGCCCGTTCCATTTTCACCGCCGATCAGCACGCGGGCGTTGGCCGGACCGGCAGTTTTGATCAGCGCGCGCAGTTTCTGCATGGCCGGCGAGGTGCCGACCAGCTCGAACTGCCGGTCGACCTTGCTGCGGAGCGTCTTATTTTCTTCCTGCAGCCGGCGCTGGTCGAGCGCATGGCGCACGCGCAGCGTAACGTTTTCAAGCGACAGCGGCTTTTCGATGAAATCGTAGGCTCCGAGCTTGATGGCCTTCACGGCCGTCTCGATGTTGCCGTGGCCGGACATCATGACGACCTGCACCTGCGGCGCCTGCTCCCGCACGCGCTTGAGCGTTTCGATGCCATCCAATTCGGGCATCCAGATGTCAAGCATCATGAGATCCGGCGGATCGGCGCCCAACATTTTCAACGCCTCCTGCCCGCTCTTCGCCATGGCAATCTGGTAGCCCTCGTCCTGGAGAATCTTGCTCAGAGACGTCAGGATCGCCGGTTCATCGTCAACGATCAGAATTGATTCAGCCATGATTCCTCGTAATGCGTGATCCGTGATCCGTAATGCGTGTCAAGAGATTGGTTCTACCCATTACGCATCACGCTTCACGTCTTCTAGACCGGCAATTCGAACGTAAACACCGCGCCCCTGGGTTCGTTGCGTCCGGCGCGAATCTGGCCCTCGTGATCCGTGATAATGCGCTGCACGATGGCCAATCCAAGGCCCGTCCCGGTGCGTTTTCTCGTGAAATAGGTCAGAAACAGCTTGTCCATGTCATCCGGGCCGATCCCTGGCCCGTCGTCCGCCACCGTGACCACCGCGCGCCGCCGCTTCGCGTCGTGCCTGGTCGTCACCCACACGCGTCCCCGCTGCTCCATCGCCTGGACCGCGTTGTCGAACAGGTTGACGAACACGCGGTTGAGCTGCTCGCGGTCGAAGTTCAGGTACGGCAGGGCCTCGTCCAGCTCCGTAAGGAATTCCACGTCGCGATGCGCGCCGCGATAGAGCGCGACGACGTCGCGTACGACGTCGTGCAGCAATTGTCGCGCCATCTGCGGCGCCGGCATCCGCGCGTACTTGGAAAACTCGTCCACCATGCGTTTGAGGCTGCTGACCTCGCTGATGATCACATTCGTGGATTCCTCGAACACTTCGTTGAAATCCGGGGCCTTTTCGTCGAATTTTTTCCGGAGCCTCTGGGCCGACAATTGGATGGGCGTGAGCGGGTTCTTGATCTCGTGCGCAATGCGCTGCGCGACTTCCTTCCATGTCGCCACCTTCTGCGCCTTCATCAGCTCGGTCAAATCCTCGAACACGAGCACAAAGCCAAGGTCCTTGCCCGCCTCATTCCGCATGCGCGAGAGGTTCAGCACGGTGGTCATGGGCTTCCCCTGCACTTCCATCACGCCTTCCAGCGAGAGCGTATCCAGCGCGTCCGCGTGAATGCGGTCGTAGGCGTTCTGGAACAGGTCGAGCTTCAGTTCCTTGAAGGCCTCGTTGACCGGACGGCCCTGCAGCCGATCGCCCCACACGCCAAGGATGCGCTCCGCCGACGGGTTCACGGTCGTGATCGAGCCGGACCGGTCGATGGACAATACGCCCGCCGCCACCGTCGCCAGCACGGCTTCAATATAGGCGCGGCGACGATCGAGCGAGACGTTGGCTTCCTCGATTTTTGATTTGCCGACGCGCAAGTCTTCGGTCATCCGGTTAAAGGACGCGACCAGATCGCCGATTTCGTCCGTCGCTTTGACCTTGATTTGAACGTCGAGATTGCCGTGCGCGATGGCTTCCGTTGCTTCGGCCAGTCGCTGAATGGGCACGGTGATGCCGCGCGCGACGTAGAAACCGAACCATGTCGCCCCGAACAGGATCATCACCGTGATCACGGCGACGAACAGATAGGCCCCGACCTTGATCGGTTTCCGCATGGCCTTGATCTGCCGGTACTCCGTATACTGCTTGGAAATCCCCTCCATCTTCGCCAGCAGCGACTCCGGCACAAAGGCGGCCACGACCACCACGCCATCCATCTCACCCTGTTTGACGTTCGACGCGATCGGCACGCCGGCACGAATCAGCCGCCCGCTCTGCGCCTCCTGCGCCGACGTCATCGCCTGCCGGCCCTCCAGCACTTGCAGGACCAGTTGCCCGATCGGCAACCCCACGACCGAGGCCGATACCGCCGGGTCCACGGCTTTCGTCAGCAATTCCAGTTTGGGCGAATAGATCTCGATGCTCGCCAGATTGTGCTCCGCCCGTTTGCGCGCCATACCGGCCGCTAGGAGATCGCGCAGATCGCGCTTCATCCACTCTTCGCGATAAATTTCCAGGCTGATGGCCCGCGCATTGTTGATCGCCAGGGCCACGTGCCCTTCGTGGTGCATGCGCGCCACGTCCTGGGAATCCTTCAGCACCTGCTCGATCTGCTCGTTGAACCAGACGTCCATCGCCTTCGTCACCAGCCCGCTGGCAACGATCGCCAGCAAGACCGTCGGGATCATCGAAAATCCGATGAACGCTGCCACGAGCTTGGTGCGGAAGCCCGACCCGACCAGCCGGTGCCGCCGTTCGAAGTAGGCCTTGATCAGGCTGCGGGACAGCAGCAGCGTCAGGATGACGAACCCGATCAGGTCCAGATTGACCAGCAGCAGCACGAAGGCGTAGCTGGCGTCCGGCAGAAGCGAGTCGGAACTCGTCGCACCGGTCAGAATATCCTGTGAGTAATAGTACGTCAGCGCGAGACAGGGGACGAGCAGCAAGAGGACGGTCCACACCGGCGTCCAGTGCGGCCGCCTTCGGTCGGGCTGGCCTGCGTGTTCGCCAGGACGCGGCCCGGATTCGGACGAGGGCATACCCGTGCGACGCGGCTCCTCCGCGCGCTTCTTCGTCTCAACCGGTGGATCGAACAGGCCCGGCATCAGAACCCTTTCCCGGCTTGGGCGGTCACCCAGGATGAGTCAAAGTCACTGTATCGTTCGTGGAACAACGTTTCAAAGGCTTCTGCAAAATCCGTCGTCACAGAGAGCGATTCCAGCAACCGGCGAATCGGCGCCGGACCATGCCGCAGCATCAAGGCGCGGGTGGCGCCGTAACTTTCCGCATAGGCCAGCGAGGCATCGCCCGGCGGCAGTTCGAGAAAACTTCGGTGCAGCGCCGCCAGCGGAGGCCGCTCGCCCGCGCGAATCTGCCGCCCTTCGCGTTCCCACGCCCCGGCGGCATCCGGCCCCCGCTCCATATACAGGGCCAGCCCCTCGTTCAGCCAGGCCGGCGCCTGCCCGCTGCTCAGCCGGTGCACGACCGCATGCATATACTCGTGCCGCAACGACGCGTCGGCCGCTGCCGGATCACCCGAAACCAACTCCACCGGAAGATGAATGCGGCCATCGAACAACCCCTGGGCCCAGTCCGGACCTGACACCGCCCCTTGAAACTGCCCCGTGGGATAGAGCACGACGACAACGCGGGATGCCGGAACATAGGACCACTGCATACCGATCGTCCGGCAGACGGTTTCCAGCCGATCGGCCACGGTGTTGGCCGCGGCGCGGTCCGTCGAGCGATGAAATTTGACGACGAAGTGCGCGGTGAACAACCGATCCAATCCAGCCTCCGCTTTGGCCGCGCGGCGCGCGGCCAGCACGCGTGCTTGAATGCCGGCGTCGTTGGGATCCTGCCTGGCGGCGATCTCATAATGACGCAGGGCCGCGTCGGTCTCGCCCCGCTGATCGTAGATGTCGCCCAGAAACTTGTGGGCCTGGGTCGCGCCGGAATCGAGCGCCAGGGCTTTCTGAAATGTCGCCGCCGCCTGCTCGTCCTTGACCAGCAGATGCTGGCTCACGCCGAGGCCGATCAGAAGCGACGCATCTGCCGGCGCGAGTGCCGAGGCTTCGGTAAAGGTTTGAGCCGCGCGGCGATACTCTCCGCCCTTGATCAATTTCCAGCCGGCGTCAGCCAGCACAGCGACACGGGCTTTCGCATCCTGTTGCGGCTTTTCGGCCCAGGCCAGTCCGGCGAGCAGCAATACTGTGATGAATATGAATAGACCGTTCCGCATAGACCTGATCATCCTAAAGTAAGGAGATACGCACACAGAGGAAGGTGCCGGCGATCGGGTGGGCACGGAATCAGGAGGTGAACGGTGGTTTTTTACCCGACGCCAGATCGACATATTTCATTCGCAGAGCGTACAGCATATCCGTGAGCATCGCCTGTTCTTCCTGATTCAAATTGCCCTTCGTCTTGGCCTCCAGCACGGACAGGATGTCGATGATTTCCTTGGCCTGCGGCAGATTGACGGGAATCTTCCCCTGCCGGGTGTCCAATTGCTCGCCCATGAGCATGAGGGCGGAGGTGCTGAGCGAAAAGACAAACGACGCAAACGTGACGGGCGGATGCGGCTCGTGACTATGGTCCGCCTCATGCGTCGGATCGGGCGCAGGTGAGGATGCGGCCGGACGGCCGGGCTCGGATGCCGTAGGCCCTTCGCCCCGTCCCCGTTTGTCGCGGATGACGAAGCCCTGTTCTTCTTCTTTGGCCATGCTCTAACCGTGCGAAATCTTGTGCGTACGCTACCACAGGGCCTAGTGTTGCGCAAGCGACACAGTAAGACGAGCGTGGCGGTTCGGTTGCCTTCCGTGCTCGCAGAACGCGCACACCTCGGAAGGGTGCTCGTCCGATGCGCGCAGTCGAAGGCAAATCGAACCGTCGCGAGGGAAAGGGGAGAAAGCGCTTCGCTCACCTGTCACTCTCATCCCCTACACCACACACATATATGTCCGGCTGTCCAGATGACCTGACGAATTCATCGCTGTATCCACCTGGACATTTCTATGCGGCGCTTCAAACGGGTATAATGCCGCCCGGTTGAAGGAGCGATTGAGATGTCGGATCGGTTCGATGAACTCATACAATTAATGGCGAAACTCCGGGCACCGGACGGCTGTCCCTGGGATCGCAAGCAAACACACGAATCCCTGAAGCCCTATCTTCTGGAAGAGACCTACGAGGTCCTGGAAACGATCGACAAACAGGACGAGCCCAAGCTCCGCGAGGAACTCGGCGATCTCCTGCTGCAGATTATTTTTCACGCCCAGATTGCGGCTGAACGCAAGGCCTTCTCCATGGAAGAGGTGATGCAACTCCTCGCGGATAAACTGGTCCGCCGGCATCCGCATGTCTTCGGCGAGAAAGGCGACGGCGCGCTCACACCCGACCAGGTCTATTCCAACTGGGAGCAGATCAAAAAATCTGAACGGCAGCAGGCCGGGCGATCCGAATCAGTGCTGGATGGCGTGCCGAAAACGCTCCCCGCGCTCTTGCGCGCGTTTCAAATCCAGGCCCGTGCATCACGCGTCGGCTTCGACTGGCCGCACAACAGCGACGGCGTCCATCAGGTCATGGACAAGGTCAAGGAAGAGATTGAAGAACTGACCGAGGCCTACGGCACGCGGGAAAAACGGGCCGGCGAGGCCGATCAGGCGGCCATGCAGCGGCACCTGGAGGACGAGATGGGCGACGTGCTGTTTTCGCTGGTGAATCTGGCACGGTTTCTCAAGGTCAACCCGGAGGATGCGATGCGGAGGGCCACGGACCGCTTCGCCGATCGCTTTCACTTTATCGAAGCGGAAGCGTCACGCACGGGCCGCGCGCTCGAGTCCATGACGCTGGCCGAAATGGACACCTTGTGGGAGAAAGCCAAGCAGAAATTGTCGCCGCGGCCCGCGTAAACACCGATGGATGCTGAACACAAACCCGACACCGGGACATCATCGGGCCCTTACGAAGAAGGGAAACGCGCCGGTGCGCATCCGCTGGTCGTCGTGCTCTCCGTCATTCTCGGCCTGTGGCTAGTGATCTGGCTGGCCACGCCCAAAGGCAAGCAAACCAATGCGCCGGTCAATCCCGAGATGGCATCAAAAACCGCCGCTGACGATGAGATGGACGCGACCCCGATCATGTTCCGCGTCAAGACCACCGTCAAAGAATTCAACGCGATCGGCCTGCTTGTGCCCGAACAGGCCACCGACAGTCAGGTTGCCGGTCTGCTGAAGCGGCTTCGGCAGGCCCGGCTGGGCAACCAGCTGACGACCCTGCTCCCCTCCACGACGCCGAAGCATAAACTCGGCGAGCACGCCGTGGCGGACATCTTTATTTTTTCCGATGGAAAATTTGCGAAGGCCGACGCCCTCGGTGTCCTGTCGCGCGGCGCGCATGCCCCCGGCGAATTGTATCCGAGCGCGGTTCCGTTCGAAGTCGCCATGGAACACGTGCGCGGACACTATCGAATCGACTTGAACGACACCGGACACCCGGACAAAGGCTCGATTGGCTTCGCCGACGAGTCCGGTGTGCATTCCAAACACCATCGCGCGCTGTTCTGATTCGTTTTTAGAAAAATTATTGTGTTCTAACAAGGATTTCCAGCGCGCTGCACCAAGCAAAAATCCAGGCGAAAATCTCGCACGCTTTTTGCCGCCCCCCGTACACAGCCTATGCGCAGCCCACGCCCGCTCCAGACTGCTTCAGCCAACTTTTCATACAATTCACTATATCTTGTGGCAACCCATTGGGAAACCACAATTACTAAAAGGTAGGCAAGTCATTCGACGCAGCGTCAGATGCGTGAATTACGCATTCAGGGGGGTGGTTACCAACAGGGTTATCCACAGATTCTGTGGAATGGGAGTCGGGTGATTAGAGACGGACTTTTTCTAGAATTTCCTGCCGTAATGCAGCCTTCGAGTCGTTCATCCATGTCTCCAACCTCGGAAACAGATGCGCAAGCGGACCGGCGAACGGCTCAATCAGGATGTCCAGCCGTTCGTTGAACATATTTTCCTCGTTCGCGATCTGCAACTTGTGAGTCGCGATGTGCTTCGTGAGCAGTTGTGAGATCAAGAGCTGCTGCCCCGGGCTGCCGCCTTGCAGTTCAAGAATCTTCGTCTTGAGATGATCCAGTTCTTCGACGATGGCAACCTTCACCCGCACTGCGTGGGGCAGCGACCAGTTAGACCGCTGTATGGCGAAGTCGTATGAGAACGCCGGCTCACGTGGTTCCCGGAACGGACCGCTTATATGGAGAATCGTAAAGGGATTGGCCATAACTCGCTATTCACGCTTTGTGGTGACCCCACTATATTGGGGCTGATCCGGTTTCTGCAACCCCACGATGAAGTGATGCGTGCGAGGTTGCGAGACTCGCGCGACACGAGCGAAGGCGCGACTTGCTGAACGACTCTTTGCCGGTCTGGCGTTTCTCGCACGTCACGCCAGTCCCGCGAGCAACACATCACTGGTTCCGCCCACCGGTGAACAGACGGATCAGTCCGGTCGCCGCGTCCGCGCCGTCACGGATGCAATCGGGAATGCCGATTCCCCGATAGGATGCCCCGGCCAGCACGAGACCGGGGTAACGATCGAGCGAACGCTGAATGGTGTCCAACCGATCCAGATGCCCGAGCGTGTATTGCGGCATGCCGCGCTCCCACCGGTTCACCTCGGCATAGGCCGGCTCGCCGGTCACGCCGGCCATGCGTTGCAAGTCCTCCCGCACACGCCGAACGAGGGCGCGGTCGTCTTCCTGCAGAATCGCTTCCCGCCCCACCCCGCCGAGATAGCAGCGCACGAGCATCTGCGAAGCCGGCGCACGGTGCGGCCACTTCAAGGACGTCCAGGTCGCAGCCAGGAGATCGCACCGCTCCACTCGCGGCACCACAAACCCAAACCCGCTGACCTCGGCGCCGAGCGTGCCTTCTTTATAGGCCAGGGACACGGTGACGGTGGAGGCAAAGGGAATGGCACCGAGTAATCCGGATGCGATCGGACTGAGCGGCCTGACCAGATCGGATGACACAAAGGCCGGCGTCGCCAGCACCACCGCATCGGCAGAAATCACCGAACCGTTCTCCAGTGTCAGATCGTAGGTCCATCCGATCGGGTGATTCGTGCTGGTTTGGCGCACGCGCATGGCCGCGACCGACTGTTGCGTCATGAGTCTCGCGTCCGCCGCGGTCAGCCGCGCCAACAACGCCCGGACCAATTCCACCAATCCGTCCTGGAGCGTCACAAACATGGTGCGGCCAGACGATGATCCGGCCGGCCGGCTGGCCAGCATGCCACGGATCAAGCTGCCATGCTTCCGTTCCAGGTCGAGAAAGCGCGGGAACGTCGCGCGGAGGCTGATCTGCGTGGCATCGCCCGCATAGATGCCGGCCATCAGAGGTTCGACGACCCGTTCGAACGCCTCGCGTCCGAGCCGCCTGGAGAAAAACGAGGCCAGCGACTCGTCGCCGTCCGTGCGCCGGGCCGGCAGCACCAGATCCAATCCCATGCGCGCAATGCCGGGCCAGGAAATCAACCCGCTTTTCAGGAACGGACCCAGTTTGGTCGGCACGATGACGACCAGGCCCTCCGGCAATTCGCGCAAACGACCGCGCGAATAAACGAATGTTTTTTTCTGATGGTCGTTGGTATTGATCAGCCGGCCGGCGAGTCCCAGCTTGGTGCACAACTCGAGCGCCCAGGGCTTTTGCGAGAGAAACGAATCAGGCCCGGCCTCGATGGTCAGGTCGCCGACCCGATGCGTGACGATCTTCCCACCCCAGTCACGGCCGGCCTCGATCAGCGTGCAGGTCAGCGGCAGTCCCGCGCTCGCCGCCTGTTCGTAGAGATTGAACGCCGCGGCCAATCCGGCGATGCCGCCACCGACGATAGCGACGTGCTTAGGAGAATGTGTGGGTTGTGCTGCCACTGACAGGACTTATCAAACCAATGACGATTCGTGCTGTTCGATGACCGACGCGAGAATCTCAATCAATGGCGGCGTGGCGTTCAGCATGGCGATTCGTTCCAGCTGCATCCCCTGTTTGGCCGCGCGCTGTTTCAATTCGATGTCGATATCGTAGAGCACTTCCAAATGATCGGAGATGAATCCGATCGGCGCCATCAGCACATGCTTGTGGCCGTCCCGGCACAAAGCGTCGAGCGTTTCTTCCACGGTGGGACCCAGCCACTTTTCACTGGATCGTCCCTGGCTCTGATAGGCAAACCGCGCCGTCACGGTGCCCAGTTTCCGGCACACGGCATCCATCGTCGCCTTGACATGGTCGGGATAGGGATCCTTCATCTGCAGAATGCGCTCCGGCAGGCTGTGCGCCGTGAACAGAACCGGCACGCGGCCGCGCACATCAGCCGGAAGCTTCTGCAACGCCGCGGTGATGTTGCCGGCGATCGCGTCAATCAGACGTGGATGCTCGTGCCAGCTTTGGACGTAGCTGACTGGAAAGTCTCCGCCCGCCGCCGCCCGCGCCTCTTCGACCTTTTTGATGTAGGCGCCGATGCTCATCGAGGAATACTGCGGCGCCATGCAGACGCCGATGAGCTGCTCCGGCTGTTCGTCCATCAGCTCCGCGTAGGCGTCCTTAATATAGGGATGCCCGTGCCGGAACCCGATATAGGCACGATACTGTTCGCCCCCCGGCCCATTGAGCCGCTGCTCCAGCTTCGGGACGATTTCACGCATGATGCCCAACACCGGCGTCTTCCCGCCGGTAGCGCGATAACGTTCCTTGATCTCTTCGACCAATTCGGGCGGCGTCGGCCGCCCGCCGCGCACATCCAACAGGTAGGGCTCGACATTCTCCAGCTTGTCCGGCCCTCCCACCGCCATCAATAGAATGGCGGTCGGGCGCAATGCTCCCGGCATTACGCCCTCCCCGTGAATGAAAAATTCAAAATGTAAAATGAAAAATTAACGATCTTCATTTTGCACTTTTCATTTTTAATTTTGCATTGGCCGTTCATCGCTGACTCAACTTGTGCACGAACTCCACGGTGGCCGCCACGCTCTCAACGGGTGTGTTCGGCAGGATTCCATGGCCGAGGTTGAAAATGTGGCCGGGCCGGCCGGCAGCGCGCCGGAGAATATCCTCCACCCGCCGTTCGATTTCATGCAACGGGGAAAATAACACCACCGGGTCGAGATTGCCCTGCACCGCGACATCATGGCCGATCTCAGTCCAGGCCTCATCCAGGTGCACGCGCCAGTCCACGCCGATCACGGTCCCGCCGGCTTTCTTCATGAGCGTGAGCAGGCCCGCCGTACCGGTACCGAAATGAATCGTCGGGACGTTTTCATGCTTCAGCCCCTCGAAGATAAACTGCACGTGCGGCAGCACATATTCAGCATAGTCGCCGGGCGACAGGCAGCCGACCCAGCTATCGAACAGTTGCACGGCCTGGGCACCGGCGCGAATCTGCCGGCGCAGGTAGCCGGTCACCACGCGGGCCAGTTTGTCCATGAGTTTGTGCCAGGCCTCCGGCTCGCGATACATGAATTGCTTGGTTGTGAGAAAACTCTTCGAGCCGCCGCCTTCGATTGCGTAGCTGGCCAGCGTGAACGGCGCGCCGGCGAACCCGATCAGCGGGACTTTCCCTACGAGCGCTTTGCGCGCCTGCTTGATCGCCTCTTCGACATATCGTAGTTCATCGCCGTCAATGATTTTCAATCGCTCCACCGCTGCACGGTCGCGGACGGGATTCTTGATGACCGGACCCTCCCCTTCCGTGAACGTGAGCGACAGCCCCATCGGCTCCAGCGGCAGCAGAATGTCGGCAAAAATGATGGCGGCGTCGAGCGAAAAACGGTCTATCGGCTGGAGCGTGACCTGTGCGGCCAGTTCGGGCGTCTTGCAAACATCCAGAATGGAATGCTTGGCGCGGATCGCCTGGTATTCCTGCATGTAGCGGCCGGCCTGCCGCATGAACCACACCGGCGTGCAGTCCACCGGTTCGCGGCGGCAGGCTTTGAGAAAACGATCGTTCATGAATGTGGCATTTTAACGAGGTTCCGTATGAATATCTACTGCGAGACCGCTGCGGGCACGCGTCAGCGCGCGCATATGCGAGCGACATTACCTGTTTAACTGCCAGATCGAAAAGTTCAACAGCAGCGCGAAGGAAACCCAGAGCAAGTAGGGGAGCAGCAATAGCCCGGCTGTTACTGAGAAGGGTTGAAACACGACTTGGCGGCGAACAACGGCAATTGGCAATGGTGCGCGTCCACCGGTACCGATGCCATGCCCGGCTACCGGATCTTTAATCCCACGCTCCAGGCGAAAAAATTCGATCCTGATGGGGAGTACATCCGCGCCCACGTGCCGGAACTGCGGTCGGTTCCGGCCAAGCTGATCCACCAACCCGAACTCATGACCGCCGACGAGCAGGACCGATACGATTGCCGGTTGGGACACGACTACCCCGTTCAGGTCGTGGACCACAATCAAGCACGAAACGAGTACCTGCATGCCGAAAACCGTTAACCCCAGCTTGACTCCCGCAGCCACCTTGGGCACTGTGCGCCCCATGACCGCCACACATCCTGTTCGCATCGGGATCAGCCGTTGTCTGCTCGGTGATGAAGTCCGCTACGACGGCGGGCACAAGCGGGATGCGTTTCTGGTTGACGTGCTCAGCCAGTTCGTCGAGTGGGTGCCGGTGTGCCCGGAGGTCGAGTCCGGGCTGGGCACGCCGCGCGAAGCCATGCGGCTCGTTGGCCACGATAAAGGGCCGCGCCTCATCACGATCAAACACGGCACGGACTACACGCACGAGATGACGCGATTCTCCGAACGCCGGGTCCGCGAACTCGAGACGCTGGACCTGTCGGGCTACGTGTTCAAGAAGGGTTCTCCAAGCTGTGGCGTCGAGCGGGTCCGTCTTTACAACCAACACGGCATGCCGACCCGAAACGGCGTCGGGCTCTTTGCACGCGCCTTCATAGAGCGGTTTCCGCTGATTCCGGTCGAGGAAGAAGGCCGGCTGAACGACCCCGTCCTGCGCGAGAACTTCATCGAGCGGATGTTTTGTTACCGCCGGTGGCGAGACCTGATGGACGGCCGCGTGACGCGCGGCGCGATTGTCTCGTTTCATACCGCCCATAAATACCTGCTGCTCGCGCACAGCCAAACCCATTACCAATCTCTGGGACGGCTTGTGGCCGATGCGAAGCGCCACGCCCCTTCCGAGCTGGCTCACCGCTACGGGGTGCTGTTCATGGAGGCGCTCGCGGTCAAGGCCACCGTGCGCAAACACGTCAACGTGCTGCACCATCTCGTCGGCTACTTCACGGCGCAGTTCTCTGCGGGCGAACAGGAGGAATTGCACGGCGTGATCGGCGACTATCACAAGGGGCTGACGCCGCTGGTCGTTCCGCTGACCCTCGTCAGGCATTACGTCCGCCGGTTCGACATCGCGTACCTTCAGGGGCAGATCTATCTGAATCCCCATCCAAAAGAACTGATGCTGCGTAATCATGTGTGAACGGATGGTTCGCACTTGCAAAGGGTCGCAGATGACACACAGGAAACACACGATTGCCGTCTTCTGCGGGCTGGCGTTGATGGCAGCAGTCGCCGGCGCGCCCGCGCAAGCCGCGGAGATCGAAGGCATTCAGTTTGCCGACCGCGTGCAAGCCGGCACGACCGCACTGGTGCTCACGGGCGTCGGCCTTGCGCGCTATCTCTTTTTCAAGGTGTACGTGACCGCATTGTATGTGAGTGACGGCATCCCGGCGGACAAGGTGCTGACCGACGTGCCGAAGCGGTTGGAACTGTCTTATTTTCAGAGCATCAAGGCCGGCGATTTCTCCACGGCCGCGGATCAGGTCCTGCCGGACAACGTGCCGGACGACAAGAAGAACGGCGCGTGGGTCTATTCGGCCTTCGGTCCGGACGGCAAGCCTCTGGCCGAAGACTTCAACAAATGCCGGGCCTGCCACGCGCCGCTGGTCCAGAAGGATTTCGTCCACCGGTACGACGAATACTTCGAGAAGCGCGGACGGATGTAATAGACGCGGTTGACACACTCTGCGGCCGGGAAGGAACATCGCCCGGCCGCACGCTCTCGCGCCATGAGAAACCCGGCAATGCCTTCGCAAGACTTCGCCACCGTCAAGCCTGGATCTCTGGCGCCCTCGACCTGCCTGGCCATACAGTCACAAGCCTGCTGATTCTGGCTTCCGTCTGGGGTATCCTCATGCCGGCGCTCCTGCGTCTGAGGAACAGGATGGCATTCCAGACACTTCACGCGTGATGACATCGTCCGATCCACCATTGATTATTCTCGGCACCGGCTATACCGGACGCGTGCTATTCCGGCAGGCCAAGGCCGAGGGCCGCATCGTCTTCGCCGCCAGCCGCGTGCCGGAGAAAAATCTCACGGGCATTCCCCCCGAGCAGCGCCTCCGATTCGATCTCGATCGTGCCGGAACGTGGGACGCAATCCCCGCGCAGGCGGACGCGGTCTGGACCTTTCCGGCCGTTCCGGTGGATACCGCCTGCGCCTTTGGCGAACAGGTCGCCCCTCGCCTGCGACGTCTTGTGGTGCTCGGCGCGACATCCGCCTACGACGGCTCGCCCCAGGCCGTGCGCGGCGAACCGGTGGATGAAACCGCTCCCGTCGATCGCACGATCGCCCGCGTGCAGGGTGAGGAATCCCTGCGCGAACGCTACGGCGCAATCGTGTTGCGCGTAGCCGGCATCTACGGTCCTGGGCGCAATCCATTGGATTGGATTCGCCAAGGGCGCGTTGGCTATTCCCATCGCTTCGTGAACCTGATCCATGTCGAAGACCTGGCCGCGATCATCTTACAGTCCCTGGAAGACGGCGTGCCTGGCGATACATATAATGTCAGCGACGGCACACCGCGGCGCTGGTCGGAAATCATGGACGCCGCCGCCACGCGCTGGGGAACCGGCAAGCCGCTGCCAGCCGATCCCACGCCAGGCAAGCGGATCAGCAATCGGAAACTGCTGGCGGAGTTGGGTTATACTCTTCGCTATCCGGACCTCTACAAGGCAATGGAAGAATTGGAGCAGCCAGGATGAAGCGGGCCATCGTGTTGGTGGGGCACGGAGGGGTGCCGAAAGATTATCCGCATGACCTCGTCCGAAAACTCAAGCAGCTCGAAGCCCAGCGGCGCGCGGCGGGCAAACCGATGTCGCCGGAAGAACAGGAACTGGATCAGAAGATCCGGCGCTGGCCGAGGACGCCGAAGACCGATCCGTACAAAGAAGGGCTGGAATCTCTGGCCGCCCAGCTGCGCCCTCTCTTAAAGAGAGAACGGCTCGCCATCGCGTACAACGAATTCTGTGCGCCGACTCTTGATGAGGCTGTTGAAGAATTAATCAAGGAAGGAACATGGGACATCACGGTGGTCTCGTCCATGTTCACCGCCGGCGGCTCGCATGCCGAGATTGAGATTCCGGAAACCGTCGACAAGCTGAAGCATACCCATCCGAATGCCACCATCCGCTACGCCTGGCCCATCGACCAGCACCTCGTGGCCGGCATGCTGGCCACGCACCTCAAGCAGTTCCACCATCGGAAGGCCTGACGGGCTAGACCCACTCCGAATCCGACCGGTCCCGCGTCGAACGGACCTGCGAACTCAATGCGTCGCGGAGCGCCTGGCTGTCGCGATCGAGTTCCCGCGCCTCGCCGTCGGACAGCATCCGGGCATCCTCCGGCGCCAGCTCGATGCGATAGTGGTTCTTTTGAATGGAGAACCACTCAATGTACGGATGCGGGGCGAGATTCGGATGCGGATCGAATGAGATGAGGTTCACTTCGCCGACCTGCGGATTGTCCATGTCGCCGATTACGTCCCCGGCCATATCTTCGTCCTCGAACTTGGGATTGCTGAACCGGATGGCCTTGCCGGCGATCTCGCCGCGGAAGTCACCCTTGAGATAAAGATCCACCGTTCCGATCACCGCGAAGGTGATCCGCCCGACGACGCAGCCCTCCACACGATTATCAAGCCATCCTTCCTTGACCCATCTGCTGTTCCCAAATTTCTGCGCCATCGTGTTCCGATCAGGGCGTGATAGGTGAGTGTGTAGGGACCGTGGCAGAGGCCGAGGCGGGTGCGGTGCTGCCGAGAATCACCGCCGCCAGGATCAACGCGCTCCCGATCCAGCCCTGCGCGCTCATCTGCTCGCCGAGAAAATACCAGGACAGCCAGGCGGCAAAAGCCGGTTCCAGAGAAAAAATCAGTGCCACCTGCTGCGCCGGCATTACCCGCTGCGCCCACACCTGCACGGCAAAGGCGCCTGTCGCCAATCCTCCCGTCACGCCCAGCCCCACCAGCAACACACCGGTCGGTGCAATCTGTTCCCAGGCCGGCCCCTCGATCAGCATGGCCGGCCCAAGCAGCAGGGTCACGAGAATCATCTGCCAGAGAAAAAACAGGGCGGCCTCCCCGCGACGCGAAAAGGCTTCCATGCAGGCGATGTGCGCGGCAAAGGCCACGGCACAGGCCAGCGTCCAGAGGTCCCCGACGTTCATGTCCATCGAGGGAGTGACCAGAAACCAGAGGCCTGCCAGCGCCAGCGCCGCTGAGAACCACGCGCGACCCTGAAACCGGCGCAGGAAGAGCGGCACGAAAATCACATACAGCACCGTGATGAACGCCGAATTGGACGCGGTGGTGTACTGCAAGCCGACGGTTTGCGTGACGTAGCCGAGAAAAAGAAAAATCGTCGCGATGCCGCTCATGCGCAGCAGGTCGCGATCGACCCGCAGCTTCCCGCCGGCAAGAAGATAGACGCCGACGGCGAGGATCGTGCCGAGGAGAAACCGCAGAAACATGAACGAAAAGGGAGGGCTCTGCGCAAGGGCGGCTTTGGTGGCGGGAAACGTCGCGCCCCAGATCAGAGTGGTGAGAATGAGCGCGAAGCGGGGCATGGCTTGAAGTGAACTATGAAGGATGAACGATGAATGTGGGAATCAATTTTCCGCCATTCATCGTTCTACGTTTCTGCGCGGTTACGGTTTACAGACCGGACAAATGCGCTGGATGGACGTCCCCGTTTGCTCCATCGCTGCCAGGGCCCGTTCCTTGTCGGGATAGTCGAACCATCCCCCTTCCCAGAAATCTGTCCGGATGAAATTGGACGGGACTTCCGCGCAGCGCTCGCGGTGCAGCGTCGTCCGATCAATCGCGTGTGCAATATGCAGCCAGTAGACCATGGTGTTGCGCTTTTCGGAGAAGTACGATTTAGTGATTTGGCGATCTGGTGAA
Organism: Nitrospiraceae bacterium; assembly: GCA_009692155.1. Classification (GTDB taxonomy): domain Bacteria; phylum Nitrospirota; class Nitrospiria; order Nitrospirales; family Nitrospiraceae; genus 2-02-FULL-62-14. Next base: position 48,626 of record SHZW01000015.1, read on the forward strand.
GTGAAGAGTTGCCCTAATTCCCACCAATTCACCAAATCATCCTTGAAACCCGTCGCCTGCGACGGGTTTCACGGCAAGAGCTGCCACTCATCCTTTTCGATGAAGACCCTGACGCCGGTCTGAAGTTTCTTGACGTCGTCCTTCTCAAACAGCTTGAAATATCGATCGATCCGGTCCGGCTCGTCAATCCGCTCTTCCTGCATCATCCCACTGGTCAACTTATACCGACGAATCAACAACGGCATGGAACCCCACATTCAAACCCGTCTCCACGTGGACGGACGCTGTAAGATACTCGACCGTCCACGCCGCGGTCAAGACGGCCCGAGTAAAAAGTGAAACGTGAAAAGTGAAAGGCCTAAGAGGGTGCCCAGGGGGTCGCAAGTCGCTTCTCCCCCTCATTTCTGCCTTATTTACCTTTTACCTTTAACTTTTTACTTTTCACCTGTCCCTCAGTCGCATCTGCCCTGCAATTCGGCTATAATTTGAGCACAGGTTGGGAGGGCCTATCTCCAATGCCGATGTACGAATACCGGTGCGAGGGCTGCGGCGAAGGATTTGAAATCGTCCAGCCGATGAGCGCCCGATCCGAGGACACCGCCTGTCCCCACTGCCAGGCCAAGAAGGCGGTGCGCCTCCTGTCGGCCTTTGCCTCGAAAATTGTGGGTACCCATAAGACAGGATTCAAGGAAATAAAAGCCTACGACATGCTGGGCGAACGGATGGACAAGTTCAAAAAACTGCCGCCGGCCCTGGGCAAGCGGACGGCCCCCCCCACACCTACCCCGACCGACATCGTCGGTGACGCCGGTGGCGTCGGTAACGGAGGCGCTGGCTCAACCTGACATGCACGCCCTCGCGTTCGCGCTCCTCTGGACAGGCCTGCTGCTCGCCAACACGCCCCCGCTCTTCGCCGGGGACACGACGGGACACATCGTCATTGCCGGGAATGGCCCGGAAGCCGCCACGATCGAGAAGCTCGCCCGGGCCTTCGAAAAGGCCAACCCCCGCGTCTACGTGGACATCCAGTGGAACGAAAATTCCAAGCCGCTCGAGCTGGTCAAAAACGGTCGGGCGCAGATCGCCGTGACGGGCAAGGAGGACCCGGCCCTCCAGGCGTTGCAGATCGGCTGGGACGGCATCGCCATCATGGTCAATCTTTCCAATCACACCAGGGAGCTCACCACGCAGCAGGCGGCGCAATTGTTTACGGGAAAGATCAGGACGTGGTCCGAGTTGGGCGGACCGGATACACGGGTGCTGCTGCTCGATCGCCCCAGGAATCGGAACATTCGCGACACGTTCGAACAGCAGCTCGGCATTGCGGGCCAGATTCCCGAATCTGCCCAGGTGATCAAAGCCGACGACAAGGTCATCAAGACCGTCGTGGGCACGCTCCCGCCCTTGTCGGCTGTGACGTTTATTTCAATGGGCCCGGCGCTGGAAGCTGTCGCCTCGGGTGTCGCCGTCCGCCTCTTGCAAGTGGACAAGGTTGAACCGGAAGAGCCGACGGTGAAAAACGGCCGGTACGCGCTCCGCCGTCCGGTTCTGCTGCTCAGTAAAAAAGAGACGAATCCGACGGTGGATGCGTTCGCCGCCTTTGCGCTGTCGCCGGACGGACAAAAGATCCTGGATATCGAAGGCTATACGCCGCTGGAACAGAAGAACTAGGGAGGAAATTTATGACTCGATTGATTTCCGCCTTCATCATCGCATCGTTCCTCATCGTCTCCGCCGGTCCGCTTGCCGCCGAAGAAAAGAAGCCGGAAGGCAGCATCGAGGACGGCACGGGCTTCAGCATGTTCGGCACGGAGTCCATCAAGGGCTTCGACGAATCCAAGGTGGAAAAGGACCCGATCTGCGACCGGACCAAGCGGCCGAAGATTCTCAAGGTTGAGCCGGATGAAGCGAAACCCGGCACGAAAGTCGTCATCAAGGGCGAAAACTTCGGAACCAGGGAATGTTTTCACGGCGTGGCCTTCAGCGCCGCCGGGGCGACGAAGGTACCGTACAAGTTCATCAACGACACCACCATCGAAGCGACCGTCCCGGACACCAAGGCAGGCATGACGTTCATTGACATCGTCGCCGGCGGCGGCAACGCCCGGTCCAAGGGATTTCTGGTCCAATCGAAGTAGGCGCATCGTCAGGCGCAAGGGGTGAGGAGCAGGGAGATTGCCCCGCCTCCCCCTCGCCTAACGCCTTACGTTTTCCGCCTCACGTTTCACGTCTCTCCCTCGACACTAATTAAGCCCCTGTGCTACCTTACACTCACTTTGAGGCCGCCCACAGCCTCTGTAGGTCTAACTTCAGACTGGTGAAAGTCGGCGATGTTTAAGAAAATTCTGGTCGCCAACCGGGGTGAAATCGCGATGCGGATCATTCGCGCCTGCCGCGAATTGAACATCGCGACCGCCGCCATCTATGCTGACGCCGACTCGACCGGCATCTACGTCAAAAAAGCGGACGAATCCTATCTGGTCGGCCCCGGCCCCGTGAAAGGCTTCCTGGACGGGCAGCAGATCGTGGCTCTGGCCAATCGCATCGGAGCGGACGCGATCCATCCGGGCTACGGCTTCCTCTCGGAGAACGCCGGGTTCGCCCATCTGTGCCAGGCCTCGGGCATCACCTTCATCGGGCCGTCCCCCCAAGCGATCCATTTAATGGGCGACAAGATCCAGGCGAGGAATCTGGCCAGGCAGGTCGGTGTGCCGATCGTGCCGGGCACGGAACAGGCCGTTACCAGCGTGGACGAGGCCCTGGCCTTCTGCCGTAGCGCCGGCTATCCGGTCATGATCAAGGCCAGCTCCGGCGGCGGCGGGCGCGGGCTGCGCGTCGTCCGGTCCGATCAGGAGCTGCGCGTCAGCATGGACAGCGCCTCGCGCGAAGCGCTGGCCGCCTTCGGCGACGGCAGCGTCTTCATCGAGAAATACATCGAGCGGCCGCACCACATCGAATTTCAAATTCTCGCGGATCGCCAGGGCAACATCATCCACCTGGGCGAGCGCGACTGCTCCATCCAGCGCCGCCATCAGAAACTGATCGAGATCGCGCCGTCGCTCGTCCTCACGCCGGAGTTGCGGGCACAAATGGGCGAAGACGCCACGAAAATCGCGCGCGCGGTGGACTACGACAACGCGGGCACGGTCGAGTTTCTCCTGGATCAGCAGGGCCGGTACTACTTCATCGAGATGAACCCGCGCATCCAGGTCGAGCACACGGTCACGGAACAGATCACCGCCGTGGACATTGTGCGGGCGCAAATCACGATCGCCGCCGGCCGGCCGATCGAGTTCAAGCAGAGCGACGTGACGCTCCAGGGTCACGCCATCCAATGCCGCATCAACGCCGAGGATCCGCGGAATAATTTCAGGCCGGTCACCGGCAAGGTCACCGCCTATCTCTCGCCGGGCGGCATCGGCGTCCGCATCGACGGCGCCGTGTACAAGGATTATGACGTGCCGCCGTACTACGACGGCCTGCTGGCCAAGCTGACGGTCCGCGGCCGCACGTGGGAGGAAACCGTCAGCCGCATGCACCGCTCGCTGGAGGAATACGTCCTGCGCGGCCTCAAGACGACGATTCCTTTCATGGAGAAGATCATGGAAGAGCCGGATTTTATGGCCGGACGGTTCGACACCTCCTACCTGGAGACGCATCCGGACGTGTTCAACTACGACGACCACATCGAACCGGAAGATTTGGTATTGGCCGTGTCCGCGTGTATCGCGGCGTACGAGGGACTGTAAAGACCGTGAAGCGTGACGCGTCATGCGTAATGGGTTAACAGGCTACGCATCACGGATCACGCATCACGCATAACGAATGCATATGGCGACACGTAAACCCACAAAGAAGTCTGGCAAAGGCAAACCGGGGCTCGACATCACGCCGGCGCCGGGGAAGAAACTGCTGATCACGGACGTCGCGCTGCGCGACGGCCATCAATCACTGCTCGCCACGCGCATGCGCACGGAAGACATGCTCCCGATCGCGCAGAAGCTGGATGCCATCGGCTACTGGTCGCTGGAAGTCTGGGGCGGCGCGACGTTCGACACCTGCCTGCGCTTCATCAAGGAAGACCCCTGGGAGCGGCTCCGCGCGCTGCGCGCCGCCATGCCCAACACCAGGCTGCAGATGCTGCTGCGCGGGCAGAACGTCGTGGGCTACCGGCACTACGCCGATGACGTGGTGGCACGCTTCGTCGAACGAGCCGCAACCAACGGCATCGATGTCTTCCGCATTTTCGACGCGTTGAACGACGTCCGCAACATCGAGCATTCGGTTCGTTGCGTCAAAGACCAGGGCAAGCACGTCGAAACTGCGCTCTGCTACACCATAAGCCCCGTCCACACCCTGGACAGCTTCGTCGGCCTCGCCAGGCGCCTGGAGGATTTGGGCACCGACACGCTCTGCATCAAGGACATGGCGGGCCTGCTGGCGCCGATGGACGCTTATCACCTGGTGAAAAAACTCAAGGCTGCGGTGAAGGTGCCGATCCACCTGCATACGCATTACACCTCCGGCATGGCGTCCATGTCGTCCCTGATGGCGATCCTGGGCGGCCTGGACATTCTGGACACGGCCATTTCTCCGCTCGCGGGCGGCACGTCGCACCCGCCGACGGAAACGCTGGTCGCCGCGTTGCGTGGCACGCCCTACGACACGGGGCTGCAACTGCCGCGCTTCGTTCCGATCGCCGAACACTTCAGAACGGCGCGGAAAAAGTATCACCAGTTCGAGAGCGACTTTACCGGCGTGGATGCCGAAATCCTGACCTCGCAGATTCCCGGCGGCATGCTGTCCAACCTGGCCGCCCAGCTCGCGGAGCAGAACGCGCTGGAGAAGATGCGGGACGTGCTGGAGGAAGTGCCGCGTGTGCGGAAGGACATGGGCTACCCGCCGCTGGTCACGCCGACCAGCCAGATCGTGGGGTCGCAGGCCACGCTCAACGTGCTGACCGGCGAGCGGTACAAGGTCATCACCACGGAGACCAAAAATTATTTCCTGGGGTTCTACGGCAAGCCGCCGGGCCCGGTGAACAAAGAGGTCTCCGCGCGCGCAATTGGAGACGAGCAGCCGATCAAGGGCCGCCCGGCGGACCGGCTGGAGCCGGAATTACCCGCCGCGATCAAGGAACTGGCAGGGAAACCGACGTCGCCGGAGGATGTCGTGTCACTGGCGCTGTTCCCCGCCATCGCGCGGGAATTTTTCGAGGCCCGGGAAAAAGGCGAGCTCAAGCCCGAGCCGCTCGCGCCGGCGCCCGAAGCGGGCCCCAAGGTCGCGCACGAGCTGCACCTGGCGCCGATCGACTTCAACGTCACGGTCCACGGCGAGACCTATCACATTCAGGTGTCCGGCTCCGGCCGGAAAGAAGACGGCCGCAAGCCCTATTACATCCGGATCAACGACAAGCTGGAGGAAGTCCAACTCGAGTCGATCCAGGAAGTGCTGGCCGGCGTGCCGGAAGCGCCGGCGACCGGCGACAAGGCCAAGCCCAAGCGGCCCAAGCCCAGCAGGCCCGGCGACATCGCCTCGCCCATGCCGGGCCGCGTGGTCAAAGTGCTGGTCGCCAAGGGCGACAAGGTCAGGGCCGACGATCCGGTGCTGATCATCGAGGCCATGAAGATGGAAAACCGCCTGACTTCTCCGATCGCCGGCACCGTCGCCGCGCTCTACGTGAACGAGGGTGACGACGTGAAGCCGGACGAAACGCTCGTACAATTAGAATAGCGTGCGCGCCCTCCTGCTGCTTCCAATTCTGTTGACCGCCTGCGCGGCCTCTTCTGAGATTCCACCCTGGTTCGACGGGCTCCAGCGCCAACCCGTCCAGACCGTCACGGTCAACGACACGCGCATCGCCTATCTCGACATCGGCGGCGGGCCGCCGGTCATCCTCGTGCACGGCTTCGGCGGCTCCATGTGGCAGTGGGAATATCAGCAAGCCGCCCTCGCCCCGCATTACCGCGTCCTCACGCTGGACCTGCCCGGCTCGGGCCTCTCGGAGAAACCCGATATCGCCTACACGCCCGATGAGATGCTCGCCTTCGTCCGCGGCTTCATGGACGCGCTGGGGATTCAGAAAGCGGCGCTCGTCGGAAACTCCATGGGCGCAGGACTCGTGATCGGCATGGCCGTCGCGCATCCGGAACGCGTGGACCGCCTCGTGCTGATCAGCGGCCTGCCGAAAGACGTGCGTGAAAAACTCACGGGGCCCCTCATCAGGCGCGCGGTCGAGACCTCGGCCCCGGTCTGGCTGATCCGGTTCGGCAACTGGCTCGCCGGCCGCTGGGTCACGGAAGACGTGCTCAAGGAAATCGTCCACGACCACAACCGGCTCACGCCGGCCGTCATCGAACGATCTGTCCGAAACCGCACGCGACCGGGGCTGATCCCCGCCGCGATGGCCACCATCAGAAATCTTCCGCTCTGGGAGCAGGGCTTCGCGCTCAAGATCGGCGACATCAGCCGGCCGACCCTCGTGCTATGGGGTGAGGAAGACAAGGTGTTCCCCTCCTCGGTGGGGCGGGAGCTGCACGCGACTATCAAAGGGGCCGCGTTCGCAATGATCCCCGGGGCCGGCCATATCCCGCAGTGGGAGCAGCCGGAGGCCGTCAATTCCCTGCTGATCACGTTCCTGAAGTCTTGACTCTGTCTGGCAAACAGCCGAATCTATGGAGCCTCGCTCAACAATTTGACCAGGGAGCCACCATGACACGAATCCATCGAACCATCCTCTCAGTGCTGGGCATCATCTGCCTGGCCGGAATGACCGGCTGCGACGGCAAGAGCAAATCCGGCGATGTCGGCTTCATGTACAAGGACCTACCGGTTGCAAACAGCAGCGCGACCGCCGGCAAGGGCCACACCGTCACATTCAAAGGCGACCCGCTGAAGCTGGCCGGGCCAGGCATTAAAGTCGGAGATAAGCTGCGCAACGTCAAGGTGGCGAAGGGCGACCTCTCGCTGATCAATCTCGCCGACACCAAAGGCAAGGTACGGATTATTAATGTGGTGCCGTCGCTGGACACGCCGGTCTGCGAGCAGCAGACCCACCATCTCAGCGAGAAAAACAGCGGCCTGGACAAAATGATCGAGCTGATCACGATCAGCGTGGACACGCCCTTTGCGCAGGGCCGCTTTGCCAAGGAAGCCAAGATTGCCAACGTGACTTTTCTCTCCGACTATCGCGGCGGCGACTTCGGGAAAGCCTACGGCCTGCTGGTCGAAGGCCCGCACATCCTGGCCCGTACGGTCATGGTGGTGGACAAGGACAACGTGATCCGCTACATGCAGATCGCACCGGAGTTGACGCAGTTGCCGGACATGGACGCCGCATTTAGAGCAGCCAAGTCTTTAGTAGAAAAGAGCTAAT
>SHZW01000016.1 GCA_009692155.1 Nitrospiraceae bacterium
TAGGCAATTTCGTTGATGAAATCGATGTTGCCCTTCCGCATTTCGATGCGGTTGCCGACCATGTGGCGCAACTGATTCGATTTTTTCGCCGTCCCAAGCCCCTGAGCTTCATTGTCGCCCGAACCCAGCGAATTCTTGTAGAACACATAGTAGGGTTCGATCAGAAAGCCCGGTATCGACTTGATCTGGTTATAGAAAATGAACATGTCGACATCGCCACTGGCCGTCAGGCCCTGGTTGGTTCCAGCGATATTGGCTGCGGCGCTGCCAACCGGCGCACCCTGCGCAATGTCGGTCTCCGAGTTCCGGAACCAGCCCAAGTGCGACTCGAAGTTCTTGTTCGCATACTGGAACATGATGCCGTCGTGCGAATAGCCCGTGTTCGCCCAGTCAAAGTGGCCGAACAGCGAGTGGTTGCCGAAAATCACATATTGCCGGCCTGCTTTCATGCTGAGGCCCTGCACCCCAGCCAGATTCCGGACCAGCACATAGGCAGCCCGGACGCCCAGCCGGCAGTTTCCGGCTGCGCTTAGGGTCGTATTATTGCTGCACGCATGGTTCAGCGGATCGCCACCGTTCCCTGCGTTGACGCTGCTACCATTACCGCCCCACGTCGCCGAGTCAATGATTTCCATGTAGAAATTGACGTCCGGAGACAGATCGTAGCCGATGCCGAGCCGAACCCACTGTTGCACGTAAAAATCGTTGGCCGGCTTGAGGGCACCAACGGCAGTATTATTGACTACGGTACTGGCCGCGTTACAGGCTCCGGCGCCGGCATTAGCATAGCCGAAACAGGTGTTCTTGCGGAATTCCGGCCGCACGCGAAGGTCCGCGCGCATCCAGAAGTTCTTGATGTCGAAGTTCTTGCCGATCTTGGGGTCGTAGCTCTCGTAGGCTTCTTTTTGTGGAATGGCCCGGGGAATGTGCGGTACGTTCGTAATCCGCTCACCCTCCGGCAGCTCGAAGGCCGCCCAGACGGGAGCAGCGAAACCGACGGCCACCACGGCCGCCGCAAACACTAATGAGTGGCGTAGCCACCCTGTTCTCATGCTCTTCATATACGTCCTTCCTGTGAGTTGACTGAACACTCTTTCTTCCAACGCTCTAGCCGATCCGCACCGGCCTCAATTCACTGCTCCGTGATGAATGCGTGACGTCTGCCTGTTTCTTTCGATGCAACCCGAAACCAAACAAGAAATCCGTTTGTGCCCCGGTTTTACTATTGGAAACAAACCGTGTCGGGACATCCCGAATCGACCCTTCGTGGTTCTCCAGACGACACCCCCTTCCAATACGTTTAGCATATACCAGCATTTCAAAACTAAATCAAGCTGATTTCGAATTCCCGTCCTGGTCCGCCTGGCTCGTGATCGCGTTGACCTCTTCCTCCGCTTCCTTCATGGAGGCTTCCAGGTCCTGCTCGACCATCTTCACTTCCTGCTGGATCAGGTTGACCTCAGGCTCGACCGACTTCCTGAGATCATCCGCCGTCTCCTTCAGCCCCTTGACGGCCTTCCCGACCTGGCGACCAATTTCTGGCAACTGCTTGGGCCCGAACAGCAAAAAGGCCAGGACCAGAATGATGAGAATCTCACCGGCACCCAAACCGAACATGGTTCAAAAGCCGTGATGCGTGAAACGTGATCCGTGAACCGTAATCCGTGATCCGCAAAGGGTCACTTCCGGCTTTTCCCCCTCTCACCGATCACCCATCACCCATCACGCCTCACGTCTTGCTTGTTATCCCTGCTTCTGGTGCTGTGGTGCGGCCTGCGCTGCCACGGGCTCGGCTGGGCCGACTGAGCTGACTGGGATTGGGGCGATGGGGGTGGGCTGGTGCGGTTGATCCGGCACCGGCGTGGCGGTTGCCTCGATCGGCTCCGGCTCGTGAACGGCCTTCTTGAACCCCTTGATCGCTTTGCCCAATCCTTCCCCAAGTTGAGGAATCTTGCCGGCACCAAAAATAATCAGGACGATAAACAGGATCAGTAAGAGTTCCATCCAACCGAATGAACCGAACATAAGAGAACCTCGTAGATGCGGATAGCCGGTGGCGCACAGCCAGGAATCTCGAGTCGCCAGCTAATTAGTGAACACGCTACCGAAATTCCAAATTCTAGTCAAGGAATTTCTCTGAAATCTACAGGAGTTGGGCTTGGAGCGACCAGGATGCTCAAAAAGGCTGTTCAGCAAGACCGCAGCGAGCAAGAAGCCGAGACGTACTCTTGGCCGGTACGTCGCAGGCTTTGAGCGATGCGAGAACGCCGCTGGCAGCCTTTTTCAGCATCCTGCTAGAAGAAAAAGTGCCGATAGTCAATAGGTTGGGGCGGCGTTGCCAGAACCGCCATAATCGTGTCTCGGTGGTACCCAAGCTGTTCCAGGCCTGCCATCGAGCCATTGATCTCCTCCTCCGTCAGGTAGGCCACCGTATCCGGGATGCCGTCCGTCTCTAACGCCTGCAAGATCGCTTTGAGCGACTCGCGCTCCTGGGGAGGAGTTTCGCTTCTGATTGGCATCTCGATTCGGCGTTGGTAGGGGCTTCGGTACCTGTCCTTGAAGGCCTGGATGGTTCTGATAATCAAGCGATCCTGCTCCCACGGTTGCAGCGATCGCGGGGAGGGATAGGATGCCAGGAGGTCCATAAGGCTGATCACATTGGTGCCCAAGCTTCGCCCGATGAATTCCCGCTGAGTCTCGATGGTTACAGCTCGGATACCCATATAGACGGCGGCCGCTTCCATGAGCGCAAAGTTCACCATAAAGCTGTACTGTCCGCCGAACAGGCCGTAGCAGGGCTTTTCGGGGTCGTTCAGCACCGCCATCTCATCCGCCCCCGCGTCAAAGCTGCTGAAGCCGACCGCTCCCGGAGCCAGCAGCCGCTTGGCCTCCTTCACGGTCGCAATCGCACCCAGGTTCACCGGTACCAAGACATGTTCGTCGATCTGCTTGAGAAAGTCCGTGATGGTTTTCCGGTAAGGCACGTCCTTCCATTCGGCCTTGTGGTATTCCTTCTCCCAGATAATGTCCTCCAGGAAGGCGGGAAAGGCCTCCAGCGCCGCCACATTCTTCCCGTCGAACGCGCGCACGAATCCGGACCAATCATCGATGACGGCATGCCTCTTTTCGCTTAGATTGGGGCGGAGATACTCTTCCTCGATCTCACTCCCCTTGCGCAGCATCAGCTTGGCCGGCAGATCGTTCCACAACTCGTTGCAAAAAATGCGGTCAACCGTGCCGTCCTTGACTGAAGCCAGCGACGACGCCTCCGCACACAGCGTCTCCACCCGTTCCCGGTGAGAGAGCAGGTCCGGATGGTTCTGCGCGTTGTCCAGGATCGCCTGGTGCATATCCACCATCACGTAGCGGACGCGCGGGTAAATAAGCCCGTCCTTGTCCAAGGTCTTGAGGTGGGTCAGGAAGCAGGCCGCTAGGTTCCCGTTGCCGGGACCCCATTCGTGGACAACGAGGGGGGTACCAAGGGGTAGAGGGGTAGCAGGGGTAACCGTATCCTTACCCCTTACCCCTTTATCCCTTACCCATTTTTTCTCGCGGGCGCAGACCCGTGAGAAATAATCGGCCGCGAGCGCATGCGCGAGCCGGTAGTCCGCCGAGGCGAACGTTTGGTAATAGTCCTGGACGCGCCTGCCCCGAAGCCCGTAAAAGAGCCGGCCGATGTGCGCCTGCCACTCGTCCACAGGCTTGAAATCGCCCATGGGCTGCGGCAGCGCGTCGGGATTGGTTGCAGCGTTCATCACCATCGCGCGGCATAGTACCAGAATGGCTTTTCGCCGGGCAATGCACCTCAAACGAGCCCCCCTCCCTACCCTCCCCCACGTTGGGGGGAGGGAATGGGAGGGGGCGTCGCAACGCGCAGGCTTGGGGACAGCGGAGCCGGTTTGTCTGGTTCATCAGGTTTGTTTGGTTTCTCTGGTTCTTCTGGTTCGTCCGGTTCAACCAAATAAACCAGACAAACGAGACAAACCAGAGAAACCAGCTAGACATCCTTGACAGCCCTTTGGAGGTACGGTACGACAGCGCCATGCGTTCGACCTGCGCCCGCTGCGTCCGACTTGCTCTGCTGTTCACATTCTTATGGACGAACACCGGGCTCGCCGCGGACGGCCCTCCGGAACTCCAGGACAAAGATCCTCTTCCGACGTATGATTTCAACAAACCACCAGCAGGATTGTTCATCGCCATCCAAACAGCCGAAGGATTCGACGAAGAACTGGGCTACCGACGCACCCACGAGATCGTGCCCGTCCAGCCGACCGATGTGTTCCACCCCTCCTCCCCGGCTGTCTACATCGTCTTCAACGTGCACCAGCACTACCAACCCTATCAGGTGTTCGGTATGTGCTACCCCGAGAAGGTCCCGGGGCTTGATCCGAAGACCCTGGTCACGCAGGACACCATGTACATGGCGCTCGAGGACGAAAGCGGCTATGTCAAATTAGCTCCACCGGCCGGCGGCTGGAAGCCCGGCCAGTACAAGGTGGAGATTCATGTGGGATTCCAGGTCAGCGAGTTAAGCCTGATGGGCACGATGCGGTTTACGGTCGCTCAGAAGCCGTAATCCGTGATCCGTTATCCGTAACGCGTGATGAAAGATTGTTCTCTCTGCACGGATTACGCATTACGCGTCACGGATCACGTCCTTCCGTTTGACCGTCTTCCGTGCCTTCTGTAGAATGCCTGCATGACTGTTCCTGCCCGTCCCTGGATCTCCGTCGTCATCCCCATCAAAGACGAACGGGACAACCTGCCGCCGCTGACCGAGCAGCTCTTAAAAGTGTTGGGCACGCACGAGCGGTCCCGCACAACTCCATTTGAAATCCTTTACATTGACGACGGCAGCACCGACGGCAGTGGCCCCTTGATGGACAATCTGGCCGCCCAGTACCAACAAATCCGCGTGCTGCACTTCGACCGCAACTACGGCAAGACGGCCGCCCTCGACGCGGGCTTCAAGCACGCCGGCGGCGACCTCGTCCTCACGATGGACGGAGATCTCCAGTTGGATCCCGCCGACATTCCTCAATTGCTACCTTTGGTGGCGACATACGACCTGGTGTGCGGATGGAGAAAAGACCGCCATGACAGTATCATCAGAAAAATCTCCTCGCGAACCGGCAATTTGGTCAGGCGCGCCATCACGGGCGATCGTCTCCACGACACAGGTTGTGAATTGAAGCTCTTCCGCCGCGCCGTCGTTGAAAAAATGCAGTTATTCGAAGGCATGCACCGGTTCTTACCAGCGCTGGCGCTCATGCACGGGTTCACCGTCACCGAGGTGCCGGTCCGCCACTACCCGCGGATCCACGGGATTTCGAAGTATGGGCTCGGCAACCGTTTCTTCAAGGTGCTCTACGACCTGATCGGTTTCCGCTGGATGCGGGCGCGGGTGTTGAGATACAAATTCCGTGACAGGTGACGCGTGAACCGTTATCCGTAATACGTAAGACCTAATTAACAATGAACGGAACTCGATTGAGAACCCACAAAGACCTGAATGTCTGGAACACAGCGATGGAGTTAGCCGGTCAGATCTATACATTGACAGCACAATTCCCCAAGGAAGAACTCTATGGGTTAACCTCGCAAACGAGGCGTTGTGCCGTATCGATTCCAAGTAATATCGCGGAAGGCGCGGCTAGGAATTCTTAAGAAAGAGTTTGTCCGGTTTCTTCATATCGCCCTTGGGTCCATTGCAGAACTAGAAACGCAACTAATCCTGGCGAAGAACTTGGGGTTCTTTTCTGAAACCAGCCTCTTTGACAGGATCGAGAAAGTCAGAATGATGCTGTCCGGGCTTATCCGTTTCCTTAAAAGAAAATCACCTACGGATCACGGATTACGGATTACGTCTTCTCTATGAGCACCACCGAAATCATCTGGGTCGGCATCGGCTTTTTGGGACAGGGCCTGTTCTTCGGCCGATGGGTTGTTCAGTGGCTCGCGTCCGAAAAACACGCGGAAAGCCATGTCCCGATCGCCTTCTGGTATATGAGTCTCGTCGGTGGCTTGATCACGCTGGCCTATGCCATCTATCGGAAGGACCCGGTCTTCATCGCGGGCCAGAGCATCGGGGCCTTCGTCTATATACGGAATCTGGCACTGATCTCCCGCTCCGCTCGCGACCCTGACGCCGTCGAGTCCCCTCCGGCCCCCAAACGATGACGCATCTCCACGACCGCTTCATCTGCCGTTCGTCTCAACAGGAGTGACTCCGTGAACGACTCACGCCAGGGGCGCGATCTCTTTCTCCTGCTCGTCCTGGCCGGCCTGCTCTTCTGCCTGAACCTCGGCGGCATGGGCCTGACCGACCGGGATGAAGGGCGCAACGCGGAGGCCGGCCGCGAGATGCTGGAGACAGGCGACTGGATCAGTCCCACGTTCAATTACGAGCCGCGCTATGCCAAGCCCGTCTTTGTCTACTGGTTGATGAGCCTGTCCTACCACGCGTTCGGCGTCAGCGAATTCGCGGCCCGGTTCCCTTCCGCGCTCTTTGCCGTCGCGCTGATCCTGATGCAGTACCTGTTCATCGCGCATCTGCGGGGGCCGGTCATCGGTATCTTCGCCAGCCTGATGCTGCTGGTGAATCTCGAAATGATCGGGCTCGGCCGCGCAGCCTTGACCGACAGCGTCTTGATTTTCTTCACCACCCTGTCGCTGTTCGGCTTCTGGCTCGGCCTGCATGGCGAAGGGCGAATGAGGCACTGGATGTGGGCATTGTATGTCGGGATGGCGCTGGCCACCCTGACCAAGGGACCGGTCGGCTTCCTGGTGCCGTTGTTAGCCATCATCCCATACCTGTCACTGACACAACGATGGGGCCAGTTTTGGAGAACAGGGCTGCCGCTCGCAGGCACCGCGCTCTGCCTGATGCTCACGCTCCCCTGGTATCTCACCATGCTGCAGATCCACGGGGAAGACTATTTCCGCAACGCCCAGGCGCATACGATCGGGCGCTTCCTCAGGCCCATGGAAGGGCACAGCTTCTCCGTGTTCTTCTACATTCCCGTGCTCTTGCTCGGTTTTTTCCCCTGGAGCGGTTTCCTTCCAGCTGCGCTGTATCAGACGTTCAAAGGCTGGCGCGAGGCACGGGGCACGTCCGTGACGCGTGACACGTTACGCGTGACGAGTCCGCAGGAGATGGAATGGTTTGCCGCCCTCTGGCTGATCGGCGGGTTTCTGTTTTTCACCCTGTCCTCGACGCGCCTGCCCCACTACATCGGCCCCCTGTTCCCGGCCGCGGCGATCCTCGCGGCCTCCTACTGGTCACGTTGCCTGCTCGATCCGAAGACGCCGGGAACCCGGGCCTCGATTCATCTCATCATGGGGCTGGGCTTCTTTCTCGCTGCGGGTTTTTCCGCAGCCCCGTCGCTCTACGCGCAGTTCACGGACAAGATCGTCGGCGAATTTCCGCTGGCAGCCCAGATCGGTTTGGGCAGCGGGCCTTACATCGTGTCGGGGCTGTTGCTGATCGGCACCGCACTGGTGGGCTACTTCGGGCTGAATGATGCACAGCGGGCCGGCGCGTTCTGGGCTGCGGGAGCGACGCTAGCCTGCGTCGCTCTGGTCGCGCTGGTGGTGATCCTGCCCCATATCAATCGCTACGTCATCGCTCCCCCGCAGGAGCTGGCGTACGCCGCAGGGCTCAACCTCGGCCCGGATGACCGATTGATCGTGTATGGGACGACACGTCCTTCGACGGTGTTTTATGCCAGACGCAAAGTGATTTTTATTCAGCGAGGCGAGGAGGAGCAGCTGCGCCGCCACGCCGGGCAGCCAGGCCGTACGATGATCGTGCTGCAGTCGCGGCTACGGCCTCAGCTCCCGTCTGAAACCGCGAACTACGCCACGCTCCTGGAACGCTACGGGTACAGCCTGCTCGCCAGCGAGCCCATGGTGAAGCTGCCGGCTAACCTGCCGCCGCCGCCAGTCTTCGATTCCAAAAAAGACCCTCACGCGCGATATAAACAATAGCTCGCCACCAGCACCGAAGCGCCAGCCGCTGCCAGCAGGCCGGTCGCCATCGTGCCGGAGGACGGCAGGATCGCCAGCCAGACAGCCGCGCAGGCCACGACCAACCACGGCGTGCCGGACAACAGGACATGGCGTAACGTAGCCTTCCATTCCTGGATCGGCGTCGCCACCAGCGTGCCGACCACGATGCCCAGCACCACGCCGGCGACCACATCGGACACAAAATGCGATCCGCGGAACACACGCGTGACCGCGACGAACCCCGCCAGCGCATAGCAAGGCCACGCCAGCGCCGGACAGTGTTTCGCCACGACCGTCGCGACGGCGAAGGACGCGGAGGCATGGCCGGACGGAAACGCATCGAGCCCCAATTCCAAGCTTGGCCCGGTGAAAAATTCGTCTTCGCGGTGAAGGCGCGGCCGAGGACGACCGATGCCATGTTTCAGGCCTTGCACAAAGATCGCCGTCAGGGCATGAGCCATCCATCCACGCAGGCCGGTCTTGCGCCACGCCGGATTGGCGCGCGCATATCCGGCGGCAACGAACAGGCCGCTGATCACGATCAGGCTGACACCGCTGCCGATCACATACCCCGCATCGCCAATCCGCTTGATCCAGATCCCCTGCAGAGACCGGACCCATTCGATGGCGGGACGGTCCATCTGGAACGCCGCGCAGAACAGCAGCGCCAGCGCCGCGCAGGAGAGGAGCAAAGGAACGTGATGCGTGATCCGTGAAGCGTGATGGGTCGGGGGGCCGGGCGATAGATTCTCGCTGCTCTCCTTACTCATCACGCATTACCCATTACGCATTACGTCTTCAGGGGACCCAATCCGCGATGAAGAGATTGAACTCGCCGCGTTCGGTGGTGTTCCGATCGGAGGCCCACACCACGCGCTTCCCGTCCGGCGAGAACATGGGAAAGCTGTTGAAACGGCCCGCCGCCGTGACCTGCTCCAAACCGGTACCATCGTCGTGAATCAGGTAGAGGTGAAACGTCGGCGGGCCGTCCTTCCCCTGATCGTGCCGGTTGGAGGAGAAGACGATCCGTTTCCCGTCGGGATGGAAATAGGGCGCGAAATTGGACGACCCGTTGGACGTCACCTGCCGCTTGTCGCTGCCGTCGGCATTCATCACGAAGATTTCCAATTGACCCGGCTCGATCAGATTCTGGGCGAGCAAGGCTTTGTAGGCGTCCAGCTCGGCCGGATTCTTCGGATGGAACGCCCGGTAGACGATCCGCTTGCTATCCGGCGAGAAAAATGCGCCGCCGTCGTATCCGATTTCCGTCGTCAGGCGCCGCACGTGCGTCCCGTCCAGATCCATCGCATAGAGGTCCAGATCGCCGTCCTTCATCGAGGTAAAGACGATCGTCCTGCCGTCCGGCGACACCGTCGCTTCGGCATCGTAGCCGGGCGTCATGGTCATGCGGTGGAGTCCCTGCCCGTTCATGCCGATCGCAAAAATGTCGTAATCGTCCAGCGCCCACCGGTACCGCCCTTCCCGCTTCGGCTCGGGCGGGCACTGCTGGCCGGCGAGATGCGTCGAGGAAAAGAGCACGCGCCGGTCGCCAGGGAAGAAATACCCGCAGGTCGTCGCCCCCGTCCCCACGCTGACCCGCCGGATGCTGCCGGTCACCAGATCCAGCACGTACATCTGATAGCAGGGTATCCCCCGCTCGCTTGATACAGGCTTATTCGGAGGCAGATTGACGGTGCCCTGGCCCCAATCGTTTGTGGACTGAAAGATCAATTTGGTTCCGTCAAAGGAAAAATAAGCTTCGGCATTCTTCCGGCCGGCGGTCAACTGACGGATGTTCGCCAGATGGCGCTCCTCGCCCGAAACGGAAGCTCTAAGTGCTGAGGACTGAGTGCTGAGGTAGAACGCAATCACCGCCAGGGCCGTTCCAACCATCAGTGCTTTCCCGATCCTTCGTTCAGCGTGTTTCAACCTGCACCTCCCAATCGCGTGACCCGGCGTAATCGCCGCGTGCAACCACCGCTCCGTCCTGGAATACCAGGTAACTCTGCCATCCGTAGAAAAACACAAGCCGCGCCACCTTGGCCGCCGCCGCCGGCGTCACGCCATAAAAGAGCGTCACAACGTGGCCGGGACGATCCGGATGGCGGCACGAGAGCAGCGCGGCCGTTCCCGGTCCATTATACGTCCGGCCCTCGATCGTCACAGAGTCTTTTTCGATTCGAACCGCCTCGCCGCATCCACGCATGGCCCACTCCGCCGCCCGATTCACGCCGGGCCCGCCTAGGACCAGCAACGAACCCTTCGCGGCCTCCACCTGCTGATCGGCCTGCATGGTGCTGGACGAATCCTTCGACACAATCTGCGCAATCAGCTCGATATAGGGTACTCGGTCCGGCTCGGACCCTCCACTCGGCACGATGACCGCGCGCATCGGATCGGTCACGAAGAGGTTCAGCATGGGCGGCAGGACCTCCCTCGGAATCCGCCTGAAGATCTCGTACTCCGGGTCGGCACGAACGGATGCGAGGCCTTTCAACGCAGTCGGCGCGCCCGGCCGTTCCACCCACTGGGCAAAAAACCAGCGCAGTTCGCGGCCGGCCGTTTCGGCAAAAACCTGTTCCACGTCCTTCCAGCCGGCATAGGCGCCGGAGTAGCGCGCCACCAGCGTCCGGAGTCCCCGCCAGAACGGCTCCTCGCCGATTTCACGGCGGAGCATGTGAAACACCATCGCGGATTTTTGATACCCGATGGCGTTGTCCTTCTGATCGTTCTTTTGTGTGAACTGCGCAACCGGATAGTCCTCCTCCGGCCTGACATAGACCGCGTAGCCGAGCAGCATCATGCGCCGCTGCTCGCGCGCCTGCTCCGGCGTGCCCGTTAATTCTTCGTAATAATAGTTGGCGAGATACGTCGTCAGCCCCTCCACCCAGTTGCCCTGTTCGACCGCGTTAAAGACGGAGTTGCCGATCCATGAATGGACGATCTCATGCCCGAGCGCGTAGGGCTGGACATAGCGCCGCTTGATGATACTGCTGCCCAATAAGGTGAACGACGGCATGCCCAGGCCGCTGGCGAAGAAATTTTCCACCACGGCGAACTTCGGGAACGGATAGGGCCCCAGCAGTTTGGTGTAGACGTCCAGGTACTTGATGGAGGCATCCAGATAGTCGTCGGCCAACCCTGCATCATCGGGAAACAGATAAGTCGCGATCTCGATGCCCTTCCAGGCCCGCCGCTTCGCGACAAACCGGTTGGCCACCAGCGTGAGCGCCTCGGTCTTGTCTGTGACCTCCCAATCGGCCGCCGCGACGGCATCCTGAACCGTCCGGACAAGCTGTGTGCCGTGCGTGACGACCGTCCAATCACCGGGCGTCTTCGCGCGCAGGGCGAAAGTCGGGAGCGAGCCGGGCAAGTCCGGGTACCACAGAGTCTCACCGCTCAGGTAGACGCCTTCGGCGCCGATGTGGCCGGCGGTCTCGCTCGGCGTGACAAAACGCAGGTGCCGCGGTTCGCGCGGCGGCTCGTTGATCGCGCCCCGATACTGCCACATGAGCACGACCGTTTCGTCTGTCTGCAGAGGCCGGCTGAACCGGACGGTGACAGCCTGCCCGGCGCCCGCCGGTCCCGTTCCCGGGGCAGCGTGGAAGGAAAGTGGAAGAATGCCGGCCGGCCCCTGCGCCGCGACCAGCACGATGCGGAGATTGCCGTGCAGCGTGAAGACCGCCTCCTCGACGTCATCCGCCAGGGCCCTGACCATCATGCGATCGACGGCGAGCAGTTCGTGCCGATCGGGAATCAGCCGCACTTCCAGCGTGTGATGGAGAATTTCGGCCTGGCGGGTTGCCTGAAGGGTTGCCTGAGAGATTGATTGAGACGACGGTTGGTCTGCTCGGATCGAATCGACGGCACAGAGGCTCGCCGCAACGGCAATCACAATGACATGTCTCCGCCACCGCATGACCGTCAATCCTTTCCAAACAGCGCATCCACGAACGAACGCGCGTCGAAATCTTGAAGATCGTCGGCGGACTCCCCGACACCGATCAGCCGGACGGGAATCTTCAGCTCCTCCGCAATCGCCACCACCACGCCGCCGCGGGCCGTGCCGTCGAGTTTCGTCAGCGCGATCCCGGTGACGCCGACCGCCTCATGAAATTGCTTCGCCTGCGCGAGCGCGTTCTGGCCCACCGTGCCGTCGAGCACCAATAATACCTCGTGCGGCGCTCCTAGCAGCTCGCGAGCCAGCACCCGCTTAACTTTCTTGAGTTCCTCCATGAGGTTGGTCTTGGTGTGCAGCCGCCCCGCCGTATCGATCAACACCACGTCCACGCCGCGGGCTTTGGCGGCGGCGAGCCCGTCGAACACGACCGCCGACGGATCGGCGCCCTGCTTGTGGCGAATGACGTCCACGCCGGTCCGATTGCCCCACAGTTCCAATTGTTCGATCGCCGCCGCGCGGAACGTATCGGCGGCCACCAGCAGCGGCGTCAGCCCGTCCTGCTTCAACCGCTGCGCCAGCTTGGCGACCGTCGTCGTCTTGCCGACGCCGTTGACACCGACGGCAAGAATGACGAACGGTTTTGAGCTCTTTTTGATTTGCTGTTCGATCGGCTCGCGTTGACCGCCTTGCAGCGCGTCCAGAATGGCTGCGTGCATGACGGCACGCGCATCCGCTGCGGTGCGCCCCTGCTCCAGGAGACGGGCCATCAGTTTCGAGACGGTCCGGACGCCGATGTCGGACGCGAGCAGCGCGGCTTCCAATTCCTCCTGTGCAGCGGGATCGAGCGCGCGGCCGGTGATCAAGTCCAGTGAGCGGCCCAAGGCCACGCGCGTTTTGGCGAGTCCGGCATGCAGGCGATCAATCCAACTCATGGCGTTATTCGTCACTCGTCATGCGTGGAGACGTAACGCACGCGCAATGGCGCGCTCCCGCAGGCTCATGCGCCGTGCCTCGCGCGCGCTCCGTTCATGGTCGTAGCCCATGAGATGCAACAGCCCGTGCGCGATCAACACCGCCACCTCGCGCTCGAGCGTATGGCCTGCCCGCTTGGCCTGCCGTTCCGCCTGTGGCAGCGAGATGACGATGTCGCCCAATAGGGCAGGCACGAGGCGTGAGGCACGGGGCACGGGACGTGCCGAATGTTTTCGAACTGGAAAGGCCAGGACGTCGGTGGTGCGATCCTTGCGTCGGTAGCGGCGATTCAACCGGCGCATGGCCCGGTCGCCGACGAGCAGGAGACTGAGGTCGGACCGGGACGCCCCCGCAGCCTTCAGAATGTTCTCCGCGAGGGAGTGGACTCCGGACAGACTGATCCAGCGACGCCGAAGCCGGCTGCTGAGAACGACAGGCATTAATGAGGTTGCTGGTTCTCGCCGTGAGAACCGGACTTAGGACGGGACGGATGAGACTTGCCGCGCGGGCCGGAGGCCGGCGGCTGGTGCCGGTCGTAGGCCTTGATGATGTCCTGAACCAGTTTGTGCCGGACGACGTCCCGTTCGTCGAAATAGACGAACTGGATGCCTGGAATTCCCTGCAGGATGTCCCGCACCTCGATGAGCCCTGACCGGCGATCGGAGGGCAGGTCCACCTGGGTGATATCACCGGTGATCACTGCCTTCGAATTGAACCCCAGCCTGGTCAGGAACATTTTCATCTGCTCGGTGGTCGCGTTTTGCGCCTCGTCAAGAATCACGAACGAATCGTTGAGCGTCCGGCCGCGCATGAAGGCCAGCGGCGCGATTTCAATCTCGCCGCGCTCGATCAGCCGGTTCGTCCGTTCCACGTCCATCATGTCGTACAGCGCGTCGTAGAGAGGCCGGAGGTAGGGATTGATCTTTGCGAACATGTCGCCGGGCAGGAAACCGAGCTTCTCGCCCGCCTCCACCGCCGGCCGCGCCAGAATGATGCGGCTGACCTCGCGCTTCGTCAGCGCGGCGACCGCCATCGCCATTGCCAAATAGGTTTTGCCGGTCCCGGCCGGCCCGATGCCGAGGACGATATCGTATTTCTGAATCGCGTCGAGATAGGTTTTTTGCGTGGCGGACTTGGGAACGACGAACCGCTTTTTCGTGGCGATGGGAACGGTGCCGAGCAGCAATTCCTTGAGCGGGGTGTCCTGCGCGCCCCGCGCAGCCTTCAAGGCAAACGAGACATCGTCGGGGCGCAGCTCATAGCCTTCGGCGGTCAGGGCGGCCAGTTCCTGGATCGCCCGCTCGGCCTGTTGCACGGCGGCCGGCGCGCCGTCCAGCGCAATCTCGTCGCCGCGCGCCGAGACGGCAACCCCCAATTCCTCTTCGATCAGTTTCAGGTGACGGTCGTGGGAGCCGAACAGGCTGGCGGTGTTGGTTCCTTCTCGCAGCTTGATCTTACGCACGGATTGTCAGACTATCTCTCCCGTTCGAGGCATGGAAACATTCTAACAAAGCCCTCCACCCGCAACAAGACAGGGCAAATCAGCGGGCTGCCGGAGGCGGCATGAGCGTGAATTCCATCAAGGCCTGGCCTTGATGGCCGTCATCCACGCCGACCCTGACCTGCTGGGGACTTGTGAGGCTCGAGGCCATCTGCCAGGAAATCCTGCCCGTGCCCGCTTCGATGGACTGCCTGTTCTTCTTTGTTCGCATCAGAGTGTGATTCATCACGTACATGGAGCAAGGGTTATGCCGAATAGGCCGTTGCGCGTCCCGCTCCTAACCCATTGATTCTCGTCATCACCCGGGAGCACATCCAGCGCAGTAGTATACATCCGGCACCGGTAAGTGCCAAGTGATGACAATTTTTGTCAATCTGGCGCTAAGTCCTTTTTTCTCCATATTTTTCAAGCCATGTTCCACGCACCTGGTAGACCAGCGGCAGGCCCTAAAAAAACCCGGTTCTGAAATCGTCGTCGTACCAGACTTCGAGATGGGCTCCGGTGTCGGATGCCTGCTCCATAGCTCCCCCGACGATCATCGCGCCGTAGACCCGTGCCGGCCCGACGATCGCGAGATTCCCGGCGGTGATCAGCGCACCTCGTAACTGGATACCCGTTAACTGAACAGACGTCCGGGGCTCCGTTGCCCCCTGTCCTTCGAGCACTGGGGTATGGGCCGGCATGGACTTGCCCATGCCAGTGGGTGCGAAGCGCACGTGCGCATTGATGACGAACACCCCTTCCATATATTCGGCGTCCACTACCAGCGTCCCAAGATTATCGGCCCGCGGAGGTGTGCAATCGAGCGTATCCACGAACACGAGGCCGCGATGATCGCCGACGGCCCCGGATTGAAAGGCATCGGTCACGGTCACGCCAAGTCCCGATTCAATCAGACCGTGGCGATACAGCAGGCCATCCTGGCCACGGACGTAGTACGTGCCGTCGCGCAGGGCTGCATCTTTCATGGTTTGGTAGTCCCAGCGATCCTGCCGCAGACCCGGTGTCGGCTCTTGGTGAACATGCACGTTCACCGGGACCGGCGCGGGTCCGGTCGGCAGAGGAGCAAAGAGCGCCTCTCCGCCGATAAACAGATCAAGCCAGCGATCTTCACGATGATTCATCTCGTCATAGGATTGGCCTGTCACCGGCGCCAGATCGGTTTTGACGGGAACGTCCTGGACGGCTCCCAGGCGAACATCACCATTCACGACGAAGTCGCCCCAATGAACGGACACGGGCAGCGGTGTTGCAACAGCCTGCACCGATCCGTTGGCACCGATCTGTACCCCGGCCTGAATCGGCGGCCATGGCCTTGCGGCTAACTGGACCGTAATCGTTCTCGCCAGGCGACGCGCTTCCGTCGTCACCTGCACGGTGCAGAGCAGGCCCGGGCTTGTCGGACCATGGACGGCCAGTCGCGTAATCCGCCCCAGGGCGCCCAGCGAACGGAACCATCCGACGGAGGGATCGTTCAGCAGCCGGTCGTCCGCCGGGCGGGCCGCATCGTAGAGAATGTCCGGCCGGTTCTCCGTACCGGTGAATTGAGACCGCCCGGCCGCATCGAAAAATGACGGGCTGCCGTCGGGTCCTTCCTGTTGTTTTGTGAACAGCCTGCGGCCGGCCCCCTCCGGTGAGAACGAAGGATCATGAAACCATTGCATGGCCAGGTCGGCGCCGGCCTCGGCGAGATGCCATGCCACGGCCTCGTCTTTTGCCGCCGCCACGCTTTCAATTTCCTGTGCCGCTACGTTCAGCGACACCGTTGCCAGCATGGGCAGGATCACGATAATCAGCACGGCGCCGATCAACGCCGCACCTCGCTCAGTGTGTGTCTGGTTCATCTGTCCCTCCTTGCTCCGAACACGTTACCGTCCGCGAAACCCGATCTCCCGAATCACCTGGTTCCGCGCGTCCCCGACCACCGCCTCGATCCGGACACGGGTGACCCGGAACGGATCGGTCGTCGCAGCACCGTTCCGATCGAAATAACAGAGCTGAAACTTCGCGATCTCCCCGATCAACGGATTCGCGCCACCGTCCACCTCGCGCATCACGCGTGCGGTTCCGTCCTGATCCGTCTTCACGTAGTACCGCACGCGATTGGCGACACGCACCTCGCTGCCCGCCGCGAACTCGTGCCCCAGCGGCCCCGCCACGCTCAGCGCCCGCGCCCGCCCGTCACGCGCGAGCCGGCCTTCGGCGCAGCGCTCCCGATCGCACACGAGAATCCGCTTCCCCTTCGGCCAGTCGGTTCCGTTCACAACCGGAAGATCCTGCTGGAGGGACGAGACCGCATTTGTGAGCGTCGTCACGAAGCCGCCGAGGTTGGCGGCAAATTCTATTTCCTGCCGGTCCGTGATGGATAGTGAAGCCTCCGCCGGAGAAGACCCCGTTCCGATCGCGCGCAATTCGTCTTCCAGCACCTTGAGCCCGATCCGCAGATCCTGCGCCTGCGCCGCCGTCACGTGCTGCTTCGAGAGCCGATGCTGGAAATGATCGAGCGACTGGAGCGTCGCCGCCAGCACCACCGCTCCGGCGGCGAGCGCGATCATGACTTCCGCCAGGCAGACTCCCCGGCAATTCCCGATCGACCGGTCATTCATCGCGTCCCCAGATACCGGGGGTTCGCCCGCAGCGTCCCCACCGTCACGTCGCGCCATTGGCCTTGTCCGGCTGGATAGCGCGCGCCGGCTGTGATGACCGCCAATCCCCAACTCTGCACCGGACCGGCGCGATCCGACTGCACCGTCCAACGGAGGGAAATGCCGTCCTGCTCGATCATCGCCGTATAAATCCCGTCGCCCGCCTGTGCGTCGGGCGGCCGGCCGTCATCATGCATGGTGATTTCAGTTTGACCGTCCCCATCCAGATCGTCCGTGAGCAACGCGTCCCACGGCGCCGCGCGCTTGGCTTCAAGCCGCGACTCCGCCAGTGCCAGGGCGCGCGTGCCGGTCGTTCCCTGGCGCAGCCCAAAATCAGACCACTGAAACGCGCTCATGACGCCGAGGATCCCGAATGCCAGCACGACCATGGCCATCATGACCTCGATCAAACTGAATCCGGCCTGTTGTCGTGCGCGCAGCATCGGCCACCTCTAAAAATTCTCCGCCGGCATGGCTTAGAGCTGCGACACGCGGCCGACGAGACTGATGGTCAGTTGCCAGCGTTCCTGCTGCCTGTTCCTGAGCGTGATGGTGGTGGGAGACGCCGCGCGGCCGCTCGGATGGAACACGATGTCGGCGCCGTTCGAGAGCCGCTCGATCGTGATACCGTGTGCGCTGAAATCATATTCCCGGATCAGCCGGCCGGGCGACTCGGCCGTTTCGACCCGCATCGTGGTCATACCCGGCTTGAGCACCACTCGCACCCGATCCCGCCGCATGATCGCCGAGTAACGGGCTGCCCTGAGTTCGTTGGCCAGTTCCGTTGCGACGACCTTCCCCCGCTGTTTGGCGGTCGCCGCCATCAAGCCTGCTCCTGTCAGAGCCGTCATCACGACGACCAATGCCATGACCATGATGATCTCCACCAAGCTCTTGCCCTGTTCGTTCATCGTTCCCTCCCTGTGATAGATGCGATGCTGGTTGAGTGTTCACTTGTGCCGTGACCGTGCCACATTCCAATTCCCATGCCGGAACGATTGACGCACGGTCTGGCAGGACGCACGCCGGACGCACGATGGGGAACTACGCCTAAGTCGGCGTTCTGTCAGAAGGAACTATTGCGTGATATGGAAAGCTGCGGCCGGGCCGGGTCCGCTCCGTGAAGTGGAATGCCGCTTCGTCGAGCGGTTCAGATACGGACGATCATCGGTTTGGATACAGAGACAATGTCAGGAGAGAGGAATGACCGTCAGGAAACCAGAAAGCTCACATACCAGGCCTTGATCTCGTGGAAGAAACACATTGCGACGACCGCGCCGAGCGCCAGAAACGGACCGAACGGAAGATATTGATCACGACGAAACCGTTTGAGCGCGATCAGGGAAAGTCCCGTGACCGCGCCGACGGACGCGCCGACCAGCACGGTCAACAAGACCGGCTCCCAACCCAAAAACGCGCCGACCATGGCCAGAAGCTTGATGTCGCCGTCGCCCATTCCTTCTTTCCCGAACAGGTAGGGGCTGAGCCAGGCCATGAACCAGAGGAGTCCTCCGCCCAGGAGCACGCCCAGGACGGAATCGATGATCCCGATAGGCAGCACGGTGGCCGCGCACAGAATGCCCAGGGGAATGCCCGGCAATGTGATGCGGTCCGGGATGATCTGATGATCCAGATCGATGAACGTCACTACCAGCAAGGCGGAGAAAAACGCCGCGTAGGCCAGCAAGGGCCAGTCGAGTCCGAATCGCCAGGCGATCCCCGCGTATCCGAATCCGTTCGCCGCTTCGACGAGGGGGTACCGAAATGAAATCGGCGCGCGGCAGGCACGGCAGCGCCCTCGCAACCAGAGAAAGCTCAGAATCGGCACATTGTCGTAGGGCGCGATCTTTTTTTCGCAGGCGGGACAGCGCGAGGACGGCCAGACGACGGACTCATGCCTGGGCAGACGATAAATGCAGACGTTCAGGAAACTGCCGATCGTGGCTCCGAAGATGCCCACGGCGATATATAAGAAAATGTCAGGCGGCACGGCCGGCATTGTAGCCAGTTTCCGGTTCTCTCGCCAGTGGGTTCGGTTTTCCTTCGTCTTTCCGCCTTCTTCGCAGCTTTTTGCTATCTCACCGACCGGCGGATATAATTTCGAAGTCGATTTATGGATGGAAATGTGCGTCGCGCCGACCGGTGCGCGGAAATCAGGAAGGAACGTTCATGATGAAGGGATCTGCCTCCGCCGTGATGAGCCGGCCTTCCCCTCTCAAGCAGGCAGGCACTTCGCCGTTTTCAAAGAAACGGCCCGAATCGCTGACCAATCGCGAGCAGGAAATTCTGGAACTGATCTGGTCGGGCTTGAAGAACCGGGAAATCGGCCAGCAGCTCACCATCAGCGTGAAGACCGTCGAAGCGCATCGCGCCAACATGATGAAGAAGGTCCGCGTGTCGAACACCGCGCAATTGCTCAAGGCGGCCATCCAGGACGGCCTGCTGAAGATCCGCTAGCCCCCGGTTCTCTGACGAACCACCTCGAATAAAATAATTGCCGCCGCCGCCGAGACATTGAGGGACGCCACGCGTCCGTGCATTGGAATCCTGGCGCGGTCGTCGCATTTATCCAGCACGCCGGCTCGAACGCCCTTGCCTTCCCCTCCCAACACCAGCGCCACCGGTCCTTTGAGATCCAGCGCCGTGTAGGATTTTCCCGCCGAAGGATCGAGCGCGTAGACCCAGATGTTCTGCTCTTTCAGTTGCTCGATGGCGCGGGACAGGTTCGTCACGCAGGCCACCGGCAGATGCTCCACCGCGCCGGCGGAGGCCTTGGCCACGGTTCCCGTGAGCCCGACCGACCGGCGTTCCGGAATCACCACGCCATGCGCGCCGGCCGCTTCCGCCGTCCGCAGCACCGCGCCAAGATTGTGCGGGTCTTCGACGCCGTCCAACAGAAGCATCAATACCGGCTTGTTTTGTTTGAGGGCAGCCTGGAGGATTTCCTCCAGTTCGGCGTAGGCCTTCGCCCCGGCCAGCGCAACGACGCCCTGATGACGGCCCGACGGGACCAACCGGTCCAGCGCCTGGCGCGGTTCTATTCGAACCGGCACGCCCGCCTTGCGGGCAAGCTGGACAATCTCTTCGAACTGCCGGTCCGTGCGCACGACCACAAGACGCCGCAACGGCCGCGCGCCGGAACGCAGCGCTTCCTCTACCGCATGCAGGCCGAAGATGATCTCGCCGGACTCACCGCTTCCAGCGGGTGGTTCCGTCGGGCCGGTCTTCCAGCGTGATTCCTTTTTCGGCCAATGTTTTTCTGATTTCATCTGCCCTCGCAAAATTCTTCTGTTTGCGCGCCTCGTTTCGCTCGTCTTTCAGTCGGTCGATCTCAGCGTCCGTTAGACCACTTACACCAATATCAGAGAGAACAACATTGAATTGCCATTGTTCTAATTGAAACAACCCCAGAACGGAACCAAGAGAACGAAACAGCTCACGAGCCTGTTTCCCAGCTTTGGTCGAAAGACCTGCCTCCAACAACTTGTTCACTTCACTGCGAAATCCCTGCAACTCCGCAACTGCCTCAGGGGTATTGAAGTCGTCGTCCATTGCTTGTTTAAAAGTAGAGCGGGTTCTCTCGATGGCGGTTGTAAATTTTTCATTGACCGGACCTTCTGTCTTGGCCGGTTCCTTTAGACGATTAAACAGATCATAAAATCCATCCACGGCATGCTTGGCTTCCCTCAAGCC
This sequence comes from Nitrospiraceae bacterium, assembly GCA_009692155.1. Lineage (GTDB taxonomy): Bacteria > Nitrospirota > Nitrospiria > Nitrospirales > Nitrospiraceae > 2-02-FULL-62-14. The sequence goes on from SHZW01000016.1 coordinate 20,726, forward strand.
TTGATCGGAAAAATCCAACGGACCGCGATAATGATTCGTCAGCAGAAAGTAGCGAAGGACCTCTCCGGTAATTTCCTGAGACCACTCCGACTTTTCGAAGATTTCTCGAATCGTGAAGAAGTTCCCCAGAGACTTGGACATCTTCTCCTGATTGATCTGGACGAACCCGTTGTGAATCCAGTAGCGGGCGAACTCTTTTCCCGTCGCTCCGCAGGATTGGGCGATCTCGTTCTCGTGATGCGGGAAAATCAGGTCCGCCCCGCCTCCATGAATGTCGAAGGTCTCGCCGAGGTGCTTCATGGACATGGCTGAACACTCGATGTGCCAGCCGGGCCGGCCCTTCCCCCAGGGGCTGTCCCATGACGGCTCGCCAGGCTTCGCGCCTTTCCAGAGGGCAAAATCCATCGGATGGCGCTTGCATTCGTCCACCTCGACGCGGGCGCCGGCCTGCATGTCATCGAGCTTGCGCTTGGAGAGCCGGCCATAGGCGCCATATTTCTCGACCTGAAAATAGACATCGCTGTTGACCTGATAGGCGACGCCCTTCTGGATCAAGACCTGGACCAGCGCAATGATCTCCGCCATATGCTCCGTGGCTTTCGGCTCGACTGTTGCCGGCTGGATACCCAGGCGGCCCATGTCGCGGTAATAGGCATCGATGTATCTGGCCGTCACGGCCTGCCAGGGAATTTTGAGTTCATTGGCGCGGTTGATGATCTTGTCGTCCACGTCCGTAAAGTTTTTCACGAAGGTGACAGACAACCCGCTGTGCTCGAGATACCGCCGGATCATCTCAAAGACCAGCGCGCTGCGGGCATGGCCGAGATGGCATTCGTCGTAGACAGTCACGCCGCAGACGTACATCTTCACCGTGCCGGCTGTGAGCGGTTCGAAGGGTTCCTTTTTCCCGGTCAGCGTGTTGTAGATCTTCAACATAAAAACAGTTTATCGGGTTTGTTTAGTTGCTCTGGTTTTTCTGGTTGAACGGAACGAACCAGATAAACCAGACAAACCAGAAGAACCACCCTTCCGCCCGCGTTCAATCAGCGCTTCCCACTCGCGCAACTGTTCCATCGCCCCGTGGTGCGTCACATCCAGGTGAATCGGCGTGAGCGTCACGAACCCGCGCCGCAGCATCTCATGATCGGAATTTTTCTGCCGTGCCCATGAGACCCGCGTGCCGGCGATCCAATAATACTTTCTTCCGTGGGGATCCGTCTTCTCAATAATCGGCTCGTCGAAGCGACGCCGGCTGAGCGCCGCGACCCTGACCCCGGCAATCTTCGTCTTCGGTCGGTCCGGCACGTTGACGTTCAGCAGGGTTTCGTCCGGCAGCCCGTATTTCAGCACGGCCCGCGCGAGGCGCGCCGCATAGAACGCCGCCACATCGCAGCGAAAGGTCCTGCCGACCTCCTGCGATATGGCGATGGACGGAATGCCCATGATCGTCCCTTCCAGGGCCGCGGAAACGGTGCCCGAATAGGTCACGTCATCGCCCAGGTTGACTCCCCGGTTGATGCCGGAAACGACCAGCGCAGGCGTCCCGCGCAGCAATTTTTTCAGGGCTAAATTGACGCAATCGGTCGGCGTCCCGTTGACGGCAAAGACACGCGTGTCCACACGCGTGATGCGCAACGGCTTGTGCAGGGTCAGCGCGTGGGCGGCGGCCGTACGCTCGCGGTCCGGCGCCACCACCCAGACCTGCCCCAACGGACGCATGGCCCTGGCCAGCGCATGCAGCCCAGGCGAGGCGATCCCATCATCGTTGGTAACAAGAATGTTCATATCGGACGGAATAAAAAAAGCTGCACGGGGCAGCTTGGGAGAAAAACAACTTGGTTGAGGACTCTATCCGCTCGCAACAATTTCGATCAAGCGATAAAGAACGAGCGGCTCAACCGAAGGTCGGCATGATGGTCGGGGCGGCGGGATTTGAACCCACGACCACTCGCACCCCAAGCGAGTGCGCTACCAGTCTGCGCTACGCCCCGACTCCACCACAGCTACGTTTCGTACGATTCGAGAAGTTTCAGAATGGCGCGGAGGTCTCCCCGGATTCGCTTGGCCAGTTCCCGCGGAGCGACTTTCCGTTTCCCGTGGCGGCCCCGTCGCGTCCAGAATCGTTGGAGCCCGGCGATCGTGTACCCCTCTTCGTACAACATGCGCTTGATTTCCAGTATCGCTTCGACATCCCGTTGGAGGTAGAGTCGCTGATGCCCGCGGCTTTTCTGCGGCTTGAGAAAGCTGAACTGGGACTCCCAGAACCGCAAGACGTACGGAGGCAACTTCGCAATCTCACTGACCTCTCCAATTTTGTAGAAGATCTTGGTGCCCAGTTTGGGCTCAGCTGCCATCGCCGGCCCTCACGCGTGTTGGGCTAGGTATTGACGTATTTCTTAAAGACCTGACTGGGACGGAACGTCACGACGCGGCGGGGGGTAATGCCGATCTCTTGACCTGTTCGTGGATTGCGACCCTTCCGGGACCCCTTGCTTCTCACCACAAAATTCCCGAACCCGGCGATTTTGATGGATTCTCCCTTGTGGAGAACGTTCTTCATCAGATTCAGGACAAATTCCACGATGTCGGCGGCTTCCTTTTTGGAAACCCCCACCTTTTCATATATTTCGTTCGCGATGTCGGCCTTTCTCATGCCGTCCCTCCAGGCTCGTCTCCAGAGCAACCCTTTCCTCCAGCCTTCATTGAGAGGAAAGTCCTAATCAATTTTTTCGATAAATTACGTGAGGTTAGCGACCGTGTCAAGGGAATTTCTAAGCCCGGACGGAAACCGGGGGCTACCGATCTTTCGGCAGGAGTTTGTACTCGATGCTGTCGGCCAAAGCTTGCCAGCTGGCTTCCATGATGTTTTCCGACACGCCGACCGTTCCCCATTTCTCCTTATGGTCGCCCGATTCGATCAAGACGCGCACTTTGGACGCCGTGCCGTGGCTGGCCGCAAGAACGCGCACTTTATAATCCAGCAACTTCACTTCCTTGAGCTGGGGATAAAACTTTTCCAGCGCTTTTCGCAGGGCATGGTCCAGCGCATTGACCGGACCGCCGGTCCCCTCGGCCGACGTATGCTGCACGGCCTCGCCGACCTTGACCGTGACCGTCGCCTCGGAAGTCGGCGCGGTGCCGGCCTCGCGCTTTTCGACCACGACGCGGAAGCCGAGGAGTTGAAACGACGGCTTGTGCCGGCCGACCGCCTTGCGCGTCAGCAGTTCCAACGACCCTTCCGCGCCTTCGAACTGATAGCCGGCGCTCTCCATATCCTTGAGCTTCGTCAGCAGTTCCTGCAGCTTGGGGTTGTCCCTGGATAACGTGATGCCGTAGGTCTCGACCTTCTCCAGCAATCCGCTCCGTCCGGTGTGGTCGGAAATGAGCATCCGCTGCCGATTGCCCACCTTTTCTGGAATCACGTGTTCGTACGTCGTCGGATTTTTCTGCACCGCATGGATGTGCACCCCGCCCTTATGCGCGAACGCGGAATCGCCGACGTAGGGCTGATGCTTGTCCGGCACGAGGTTCGCGATCTCCGCGACAAAGTGTGAGACCTCCCGCAACTGGGCCAGATGTTTCTCCCCGAGCGCCCGACGCTTCATCTTCAATTCGAGATTCGGAAGGATCGAGCACAGATTGGCGTTCCCGCACCGCTCGCCGATGCCGTTGATCGTCCCCTGCACCTGCACCACGCCGGCATCGAGTGCGACCAGCGAGTTGGCGACCGCCATCTCGGAGTCGTTGTGCGCATGGATGCCCAGCGTGATCTTGCACTCCCGCTTGACCGCCTCACAGATCTTCCGGATTTCCCATGGCATCGTGCCGCCGTTTGTATCGCAGAGAATCACGCGCTCGGCTCCCGCGCGCACCGCCCGCTGCAGGGTATTCAGCGCGTAGTCCGGATCGGCTTTGTAGCCGTCAAAGAAGTGCTCGGCGTCGTAAAAGACGCGCCGATCCTTTTCGCGCAGATACGCGATGGAATCCTCGATGATCTCCAGATTCCTGGCCAGGGAAATGCCCAGCACGTCCGTCACGTGCAGGTTCCAACTTTTTCCGAATAGCGTGATCGTGCCGGTGCCGGCGTCCAGCAACGCCTGGAGGTTGGCGTCTTTCTGAACCGGATTGCTCGCCTTGCGCGTGGACCCGAAGGCCACGATGGTCGCGTGTTTCAGCGGTACGGTCTTGATCATCCGGAAGAACTCGATGTCCTTCGGATTAGCGCCCGGCCAGCCGCCCTCGATGTACGGGACGCCCAACTCGTCGAGCTTCTGCGCGACACGCACCTTGTCCTCGGCCGAAAAGGTCACGTCCTCGGCCTGGGCCCCGTCGCGCAGCGTGGTGTCGTAGATCTCCAGCGACGGCGCAAGGCGCGAGGCACGGGATACGACCTCCGACAGGTTCGTATGCCCCGAGCCACGCGCCGCGCGGCGCGGGCCTGCTTTCTTCCGTTTCACGACTTCGGCGCCTTTCCGTCCAGGCCGAACGCCTTGTGCAGCGCGCGCATGGCCTGCTGCAGATGCTTCTCCTCGATCACGCAGGAAATTTTGATCTCCGAGGTGCTGATCATCATGATGTTGATGCCTTCCTTCGACAACACCTCAAACATTTTCGCCGCCACGCCCGAATGGGTCCGCATCCCGACCCCGACCAGCGAGACCTTGGCGATGGACTCCGTCACCGCCACCGATTTGGCGTCGATGTCCTTCGCGATGCGCTTGACCAGCGGCGTCGCCTTCGGCAGGTCCGCGCGCGGGATCGTAAAGGACATGTCGGTCAGCGAGGCCTGGCTGACGTTCTGGATGATCATATCCACGATGACGTTTGCTTCCGCGACGGGACCGAAGATCCGCGCGGCAATGCCCGGCCGGTCCGGTACCCCCACGATGGTCAGCTTGGCCTGATTGCGATCCCCCGTGACGCCGGAGACCATCATCCGTTCCATGTCCGCATCTTCTTTGACCACGAGCGTCCCCTTCCCTTCTGTGAAGCTGGATTGCACTTCGAGCGGCACGTTGAACTTGGCGGCGAACTCGACCGACCGGCTCTGCAGCACCTTGGCGCCCAAGCTCGCCAGCTCGAGCATCTCCTCGTAGGAAATTTTATCCAGCCGCCGGGCAGCCGGCACGATGTTCGGATCGGCCGTGTAGATGCCGTCCACGTCCGTATAAATGACGCACCGGTCCGCCTTGAGCGCCGCCGCCAGGGCAACGGCCGTCAGATCGGAGCCGCCGCGCCCCAGCGTCGTCACGTCCGACTGTTCGTTGATGCCCTGAAAGCCGGCGACGATCGGGATGACGCCCTGCTTCAGGGCCTCCCGGATGCGATCCGCCGCCACGCGCGCGATCCGCGCCTTCGTGTGCGCGCTGTCGGTGATGATGCCGACCTGCCGCCCGGTGAACGACCGCGCGTCGATGCCGCGCCCTCGCAGCTCCATCGCCAGCAGCGCGATCGTCACCCGCTCGCCCGTCGAAAGCAGCATGTCCATTTCGCGCTCGTCTGGATTCTTGGTGACCTCGTGGGCGAGCGTGATCAGCCGGTCGGTTTCCCCGCTCATGGCCGAGAGGACGACGACGAGGCTGTGCCCCTCCTCTTTCGCCTTCGCCACCTTGTCGGCGACCCGGTGGATGCGCTCGATCGTGCCGACGGACGTGCCGCCGTATTTGTGCACCAATAACGCCATGGGCGATGGTCATCCTTGAGTCAGCAGCTTCGCCGACAACTTGGTCGCATCCCGCACGCCGTCCTTGACGGCGGCGGCGTCCGTCTCGTTGAATCCGCGGGAACCGGACTTGGATTTCTGAAGCGGACCGTCGCAGAGCGCGTAGATCGGCGGCCGCGAGCCGTCGTTGCGGACACGCCCGCCGTCGCAGACCAGCAACAGGCGAAACGGCCCCATTTTGGCCAGTCCGTTGAGCAGCGTCCCGACGATCTGCTTGTCGAATTCCTCCACGATCTTCACCGCGGCTTTCGCGTCTCCCCTAGCCATGCCGACCGGCATCTCGGCATGCACGTAGACAAAATCCTTTTTGCCCAGTTCGCGCAACGCCGCCTGCCCGCGGCTCAAAAAATCCGATCCGTCGGTGGCGGTCACGTCGGACGGCTCAATGGCGCCGAGGCCGGCACAGATGCCGATGCCACGGCGCACGTCGTTCGTCGCCACGACGGTGCCCGACACATGGTGTCGCTCCGCAAAACTCGGCCACCGCAATGCCCGTCCCTGCCCCCACAGCCAGAGGCAATGGATCGGCTTGCGGCCGTCTTCGCGCCGCTGATCGTTGACCGGATGATCGCGCAGAATCACCAGCGATGCGTCCATCAGCTTCCGCAGCATCTCCGCCCCGTCCCCCGTCGGCAGACAGTCGCCGATCGGACGTCCCGCTCCCTCGCGCGGATCGAGACAGACCGCCCGCAGCTTGCCGCCGACCCACACCATCAAATGCCGGGAGCCGCTGCCCGGATAAAACTGGATCGTCTCCGAGCCGAGCTGTTCATTGACGGCCTCCAGCAGATCGCGCGCCTCGTCCCGCTCCAGGCGTTCGGCTTCCCCTTCCACGGTCACCGGCGCAGCGAGTTTCTTGATATCGTCGTAGGCACCCTCGCCTGCCGCCACACCCCGCAAGGTCACCATGCTGCACCGGTACACGACGTCCTGTTCGCCGACCGTCACGCCCAGACTCGCGGCTTCCAACGGCGCCGGTCCCGGATAGAGCTTGCGCGGGTCGTATCCGAGCACCGCCGTCTGGACCATCCCGCTCGTTACTTGCAGGCTGTCGGCAGGCACCACGGCGACGCCCAGCTCCCCGTGGCGTGCCACGGCATCCATATTGGGCGTGGCCGCCGCCGCCAGCGGCGTCTTTCCCCCCAGTTCCTTCCGGGGCCCGCCGGCCAGTCCGTCACCGTGCAGAACGATGTATTTCATTCGTGCGTCGGAATTCCCTTTATAAACTTAGCAACCGCGCCACCGCATCGCGGCTGGCTTTGACCGTCACCGGTTGCTTCGACACGCTGATGGCCGTGTCCGCGTCCTTCAAACCATGCCCCGTCAAGGTGCACACCACCGTGTCGCCTTCTTTCAACGCGCCTTGCTCGCGCAGCTTGATCACGCCGGCCACCGAGGCCGCCGACGCCGGCTCGCAAAACACGCCTTCCTCCGCCGCCACCAGGCTGTAGGCGTGGAGAATTTCCTGATCCGTCACCATGTCGATCTTCCCTGAAGATTCCTTGACCGCCTCGAGGGCCGCCTGCCAGCTGGCCGGGTTGCCGATTCGAATGGCCGTGGCCACCGTTTGCGGATCCTCCACCACGCGGCCCAGCACGATCGGCGCGGCACCCGCCGCCTGGAACCCCATCATGCGCGGCAGCCGCTGGATCTGTCCCGCGGCGCGGTACTCCTTGTATCCGCGCCAGTAGGCCGTGATGTTGCCCGCGTTGCCGACCGGCAGCACGTGCAGCGCAGGCGCGCCGCCCAACTGGTCGCACACTTCGAACGCCGCCGTCTTTTGCCCTTCGATCCGGAACGGATTGAGCGAATTGACTAGCTCGATCTTGTGCGTCGCCGCCAACTCCTTCACGATCGTGAAGGCTTGATCGAAATTGCCTTCGATCTGAATCACGGTCGCCCGATGCATCATGGCCTGCGACAGCTTGCCCATCGCGATCTTGCCCGCCGGGATGAGCACGTACACCGCCAGGCCCGCATGGGCCCCATAGGCCGCCGCCGACGCGGACGTATTGCCGGTCGAGGCGCAAATCACCGCCTTCGCGCCGGACTCGAGCGCCTTCGACATCGCCACCGTCATGCCCCGGTCCTTGAAGGAACCGGTCGGATTGGCGCCTTCAAACTTCACATACAATTCAATCCCAGGCGCAATCTTCGCAGCCAGACGGGCCGCCTTGATCAACGGTGTGTTGCCTTCACCGAGCGTGACGACCGGTGTCCGTTCGGTCACGGGCAAAAACTTTCGATACTCGTCGATGACGCCGCGCCAACGCATCATGGGCGACACCGGACCGGACAGCTCGGAAGAAACCGCTCGAGGTGCATGGAATTACTCGTCGTGTCCCTCGACGCGGATCAACGTGGTGGGCTCGGAGATGAACGCCATGTTGTCGATTTCACGCAGCGCGGCCTGCACGTCGCGCTCGCGCGACGTGTGCGTCATGATCACGACGGGCACGGTCTGCCCTTCCTTGCGGCCCTGCTGGATCACCGACGCGATGCTGATGTTGTGCCGCCCCAGCACGCCGGCGATCTGCGACAGGACGCCGGGACGGTCGAGGACCATGAATCGCATATAGTATTGCGAGAGAATCTCCTCCATCGGCCGGATGCGCAGCGGCCGGCGCTGATCCTGCTGGAACGACGCGGGCGGCACGCGGCCCGCCGCGTCGCGCAACAGATTGCGCGCGATTGCGATCACGTCGCTGACCACCGCGCTGCCCGTCGGCATGGACCCGGCCCCCTGGCCATAGAGCACGATGTCGCCCACGGCATCGCCGACGAGTTGAATTGCATTGTACACGCCCTCGACCTGGGCAATCGGTGAGGCCGATGGCACCATGGTCGGATGGACGCGCGCTTCAATTTCACCGTCGAGGGATTTCGCGATCCCCAGCAGCTTGATCGTGTACCCGAACTCCTCGGCATAGGAGATGTCCACCGGCGTGATGCGGGTGATCCCTTCCGTGTAAATATCCTTCACGTTGACCGGCGTGCCGTAGGCGAGACTCACCATGATCGCCAGTTTGTGCGCCGAATCGACGCCGGCCACATCGAACGCCGGGTCCGCCTCGGCATAGCCGGCGGCCTGGGCCTCGGCCAGCACGTCCTGGAAGCTCTGCCCCTCGCAGGTCATGCGACTCAGGATGTAGTTCGAAGTCCCGTTGATGATGCCGTACAGCGACAGGATGGTGTTGGCCGCGAGCCCTTCCGTGAGGGCGCGGATCACCGGGATGCCCCCGCCGACGCTGGCCTCGAAGCCCAAGTCCACCTTGTGCCGCGCGGCAGCTTCAAAGATTTCCTCCCCATGGACGGCCAGCAAAGCTTTGTTGGCCGTGACGACCGGTTTGCCCTTGGCCAGTGCGTCCAGAATCACCCGCTTGGCCGCGTCGTAGCCGCCAATCAACTCGATGACGATATCAACCGCCGGATCGTCGATCAGCGCCTTCGCGTCGTTGATGAGCACGCCCGCCGGCAGCGTGACGCCGCGATCGCGCGTCAGGTCAAAATCGGCCACGCGCACGAGCTCGATCGACACGCCGGTGCGCCGCTTGATCAGCGCCCCGCTGCCCAGCAGAATTTTGGCGACGCCGGTGCCGACCGTTCCGAACCCGATCACTCCGACGCCGATCCGTTCCCTTTTCATTCTGGCCTCACTCCGGCCCCTCCAGCTTCAACGCCTTCTTGATGCCCCGCACGGCCTGCCTGGTCCGGTGCTCGTTTTCGACCAATCCGAACCGCACATACTCATCCCCGCCTTCGCCGAAGCCGATCCCGGGCGAGACGGCCACCTTCGCCTCTTTCAACAGCAGCTTCGAGAATTCGAGCGAGCCCATCCCGCGAAACGGCGGGGGAATTCTGGCCCACACGAACATCGTGGCCCGCGGCTTGTCGACCGCCCATCCGACTCGGTTCAATCCGTCCACCAGCACGTCGCGGCGCCCTTGATAACGGGCCACGGTCTCCTTCACGCAATCCTGCGGCCCGTTCAGCGCGATGATGCTCGCAATCTGAACCGGCTGGAAAATGCCGTAGTCCAGATAGCTCTTGATCTTGGCCAGCGCAGCGATCACCTCGCGGTTACCGACGCAGAAGCCCACGCGCCAACCCGGCATATTGTAGCTCTTGGAGAGCGTGTAAAACTCCACGCCGATCTCCTTGGCCTCCGGCACTTGCAGCAGGCTCGGCGCCCGGTAGCCGTCGAACACGATGTCCGCGTAGGCCAGATCGTGCACCACGATGACGTTATGCTCCTTGGCGAACACCACGATCTTTTTGAAAAACTCCAAATCCACCACCGCCGTCGTCGGGTTGTGGGGAAAATTGATGATCAGCACGCGCGGCCGCGGCAGCGTCTGCCTGTACGCCCGTGTCAGATCCTCGAAAAAGTCGCTGTCCTGGCGCAATTCGACGCCGCGCACTTCGCCGCCGGCGATGATCACGCTGTACATGTGAATGGGATAGGTTGGCGTCGGCGTGAGCACGACGTCGCCCGGCCCGACCATGGCCAGCGCCAGATGCGCGATCCCCTCCTTCGATCCGATGGTGACGATCGCTTCCGTCTCCGGATCCAGATCCACGTCGTAGCGCCGCTTGTACCAGCCGGTGATTGCATGGCGGAGCTTCGTGACGCCCCGTGACGCGGAGTACCGGTGATTTTTCGGATTGCGCGCCACTTCGATCAGTTTGTCCACGATATGGTCCGGCGTCGGCTGGTCGGGATTCCCCATGCCGAAATCGATGATGTCCTCGCCGCGATGACGCGCGTCCAATTTCAACGCCTGGACCTGCGCAAACACATACGGCGGCAACCGCTTGATCCGGTAGAATGTTTCAATCATCGTCAACTCGCCTATCTGCTGAATTCTCCATAACTTTCAGGACGAACGGAGTCTGGAACGCACCGCCTCGCCCCACGTTCAAACCCGTGTATAAGGAAGGTTTCATTCTAATGCAGCGCGCCAAATCAGTCAATTTTCTTCGGGGGTTGGACGATTTTCAGCGCCAGCGCCAGGCAGCGTCCTGCGGAACGTCCAGAGAGTCCTTGCCTGCCGGGAACGTTTTTGCAATAATGCCCTAACCGGTTGTAAGCGATTGCAAACCCGATTCCAGTTCCGGTTTCCACCTCAACGAACGGTCCAGGAGTCCACATCCAGTGCCTCGTCTCGGCGTCAATGTTGACCATGTCGCCACCCTCAGGCAGGCCAGGGGCGGCAGCGAACCAGATCCCGTAGCCGCCGCCATGCTGGCCGAGCTGGCCGGGGCGGACAGCCTCGTCGTCCATCTGCGGGAGGACCGCCGTCACATTCAGGACCGCGACCTCACGCTATTGCGTCAGACCGTCAAAACCAGGCTGGATCTGGAAATGGCCGCCGAGGACGCGATGGTGAAGATCTCGCTGACGATCAAGCCGCACTACGTCACCCTGGTGCCGGAACGGCGGCAGGAATTGACCACTGAGGGAGGATTGGACGTCGCCGGCCAGAAGAGCCGGCTGAAACGAGTCGTGGCCCAGCTGCACGACGGAGGCATCCCCGTCAGCCTCTTCATCGAGCCCGATGCCGATCAGGTCAAGGCCGCCGGGGCCGTCGGCGCGGACTTTATCGAAATTCACACCGGCCGTTACGCCAACGCGCAGTTCGAGCGGGCGATCGAATCGGAGTTTCAATCCGTCGTGAAAGCCGCACAACTGGCGGCCAAGCTGAAACTGGGCGTCAACGCCGGCCATGGACTGAATTATGTCAACGTGCAGCGCCTGACCACGATCAGCGAGATCGAGGAATATAACATCGGCCACAGCATCATCGCGCGCGCCGTGCTGGTTGGATTGGATCAGGCGGTACGCGAAATGAAGCAACTGGTCAGTCGACCAGCAGCCGCGAGCCGCGCGCCGCGGGGTTAGAGAAAATTTATGCGATGGCAATGTCCCGCGTCCCGTGCCTCGTGCCTCGCGCCTGCGCGGAGTGGAGCAACGCGATGACCATCGTCGGCATCGGCCTGGACCTTGTCAAAATCGACCGCGTGCGCGCCATCGCGGAGCGGTGGCAGGCGCGGTTCCTTGATCGCCTCTACACGGCGGCTGAACGCCGCTACTGCGCGGGGCGGCCGACGCCCTACGCGTCGTTTGCCGGACGCTTTGCGGCAAAGGAAGCCGTGCTGAAAGCGCTGGGAACCGGCTGGTCGGATGGGATCAGCTGGCACGATATTCAGGTGCTCAACGATCGAACCGGACGGCCGCATGCGACTGTCTCGGGCCGCGTCAAAACACTGATGAAGCGCGCCGGCGTCACCAACATCCACGTCAGCCTGTCGCACGACACCGACTATGCCATCGCCGAGGCGGTCCTGACGAAGGACCGCCAGACGAGAGGCAAGAGGCCATAGGCAATGGACCGCAGATTCAAATTCATTTTCAACCTATCGCCCCTCGCCCCTTGCCCCTCGCCCATGGTTTTACAATGAAGATCGTCACCGCCGCCCAAATGAAGGACCTAGATCGCCGGACCATCGCGGAGGCGAAAGTGCCCGGCGCCACGCTGATGGAGCGGGCCGGGAGCGGGGTGGTTGCGGCGATGGAACGGGCCGCCGGTTCCCTGTCCGGCAAAACCGTCACGATCCTCTGCGGCAAGGGCAACAACGGAGGCGACGGCTTCGTCGTGGCGCGGCTGCTCCGGAAGCAACGCGCAAAAGTTCACGTCCTGCTGCTGGCGCACCCCGGTGATCTGTCGGGCGACGCTAAAATGATGTATCGGAAATTCATCTCCGTCGCCGGCGCGAAAGCTGTGCCGGCTTCCCCATCGGCCGGCACAATCCGCACCGCTCTGGCTCAGAGCGATATGATTGTGGATGCGCTCCTGGGCACCGGCCTCTCTGCTTCCGTCTCGGCTTCCTATCAGGCGGCGATCGAGGCCATCAATGACGCAGCGGCTCCCGTGGTGGCGGTGGATCTCCCGTCCGGCGTGCATGCCGACACCGGCGCGGTTTTGGGCGCGGCCGTGAGGGCCGACATGACGGTCACATTCGGATTGCCGAAGCTGGGCCTGTACACGGGCGCAGGCCTCGATCACGCCGGCACGGTGGAGGTCGTGGACATCGGCATTCCTCCGGCCTTCATCGAGACCATCGCAAGTTGCGTGTCGCTCATCACCATGGAAACTGTGCACCGGCTGCTTCCCGATCGCCGGGTATCTTCTCATAAGGGCACCTACGGCCATGCCGGCATCATCGCGGGCTCGGTCGGCAAGACCGGCGCAGCGGCCATGGCCGCCAGGGCCGCGCTACGGGTCGGCGCCGGCCTCGTCACGGTCGCCACACCAGCCAGCGTGAACGACACGCTGGAGGCGAAACTGCTGGAAGCCATGACCGTGCCCATGCCTGAAACAAAAGCGCGGACGCTCGCACGGGCCGGCCTCGAGGACATTTTGTCATTCATCCACGCACGGACGGCAGTGGCGATCGGGCCGGGCCTCACCACGCATCCGGAAACCGTCGAATTGATCCATGCGCTCCTGCCCAGATTGGAGAGACCCTCCGTGCTGGACGCCGACGCCCTGAATGCGCTCGCCGGACAGACCTCGTTGCTGGGCGAGTGCAAGATTCCGCCGATCCTCACACCGCACCCGGGAGAAATGGCCCGGCTGGTGGGCGGTGCCTCGACCCGCTCGATCAACGACGATCGCATCGGCGCCGCTGTGACGTTCGCGCAGGCGCGGCGGGTCATGCTCGTCTTGAAAGGAGCCCGCACCGTCGTCGCGCACCCCGACGGACGCGCGGCCATCTGCCCGACCGGCAATCCCGGCATGGCGACCGCCGGCACCGGCGACGTACTGACCGGCATGATCGTCGGATTGCTGGCGCAGGGACTCGACCCGTGGGACGCGGCCTGCGCCGGCACGTATCTGCACGGATTGGCCGGAGACCTGGCGGCCGCCAGAATGGGATATGCCGGGATGATCGCAGGCGACGTGATCGAGCAGATTCCTTTCGCCTTGACCGAGGTCGTCCATGGCACACGCGCTTAGGTCACCAGCCAGGCGCCGGCCCCGAACTGAGCGAAGCGCTCCGGCCGCCGGCACGTGGCACTGTCTGTCGAAGTCCGTTGCAGAAACCGATCGTCTCGGTCGCCGCATCGGCCGAGCGCTGCAGGGAGGCGAGATCGTGGCGCTCTACGGTGAGCTGGGTTCCGGGAAAACGGCGCTGGTGCGCGGCATGGCCGCGGGACTCGGCGCGCCTCCTGAAGCCGTGAGCAGCCCGACGTTCGTCTTCATCCACGAGTATCATGGCCGCATGCGGCTCGCCCACGCGGACCTCTACCGGCTTCAATCCTACACGGAGCTGCCGCACATCGGACTATCGGATTATGATGACGGACGGACGGTGACTGCTATCGAATGGGCGGAGAAAGCGGGTCATGATCTGCCTGCCGATCGTCTGGAGATTCATCTTCAGCACCGGAGTCCCAGCATCCGCGAGATCACGTTTGTCCCGCGGGGGGCACGGGCGCGCCGTCTGCTGGCGCGCATGCGGGCGGGGCAACGCTCAAGCCGGACGGCTGGACAAAGGAGACGGACCCGATGAAGGTTCTCTGGGCACCCTGGCGCATGGCCTACATTAAGAACGCGCGCAAGCCCGCCAAATGCATCTTCTGCGTCAAGCCCAAGGAACGGCGCGATGCCCGGAACCTCCTGTTGCACCGGGGACGTCACGGGCTCGTGATGATGAACCTGTTCCCCTACAACAGCGGCCACCTGCTGGTGGCGCCCTATGCGCACGTCAGGAGCCTGGAGCAGTTGCCCGATGAAGTCTCGCTCGACCTGCTGGCACTCACGAATCTCTCGCTGAAAGTCCTGCGGGCCGAGATCAAGCCGGAAGGATTCAACATCGGCGTCAACCTGGGACGGGTCAGCGGGGCCGGAATAGAAGCGCACGTCCATCTCCATATCGTCCCGCGCTGGAACGGCGATACGAACTTCATGCCGTTATTTTCTGAAACCCGCGTGATGCCCGAGCACTTGCAGACGACCTATCGGAAGCTTCTGGCACGATTCAACAAACTGACCGCGCCGGCGCCCAGGCGCTCGAGTAAACGGACCCGCCGATGATTCGCCTGATTCTCGTCTTCATCCTGCTCGCCCTCGCGCTGAGCTTCTTTCTCCAGAATCAGGATCAGGAAGTCGTGCTCCGGTACTTCTTCGGGTTGAAATCGGCGGAAACCAAAGTCTACGTGCCGATCCTGAGCGGATTCGTGATCGGCCTGCTGGTCTCGTCCATCCTGCTATTTCCCGCCTGGGTCCGCGGACGGATCGAATTGCGGCGCAAGACCAAACAACTCCAGGAGGCCGAAGCCGAACTGGTGCAGTTGCGAGAGGCGGAGCGTGGCATGGAGCCCGATCAAGCACCTCCTCCCGCTGGAGATAACGAGCCTCCGGCATGAGCAACGCCCCGGTCTAATCGCATGGACCACCCGACGTGAACGATTCTGATCTCACTCCATTGATGAAGCAGTACAGGGAAATCAAACGTGCCTACGAGGGCGCGATTCTGTTTTTCCGCGTGGGCGACTTCTACGAAATGTTCTATGAGGACGCAGAAGAAGCGTCGCGGCTCCTCTCGATCGCCCTCACGTCGCGCGATAAATCCAGCGCCGCACCCGTGCCCCTCTGCGGCGTCCCGCACCATGCCGCCACCGGCTATATCGCCAAGCTGCTGAAAGCCGGGCGAACCGTCGCCCTCTGCGATCAGGTGGAAGACCCGAAATTGGCCAAGGGGCTTGTGCGCCGTGAAGTCGTCCGGCTGTACACGCCCGGCACGCTCACGGACGCCGAGTTGCTGCATCCGACGGAATCCAACTTCCTGGCCGCCGTCACTGCGGCGCCCGTCTCGCACGGCCCGTTCGCGGCGGGGCTGGCCGCCCTCGATCTGTCCACCGGAGAATTTTGGGTGACGGAGTTCGCAGGGGAACAAACCCCGCATGATCTTCAAGACGAACTGGCGCGGCTGGAGCCCAAAGAATTGATCCGCCCGTCCGCCCTCGCCGAGCCGATCCGTGCGGTCTGCAGCGCAAGCGGCGCGCGGGACTGCGCCCGGGATGCGTCGTCGTTCGACACCCGTGAAGCAGAACGGACACTCCTGGAGCAATTTCGAGTTGCCTCGCTGGAAGGATTCGGCTGCAAGGGCCTGACGCTCGGGCTTCAGGCCGCCGGCGCGCTGGTGCGGTATCTGCGCGAAACCAGGCCGACCGGGAATCTCTCGCACTTGCGCCGGCTCCGTGTCCGCCGTTCCGGCGAGGACATGCATCTTGACGGGGCGACCATCAGAAATCTCGAGCTTGTCCGGTCGCTTGGCGAAGACCGGCGGAACACGACCTTGCTGGCAGTCCTCGACCGCACCGTCACGACCATGGGAAGCCGGCTGTTGCGGGAATGGATCCTCCGTCCCCTGCTTCGAATCGACCCGATCCGGGCGCGGCTCGACGCCGTCGGGGAGTTGCTGCAGACCCTCGAAACCCGCGTCGTGATTCGAACCGCGCTGCGGTCCGTGCAGGACATCCTGCGATTGAGCAGCCGCATCTCGCTTGGAGCGGCGTCGCCGCGCGATGTGCTGGCGCTCAAGCAATCGGTGGCGGTCCTGCCCGAACTGCACGCACGGGTGGCCTCCTGCCGTGCCCCGGTGCTGCGCGAGATGGCCGCAAACTGGGACAACCTGGCCGACGTCCATGAGCTGATCGAGAAGACGATTCTGTCGGACGCGCCAGGGTCAATCAGGGACGGCGGCATCATCCGCGAAGGTTGCGACGCCGCTCTCGATGAATTGCGGACGATCGGACGGGACGGCAAACACTGGATCGCGCAGTTGGAGGCACGGGAACGGGAGCGGACCGGCATCGAGCCCCTGAAGATCCGGTTCAACCAGGTGTTCGGCTACTACATCGAGATCACGAAAACCAACCTGGCTAAAGTCCCCGCCGACTACAGCCGCAAGCAGACGTTGGCCAATGCCGAGCGGTTCATCACGCCGGAGCTGAAAGAACTGGAAGACAAGGTCACCGGCGCCGACCTGAAACAAAAGGCCCTTGAGCAGGAGCTCTTCGAGCGCATCCGGGCGCAGCTTGCGCGGGAGACCGCCCGCATCCAGGCGATGGGAGCCGCTATCGCCGCACTCGACGTATTCGCATCGCTCGCAGAAACGGCCGCGCTCAACGGCTACGTACGACCGGAAGTGGACGAAGGCGGAGCAATTGAAATCTTTGATGGCCGCCATCCCGTCGTGGAGCGGCTGGATCTTCCGCAGGGCTTCGTCCCCAACGACACACGGCTCGACCTGGATGCCAACCGGCTCCTGATCCTCACCGGCCCCAACATGGCCGGTAAGAGCACCTATTTACGACAAGTCGCATTGATCGTGTTGATGGCCCAGATGGGCGGCTTCGTGCCGGCCCGTTCCGCCCGCATTGGGCTTGCGGACCGGATCTTCACCCGTGTCGGCGCCTCCGACAATCTGGCTACGGGCCAGAGCACGTTCATGGTGGAGATGACCGAGACAGCGCAGATTCTCAACAGCGCGACCGCGCGCAGCCTCATTTTATTGGACGAGATCGGGCGCGGCACCAGCACCTACGACGGGCTGAGCATCGCCTGGGCCGTCTCGGAATACATCCAGGACCGCGGCCATATCGGCGCGCGGACGATGTTTGCCACGCACTATCACGAAATGACGGAACTGACCAGAACGCATGACGGCGTGAAGAACTACACGGTGGCGGTAAAGGAACAAAATGAAGACGTGCTGTTTCTGCGAAAGATTGTGGAAGGCGGCGCCAACCGGAGCTACGGCATCCACGTGGCCAGACTGGCCGGCCTGCCCGCGCCCGTGCTCAGCCGCGCGCGGGAGGTGCTGGCACAACTGGAGCAATCATCGGAGCGCGCGCAGGCTGACTCTCTCAGCACTCAGGTCTCAGGGCTCAGCACTGGTTCTCTCAATTCCACCCTGCCGCTGCCTCACCCGATCATCGAAGAGGTCCGCCAGATCGATCTCTTCTCGATGACGCCGCTCGAAGCCTTGAACCGGCTGGCTGACATGCAGCGCCGCCTGGACGAGAAAGACAAAAAATAAAACAGGGACTGGCCCCCGCCGCAGTTTTGCGAAGGCGGGTGCCTGCCTCTGTTCACAAAAGCAAAAGGGCGGCGCCCCTTTCGGAGCGCCGCCCTTTCTAGAACAGACTCGTTAACTCTTAGTGCCCGCCGCCACCACTGCCAGGCAAATTATACTCGGCAGACCACGGGATCAATCCACCCACCGGCTTCCCGCCTGGGAGAAGCACATCGTAGTGCATAGGCACCGTGCCGGCACCCTTCGGAGTGGTATTGAGCATCTGCTTGGCCTTGTAGCACCCGGCTTCGAATTCATCCTTGCCCTGGCAGGCCGCTTCTTTCAAGGTACGGATACTGCGCGGCTTCGCCGGCTCGCCGGCAATTTCCGGCAGCTTCTTCACCGAGGTGATGACCCGGTGATTCTGCTCCGTCTCCTGCGCGACAAACTCGATCAGCGCCGTCTGCGAGGACGGAGGCACTTCCTTGGCCGCCGCCGGTCCTGCATGGGGACGGGCCAGTTTCTTCAGTTCGTCCCAGGCGCCCTTGTCCGCGTAGAATTTGAGGTTCTTACCCGGATGAATCTTCTGCCAGAAATAACCGCTCTCGGCATTGCCGCCGAACACGGCGATGTTGATCCACACCGCTTCATCATAGGGATCGATGATTATCACCCGCCCCTGCAGCGTGGTCGGCTTGCTCATGTCGCCCCACTCGAACCGCTCCTGGAACGCTTCGATGGCCAGGGCGGTGGAGGTCACACCGACCACCAGGGCCATGGCAGCGAGGAACGTCCAGCCTGTCTTATGAACTCTCATGATGCTCCCTCCTTAAAGAACCGAGATGATGGTCATCAAAAAACGTTCAATGAACTTCGTCTTAGTCCTTCTTCAACAACTTGAAGCCGGTGATCGTCCGGCCGTCCAGCGTCACTTCCATGGCTACGAGCTCCTGCGACGCCTTGATGATCTTGTCCATCAGGCCCTTGTCCTTCACGGATAGGCGCACGGTCGTGGCGGCATGGTACCAGCCGGCATAGGGATTGTTCTTGTCGGTCCCGCCGGTGAAGCCCCAGGCGCAGCAGACAAACAATGGATCCGGAGGACGCACGTCGAGATCGGAGGAAGACCGCCCGCTCGGAGTGCCCGATGCCGGATCGCCCGTGTTCCAATACTGAATCCCGAACAGGAGTTCCTTCTCGGGATTATCCGCCCACTGGGCCCAGACGCGGCCCTTGAGCGTCTTGGCCGCTTCTGCCTTGAAAGCACCCTTCGCGCCTACTGCGATATCGGAAGGCCCGCTCAGTCCACCGGGGGCATCCGCCGCCACGGCAAAGCCGGCCAGCATGAGACCCGTCACAAAGAAGAAGGAAACAGCCGCTATAACGACGCCTCTCTTCATCACTCGTCCCTCCTTACATATAAAAAAACAACCGATCACAATCTTACTTATAAGCGCGTCAAAAGACCGAAACAGGGAGCAATCGTACCGAATCCCCCAAACCTTGTCAAGAAAATATTTGGCGCTTCAGACACCTGCAAGACATTGAAAATACGTGGTTATTTTGTGGGTTCTAAATTGATGCTGGACTGCCCTCAAGGCCGGTCCGGGGAACTGCCAAAACCGCGCATGAGAAGGCTGGACTCTCCGGTCTAATTGAGTACGGAGGCCAGGGATCGGCGTGACACAGGCCCGAGCGCCGCGACAGACAGGCGGCGCTTGTCAAAGAGTTCGCGGCTCAACCCGATCAGTTGCGCTTCGTTCACGCGGTCGATGCCGGCCATCAGTTCATCCAATGACACCCGCCGCCCGTGGTGCAGCTCGTCCTTGGCCAGCTTGCCCATCCGGCTGGACGTGCTCTCCAGCCCCAGCATCACGCTGCCCTTCATCTGATTCTTGGCCCGTGCCAACTCGTCCCGCGAAACCCCCTTGGCGCAGAGCCGCTTGATCTCGCGCGAGACCAGCTCGACGACTTTGGGCGCCTCCGCCGGACGGGTCCCGGCGTAGACGGACCACATGCCGCCGTCGCTGTAGGCGGAAAGGCAGGAGTAGATGGAATAGGCGAGCCCGCGTTTTTCTCGGATTTCCTGGAACAGGCGCGAGCTGACGTTGCCGCCCAGGACGGCATTGAGCAGCGCGGCCACGTACCGGTCCTTGTGCTCGACGGAGATGCCCTTCAGCCCCAGGCACAGGTGCGCCTGCTCTAATTTTTTCTCGTGCACCCGCAGCCCGCCGTGGATTTCGGCCGGCCACCGGTTTCGTTTTGTGGCAGCCGGCCGTTCGAACCGGCCGAAGTGGGTGTCGAGCAGGGCTGTCAGTTGTTTTTGATCGAAGTTGCCGGCGACGGCCACGACCGTTTCGTGCGGATGATAGTATCGTTGAATGTAGCCGAGGATGTCGCGACGTCCCAGATTCTTGACGGTCGCGACCGTTCCCAAAATCGGCCGGCCCAGAGGATGCGCGCCGAACATCTGCTGCGTATGGAGGTCTTGAACGAATTCTTCCGGATCGTCCTGGACCATGCGCATCTCTTCCAGGACGACCTGCTTTTCCTTTTCGATTTCCTGGGACGGAAAACGGGAGTGGTGAAACAGATCGGCGAGGAGCGCCAGCCCGGGCTTCAGCTGCTCGTCCAGCACCTTGATGTAGAAGGTCGTCGTTTCGCGGGTCGTGAAGGCGTTCATCTCGCCGCCGAGCGCGTCGATCTCGCGGGAAATCTGAACGGCGGACCGGGTCGTGGTCCCTTTGAAAAACATGTGCTCGATGAAGTGGGAGAAGCCTTCTTCTCCCTGCTCTTCATCGCGCGACCCGACGTTGACCCAGATGCCGATCGTGACTGACTTGAGCGACGGCATCCGCTCCGTAACGAGTCGGACGCCGTTGTCGAGCACGACCTTGCGATACATCAGCCGCCGGACGATTCCTTTGCGGCACCGACCTGAGGAGGCGCCATGGCCTCCTTGCGGCTGAGGCGGATCTTGCCCTGCCGGTCGACTTCCATCACCTTCACCATGATCTGCTGGCCTTCCTGCACCTCGTCGGCCACGGACTGGACCCGGTGATGGGCGAGCTGGGAGATATGCACCAGGCCGTCCGTCCCCGGCAGGATCTCGACGAAAGCGCCGAAGTCCATGATCTTGCGGACCGTGCCCGTATAGATCTTGCCGATTTCGACTTCTTCGATGATGCTGTTGATCCGGTCGATCGCCTTTTGGGCCGACGCTTCATCCACCGCGGCGACCGAGACGATCCCGGTGTCCTCCACGTTGATCTTCACGCCGCAGTCGGCAATGATCCCGCGGATCGTCTTGCCGCCCGGGCCGATGATCTCGCGGATCTTGTCCTGCTTGATTTTCAGCGTGAAGATGCGCGGCGCATAGGGCGAGAGCTGCGTGCGCGGCACCGTCAGCGCCTTCGCCATCGCCTCGAGGATGTGCAGGCGACCCTTGCGCGCCTGCTCCAGCGCGTCCTTCATCAGCGCCGCCGTGATGCCGGCGATCTTGATGTCCATCTGCAGCGCCGTGACGCCGTTCTTGGTGCCGGTCACCTTGAAATCCATGTCGCCCAGGTGATCTTCCAGGCCCAGAATATCGGAGAGGATCGACACGCGATTCCCTTCCTTGATCAGGCCCATCGCAATCCCCGCCACCGACTCCCTGATCGGCACGCCCGCGTCCATCATGGCCAGCGATCCGCCGCAGACCGTCGCCATCGAGGACGAGCCGTTGGACTCGAGAATGTCCGAGACCAGCCGCAGCGTGTAGGGAAACTTTTCCTTGTCCGGAATCACCGGCTTGAGCGCGCGCTCGGCCAGCGCTCCGTGTCCCACCTCGCGGCGGCCCGGCGAGCGCAGGGGCCGCGCCTCACCGACGCTGAACGGCGGGAAATTATAATGGAGCATGAACGTCCGGTAGTACTCGCCTTCCAGCGCGTCGATGCGCTGCTCGTCGTCCGAGGTCCCCAGCGTCACCACGGCCAGGCTCTGGGTCTCGCCGCGCGTGAACAGCGCCGACCCGTGCGTCCGCGGCAACACGCCGACTTCGCAGGTGATCGGGCGGATGTCGGCCGGCCCGCGGCCGTCCGCGCGTGAGCCATTTTCCAGGATCATGTTGCGGACTTCGGTGTACTCCAGCGAGTGGAAGATCAGCTTGACGTGCCGCTCGCGGTTCGGATCGTCGGATTTCAGCTTCTCCACCGCCCCTTTCCTGATCTCATCCAGTTTCTCCTGGCGGGCCGACTTGTTCGGAATGAAGATCGCCTCACGGATCGGCTTGGCCACGAGGTCGCGCACCTGTTTCTTCAGTCCCTCGTCGATATGCTCTTCGGGAACGGTCCGCTTTGTCTTGCCGACCTTGGCCTGCAGCTCCAGAATCTTGGCCACGATCCGCTTGATCTCGGCATGGGCCGCTTCGATCGCCCCGAGCATCACCGCCTCGGACTGCTCGTTGGCCCCGCCCTCGACCATCATCACGGCGTCAGCCGTGCCGGCCACGACGAGATTCAGATCGCTCTTTTCCAGCGTCGCCAGATCGGGATTGATCACGAATTGGCCGTCCACGCGGCCGACTTTGACCCCGGCCACCGGCCCCAGAAAGGGAATGTTCGACACGGACAGGGCGGCCGACGCCGCCGTGATACCGATGACATCCGACGTCCCGGTCTGATCGGCGGACAACACCGCCGCGATGACCTGTGTTTCGAAATGATAGTTCTCGGAAAACAGCGGCCGGATCGGCCGGTCGATCAGCCGGCTGGTGAGCACTTCCTTCTCCGACGGCCGCCCTTCTCGCTTGAAATAGCCGCCCGGAATCTTGCCGGCGGCATAGGCCTTCTCCTGGTAATCGCAGGTGAGCGGCAGGAAATCCACACCCGGCTTCGCCGTCTGGGACGCGACGGCCGTCGCCAGGACAACCGTATCCCCGTAGGACGCCAGCACCGCGCCGTCGGCCTGCCGTGCCAGACGACCGGTTTCGAGCCGGAGTATTTTCCCGGCTATCTCAATCTCAACCACATGTGCCATGACCTCTGTCTCCTCTTGCTTTCTACTCCACAGATGCCCACAGATATAGACTCGCGCGCGAGCCTATGTCCGTGTTCACCTGTGGAAGCAGCCCGATGATCGCGCCGGCGTTGCACGCCAGCGCGTGGGTGGTGAACTACTTCCTGATGCCCAACCGCTCCAGAACGGCCTTATACCGGCTCACATCGATCCGCTGCAGGTAATTCAGCAGCCGGCGACGGCGCCCGACCAGTTCCAGCAGCCCGCGCCGCGAGTGGTGATCCTTCTTATGCAGCTTGAAGTGCTCCGTCAAATAGATGATCCGGTTGGTCAACACCGCGATCTGCACTTCCGGCGACCCGCTGTCGCTGTCATGCCGGCGGTATTGCCGGATCACGCCCGTCTTTGCTTCCTTTGTTAACGCCATCCCTCTTCTCCTTCCTTGAACTGTTTCCTCTTACCGACTGACTGTATCCACATCGACCAGAACTTTGTCGATTGCGATGCCCGGCACCATGTCGCTCCCCGCCGGCCCGGCCGACATGTTTCCCACGGCCAGCAGGCGCCCGGAGGCATCCTTCACCCGCACCATCGCCGGCGCTCCGTGATGGGCCGATGCCCACCGTCCGGCACCGGCCGGGACAGCCGCACCATGTCGCACGCGCTCGGCTGTTTGCCCGTCCACGATGACGGCGGGCATCATTTCAAGTGCGGCGTCCAGCAACAGCACGTCATCTGCCAGCCGCCCGGTGAGCACGCGCGCGCCGACTTCATCCAGCGTGAGCGCCCGCTCGACGGTCAGCGGTCCGACACGCGTCCGCTGCAACGACAGCAAATGCCCGCCGACGCCCAAAACCTCGCCGATATCGGCGCAGAGCGTCCGCACGTAGGTGCCCTTGGAGCAGCGGACTCGAAGTGTGACGTCCGGGCCGGTAATCCCAAGCACGTCCAGCTCATGAATCTCCACCGTGCGCGAGTCCCGCTCGACTGTTTTGCCTGCCCGCGCCGACTTGTAGAGCGGCGTGCCGGCCACTTTCACCGCGGAATACATCGGCGGCATCTGAGTAATCCGCCCCCGAAACGGCACGATCGCGGCCCTGATCTTCTCCTCCGCGAGCCCGTCAAGCGAACGCGTCGCCAGCACGGTGCCGGTCGCATCCTGTGTATCCGTGGTCTGGCCCAGGCGCAGGACCGCGCGGTATTCCTTGTCCCATTCCAAGAGGTATTCGGCAATGCGCGTGCCGCGTCCCACCAGAATCGGCAGCACACCGGTCGCCGCAGGATCGAGCGTCCCCGCGTGGCCGACCTTCGGTCCCTTCAAGAGTCCGCGCACTTTGGCGACCACATCGTGCGAGGTCCAGCCGGCCGGCTTGTTGACGTTCACAATGCCGTCGCCGATGGCGATTCCATGCGCCACTGCTGTCTCCGCTGCCGTCGTCATATCAATTCTTTCACTGGTCTTCTCCGGCCTTCGCCTGCGTCGTGGATTCGTCAGGATTCGATTCCTTCTGCCGTTCCTCGTCGAGATGGTCGAGGATGGACAGGAGCCGGTCACCGCGCGGGCCGCTGACGTCCTTCTGAAAGACGATCTCTGGCGTATAGCGCAGGTTCAGCCGGTGTCCCAGTTCGGACCGGATGAACCCCTTGGCCTTGTCCAATCCCGCCAGGGCCAGGCACTCATGTTCGGCGTCGAGCAGGGTCGTCACGAAGACGCGTGCCAGCCGCAGATCGTTCGTGATCACCACGTCCGTGACCGTCACGGACGCCACGCGGGGGTCCTTGGTCTTGCGCATGATGATGTCCGCCACTTCCATGCGAATCTGATCCGCCACCCTCGTCGCACGCGTATATGCTGTCTTGGCCATGGCTGCCGCCTCACAGCAGTTCAATGCGCGACTGCACAATCTCGACCATCGGAACCGACCGGACCTGATTCAGCACCTGATCCAGCACCTGGTTGACGTAGGCCGTCTCGTTGGCGACACAGGCGATGCCCAGCACCGCTTTCTGCCAAAGATCCTGCTCGTCCACCTCGGCTACCGAGACATTGAACTTATCCCGAAGCCTGTCTTTTAAGCTGCTCAACACCTGCCGCTTTGATTTCAGCGAATGCCCGTCCGGGATGAACAGCTCGACGGTGCAGACCCCGACGATCATCGCACGCCTAGCAGGATGCTGAAAAAGGCCGCCAGCTTTGTTCTCGCATCGTTCGGTCGCTCAACGTACACTAAAAAGTACGCTTCGCTCCCTCACTCGCTGCGGCCGCGCTGAACGGCCTTTTTGCCCATCCTGCAAAACCGCTCTTCGGAACGGTCAAATCGTTCTCGCCGAGCGCTACAGTTTCGTGGCGATTTTATCCACGGCAAACACTTCCAGCACATCGCCGACTTTGATGTCGTTGAAATTCTCGACGCTCATGCCGCACTCGTAGCCTTGCTGCACTTCCTTCACATCGTCCTTGAAGCGGCGCAACGAGCCCATCTTGCCTTGATAGACCGACACATTGTCACGCAGCACCCGCACGTTGGCGCCGGAGCGTTGAATGGTTCCGTCCGTGACATAGCAACCGGCGATGACGCCGGCTTTCGGGATCGTGAACACCTGGCGGACTTCCAGGCGGCCCAGCACGCGCTCCTTCAGCGTCGGCTCCAGCAGCCCTTCCATCGCCGCCCGAATATCCTCGATCGCCTTGTAAATAATGGTATAGAGCCGGACGTCGATGCCGTCCTTCTCCGCGAGCGCGGCAGCTTTCGGCTCCGGCCTGATGTTGAATCCGATGACGATGGCGCGCGAGGCCGTGGCCAGCATGATGTCCGTTTCGGTGATCGCGCCGACCCCCGAGTGAATCACGCGCAACTTGACCGCGTCGGTCGAGAGTTTTTCGACCGCACTGCCCAGCGCCTCCGCCGAGCCCTGCACGTCGGCCTTGATCACCACGGCCAGTTCCTTGACAGCGCCTTCCTTGATCCGCGCGAAGAGATCGTCGAGCGTGACTTTCCCAGGGCCGGCGTTGATGTCGGCCGCGCGCTGTTTTTGCGCGCGCGTGTCGGCGATTTCGCGCGCGACGCGCTCATCCTTGACCACGACGAACACATCACCCGCTCCCGGCACGCCCGGCAAGCCGATCACCTCGACAGGAACCGAGGGGCCCGCTTCTTTCACCTTCTCGCCGCGATCGTTGTTCAGCGCGCGCACGCGCCCGCTGAACGTGCCGACGACGAAGGCATCGCCGATCCGCAGTGTCCCGCCCTGCACCAGGATGGTCGCCACCGGACCGCGGCCGCGGTCCAGCCTGGCTTCGATCACGGTGCCCTTGGCCAGGCGCGTCGGGTCAGCCTTGAACTCCAACACGTCCGCCTGGAGGAGAATCATCTCGAGCAGGGTCTCGATCCCGGTCTTCTGCTTGGCTGACACTTCCACAAAGATCGTCTGCCCTCCCCATGCCTCCGGAATCAACTGATGCTCGGCCAGCGCGTTTTTCACGCGGTCCGAGTTGGCGCCGGGCTTGTCGATCTTGTTGATGGCCACGATGATCGGCACGCCGGCCGCAGTGGCATGGTGGATCGCCTCGACCGTTTGCGGCATCACGCCGTCGTCCGCCGCCACGACGAGCACCACGAGATCGGTGATTTTGGCCCCGCGGGACCGCATGGACGTGAACGCTTCGTGGCCGGGCGTATCCAGAAAGGTCACCTGCTTGCCGTGCACCGCCACCGTATAGGCACCGATATGCTGCGTGATCCCGCCCGCTTCGCCTTCGGCCACTTTCGTCTGCCGGATGGCATCCAGGAGCGAGGTCTTGCCGTGGTCCACGTGACCCATGATCGTCACGACCGGCGGACGCGGCTGCATCGCCCCGCCCTCTTCAGCGTCGGCGGGCTCGTCGAACAGCGCGTCGCCCTGCCTCTCGACGACGACCTCGGTCTTGACGCCGAAACTCTCGGCGATCAATTGCGCAGCGTCCAGATTCAATGGTTGATTCAGCGTCAGCATCTGGCCGGTATCCATGAGCTTGCGCATCACGTCGGCCGGCCGTTGCCCGACCAGTTCGGAAAATTCCTTCACAGTGAGGCCGGCTGTCAGCTTGATGGCTTTCTGGCGGGGCTTGGTGATTTCCGTGACGGTCGATGCCTGTTGATGGCGGGAGCGATCCTCGCGGCGGTGGACGGGAATCGCTCTTAGATCTTGCCAGCGGGCGGCATCTTCGCGGAAGCGCAGATCGTCCTCATCTTTGACGCGGCCGGTTTTCTTCGTCTTCTTGAGTAGTTTGTCTTTCAGTCCCGCCTCGCCGGCCGGCTGGCCAAAATCAATCTTTTTGCGCGCGCCCGGCGCACCCATCGTACTTGGGGCCAGCCCAGGAGCAGCGGTTGCCGTGGCGGTCGTCGCGACAACCGGCGGCCCACCCACGCCCGAAGCCGGTTCGTGTACGGGAGTTGCCGTACTGACTGCCGGGGGATGTCCGGAGAGAGACAGCGGCGCATGCGCAGATTCGGCTGCCGGCGCGGCAACAGCGGCGCTGTCATGCATCGGACCTGCGGGATGAATCGGCGTCATCGGCAAAAGCGCCGCCGCGCTCTCGTACGTCGCTTCGTCCTCTTTTTTCTTCTTAAACAGCAGCCGTTTCTTGTCGGCTTTGGGAGATTCTTCGGCAGGAGTGGATTTGGCCGCGGTTTCTTTCCTGGTTGTCGTGTCTTTCCTGACCAACGCCTTGCCGGCTTCCGCCTTGGCGGGGGTCTTCGAGGCTGGCGTGCCCTTGTCGAGCTTGGCGAGCACGGTCCGGACGGCATCGTCGTCCAGCGTGCTGCTATGCGACTTGGCGGCAATGCCGAGCCGTTTGAGTTCGGCGAGCAATTCCTTGCTCTCCATCCCCAGCTTTTTGGCCAGATCGTGAACCCGTTCGCCTGACATGCGTCTTCCGATACTCCCTAGGCTTTCGACTCCGTGGCAGCCTGCTCGGCCTGCGCTTCCGCCTGTCGCTGCGCACGCGCCGCTTCTTCTTCCCGCTGCGCGTCGGCTTCCTCGGCCATCGCCGCCTTGATTTCCTTGTCCCGCTCGACTTTTTCTTTCTCGTACTCCGTTGCGCTGATGATGTCGATCTTCCAGCCGGTGAGCCGGGCGGCCAACCGGACGTTTTGCCCGTTCTTGCCGATGGCCAGCGACAACTGTGAATCGGCTACGACCACGAGTGCCGACTTTTTCTCTTCGTCAATACCCACCTTCTCAATGCTGGCCGGATTCAGCGCCTCTGCGATGAAGACGCGCGGGTCGTTGGTCCAGGCAATGATGTCGATCTTTTCGCCGCGCAGTTCCCGCACCACCGCCTGCACGCGCGAGCCCTTGATGCCGACACAGGCACCCACCGGATCCACCGCCTTATCGCGCGAGGAGACGGCGATCTTCGTCCGGTCACCCGGCTCACGGACCACGCCTTTGATCGACACGATCTTCTCGCCGACTTCGGGCACTTCAAGTTCGAACAGCTTGCTGACGAACTGCGGGTGCGACCGGGAGAGAATCACCTGGACGTCCTTCGGCGTCTTGCGCACTTCAAGCAGATAGGCCTTGACGCGATCGCCGCGGCGGTAGGTCTCGCGTAGAATCTGCTCCTGGATCGGCAGGATGGCTTCGGTTTTGCCGAGATCCACGATGTAGTTGCGCCGTTCCTGGCCGATGATGATGCCGTTGATCAGGTCGCCCTGGCGGGTCGAGTACTCCTTCTGCACCGCTTCCCATTCGGCTTCGCGGACTTTCTGGCAGATCACCTGCTTGGCAGTCTGCGCGGCGATCCGCCCGAGATCGTCCATTTCGATCAGGGAACCGATCTCGTCGCCCACTTCCGCGCCGTCGTCCACCTTGCGGGCTTCCAGGATCGAGATTTCGGCCTTGGGGTTCGCGACCGTCTCGACGATGGTCTTCAGCGAGATCACCGACACATCGCCCGTCTTGGCGTCGATCTCGACTTTGACGTTTTCCCCCTGCCCGAAGCGTTTCTTCGCCGCCGCCAGGAGCGCCAACTCCACTGCACCGATGATGCGGGTCTTGTCGATGCCTTTCTCGCGGCCCAGTTGGTCGATCACTGCAATCAGCTCTTTACCGTTCATGATTCTGTCCCTCGCTCATTCGCACAAGCCCGAACACCATCCTGGTTGAAAGATTCGGTGCCGATGATCCAGGCCTTGTCGATGCCCTTCTCCCGGTTCAATCGATCAAGCACTGCAATCAGTTCTTTGCCGTTCATAGTCTCATTCCTCGCTTGCCAGGCTCTGTCGTCACTGTCATTTTCTTAAAACCTTACCTCGGGCCGCCCTTCCGCGATACTCTCCCACGCAATCTGCAGAATCTGCTCGGACCGTTTCTCCTCCACCGACAGCGTCACGCCGTCGTCGCGCACCTCGCGCAGCATGCCGGCCACCCGCCACTGCCCGTTGATCGGGGTCCGGAGCTTGAGGTTGACCACGGTGCCGAGCGCGCGGTGATACTGCTCGCGACGCTTGAACGGCCGGTCGAGCCCCGGTGACGAAACTTCGAGCGTGTAGGCGTGCGGGATCGGGTCCTCGACGTCCAGCGCATGGCTCAGCGAGACATGCACCTGCCCGCAATCTTCCAGGCTCACACCGCCCGGCTTGTCGAGGAAGACCCGCACCAGCGTCCGCTGGCCCTGTCCGACGCACTCGACATCCACGACATCCACACCGAGCGCGCGGGCGATCGGCGCTGCGATGGTTTGGACGCGTTCCGCAATGGACTGGGCCTCGCGCCTTCTGGCCGCTCCGGCCGGCCCTTGCGTGTTCCAGTCCATGTGTGCACCCGACTCAAACAAAAAGTGGGCCTGAGGCCCACTTTCACGAGGCACAACCTACCATGTTGGGTAAACGAAGGCAAGAGGAGAAAAGGGAAGGAACGAGCTGGCGGCTTGGTCTCCCTTCATGCTCGCGCAACACGCGGCCTCAGAAGGCCCTCGTTGGACGCGCGCAGTTGAAGGGAGACCAAGCCGCCGCGCGAAAGAGTAAACGGTTCCCGCTAAATAAAAATAGAAAAGCGACAGGCCGCTTGAAAATAAGGTGGCGAGGGCGAGCGGACTTTGCCGGAGAAGCGGGGCACCCACCGAGGCTTTAGCGGGCAGGAAAGCTGGAACTGACCAAGGCACCGCGGTCACCGACCGCGGCCGCGGGAATTCCAGAAGGGTTCCGCCCGCTAAGGCCCGGAAGGGTCGCTTTGAGAGGCGAGGACGCGAGCGCCTCGACACCCTGCTGACTTTCTTTCTTCCAACACTTTTGTGCTTATCCGACGAGGCGTTGGAAGGCGGCTTGCAACCGCTTCGTCACGGGGCCTGGTTTGCCGGAGCCGCCTGGTCCGATTGCCTTCCCGTCCACACGAATGACCGGCAGGACTTCGACGGTCGTGCCGGTGAGAAAGATTTCGTCAGCGCGAAGGAACTCGTCCGAGCTCACGAACCGTTCCTCCACCGGCAGGCCTTCCTTATGTGCCAATTCCAGCACGATCGTGCGCGTCACACCGGAAAGAATCCTCTCGCCCTCCGGTGCCGTGAGCACGCGGCCGGCTTTGACCATCATCACGTTGCTGACTGCGCCTTCGGTCACCTGCCCGTTTCGGATGAACAGGGCTTCGAACGCCCCGGCCTGCTTGGCCTTCTGACGGGCCATCACATTAGCCAGCAGATTCACGCTCTTGATGTCGCACCGGCCCCAACGCCAGTCGTCCATCGTCATCACAGCGACACCGGATGTCTGGATCGCGGAATCCATCGGTTTCATCTCGCGCACAGTCATGACGGCGGTCGGCTTGGCGGACGCAGGAAATACATGGTCGCGAGGGGCTGCGCCACGGGTCAGCTGAAGATAGACCTTGCTCTCCGCATAGCCGCTTCGTGTGATGCCGTCCCGCACGTGCGTTGCCCATTGGTGAACGCTCCAGGGCAACGACAGTTCAATTGCCTTGGCGCTTCGTTCGAAGCGGGCCAGATGCGCGTCGAGTTGGAAGGGTTTCCCATGGTAGGTGCGGATGACTTCGTAGATGCCGTCGCCGAACTGGAAACCCCGGTCTTCCACAGAAACCGTGGCCTCTTCGAGCGGCATGAAGCGGCCGTTCACAAATCCAATATCCGGCATGAACCTCTTTCAGGGGCGGGCAGTTCCATCCGCCGCATTGATCAGAAACACCCGGCGATCTTCGGCGGTGAATTTCCAGCCCATGCGTTTTTCGAACAGGATTCGATACTCACCCGGCTCGAGCGCGCGAAACTCGAACGTCCGCGTCCCGTTGTCCACGGCATTGTTGCCGGCAACCCGCAGGTAGTCATCGCCCACCAACGCGAGCAAGGCGGTGTCGTAGGACGGCACCCACTGCTCTCCCCGCGTCCGATCCTCCCAGAGATGAATCGGAAACGGCTGTCCCGCTCGAACCGACAGGTGCTTGACCTCGCCCGTTGTGCCGTCCTGTGCCGCCATCGTAGCTATTCCAGAAATTAATCCTGAACCTTGCGGCGAGGCCCGACGAAGACCTCGCTCTCCTTGACCTTCACTTCGTAGCTGCCCACGCAATTGCCTCCGCCGTCGGATGCCAGCCCCGTCCGGACGTCAAAGGCGAGATCGTGCCAGGGGCAGGAGACGACATGCCCCTTCAGCGTCCCCTCGCCCAGGGGGCCTCCCTGATGGGGGCAGATGTTATAGATGGCGTAATACGTACCGCTCACGTTGAAGACGGCGAGTTCACGCCCGTTCACCTCAACAACTTTGGCGCCCCCCGCCGGGATGTCATCCACGGCGGCGACTCGCGTGAAGCCGTCCATGCTGATGGTCTTGGATGAACCGCTCATGATCCTCGCTATAATATCAGTGTGAATTTCAGCTCGACGCCGGTCGCAAGTTGTTCCCGCTTGATGAAGCCGGCCTCGGTTTCAATCACATATCGGGCATTTTCAGGCGGCGGGCCGTAGGCCGGGCACGGATCTTTTTCGCAGGGCATCGCGCGTTCCACCAGATGCACCACGTGCCGGCTTTCGTCCGCCCAGATCACGTCGACCGGAAAGGTGAACCCCTTCGTCCTGACCCGGTGGCGATCGGATGTCTCGAAGATATACAGCATCCCGCCGTCCGGCGGCAACGACTCACGGAAGGCCAGCCCGAAGAGCTGCTTCTCCGGCGTGTCAGCGACTTCGGCTTTGATCGCCGTCCCGCTCGGAAACGTGACGATGATGATTGCATCCTTGTCGCCTGAAAACATCAGCACCCCGCCGATCAAGACTGCGGCCAGCACGAGCAGGATCACGCCCCGGCGCGGGGTCGGCGGCGTTTTCGACGGTGTCAGGATATCCATAATATTCCTCGCCTCAGCTGCCTAGGCCCAACGGCCCATATCAATCAAGCACATAGGCCTTCTGCTCGCCATCCTGCTGTTGACTTAAAAAAGAAGCGCAGTCTAGAATGGCGCCCTTGGACCGATTGAATATCGGTTTGATGCACTTGTCAACACCGTTTGTAAGGAGATATGAGTCATGTCGCTCTTAATTACGACCGAATGCATTTCCTGCGGCGCGTGCGTACCGGAATGCCCCAACGAGGCGATCTTCGAAAGCCGGAGCGACGCGGAAGCCAAGGGCAACCACGTCGGCGAAGGCCAGGGCGATTATGTGATCACGAATGATCGCTGCACCGAGTGCGTCGGCCACTTCGATGAACCGCAGTGCGCGGCGGTCTGCCCCGTGGACAACTGCTGCATCTCAGACCC
Source organism: Nitrospiraceae bacterium (assembly GCA_009692155.1). GTDB lineage: Bacteria > Nitrospirota > Nitrospiria > Nitrospirales > Nitrospiraceae > 2-02-FULL-62-14. The sequence goes on from SHZW01000016.1 coordinate 53,280, forward strand.
GCTCTATCCGGAAACCACCCAAGTTCTGCTCGACAGAGCCAAGA